>NZ_JAFIFQ010000073.1 GCF_020831925.1 Alkalimonas sp.
GTGGTGAGCCTTGCCTGTACGATTTAAACCCGCTGTGTGAGCTGCTGCATCAGCAGGGCTACAGCACTCAGATTGAAACCAGCGGTACTTTTGAAGTGCTGGCACCAGGCGAGACCTGGGTCACGGTGTCGCCCAAGGTCAATATGAAGGGTGGGTATGAAGTGCTGGACTCGGCACTGCTGCGGGCCAATGAAATCAAGCACCCGGTGGCGCGTGAGCGCGATATTGAGGAATTGCAGGCTTTGTTGCAGCGCGTTCCTGCTTCGGGTAGGCTGGTGTACTTGCAACCAATCAGCCAAAAAGCCAAAGCAACCCGGCTGGCGATTGAGCAATGCAAACAACATAACTGGCGCCTGAGTGTGCAGGTGCATAAATATTTAGGGATTAACTAAGGGACTAGCCATGCGACAGGCGGTTGAACAATTCTTTCAGCTCTATGCTGAAGCCTACTCCAGTTTTGATGTAGATAAAGTGACTGAGCTGTTTTCTTTGCCTTGTCTGTTTCTAACCGACGACAGCAAGCTGATGATGGCCGAGGTAACTAGTCTGGAGAAAACCATTCGCCATCAGTTTAACCTGTACCGCAGTCTGGGAGTAGCCCAGGTGAAAAACCGGGTGCAGCATCTGGTGCGTTTGTCCGAGTCGATGGTGTTTGCCAGTCTGTACTGGTATTTTTGCGATGCCAACGGCAAGGTACTGCAAAACTGCCATACCTCCTACACGCTGCAGCGGGCAGGAGAGCACTGGCGCTTGGTGGCGGTAATGATTGACGACGAGCGCTTTGCTCTTAAATCGATTCAGCCTTAAGGCAGCGCTGTAAATAGTGCAGGCAGGCTTCCGGCGTGGCCTGCTCGGCCAGATGTTCTTTTAAAAGTGGCGGCAGCGGCAGTAACTCCAGCCAGCGCGCTGCCAGCCAGCTGGCGTCAGCTGTGTTGCTTTGCGGATATAGGCTGGCCAGCTCCGGTTCACGTTTCAATAATTGACTAAAACTCTGTTGCAACTCCTGCTGCGGTTGGCTGATGGGTTGCGACGGCCAGAAAGCCACTGTTTTTGTGTCTGCCACATGCAGCTTGTCGGCTTCCTGCCAGCGCTTCTCAATATGCACTCGCTCCAGCCCCAAGACTTCAATCCCGAGCAGGCCATCATCCAGCACATCAAAGTCGGTCACCTGAACCTTGGTAGCAAAAGGAAAAATCCGATCGGGATGGTGCTGGCTGACCAGGGGATTTAACAACGCCATGGCAAAGGCGCGCTTACCGGCAGTCGCTTCTTTTACCAGCCGGACATAACGGGGCTCAAACACCCGCAGCCGGGTTTTGCCTTCCGGCAGCAGCAAGCAGTTCAGCGGAAACAGGGCTAGTTGCTCTGACATCATCATCCCACACCACAATAAATACGATTAGGATGTTATACGACCCGCCAGGTCTGCTGGATTAGCTTTGGCTCTTTTTCTGGATCAATTCAATGGCGTAGCCATCGGGATCTTTAATAAAGGCAATTTCAGTGCGACCGCCTTTGACCGGGCCGGGCTCGCGACTGATCACGCCACCCCGGCTGCGAATGTCGTCGCAGGCCTGGTAAATATCATCCACTTCCAGTGCGATATGGCCGTAAGCCGTGCCAAGCTCGTAGCTATCCACGCCCCAGTTATAGGTCAGCTCCAGCACCGCGTGCTCGGACTCCGGGCCATAGCCCACAAAGGCTAGCGTGTATTTGTACTCGGTGTTTTCGGATTGACGCAGCAGTTGCATGCCCAGCACCTCAGTATAAAAGGCAATGGAACGCTCCAAGTCACCAACCCGCAGCATGGTGTGTAATAAACGCATACAGAACTCCTTCACAGGTTTTTGCTGCCGATGAGCAGTGGATCATAACACAGTCAGCCAGCCATAGAGCGCAGTGAAGATTCGGCAGTCTGGCTGATGAATTAATGCAACATGGCGTTCGTATTGACGTACGTACTTAAAAGCGTACAATAGCTTGAAAGTTAAACACCTAAAAGGTGCATCATGACAGGAATTACAGCAACAGAGGCGCGCAGTAACCTTTATCGGTTGATTGATGAAACTGCCGAGTCCCATCAGCCCATCGTTATTATGGGAAAGCGGAACAAAGCTGTGCTGGTATCCGAGGAAGACTGGTCGGCCATTCAGGAAACACTTTTCCTGCTTTCTGTACCGGGTATGCGTGAGTCTGTTCGTGAGGGTATGGAAACCCCGGTGGAGGAATGTGATGAGGAGCTGGACTGGTGACATGGAAGTTGGTGTACACCAGGCAAGCCCAAAAGGATGCGAAGAAACTGGCTTCCAGCGGCCTCAAGCCCAAAGCTCAGGAACTGTTAGCACTGATTGCCGAAGATCCGTACCGCAAGCCACCTCCGTTTGAAAAACTTATTGGCGATCTTGCCGGGGCCTATTCACGCCGTATTAATATTCAACATCGCTTGGTCTACCAGGTGCTTGCAGAAGAAAAAGTGATAAAAGTATTGCGTCTTTGGAGCCATTACGAATAAAACATAACCAGACGCTTTTGTCGTTCGGTTTAAGAAGCGACAACGTGCTGCTTGCCCCTTTCGATAAACTGCTTTAGGTTAAAGACTTGGCGCCGCGTAAAGCAACTAAAGTGACATCTGCCTCGCCTCCAATGCATAGGTACTTTGATTATGGTTTCCAGCTTCAACACTAAACTGCCTGCTGCACTAAGGCATTGGCTTGGTATTTTTGCTGCCGCGGTACGGAACTGGCTGGACAGCCAGGCCTTTATTTATGCCGCGGCGCTGGCATTTTTCACCGTTTTTTCGATTGCCCCCATTCTGGTGGTGGTGGTGGCTTTGGTCGGTTTTTTTCTGGGCCAGAGCGTCGTTCAGGGGCAGTTATTTGAGCAGTTAGAAGGAACGCTGGGCCCGGAAGCTGCCGGGGTGGTGCAAACGGCGGTGGTGAATTCTCAGATTGACCAAAGCGGGATTTGGCCTGCCTTGATTGGAATTGTCGCCACCATCGTCGGTGCAACCACGGTGTTTGCGCAGATGCAGCAGTCGCTGAATCAGATTTGGGATGTTGCCCCTCGTCCTACCCGGAATAACCTGTGGGGGTTTATCAAAAGCCGTTTGCTATCCATGACGATCATCCTGGCCATCGGCTTTATTTTGATGGTATCGCTGTTATTGTCGGTGGCATTGCGCAGCATCATGGTATTTGCTGAGGAGTGGCTGCCGGTGCCTGGTTGGGCGATGGTAAGCATGGAGCTTGCTTTGTCACTGCTGGTCATCACCTTGCTGTTTGCGGCCATGTTCAAGATCCTGCCTGATGTGCTGCTGTCCTGGAAGGATGTGTTGCTGGGTGCCTTTATCACGGCCATTTTATTTACCGTTGGCCGCTCCCTTATTGCCATTTACCTGGCGTATACCGCAACAGCATCGGCTTATGGCGCAGCCGGCTCTTTGGCACTGCTGCTGCTCTGGGTTAACTATACGTCCATGATCCTGTTGTTTGGCGCATCCTTTACTCGTGCGCATCTCGAGGGCCGGGGGCTGCCCATCCGCCCTAAGAGCATGGCGGTTTGTGTGCACCGGGAATTGGTAGAAGACCTGCAAGAGAACCGTTGAATAGAGCGTTTATGCCCGCTTTAGCGCCAAAGCGGGCATGTGTTTACTCGGTTTTCTCTTTAAACTCGCACAAGTCCTCGATAATGCAGGAGCCGCATTTGGGCTTTCTGGCCACGCAGGTATAGCGGCCATGCAAAATCAGCCAATGGTGCACATCGAGTTTAAACTCGGCCGGCACAACTTTCAGCAGCTTTTGCTCAACGGCATCTACATTTTTCCCCGGTGCTAATTTAGTGCGGTTGCTGACCCGAAAAATATGGGTATCGACGGCAATGGTCGGCCAGCGAAAGGCAGTGTTTAGCACCACATTGGCGGTTTTACGGCCGACACCGGGCAGAGCTTCCAGCGCTTCGCGGTTTTCCGGCACTTCACCACCGTGTTGCTCGACCAGAATGCGGCAGGTTTTAATCACATTTTCGGCCTTGGTATTAAACAGGCCAATGGTTTTAATGTAATGCTTGACGCCATCAACACCCAAATCCAGCATGGCCTGTGGGGTGCGGGCCACCGGGAAAAGATGGCGGGTGGCTTTATTGACACCGACATCGGTCGCCTGAGCCGATAGCAACACGGCAATCAGCAGCTCAAAAGGCGAACTGTATTCCAGCTCGGTGGTTGGCTCCGGGTTGGCGGCCCGCAGGCGCGATAGTAGCTCGATGCGCTTTTGTTTATTCATCTCGTTTTATTCACACAATGGTTCCGGTTACCCGGGCACGGGTAATGGCCGTTTTCACCTGTTGCTTACGCTGTTTGCGCTGATCGATGGCGTTCTTGCCGGCGATCAGCAGGCCCATGCCAATAAAGGCACCAGGGGGCAGCAGCGCCAGCAGAAAGTAATGATCCAGCGCCAGTACTTCTACTCGCAGCGCCTGCGCCCAAGGGCCGAGCAGGGCATCGGCACCGTCAAATAAGGTGCCCTGGCCCAGCAGCTCACGCATGGCCCCTAACGCCAGCAGCACGGCAGCAAAGCCCAACCCCATCATCAGCGCATCAAAGGCCGATGGTAGCATTGGGTTCTTGGAGGCAAAGGCTTCTGCCCGGCCAATAATGGCGCAGTTGGTGACAATCAGCGGGATAAAGATCCCCAATGCCAGATAAAGCTCGTAGGTAAAGGCATTCATCAGCAGCTGTACAGCGGTCACAAAAGAGGCAATGACCAGCACAAAAATCGGGATGCGGATTTCCCGGGGCACCCAGTTGCGAATGGCAGATACTACCAGGTTGGATCCAAGCAGTACCAGCAAGGTGGCGATACCAAGCCCCAGGGCATTGGTGACGGTATTGGTCACCGCCAGTAAGGGGCAAAGCCCTAGCAGCTGCACCAGGCCCGGGTTGTTGCTCCAGAGCCCCTGGGTGGCAAGTTCCTTGTAGTTTTGGCTCATTTAAAAGGCCTCACAATTGGCTGGCTGCTCGGCCAGCTCCGGGTATTGCTGAATAAACAGGGCTGCACGCTTAATGGCATTGACCACAGCTCGGGGCGTAATGGTGGCGCCGGTAAACTGATCAAAATCGCCACCATCTTTACGTACTGCCCAGCTGCGTACATTGGCTTCGTGCACCGCCTGATTGGCAAAACTGTGCATCCAGTCGGATTTACGCAGTTCAATTTTATCACCCAGACCAGGCGTTTCCTGATGCGCCAGCGTACGAGCGGCCAGCACAGTGCCATCGGGTGTGATGGCCACCATTAAGTCGATATTGCCACTGTAGCCATCCGGTGCTGTGGTTTCCACCACAAAGGCACTGACCACCCCTTGCTCACGCCAGCGAAATACTGACTGCGGGCTGTTGCGCCCCAGCCATTCGGGAGCTGTGATGCTGATGCAATCATCCAGCAGTTGCTGTTCGGCCGCAGCGGGTAACACATCATGCAACAGGGCCAGCCGGTTGGCCAGCCGTTGCTCGGCAATACGGGGGGCCGTTAGTTGCTGCAGCAGGGTGAGGATGCTGACACAAATGATAGCAACCAGCGCCAGCAACAGAGCATTTTTCGTGACCGGGTGTTTCATTGGCGCCCCTTCACTGCTTTATGGCCGTAGGTACGTGGCCGGGTGTAATAATCAATCAAGGGTACAGCCATATTAGCCAGTAGCACAGCAAAGGCAAAGGCATCGGGATAGCCGCCAAAACTGCGGATCACAAACACCAGTACGCCAATCAGCACACCATAATAAATACGCCCACGGGCGGTGGTGGAGGCGCTGACCGGATCGGTGGCGATAAAAAATGCCGCCAGCATGCTAGCACCGGAAAACAGCTGAAACAGCGGGGAGAAATTGGTATCTGGATTGACGGACCAAGCTATCAGGCTGCACAGTGCTAAAGAACCGAGCACGCTGACAGGAATACGCCACTGGATCACACCTTGTTGCAACAGCAGCAGACCACCGGCCAGCCAGGCCAGGTTGAGCCAAAACCAGCCAACCCCGACGCCGCCCTGGAACAACGGTTTTTCATAGCTTTCCGGTAGGGTCAGTCCCATCATCAAATCGGTGCGGGCGGTATCGAGCGGGGTGGCCATGGTCATGCCGTCCACGCCTTGTCGAAGCTGTTCCAGACTGATGCCCTGACAACTGGCCTGACTCATCACCGCACACACGGCATCCAATGGCCCAAGTGCATGCTGCTGCAATGCAGTCGGTGGCAGCCACTGGGTCATTTGCACTGGGAAAGCAATCAACAGTAACACGTAGGCTGCCATGGCTGGGTTAAACAGGTTAAAGCCAAGGCCACCATACAGTTGCTTGACCATGATAATGGCAAAAGCGGTGCCTATCACCACCAGCCACCAGGGTGCATAAGCCGGAATGGATACGGCCAGCAAAACGGCGGTGACCAGGGCGCTGTGATCCTTTAAGCGCGGCAAAATGGTTTTATCGCGCAGCATCAGCACCAGGGCTTCACTGGCCCAGGCGGTGACTATCGCCAGCAGCAACTGCACCAGCACGCCATAGCCAAACAGATAACTTTGCACCGCAATGGCGGGCAGGGCGGCAATCACCACCCACAGCATCAACTGGCTGGTGGTTTTCTGATTGTGCTGGTGTGGGGAGCTGGCAATTCGAAAACTCATTTTGGCTCCGTTTCCTTTAATTTCTTAGCCTTGGCCCGGGCAATGGCAGCAGCGATGGCGGCTTTGCGCGGATCGCTGGGTTGCTCCGTGGCTTCGGTTTGCGCAGCAGAGGCTGATGCTGCATCCGCCTGCTCTGGTTTTGCTTCTTCAGGCCCGGTTTTTTCTGATGCTGGCGTCGCTTCAGCCTGTTTTTTTGCTTTAGCACGCGCTATGGCGGCAGCAATGGCCGCTTTACGTGGATCCGGCGCTGGTTCGGCTTTGACTGTATCGGCAGGCTCTGCAGCAGTTTGCGTTGCTTGCTCAGCCTCGGTTTCTGCTGGCTTAGCCTGCTCTTGCTCTGTTTGCCCGGTGTCACTGGCGGAGGCTGCGGCTTGCTTCTTAGCTTTAGCGCGGGCCAAAGCGGCTGCAATCGCAGCTTGGCGTGGATCACTGGCCTCGCTGGCTGCGGCTGTTTCGGCAGGCTTTGTAGCTGTTTGCTCTGGCTGATTTTGTTGAGGGTGCACTTGCTCGCTGTCACTTGCTGCTGCTTGCTTTTTGGCCTTGGCACGGGCCAGCGCGGCTGCAATAGCAGCCTGGCGAGGGTCTGTAGCTGACGCTGCGTTTGCTGGAGCCTCTGTTTTTTCAGCCTGACGCTCGCGCGCCAGCTGCTTTTTGCGTTCGCGTTCGGCTTTGATGGCCTCCAGATCCGCAGGCGTCTGTTGTTGCTGGCTTTTCACCCGGGCCAGCGCAGCAGCGACGGCATCAGGGGCGTTCGCACTTTGTTTAGCGGCCCGCTCTACCGCCAGTTGCTCGTTGCGGCGTTGGCGCTCCAGTTTTTCAGCTTCCAGTCGCGCCTGTCTTGCTTCAAAGCGTGCTTTGGCCTGTTCGGCTTTTAAGGCTTCGCGTTGTTGTTCGCGGATCTCTGCTTTGGCGACGCGGTAGTATTGTACCAGCGGAATTTCACTGGGGCAGACATAGGCACAGGCACCGCACTCAATGCAATCAAACAGGTTGTACTCGTCAAGCTTCTCGGTGTCTTTGGCTTTGCTAAACCAGAGCAGTTGCTGCGGCAGCAAACTGGCCGGGCAGGCCTCGGCGCAGGCGGTACAGCGAATGCAGTCCATTTCCTCACCGGCTGCCGGCAGCTCTTGCTGGGTTGGTGCCAGAATGCAATTGGTGGTTTTAATCACTGGTACTGACAAGTCGGGCAGGGTAAAGCCCATCATAGGGCCGCCCATAATGACCCGCTGCGGACGCTCAGGCTGAAAACCACAAAAGTGCAATAAGTCACTGACCGGGGTACCTATCGGCGCCAGTACATTTTGTGGATGCTGCAGGGTGTCTCCGGCCACAGTAACGATACGTGACACTAAAGGAATATCATGCAGCACCGCTTGAGCAACTGCAAAGCTGGTACCAACATTGAACATCATCATGCCAATATCAATGGGCCGACGACCGGCGGGGACTTCCTGGCCGGTTAGCAGCTGAATCAACTGCTTTTCACCACCTGAAGGATACTTGGTTGGTACGCTACGGATAAACCACGGCTGCCGGCCATGGCAGGCACTCTGCATGGCGCTGATCGCTGCTGGCTTGTCGTCTTCTATGGCAATCAGCACCGCTTTGGGTTCAAGAATATGACAAAGGATCTCAATGCCTTGAACTATAGTATCGGCTTGTTCTTGCATCAGGGCATCGTCGGCACTGATGTAAGGCTCGCACTCCACCCCGTTGATAATCAGCAACTCAACTTGCTGTTGCACAGCTGATTTTAGATGGGTAGGAAAACCAGCACCACCCATGCCGGCAATGCCGGATTGCTGGATACGCTCCAAGAGTTGTTCCGTGGAACATTGTGAGTAATGCAAGGGGGCACGCTCACGCCACTCATCCAGTCCATCGGGTTCCAGCACAATGCATGGCTCTGGTAGGGCGGAAGGATGCGGACTGGTGTGTTCAGTCACAGCCAGGATCAAGCCTGAGGTAGGAGCATGCACCGGCACCGACATCGAGTTATCGGCCATTGTCAGCGGCTGACCTTTCATGACGTGATCGCCTTTTTGCACCAGGCAATGACCGGCCACGCCAATATGCTGGCGCAGTGGAATGTAGAGTTTGTCCGGCAGTGGCAGGCTGGCAATTGGCTTTTTGCTAAGTTCTGCCTTGCGGGTCGGTGGGTGAACTCCGCCCGGGAAACGCCAGAGTTGTTCTGCAGCCACTTGTTCTAATAAGCTTTGCATTAATCCGCCTCAACCATACGTACCGGGATGGCCTGCAAGTCCCACTTCCAGCGTTCAGCTGTTTCTATCAGTGGGATCATATCAATGCAATCGACCGGACAGGGCTCCACACAGAGATCGCAGCCGGTGCACTCATCCACGATCACGGTATGCATCTGGCGGGTGGCACCGAGGATGGCATCGACCGGGCAGGCCTGAATGCATTTGGTGCAACCGATGCATTCATCCTCGCGGATAAAGGCGACTTTTTTCACCGCATTCTGCGCATCTTCATGTAAAGGCTTGGGCTCTACCCCCATTAAGTCCGCTAGCTTGCGTACCGTTGCTTCACCGCCCGGCGGACATTTATTGATGTCATCGCCATTGGCAATGGCTTCGGCATAAGGGCGGCAGCCAGGGTAGCCACACTGACCGCATTGGGTTTGTGGCAGGATATCGTCAATCTGTTCGACCAAAGGATCACTTTCAACCCGAAAGCGGATAGCGGCATAGCCTAAGATGGCACCGAACAGCAGCGCAAGTACACCAAGTACAGCCAGAGCAGTGGTCATCATGAATGGGTCACCAGTCCGGTAAAGCCCATAAAGGCCAGTGACATTAGGCCTGCCGTAATCATGGCGATAGCGGCGCCACGAAAAGCTACCGGAACATCGGCAGCAGCCAAGCGTTCGCGCATGGCGGCAAACAGTATAAGTACCAGTGAAAAACCAGCTGCAGCGCCAAAGCCAAACACCAGCGACTGGACAAAGTTGTAGCCGGCAGTGACATTAAGCAGTGCCACGCCAAGAACCGCACAATTGGTGGTGATCAGCGGCAGAAAAATGCCCAGCAGCCGATACAGGGTTGGGCTGGTTTTATGCACGACCATTTCGGTGAACTGAACGACCACGGCAATCACAAGAATAAAGCTGAGGGTGCGCAAATACAGCAAATCAAAAGGCGCCAACAGGTAGTGATCCACCAGATAGCTGCAAACCGAAGCCAGGGTTAACACAAAGGTGGTAGCCAAGGACATACCAATGGCGGTTTCCAATTTGCCGGACACACCCATAAATGGGCAAAGCCCTAAGAACTTGACCAACACAAAGTTGTTTACCAGCACGGTACTGATTAATAAGAGTAAGAATTCGGTCATGGTTGTTTGGTTACAGGCTTAAGGCGCATATTATGCGCTGAAGCAGGGCTGATAACAACCGACAGCCAGTAGGGGTATCTGCAGACTGCCGGTTAATCTGACTTTCTTTAATGACTCAAAGCGGAGCGGGTTTACCAATGTAGTAGCCCTGGCAGCCATCCACAAATAAGGAATCCAGCATGTGCTTTTCTTCCTGGGTTTCGACGGACTCCGCAAAAACACTTACTCCGATGCGATGCGCTAAATCAATCATCAAACGCAAGAAATACTGATTGTTTTTGTCTTCGTCAATGTGCCGGGTGTAACTACCATCCATTTTAATGTGATCCGGTTTTAAATCGCGGAAAAATTTAAATGAGGTAATCCCAACGCCAAATTTTTCTACGGTGACTCTGGCGCCGGCCCGGTGCACCATATCGATGAAACGTTTACTGGTTTTTAGATTCTGCTGCAAACCAAACTCGGTGACTTCAAAAATCAGTTTTGATGCAATGGTGGCATCTTTTAGTAAGCGGCGCTCCAGCCAGATCACGAATTGATCATCATGCACTGAGCGGGGCGATAAATTCAGGCCAAAATACTGATCCTGCATATTCTTATTTTTAATCGTACTCAGAGCGGTTTCAATGATCAGCCGATCAACTGCAATGATGCGGTCGAGCTTTTCTGCCATGGCCAAAAAGGATGCTGTAGGCAGTACTTGATTTTCCTGGGTTTTAAAGCGCACCAAAATTTCTGAGTAGGCTTTATTGGACCGTTTTGCTGGTTGAATGCTTTGTACCAGCAAGTTCAGACGGTTGTTGGCAAGGACATCATCAATCACGTTACGCCAGTTCTGATTACCATAACCATAACTTGCGGTTTCTAAGCCGGAAGATTCTTTTTGCAAATGCCAGGCATTGGCTTGCTTGGTTTGCGCCAGACTGATGGAAGTATCAGCAATCGCAAGCAGCTCGCCAAGCGCTCTGCCACTTTCATAGCTGACCAACCCAGTGTAAGCAACGGATTCCAACTCTGCTGTTTGCTGGTACTGATTCAGACGGCTTTGCAGCTGAATGGCGAAGTTCTCTGCTCCTTTGGCCGTTACTCTGGGTAACAGCACGCCAAAGTCAGAACTGTTCAATCGGAATAACTGGCCGTCGGCATAGGCATGAACCGCTTTGGTCAGGATTTGGCACACCTCTTGAATGTATTTATCTCCTTCCTGGTAGCCCCTGGTCTGGTTCAGGCTTTGCAGCTCAGTACATCGCGTAATTGCAAAAATACCAAAATCAACTTTATCATCCTTGCTCAACTGTTCTTCATAATATTGTACAAAACGATTTCTGTTCGGCAGGCCTGTTATCACATCTTTGTATGCATCAGCAGTGACCTGGCGGGCATTTGCCGACATTTCGCTAAACTTCTTCATGGTTTGTTGAGCAAGCACCTGAAGATTTTCAACGACCGCTTCAAAGCCAGCTGGTTGCTTGTCTGCTTCAATGGTTTGTAACGGATCATGGCTTAATTGCTCAATCACTTTATTCAGTTGTCGGCTGCTTTGTTGCAGTCGTTGGTGTTGCCACCAAAGCAGAGCGGGAATGATGAGCAAATAAATCACTAAGGTGAGCAGCAGAATCAACCAGAGTAGTGAGTTTAAAGCCTCTATCTGGTTACTGTGATCCAGCTGAAAACGAACCTGCAGCTCGTGTTGCGGGGCATCAATATGCTGAGTCGAAAACTCGACACCTTGCCAGTTAAATAGCGTTGCTGCCATGCCCGTAGGCATGTTGCCACTTCGATACTGATAAAGCTCCTGGCCTTGTAAATTTTGAATGTGAAGTTGGGATAGCGGCAGGGCCATACGGAGTTGTTGGCCAAGCTCTGCACCATCACGATTAGCTGAGTGCTGAGTCCATTGCTGTACAAAGGTTTGTGCCTGTTGCTCAGCACGTTGCAATTGTTGGCTCGCAAAGTTCAACTGAACAATGATTAGGGCACTAATCAGGATTAGCGCTGCAATAAGTTGAAGAATCACAAGTTGGAACGTTGTCTTCATAACGATGACCACCTGCACAAATAAAGGCGTTATCGAATAAATCGATATGGAAGCTATACTTTAGTTATAGCTGTACAGGGCGGATTAAAGCAAAAATTCGTGCAAAAATAAATCTTTATACCGAATTTCGAACGAGATTTAGAAGCTTGTGGCTCCCCAGGTTGGGCTCGAACCAACGACCTACGGATTAACAGTCCGCCGCTCTAACCAACTGAGCTACTGAGGAATTTCAACTTAAATTGGGAGTGGCTCCCCAGGTTGGGCTCGAACCAACGACCTACGGATTAACAGTCCGCCGCTC
>NZ_JAFIFQ010000074.1 GCF_020831925.1 Alkalimonas sp.
GTGCGCGCGGGTTTGGTTACGCTATTGACACCGAGAGGCTAATGGGTGACCCCGAATTTGGGTATTTATGTTACCTGCCACTGAGTTAATTGAATCTGAGGCACTGTCACTTCCTGTTTCAGAACGTGCAGAATTGATTGTGCATCTGCTGGACAGTCTGGAACCCCGCCCGAAGGTAGCTCCTGCCCAAATTGAAAAAGCCTGGCTGAATGAAGCAAATCGGCGATACCAGTCCTACTTGCAAGGAGAGGGGGAATCCTATTCAGCGGACGAGGTTTTTGCGGATTTACGGGCGGATGACGATTGAAGCCTGTTCGGTTTCTGGCGTCTGCCCACTCATAACTACCGTTTAAATTTACTGCCTGAAATACTAAACAAACATCGCCGCTGGTATGCCAAACCGCTTGGATAAGGCGCGGATATGGCCTAGCGTTAGTGAGCGTTTGCCGCTCAGTATTTGCGATACCAGCGATTTACCACCTATCTCTTGCTGAAATTCACTTTGGGTAAGGTCGTGTTGATCAATTAGCAGCCAAAGCATGGCTACGCCTGGGTCCAACGCATCTATCCGCTGATTAAACGCCTTAAAACGCTCTGCGGATTCTTCGTATTCTTGCAGCACCGGAAACAGCAAATCAATCAACACCTGATTCGCATCGTAGTCTTCAACCAGCTCATCCATTAAGGCCAGCAGTTCATCGTATTGCTGATCAGAATCAATCCCTTGCACCCATGGCATAACCTGAGTAATTTGCTGTGCTAAGGATTTCATTGCCTGAACATCTAACATAGCCTGTTCCTTTATTACGGCTTTGGTTTTGGTACTGTGCCGTAATTGCGCATGGTTTACAAATAGTAAACCGCAATTAATCCAACGTCACAGCCTTAACCTGCGTATACACCTACTGAATATTTGCAACCTAAACCGCTCTACCGATTGTTTGGTGCATCTTTTGAGTGACTGTCCCACCTTTGTTTTTTGTTCGGATCGGCTAACCTGGCAGCCAGGGCCAGCCATCATGCTTGTCAAGATCTGAAAAGTCCTATAGGTTAAGGACTTAGTTGTGAGTAAGCGTCACAAAAGTATTTGATGAATCAAATTGTCAAAGTCAAGACTTGACCCCTTGATTTGGGTAAATAGAAACTGTGCCAAGGCAATGTGGGACTATATAGTTTAGTTGTCAGTTTTAAATGTAGACAACAACATATGTGAAATTCTTTGAAGTAACAGCTGAACCAATTAATTTTTTTCTCTTTGTATTAACAATTATTTAAGTGTAATCTCTGAGGATGTTCTGTTTTAAGTTGGCATTTTTAAGTATTTTGCGGCATTTTACCAAATGTGTTTTAACACTAGGCTGGCAGCAATTATGAACTAACGATAAAGTAAAACGGTTTAAAAGGACTTTAGGGGTGATCTTTTGCATAACATAACAACACATAGTCGTGCTATAGCTAAAGCTTCATTAGTAGCGACATTCAGTACTTTTCTGGTAGCCTGCGGCAGTGGAAGTGGTGATTCTGGTTCAGGTGGTTCAACACCACAGTCTTTCACCGTTAGCACAACCGTGGGCATTGGAGGTAGCATCAGCCCTGCTAACCGTAGCGTGCAAAGTGGCCGAGCTACTACCTTTACGGTAACAGCCGATACAGGCTATAGCATCGGCAATGTTTCAGGCTGTAGTGGTAGCTTAAGCGGTAACACTTACACGACAGGAGTAGTTACAAGTGCCTGTACGGTATCTGCCAGCTTTGTCGTTACATTGGCCGCGCCAGAGAACCTGATAGTTACTCCTGGTGATGCTCATCTAAGTTTTAGCTGGGATGGTGTCGCAGATGCTACTAGCTATAATCTGTACTATGACACAGTGCCCAATATTGCTCCGGTGAATTATGCCGCCAGCAACACTGGTGTGATGGTGCAAAATATTACCAGTCCTTATACTCTATCCGGTTTAACCAATGGCACGAGTTACTATGCAGTAGTTACTGCCGTGGTAAATAACGCCGAAAGTTTAGCTAGTAATGAAGTCAGCGCTACCCCTGAATCATCCTTTGTAGCTATTGGGGGGTTAAATGATACTGGTATTGATTGGTGCGCTAATATAGGTATCAATAACCTCGACTGTCCGGTAGCAGATTTTCCAGGGCAAGATGGCGAATTTGGCCGCGATGCCGATGCGCGCGCTGGCACTCTGAGTAAAATTGGCAGCGGCGCGGCAGGTTTTGATTACAGCAAAATTGGTGCCGATGGTAAAGTATTGGCCTTGCAAAACGTGGCCTGGGATGAAAACGGCACAGAAGCTGATGGAAGCCAGTGGAGTTGCGTGCGTGATAATGTCACCGGGCTGATTTGGGAAGTCAAACAAGCCGCTGGTAGCGGCGAACTGCGTGATACTAACCATACATACACTTGGTACAACACTGACAGCAGCATGAATGGCGGTAATGCAGGTACACAAAATGGCGGCACTTGTGTGGGGAGTGATTGCGACACTCAAGGGTTTGTGAGCGCTGTTAACGACCAAGGGTTATGTGGGGCGAATGACTGGCGCATACCGAGTGTTAGTGAGCTACTGAGTACAGTAAATTATGGTTATGCCTATCCGATGATTGACAGCAATTACTTCCCCAATATTGCACCACATTGGTTTTCGTCGCAATATTGGTCGTCGACGCCCTTTGCCAACAACAGTTCCAGCGTGTGGATCGTACCCTACCGTTTTGGTCTGTACTTAGGCTCTAAGAATGAAGATGTCCATGTACGTTTGGTGCGAGCTGGACAGTAGGCAGCAGATTTGCCGTGTTGGCTAATGTTTTTAAAGGAAGGTATCTGATGGTAAAAGTAATCACTTTACAAACCGTTTTATCCAGCTCTATGTGCGTGGCGCTTTGCATGACTTTTAATACCTCAGCCAACGAGTTGTGCGCAAATGATGAAAGCAGTTCGATTATAGCTACTACACCAAGCAGTGATTTTATTGATAATAATAATGGTACGGTTACACATAATACTACTGGGCTAATCTGGCAACGCTGCAGCCTAGGTCAAACGTGGGATGGCAGCACCTGTATAGGTAGCGCCACCAATTATCATTGGCAGACTGCCCTGCAACAGGCCGCAGAAAATGACTTTTTGGGTTTGAATGATTGGCGCTTGCCTAATATAAACGAGCTCGCCTCCATTGTTGAGCGCCGTTGTTGGGATCCTGCCATCAATAACCAACAATTTCCCAATACGGGATCAAGGTGGTATTGGTCTTCGTCGAGCGTTGCTGACTTTGGTGCCAGCGCGTGGGTCGTCAACTTCTTTGAAGGTAATATCTCTGACTTATCTAAGACCGACAGCGATAACTATGTTCGGTTGGTGCGAGCGGGAAAGTAGTTTGAGTTTTTGGATGCGTTACAGTTACGGAAAAGAATTTTCATAGCAAGTGTGGTCAGCAGTCAGTGTCTAAACTCAAATTTTATTCATTATCTACCTACTAAAATGCAGCAAGCGGTTGTTGGCTGGCATGCTGTAATCGGCGTGTAGCTGAAAGCCAATCGCTGTTGCTAATTCCTACGCCAGGATCCAGCGCCTCTATCCGTTGATTAAATGCCTTAAAACGCTGCGGTTTCTTCGTACTCTTGCAGCACAGGAAACAGCAACTCAATCAACACCTGATTCGCATCGTAGTCTTCAACCAGTTCATCCATTAAGGCCAGCAGTTCATCGTATTGCTGATCAGAATCAATCCCTTGCACCCATGGCATAACCTGAGTGATTTGCTGTGCTAAAGACTTCATCGCCTGAACATCTAACATGATTTGCTCCTTCATTCATGCTCTGGTTTCGGTACTTTGCCGTAATTGCACAAGGTTTACAAATAGTAAACCGCAATTAATCCAAAGCCACCGCCTTAACCTGCGCATAAACCAACTGGCCAAGCTGCAACCCCAACCGCTCCACCGACTGTTTAGTCAGCAACGCCTGCAATGGCTGGCCAGCTAAATCCAGTTGCACCAGGGTTTCAGCTGGGTGGGGGGCTGGGTTAAAGCCGGTTATGCGCACCTGTAGCTGGTTGCTGACTGAGCTGTCGGTTAGTGGTTGCAGACTAAGCGCGACATCGCGCGCCTGAATGCGCAGCCGATAGCTGACTGGCTTGATTGAAGCTGGCGCTGCTGTGGTGCTATGCAGCGGCGCTGGGAGTTGTAGTTGCTGCTCGCCAATTGTAAGTTGCAACAAATGGCCCTGGCAGCCGCTGCTATTGGCATAAAGCAACGACATAGCACCGATAGCAGCTAGTTCTGGCCGCAGCAATTGCTGCGGCAGCGGGCCCTGGCTGTGGATGCGGCCGTCTTGCATCAGCACCAGCTGATCGGCCAGTTTCACCACCTCGTCCAGCTGATGGCTGACCAGCAGCATCGGAATACCACTTTGGCGGGCAATTCGCTGCAAAAACGGCTGGATCTCATTGCGGCTTTGCTGATCCAAGGAAGCCAGTGGTTCATCCAGCAACAGCAGTTGTGGCTGGCTAAGCAGGGCGCGGCCAAGTGCTACTCGCTGGCGCTGGCCGCCGGATAATTGCTCTGGTTTTTGAGGCAGCAAAGCGGCTAATTCCAGCCATTCAATCACCTGTGCTGGCTGCAGATGGCGTGGGCTGGTTTTGCTCAGCCGATGGTAGCCATACAGCAGATTCTGCTTGACCGATAAATGCGGCAACAAGCTGCTTTCCTGAAATACCATGCCAATACGGCGCTGATGCACCGGCAAAAAGTGCTTGCCGTGCTGCCAGGGCGTACTGCCAAAATGAATGTGAGCTTCTGGGTGGCGATCCAGGCCAGCGATGGCGCGCAGCAAGCTGGTTTTGCCGCAGCCGGAGCGACCAAACAGGGCGGTAATGCCATGAAGCGGCAGAGTGTCGTTGAGCTGCAGGCAAAAATCACCGCGCTTAAGTGTACCGGCGATGCTGAGCTCGGTGGCTACGGTGGGTTGTTTAGGCCTGTTTGTGGTGCTGTTTCGGTCAAAAGCCCAGCTCAGTTTATGCCACCAGCTACGTTTGTCGCATGCGTCTGACGGGAAGTGAGTGCTATCTGTCATGTCAGCTGCCCCCGGTCAAAGCGTTTGTTCAGGCCATAAACAATAAAGAGCACCACAAAGGCGGCAATCAGTAAGCCAAGCGACAGCTGATGCGCCTGGCTGTAGTTCATAGCTTCGGTGTGATCGTAAATCAGTACCGACAGCACCTGGGTTTCGCCCGGGATGCTGCCGCCCAGCATTAAGATCACGCCAAATTCGCCCAGGGTATGGGCAAAGGTCAGGGTAGCGGCGACGATAAAGCCACCCCGGCACAGCGGCAATACCACACTAAACAGCTGGTCCAGCTTGCCTGCGCCCAGGGTTTGGGCCACTTCCAGCGGCCTTGGCCCCATGCGGCGAAAACTCTCCAGCAGCGGCTGCACGGTAAAGGGCAGCGAGTAAATCACCGAGCCAATTAAAATGCCGGTAAAACTAAAAGCAAGATGATGAAAACCCAGCTGCTCCAGGGTGCCACCGACCGCGCCGTGCGGCCCAAGTAACAGCAACAAATAAAAGCCCAGCACAGTTGGCGGTAACACCAGCGGCAAGGCCACCAACGCCTGAATGGCGGTGCGGACCCTGCTTTGCCCCTGCGCCAGCCACCAGGCCAATGGGGTGCCGAGCAGCAGCAAAATCAGCGTGGTGTACAAACACAGCTTTAGCGTCAGTTGAATGGCTTGCCAATCCTGTGCCGTAAGCTCGATCATGGGCTTTCTTCCTGCAGAGTAAGCGCCTGTCTTGCTGATGGCTGCAGAGCCGGCAATTCAAAACCATAATGCTGCATAATAGCGCGTACCTCATCGCGGGCCATAAAGGCACTGAACTGATGAGCGCTGGCTTTGTTGGCACCATGGTGGGTAATCACAAAAGCCTGGGTCAGCGGCTGGTGCAGCTCCGCCGGGATCAGCTGATAGCCGTGGCGGGCCAGCTCAGGAAAACGGGCCAGCGACAGCGCAATTATCGCCACTTCAGCGGCGCCACTTTGCGCCATCTGGGCGGTTTGGGCGATGTTTTCGCCATACACCAGCTTGGCTTCCAGCTCTTGCCACAGGCCAACCGCCTGTAGTGCTTCTTTGGCGCGCAGGCCATAGGGGGCATGCGCCGGTTGGGCAATAGCCAGTCGGCGAAAATGAAGGGTATTTAATTGCTCAAGCGGGGTATCGGCTACGTTTAGCCGCGGGCTCCACAGCACGATGCGGCCAATGGCATAGAGCTCCGGCTGATGGATGGCATAGCCTTCGGCATAGAGCTGCTCGGGGAACTGAATATCGGCCGAGAAAAACAGATCAAAAGGAGCGCCGTGGCGGATTTGGGTGCTTATTTTGCCGGACGAGCCGTAAATGACCCGAAGCGAACTGCCAGGGTATTCAGTACGATACAAAGCGATGATGTCATCCAGTGCATAGCGCAGATCAGAGGCGGCTGCTACGGTGAGCGGCTCGCTGGCTTTTACTGGCAGTAAGCAGCTGAGTAGCAGAAATCCGGCGATCACAGCGGTGATTACAGCTTTTGGCATCGCTTACTCCCAGCGCCTGGCGGCCTGTTGATCGGTTGTTTTGGCGGCGACCCAGTGCGAGCCCTGGCTGCTGTGTTCTTTTTTCCAGAACGGTGCCTGGGTTTTCAGATAATCCATGATAAATTGAGCCGCCTCAAAGGCAGCGGCGCGATGGGCACTGGCTACGCCAACAAAGACGATCTGCTCGTTCGGTGTTAAGGTACCAATGCGATGAATAATCCGTACTGCACCCAGTTGCCAGCGCTGCTGCGCCTGTTCGGCAATAGTCTGCAATGCTTGTTCGGTCATGCCGGGGTAGTGCTCCAGTGTCATGCTGATAAGCGCATGGTCCTGCAGCTCACGTACCAGGCCACAAAAAGTCACCACAGCGCCGCAGCGGCAATCACGGCTAAGCTGCGCATATTCATCCGCCATGGAAAAATCTTCATGTTGCACCAGTACCGAAATACTCATATCAACCTCTCTTAACCGCCAGTCACCGGCGGAAAAAACGCCAGTTCATCGCCGGGGCTCACTTTGGTATGCAGCGGGCACAGCCTTTGATTGATAGCGCACAGCAAATCTTGCCGGCTAAGTTCATGCTGCCAGTCGGCAGAGCGGCTTTGTAGCTTAGTAAGCACGGCAGCGGCACTGGCATCGGCCGGCAAGGTGCTGCTATCGAGCTCTACTGTGGCTGTGTTTAAACGCTCACGCAGGGCGGCAAAAAATAACACTTTGATCATGGCTGTGCTCCTGTCTCTGCTTGTTTCTCAGCGTACTTCTCAGCTCGGAGCCACAGGCCATTTTTACCGCCGGTTTTTTGTTCCAGCTGAATGGGGCCAAGCACCATGGCCGGATCCACCGCTTTGCACATATCGTAAATGGTCAGTGCTGCCACCGAGGCGGCGGTCAGGGCTTCCATCTCGACGCCGGTCTGGCTTTGCACCCGGCACAGGCTGTGGATCAGGATCTGGCCAGTTGCGCTATTGAGCTCAAAGTCGATGCTGACTTTGGACAGCGGCAGTGGATGGCAGAGCGGGATTAAATCGCTGGTTTTTTTCGCTGCCATAATGCCAGCAATGCGGGCGGCGGCCAGCACATCGCCTTTTTTCACCAAGGCTTGCTCTATCAGGGCAATCACATCCGGCCGGGTGTGCAGGGTGGCGCTGGCAATGGCCTCGCGCATGCTGCTGGCTTTACCGGAGACATCGACCATCAGGGCGCTGCCATCGGCATTCAGATGGGTTAATTCTGGCTCTTTTATAAGATTTATTTGGGACATCAGGTGATTCCTGCACAGTCGGTGATGGTTGCACAGCTGCTGGCTATGCTGTTTTTTAAGTGAGGGACAAAATTACAGGGGCCGGTAGCGGCGTTCAATTGCGGCGCTATCAGCTGCTGCCAGGCCAGCTCGCAGGCCGAGCCTGAGCCTGGCATGGCAAAAATCAGTGTTTGGTTGGCAAGGCCGGCGCAGGCGCGCGATTGCAGGCTGGCACTGCCAATGCTTTGAAAGGATAACAGGCGAAACAGCTCACCAAAGCCATCGATGCTGTGATCAAACAGCGGCGTCAGCGCTTCCACGGTGCAATTGCTGGTGGCAAAGCCGGTACCGCCATTAACCAGCACCACCTGTACCGCTGAACTTGCAATCCACTGGCTGATTTGCGCCCTCAGCGCATAGCGGTTATTGGGCAGTACAGCCCGTTCGAGCACTTGATGGCCAGCCTGCTCAGCCAGCTGCTGCAGCAAATCGCCGCTGCTGTCGTTATCGCGGCTGCGGCTATCGGATACCGTTAGGATCGCCAGCTGCAGGGGTTGGAAAATACGGGATGCTTTAGCCATCGCAAAACTCCTTGGCAGCATCATTCAGGGCCTGCTGCCACTCGGCCGGGGTATTGGTATTTTGCAGCGCCTTGCCATGGCTGGGCTGACAGCTCTCAAAGCCAATGGCGATTAACAGCGACTGCACCGAGCGATTGCTGCCGGCTTGTTTTAGCACACGTTGCAAATAACGATGCACCGTCAGGGAATTGGGCAGCACACAGGGCAGCGGATGGCCGGTAAAGCAAACGGCTTTGTTGGTGTTTACGGCCAGCAGTTGCTGAATATCGGTCACGCTGAGCAATGGGGTATCAATGGCCAGCACCAGCACGCGATCGTCACGGCTGCGGCATAGGCCAACGTCGATGCCGGCCAGCGGGCCTGCTGCGGCATAGCGGTCGGGCACAAAACCAGATGCATTACGGCTAACAATGACTTCCCGTGCACCAGCCGCTGTTGCCAGTGCCTTCATATGCTGCCACAGGGGCTGGCCATGCCAGTTAAGCTCGGCCTTATCCTGGCCCATCCGGCTGGATTTACCACCGGCCAGTAAGATACAACTGAAAGGTCGGATTGGTTTCATGATGCTCTCCGGTGCTCAGCCACCAATCATGGCCAAATGACGAGTCGAACCGCTGTTGCCCTGATGCAAATCATGGCTTTCGGCTTTACCCAGCACCGCCCGCTGCAGGTAATGCATCAACGGTTCGGGATCATCGTGCTGCAGATAATGGCGCAGGCCCTGATGCTGCTCGGTAAAAAGGCACATAAACAGCTGGCCACGGCTGGAGACCCGTAAACGGTTGCAATCGGCACAAAAGTCTTTGCTGTACGGCATGATGAGACCAATCTGGCCCCGATAATCTGCATGGGCGTACTCCAGCGCCGGGCCAGCGCTGCGGCCTTTTGGCTGCAGCTGCCAGCCTTGCTTGAGCAATTGCTGTTGGATACTGGCGCCACTCAAATGCTGCTGCTGGTAATAGGCCTGGTTGTCGTTGGTGCGCATCAGTTCGATAAAGCGCAGCGATACCGCTTTATCGCGGACAAAATCCAGAAAATCCGGCAGTTGCAGGGCATTGTGCTGACGCAGCAGTACGGTATTGAGTTTGACCTTGGTGACGCCGATGGCAATGGCCTGATCGATGCCTTCGAGAATCGCCGGCAGGCGGTTCTCACCGGTGACCAGATGAAAGGTGGCAGCATCCAGGCTATCAACACTGACATTGATGGCATCGAGCCCGGCCTGCTGCCAGTTATTCAGCTCGCGCTGAAGCCGGTAGCCATTGGTGGTCAGTGCCACCTGCTCAATGCCCTCGGTTTCTTTGCAGGCAGCGATGATGTCGGATAAATCTTTACGCAAGGAGGGCTCGCCGCCGGTAATACGCACCTTGCGGGTACCCAGCAGGGCAAAGGCTTTGACCAGGCGCTTAATTTCAGCCAGCGTCAGCTCCTCTTTGCGGGAGCTGCAATCCGGCCCGTCGGGCAGGCAGTAGCTGCAACGAAAATTGCAGCTTTCGGTGATGGAGAGCCGCAAATAGGTAAAGCGGCGCGCATAAGCGTCGATCAGCATAATTCACCTTTCCAAATCGGGAGGTAGAACCGTTTCCCGTCCTACCCGGTGGCCTGATTGCCACGGCATACTGTTCATGGCTTCCTGAAGCAAGAAGCGTTAGAGCCAGCAGCTCGGTGTGTTTTTTCGTACTGAAGTAAGCTTAAAGTAAGGTGCAGGGCATTGTTATTGCCATGAAGGAAGGGGAGCGCTACCCACAGAGAGGTAGCTGCTCCTGCAATCATCTGCTACTGACAGCTGCCACAGCAGATGCCGTCGCCATGGCTGGGCTGGACGAACAGAATTTCGTTTTCCAGCACGATGTGCTCCATCAGATCCTCTTTTAATTCGCGTAGCCCCAGGTACAGGGCGGTCCAGGTGTTGCAGGCGCCCAGCGGCAGGCGAATGCCATCGGTCAGCTCGTCGAGTTTGGCCAGTTCATCGCCGTGCTGCAGGTGCTCTTGTTGCATCACATGGATAGGGCCCGCCGGGTAGATGCCCTGGCGCAGCATCGGAAACAGGATTTGCTCTTCTTTTTGCATATGGCTTTCCAGCTCCTGCAGCATGGCATCCAGCTGATCGGCCTGGCCGGTTGGGCAATCCGGGCTGTCGCCATGCACATGCTCGACCCTGCGTGCCAGGCGGATCAGCTCCGGCAGCTGCTGGCGGTGTTTTTCGTGGTAGCGCTGTAAAATGTAGTCAATCAATTCATTGGCCGGAGCCTGGCGCCAGTCTTTTGCCAGCGGTTTTTGCTGCAGAGCTTCTAAGGCTGCCAGCACCGGGCCTGTCTCCAGGCCACGTTTGTGCAGGGCCTCGGCCAGGCTTTGCTGGCCGCCGCAGCAAAAATCCAGTTTGTACTGATGAAATACCCGGGTGGCGCCACTGATTTGTGTGGCCAGTTTGCCAAGGGGTTGGGTTAATAACTGCATGCTGTACTCCTGATTGAAATAAGGGTTGCCAACCTAGTGAGAGCAAGCGCCATGCCACTAAGTACCACCTTTGATTCCTATAGCTTTTTTTTACCGCATGGTATATTGCACCCTAAGAGCTGTGGTGTTATTTACCCTAAATGGTGAATAGTGAGTGGTGAAAATGACGGTATTACCTACCATCGTACTGGCGGATCTGGTGACGGAGTTGCCAGCGCCGGTGCGGCTGCAGCGGCTGGTCAGCAATCTGATGACGGAGTTTGGCTGCGGGGCTGTCGTGTTGCTCCAAAAAGTGGGGCTACAAAAACAGCAGGACTATTTAAAACCCATTGCCATGCAAGGGCTGGCACGCGAAGCGCTGGGCCGGCATTTTGTGGTGGCGCATCATCCACGGCTGGCGAGCATTATGGCAAGCCGGCAACCGGTCCGCTTTGAGCCGGACTCCAACCTGGCCGATCCCTACGATGGTTTGCTGGATGGAAAGTCTGAGCAGCCATTGGCGGTGCATGATTGCATGGGGATGAGCCTTTATCTGGAAGGAGAATGTTGGGGCGCCATCACGCTGGATGCACTGGAAGCCGGTACCTTTAATGCGGCCAGTGAGGCCCGCCTGCAGCACTACAGTTTTTTGATTGAAGCCATTATCCGGGTCTGCCGGTTGGAGCGGGATAATCGGGTGCTGCGGCAAAGCCGCAGTTACAGCGAACCCAACCTGATTGCCAGTCAGGCCGACAGTGGCATTATTGGCCAAAGCAAGGCCCTGCAGCAGGTATTGCGACAGCTGGATGTAGTGGCGGACTCCGATCTGCCGGTGCTACTGCTGGGTGAAACCGGTACCGGTAAAGAACTCTTTGCCAAGCGTTTGCATCAGTTATCACCCCGCAGCAAAAAGCCGCTGGTATACATCAATTGTGCGGCTTTGCCGGAAACCCTGGCCGAGAGTGAGCTGTTTGGGCATGTCAAAGGGGCTTTTTCCGGCGCCGGTCAGGACAGGGCCGGCCGTTTTGAAGCTGCCGATGGCGGTACCTTGTTTTTGGATGAAGTGGGCGAGTTGCCACTATCCATTC
>NZ_JAFIFQ010000075.1 GCF_020831925.1 Alkalimonas sp.
ACCATACTGGCGCTGTTGCCGGTGATGACCGCCAGTGGGCGCGGCGCGGATCTGATGATCCCGATGGCGATCCCAACCCTGGGCGGGATGCTGTTTGTGCTGCTCAGCGTGCTGATGGTGCCAGTGTTGTACGCTGCTGTTGAAGAGCGGCGCTTGGCTCGTGCAATGTGAGGGGGTGTTCCTTTTTAACAGCCAATAAAAAAGGCAGCTGCGATGCAGTTGCCTTTTTTGGTTAAGATGACCGAGGATTCAGAGTGGCTCTGAAGGCTGCGGCACTGTCTTAACGATTACATCACAGTGATGTTTGAAGCCTGTGGACCTTTCTGGCCAGCAGTTACGCTGAACTGAACACGTTGGCCTTCTGCCAGGGTTTTGAAGCCTGAGCTTTGGATTTCACTGAAATGAGCAAAAACGTCTGGACCTGAAGTTTGTTCGATGAAACCAAAGCCTTTCGCTTCGTTAAACCATTTGACGATGCCGGTAGTTGTATTAGACATGGTATATACCTGTATTAATTAAAAATAATGATGCCTGATGTCAGGCGATTGTGCTGTGAGAGATGTTTTAACTTATGAATACAGGAGAGTTACTAAAACGGCAATAACATTCGAGGTTTTGCATAAATAACGAACAAACTAATCAAGCAAGGCCAGTGTACAGGGTTTTAGCAGGGTGTCAAACTTTATTTCGTTTAGTTATAAAAATAATGTTTTTTATTTCTCAGCTGCCCATGGCTCTGACCGAAAAGGCGTATTCGTTCCTTCATGGATCGGGAATATAGCAGTGTTTCGTTGTCAGTTGGACGATCTTTTGGTCTACTGATGCAAATAGCAAGAAAATGACAGGAACATTCGTAATGCCTTCTTTTTCAGACGCACCGAACCTTTATGCCAGAGTTGCCGGGTTGTCCTACCTTTTTATCATTTTCCTTGGCCTGGTGGGCTATCTATTTATCAGAGAGCCGCTGTTCGTTTATGGTGATGCAGCCTTAACAGCCAGCAATATCCTGCAGGCAGAAACGAGCTGGCGGCTCAGTATTACCGGTGATGTGCTGATGCATGCGCTCGACATTCCTGTGATGGTTATTCTGTACCTCTTACTAAAGCAGGTAAGTAAACCTTTGGCCTTGCTTTCTGTGGCTTTTAATTTGGTACAAACCGCTGTGCTTGTTGCCAATAAATTGCTGCTGTTGGCACCGCTAATCATTATGAACAGTGCTTACTCTTTGTCTGCTTTTACGACCGAACAAATCCACGCTCAGGTGATGGTGCTGGCAAGTCTGCATGACTACGGCTTTGGCCTTGGGCTGATCTTCTTTGGTTTTGCCTGTCTTGGCTATGGAACGCTTATCTTTCGCTCGGGCTATTTTCCAAAATTTCTTGGGGTTTTGCTGATGGTTGCCGGTGTCAGTTATTTAACCAACAGCCTAATCTTGCTTATTGCTCCTGCGCTTTCCGCTGTGGTGTTTCCTATTCTTGTATTGTCATTTATCGCAGAACTGACCTTAGCTCTCTGGCTTATTTTTAAAGGTGTACATAAAGAGAAATGGCATATGGCTGCTACCAGAGGTAACCAAAGCATTCTTTAATTCATACATCCGATCAAACCGCATACTCGTTACCGCTGGGATCGGTAAAGTGAAAGCGGCGGCCACCTGGAAAGCTGAAGATTTCTTTCAGGATGTGGCCACCGGCACCTTTCACATCCGCTAAGCTTTGCTCCAGTTCTGCGCTGTACAGCACCACCAAAGCGCTGCCATATTCGGTTAGTGCTTTTTGCTCACTTTGGAAGTAGCCGCCATCAATGCCCGCGTTTGCAAATGCCATATACTCAGGACCATAGTCGACAAAACCCCAGCCAAACACCTGGTTAAAGAATGCCTTGGTAGCAGCCATATCACGACAGGGCAGTTCAATGTAATTGATTTTTCCGGTTTGTTTCATCGGATCTTTCTTCATAGAGTTACTCCTTTGCTGCACCAAACTGCTTTAACAACCGGTTGCGCATTGTCAAGTCAAGCTTGTTATAGCAAGAGGATAGTCAGCTTGCCACTATTGTTTTGAACGCTTCTTTGAAGCGACGAGATAGCGGTAGCTGTTGGCCGCAACTGAGATTGATGGTGCCATCCCCGCTGCTTTGGTAACTGATACTGTCAATATAGCTTAGGTTAACAGCCAGGCTGCGGTGTACCCGACAAAAGCCGGCTTGGCTGAGTTGCGCCATGGTTGCGGCCAGGGTGGCGCGCATTGGATAGATCCTGCCCTTGCTGTGCAGATTGACGTAGTTGCCATTGGCCTCCAGCCAGGCGATGTCTTCGACTCGGATCAGGTATTCTTTATCAAGTTTCTTGACCAGAAAGTAACCCGGTGCTTTGATGGAACTATCGGATGGTCTGTTGTCCTTTTGACTGCTATCTTCGCCGGCATCCTCTGTATCCAGTTGGTAAGCTTCGCCTTGCAAGCGCGAGTAAACGAAACGAGCTAGCTGATAACCACAAAGAAACACAACATAAGCCCAGACGTCTTTGCGGTATTCGTACAGCAACTCACGACTGAGCGGGCCAAACTGGTAACTGCTACCCATCCAGCTATAGATCCAATGGCGCAATAACACCATCAACCCGATGTGACTGAGTGAAAACACCACGGAAGCAGCAAGATGTTGCAACAACTGACGGATGGGAGCCCGGAATTGCAGCGGGTGATGTTTGAACCACCAAAACAGCAATGGGCTGCAGAGCAGAGTGCTGACCACACTGCTGTACTCCCAGAGCAGAGGTTGCCAGAGCAGGAGATCGCTGGCTGGATCGCGTTGATGCTCTGTCCAGATAGAGCTGACATTCACTGCCGCATTGATCGCCAAGAATAAAGAAAATAGCAGATATCCGCTTAGTGCGGGGTAGCGCTGAACCCATTGCAAAAAGGAAGCCTTACCGCTTGTCATCTGATTCCACCTGTTATCCCATTTTGCCACCCCTGGGCTGAGTGGCTGTATGACAGTCTGCGACCACCATGCATACTAGCACGAGATGTTATTTGAAATCAGGTACATCCTGGAGTATTAAAATGGAGTGGTTATGTCTGTTGCTATAAACACTATGCCTTATTCCCATCCAGCCAGACGTTATGATCTGGACTGGTTGCGCGTGCTGGCCTTTGGCTTATTGATGATGTATCACCTTGGCATGCTGTATGTAGGATCCTGGGGGTATCACTACAAAAGCCAGTACTTATCCTCCTCGCTTGAATATCTGATGCTATTGTCGTCTCCTTGGCGGATGTTTTTAATCTGGTTTATTTCCGGTTTTGCGCTGGCTGCTGTGTTGCAAAAATACCTGGGCTGGAGATCATGCTTCTTGTTCGGACTTAAGCGGACGGTGGTTTTACTGTTGCCCCTGCTGGTAGGGTTATGGCTGATTGTGCCTCCACAGCTGTATGCGGAAATGGTGCAAAAGGATGGGCTTGAACTGAGCTACTGGCAATTTTATCGTGCTTTTTTTGATTTGCAGCATCCGCTGTTTGATGATTATCAGCGTGGTGTCTGGCCTCATGTCGATGTAAATCATCTCTGGTTTTTACGCTCACTCTGGACTTTTACTTTACTGGCATTATTGGTCACACCATTATTGTTTTTAAAGCCAGTAAGAGGTTGGTTAGAGGCGCTGTTTAGTTTGCCATTGCACTGGCAATTGGTGCTCTGGAGTAGTCTGCTTCTGCTGATTCGCTACCAGTTTAGTGGTGATAGCATCCGCGAGTTGCAGGGGTTGTTATTTTTCCTGCTGGGCATGTTGGTCGTGCAGTTGCCTGTTTTTTGGCAACGACTCTCAGAAGCCCGCAGCTGGCTTGGTTGGCTCTGTGGCCTGAATTACCTGCTATTATGTGGCCTTTACTTCATCATCAACCAGACGGAGTTTCAACCTGAATTGATGCAAGGCAGATTGTTTGCGTTACGCCTGAGTTTTTCGGTGCAGGGTGTCGCAGTGACTTGCTGGTTACTGGCATTGGCTCAGTACTATCTGAATCGGCCACATCGCTATTTATCGGTTGCGAACCGAGCTGTATTTCCTTGTTACCTGCTGCATCAAACGCTGCTGATAGTGGCTGCACTCTGGCTGACCCCTTATGCACTGGGAGCCTGGCTGGAGGCTACCTTGGTGTTGTTGTTTACAGTGTTTGGTTCTTTCTGCTTCGTTTGGCTGTTTTGGCAGCTTCCCTGGTTTGCAGCCTTGGTTGGTTTAAAAACCGGTTATGAGTTCACAGCGCGGCAGCGCGCCTTTGGCTACGCACTGGGTCTGCTGCTGGTCAGCCCTTTGGCCATTACTTTATTGTTGTGATTTCCAAGTGCTGTCAGCCAGTTTGAATTGTTTGCTATGAGCTTTTAAACTAAAAGTAACCCACTAAGTGGCAATTGCTTATGACCAGGTATGAAATCGATTCATCTGAGACTCAATACCAGCCAGGCTCAAACAACACTGTATTGCGAAATAAGCTCGGTATTGTTCTTGCAGATGAAATGGATGATATTGAAGTAATACTCTTAATGCAGTTGTATGAGAAAGTTTTCAGCCCTGAAGCATCTGAGTCATTGATATTTTCCTTTGAAGATATTTCAGCATGGCACCGGCAATGGCTTGGTAATGTCTATGAATGGGCAGGAAAAATTAGAAATGTGGATATGGGTAAAGCTGGATTCCAGTTCGCTTCAGCTTTGCAAATTAGCCGGTGCCTGGATGTGTTCGAGGCTGACTATTTATCGCAATTTGACAGGTTGCCAAACTTAACGAAAGAAGAGTTAGTCTCATACGTAGCTCGAAGCCATGTCGAGTTTATTTTGATACATCCGTTCCGAGAGGGTAACGGACGAATAAGCCGATTACTTATCGACTATATGTGTCACAAAGCTGGGCTTGGTTTATTGGATTACAGCCTGTGGGATAAGCAAAAAGACTTTTATATCAAATCGATCCAGGCTGGTATTGCATGTGATTACCAGCATATGGAAAGGTTAGTGAGAGGCATAATTTAGTGGGCGAGCAATAGGGAGCTGTATTTGCGTTTGTTCGTTTTTAATTTTTTCTCAATGGATTCTACAGAAGCTCTGGTTTCAATAGCAGTTGAGCTTGCCACAGCTCTTAAGATCATGGTTTGGGTCACTTTTTTCTTTTTAACTGTCATGATGGGCTATCCAGATAAAAGCTAACTGCTATCGGCTATTTTACACCACAAGCTACCATTGTTCAATCTGATGGACTTGTGCACTACACATGCTTTAGTCACTCACTTTTGCTAAAGCAAGCATTGTCAGTACTGTCAGCCAGGGAGTATTATCTGGCCACAAAATCCAGCACGGTGGCATTGATGCAATAGCGGGGTTTGCCTCTGGGGCCGTCGTTAAACACATGCCCCAAATGAATACCGGATACGGCGGCCAGAACTTCGGTGCGGATCATGCCATGGCTGTGATCGGGCCGGGTAATCACGGCACCGTCGATGGCTTTGGTAAATGACAGCCAGCCGGTGCCGGAGTCAAAGCGATCGCGGGTATCAAACAAGGCTGCGCCGCTTAAGGCATCAATAAACTGGCCATCCGCTGTATCACGAAACAGCTCGTACTGTTGGCAAAAGGGGCGGTCAGTGCCGCTTTGAAAGGCGGTTTTAAACGCCTCGCTGTCCTGACCTAAGCTAAAGTAGCCCAGCGCCAGATAAAAATCCTTCGGGTTCATATAGCCTTGCACGCCAAAGACTTCCTGACCCTGGTCAAGGAATAACAGGGTGGGGGTGGCCCAGGTCGGGGACTTTATCGTCAGCTGGTGTAACTGCTCGGCTTGTCGCAGGTGCAATGGAATCTTGCCCTGATAATGAGCGACCACGTCGGCTTTAAATTTCTCGCAATAGGGGCAATAGCTGGCAGAGTCGATCATCACGATATGCTTGCCATTTAGCAGTAGGCTGTTATCGACTTGTGCGTTTAGTTGGAATTTGGAGCTGTCAAAACGCACTCCGGTTGCATGGTCCGGGCAATAGCCGTTCGGGTTTTTCGCCAGATAATCCTGATGATACTCCTCAGCTTCGAAAAATTGTTGCAGCGGTTGGATCTGCGTCTGAATAGCACCATAACCTGCCGCGGTGAGCAGGGGCTGATAGCGTGCCTTTACGGCCCGCGCCAGCTGCGCTTGCTGCTCACTGTTGGTCAGAATCATGGAGCGGTACTGGGTACCAATATCATTGCCTTGCCGGTTTTGCTGGGTTGGATCATGCATTTCAAAAAAGCGTTCTAACAGAGTTTGCAGGCTGATAAGGCTGGGTTGAAACTGAACCTGAACTACCTCGGCATGGTTGTTTGGGTTGTGCCGGTTGCGAGGGTGGGTAATGGCCCGGTAGCTCGGAGTCACACCTTGTCCACCAGCATACCCGGACACCACATCCAGCACCCCATCCATGGCTTCGAAGCGCTTTTCCACACCCCAAAAACAGCCTGCCCCTAATACAATCGTATCCAGCTGGCTGCTGGCCACAACCTCTGCCCTGGCCGGGCTGGCTGCAAAGCCCGCCAGCAGTGCCATCGTTAATGAAAGCCAAACAAGAGTTCGCATGCGGTGTTGCATCCGTTGGTGATTGTATAGGGGTATACGCATCAGACCAGCAAACAGAGCAATGGTTGCTGGTTTTGATGCTACTTAAAGTGGTGAACTTTGAGCTTTTTAAAGATATATGCTGAGGATGAAAGTCTTTCATCTTACGAAATGGAGGAATGGTTTTATCGCAGCAACGAAAACTGATTTCCGCCGCGATTTTGCGCATGCAACATCGATGCGGCGGCGCGCTCTATCAGCAAGGTTGCATCCTTGCCATCTTCGGGAAAGCGGCTGATACCAATACTGACTGAGGTTGCTGACGCAGGCACTGGCAAACCATTAGGCATTGCCAATTTTTGCATCAGTTTTTCTGCCACCAACACCGTATCGTAAATACGTGAGACGTCGGTGATCAACAGCAAAAACTGGTCAGATCCGAGTTGCGCCACACTATCGCATTGGCGCACTGCTGCAGTGAGTCGTGTCAGGGTCCGTTCGATCAGTTGTTCTGCCAATGCGGTTCCATGTTCATGATGAATTTTCTGAAAATGGTCCAGCTGCACAAACATAAGGGCAAAACCGCTGCGATGCCGCTCAGCATGCTTTAGCAAGAATTGCAGCAGCTGCTGCATCCGCTGGCTTGTTGGGGTATGGCAGTATTGGGTTAAGGCCTGGCGCTGCTGCAACACCATCAGCTCACTTAAGGCACGCTCTGCGGCTAATTCCGCATGTTGCAATTGCTGCTGCAATTCCTCGTAACTGAGCTGTTCTGATGCTTGGGTCTGCGACATGCTGTACTCCTTCGTTTAATCAGAAGTTTCATCAAATTTTTCGGCCGTTAATAACCCGGATAGCAATCACAACCAGGGCGATAATCAGCAATATATGGATAAAGCCGCCCATGGTGTAGGAAGACACCAGGCCAAGTGCCCAGAGAATAATCAGTAACACGATAATGGTTTCTAACATGAGTGTTCACCTTTTGGAGCTAAATGTGACTTAGTATGGGATTGTTTCGTTGCACTGTATGTACGCCAGGCAACATAAAGCATAAAAAAACCCGCCTGGTTCAGCGGGTCTGGTTGTCTTAGGGGATGGTTGTTTACACCCTGGGTTCATCCTTTGCATAGTAACTATCTACTTGCTTCGCCCAGGTTTTATCGGCCATGTTCGGCCAGTGTTTTTTGTCAAAACCCGGGGCATCGCTTAAGCGGTTTTTATCGACATTTAGCACAAACCTTTTGTTGGCGGTATCCAGTGTAAGGGCGCTCCATGGCACTGCAAACAGCTTTTCGCCCATACCAAGAAAAGAGCCAAAGGACAGCACGGCATAGCTGACCTGGCCATTGGTGACGTCCAACATGATTTCCTTGATGTCACCAAGGCTTTCTTCCTTATGGTTGTAAACATCGTTACCAACCAGAGTATCTGCGCCCATCAGGTGTGGGCCAGGGCCATCCGGGCTTTCTTTGTACATGCCCAGGGTATCACGCGTTTCATAGTTCATTTTTAGCTCCAACTGAGTGGACTTGCTGTCGAACGAAGTGTTGACGCAAGCTCGAAACCCAGCATAGTGCAACCAAGAGCTTTGCTCCGTGCGCTGGCACACGTAGTAAAAAAGTGGCCTGCGTACGATGGCGCACAGAATGTTGGATGCTGTAGGTATAGCCTGGAGGTTCACACCGAATGAGGATAGATCCATGAAACTACATCATACTTTCTACACCCTGCTGCTTGCTTTACCTTTAGTGGCAGTAACTGCCTGTGATAACAGAGCCCCCACATCGTCGACGCAACCGAAACCGATGTCAGTCGATGAGAGCCGAACTTACCGGCAAGTCGATGACAACAGTCTGAACCGTGATGTATCCAATGCGTTACAGCGTGATACTGCCTTTGCCCGCAACACTATCAAGGTGGCAGCAAATAAAGGCCATATTACCCTGACAGGGACGGTGGCCTCCATGCAAGATAAGAATCGTGCGGCCGAGATCGCGAAAGAAGTAACCGGCGTGATTGAGGTGCACAACAACCTTGAAATCAATCTGGCTACCGTTGGTTATTAAACAACAGCAAATAAAGGATCATTCACCATGAAAACCCGCAATGTGTACGCAATATTTTTTCTTAGTCTCTTTAGCTTGATGCTGTTAGGTTGTGGCGCAACTACGACCAGTGAAAGCACCGGCGAGTACATCGATGATACGGTCATCACCACCAAAGTGAAGGCCGCAATTTTTAATCATGAGTCGCTCAAAGTAAATGAAATAAGTGTTGAAACCTTTAAAGGTGAGGTGCAGCTTAGTGGCTTTGTCAGCTCAGCTTCACACATGCCGATTGCTATGCGTTTGGCCAGAGATGTAAATGGTGTGACCTCGGTAAAGAATAATATGCAGGTAAAATAGTAGCTAGACCTTCTTATGTGCGGTAACGAACAGAGTAAGCCTGAGTATCAACTATACTCATGGCTTACTTTTATTTCACATGGAAGGGGATAGCTATGTCAAAAGGAAAATCTATACAATGCTCTGAGGCTACCAACCATCATCCAAGCCAGAATTATTTTTTAGACGCGCTTTCTGATGAAATCCAGCAACGGTTGTTTCCATACATGGAGTTGGTTTCTATGCCGCTTGGAGAGGTTTTGTATGAATCCGGTGAGGTGATGCGGCATGTTTATTTTCCCACCGACTGCATTGTGTCTTTGTTGTATGTGTTGGAAAATGGCGCTCAGGCTGAAATTGCCGTGGTTGGCCATGATGGTCTGATTGGCATGTCGCTGGTGTTGGGCGGCGAAAGCACCACCAGCCGGGCTATTGTGCAAAGCGCCGGCTATGCTTATCGATTGCTGGGCCAACGATTGATTACCGAGTTTAGCCGTCACGGTGATTTACTGCATTTAACCCTTCGCTATTCCCAGGCCCTGATTACCCAGATGGCACAAACCGCAGTCTGCAATCGCCACCATAGCATCGATCAGCAGCTGTGCCGCTGGTTGTTGTTGTCGTTAGACAGGTTAAAGGATAACCACCTGGTGATGACTCAGGAGCTGATTGCCAATATGCTGGGCGTACGCCGTGAAGGGGTTACGGAAGCGGCTGGTCGCCTGCATAAAGAAGGGGTGATTGATTACAGCCGTGGCCATATTTTCGTCACCAACAGGCCAAAGTTAGAACAGCTGTGCTGCGAGTGTTATACCGTGGTGAAAGCTGAAACGGATCGTTTGCTGCCCTACCGACCCTCCAATAAATAACTCTGCCAGGCACTAAGCGTGGTCCCCTCTCGTTGAATGTATCGCCTAAGTTGTTCAGCGCACCGAGACGGGACATCACATCCATTATACTTCCTGCTCAAGGCTACAGAGCACCTGCCTTGCGCCGCTATGGTATACCAGGTGCTGAAGGCTACTCCTGTGTCTGTTCCTGCTAATCCCGTTATCACCAATCACCTGATGGAACTGATCTCTGCCAAAGAACGAGTGCTGCTTCAGCGGCACTGCGAGCAGGTGGAGTTAAAATTTGGCGTTGTGCTCTGTGAGCCTAATCAGCCTTACCGTTATTTGTACTTTCCGATGAGTGGTTTTATTTCATTGGTAACTCAGCTTGCTGGTCATAAACCGTTGGAAATGGGTTTAATTGGCAATGAAGGCATGCTGGGTGTAACCCTGGCACTTGGCGTGAGTACGGCACCGATGCAGGCCGTAGTGCAGGGCAAAGGAACAGCCTGGCGTATAGAGTTGGCAGAGCTGCAACAACTATTGCCCGAGTGTCCGCAACTCCGCTCGGTGTTGCAGCAGTATCTGTTTGTTTTAATGGCACAGTTATCGCAAAGCGCAGCTTGCATGCACTTTCACTCCTTGGAACAACGATTAGCCCGTTGGTTGCTGATGAGCCATGATCGTGCTCATAGCAATTCGTTTTACCTTACTCATCAATTCCTGGCAGATATGCTGGGGGTTCGACGCAGTGGGGTGACGGTGGCTGCAGGCGTGATGCAGCAACATCAATGGATCCGCTACAGCCGGGGCAATATTCGGCTGCTAAATCGAACCGCTATCGAAGGGCTCGCCTGCGAGTGCTATCAATGTAGCCAGGATTCGTATCGACGTTTGCTCGGAGAGCCGTTATCCGATACACCTATCCGCTTAATGGCTGAGCAAGGGACGCCATAAGTTCAGCCAAAGGCCCTGGTAAAAGATATCCCAGCCAGGCAGGGACTTGGCTTGATGCGCAATAAGGGAGTTTGGGCTGTTATCATGCCCATGCCACCAAAGAGTAACCAGTGCACCTGTCAGAGTTGCTGCGATCAAAGCTTGCGGGGAGCGCAGCCTGGCCGCAAGTTCTGACGTGATCAGGTTTGTTTGGCGTTTAAGTTGCTGCCGTTGCTGTGGCAGTTGCTGCATCAGCTGTTCGATCCGTTGATTTAACCCGGGTGCTGCCAACATTTCATAATTCCTTCTTTTCCAGAGTGATAGGGGGCGGGGGTGGTCGCAGACTTTGGATGGTAGCAGGAAAGCGCAACAGGCTGCTGTAGTAGGCGCAGCGGTTTAGCACAACCCATAAGCCAAGTGCATTGACGATCATTGCCAAGCCCAGCGATTGCCAGGCAGACAAGGTTGTTTCCTGCGCTAATAAAATAATTTGAGCCAATGCACCAAACCATAAGGTCAGCGCCAGCAATCCTGCTATCAGCCCGAACACATAGAGAGCTACCATGCTTCTGGCAACCCGCTCGCCTTCCAGCGTCAGCAGCTCGAGCTGGTCATGCAGCAATACTTTGAGCTGCAGCCACCAGCCTGACAGTTCAGCACTAAGCTCAGGCTCTGATGGAGAAACACCCGCATCAGCAGGTGTTTGGTTTGGTTTAGCTGGCATTCTTCTCACCGGCATTGCGGTTTAGCCACATGGCAAAAAGTGCGCCACTGGCCAGAGCTACCCCAAGGGATAGTAAAGGGTGATTGCGGATCTGGGCTCTGGTGCTATCAGCGAGTTGCTGTTGCAGATGCTGCAACTGAGCGCTTTTGGCCGACACAGTTTCAGAGGCCTGGTGAGCACCTTTGGTCATGGAGTCCACTGTACTGTGGGCGGTATCGGTTGCTTTTTTAATGGCTGGGCCCGAGGCATCCGAGGCACTGTCAATGGCTTTGTGAACACTGCCTGAGGCGGCATCGACACCACGGTCAAAGGTGCTTTGAACGCTATTGGTTTCTGTGGGCTTATTCATGATAACTCCGGT
>NZ_JAFIFQ010000076.1 GCF_020831925.1 Alkalimonas sp.
AGCAATTTCATTGGATCGTACGTAGGAAAAACACTTACATTGGCCCGCGCCCTTACCACTGGTAACAAAAAAAGGCGCGTAGTGTAGAGGAATACCGGCTTAAAAGCCAGAAAATGGCCGGTTTGGCCGGTTTTCAGGTTAAAATAGCAAAAAGTTACTTTCTTAGCGTTCTACGATTCGAGACACCCAATACTTGGGTTTGCGCGAGTGGTGCGCCACGGCAAAAACTACAATGCCTTCATTATCGGGCCGATAGACAACAGAGAATGGGAATTTCTGAGCAAACACTCGCTTGGTATTCATTGGGGCTGGCGAACCAGCCTCCGGAAAAGTTACAGCTCTGACTGTGGCTTCTTCGATATCAAGAACAAAGGCAGCTCCCAACCCAGGCTTTTGTTCGTTGTAATAAAGCACTTCCTGCAGGAACTCACGCCTTGCCGGCGCTATAAACTTTACCCGCATCACCTGATCATACGTTTTGCTTCAGCAAAGACGTCTTCAGCTGCATAGACCGGCATTTCTCCTTGATCATAAGCAGCAATACGTTCAGCAATCTCTCGCTCCCAAGCCGCCTCTACATCTGTCAGCGCCGGGTTCAATGACTCGAGCATCACTTCCGCTAATTTCGCACGGTCCTCCGTGCTTAACCCCAGTGCTTGCTCTTCAATCTGTTTAAGTGAAGTTTGCATGAAAACCTCCTGCCTGATGCGTTAATCTTACACCATTTCAGCACAATGTTGAGTGCTCATCAGAGTAAGCTGACCATTTTTTCTTCCAAACTGGCAGCTACATTCTTACTGCATATAAGGCTTACGTAGGCAAATCCATAACTGGCTCTTTCTTTTTACAACAACTGGCCCTACCGCCATCCTGGCATCAATGCAAAAGTAAATCGCCTGCTTTTATACAGGACAGCTTTTATGCAATGCCGCTTGCTTTCCATTGGCCTGTTTAGCCTTGCCACTATTTATTACTACGACTATGGCGACCATGTCGAACCATCCGATGTAAATATCGTCAATAACGGCGATCCCAATTGCGACTACGATTGCCTGAATGGGAGCGGTCAGGTCAATCGCAGTGCGCTGGGCTATAGCCAGCTGATGAGCACAGCCCAGGGGCAACTGGTCAACTACAGCCATTACGCGGTGCCGGCCCAAGCCGCCAACCCGGAGCATCAGTTCCGTGGCACCCTGAGCCTGACCATCACGCCCGGCGTATTCAGCGAACAAGGCACCAATCTGGCCAGTGCCTATACCTCACCGGATACCCTGCCGGCCTTTGAGTTCGAGTTTGTGCAAAAAGGCACTCATTTTCTGCCGGTACAACGTCAGTTGATCCAAAGTGGTCACCCATCCTGGGATTACATTCTGTTGCCTGGCCGGGTTTGGCAGGAAGCTGGCGATCAGGGCTACAGCCGGGTGGCACTGCCTTTTGCGTTGCAGGAAGTCAATGCCAACTGCATTCACAATGGTGTCATGACCTTCTTGTTTAAGGCAGATGGCTCTGTGTCCAATCTGGCCTATCAAATAGCGCAGGAAACCTGCCAGTACTTTAAATTCAACCTGCACGGCAAGCTAAGTGCCAGCTACCAGCCCCATGCCATTGCGGATGAAGCCAACATCGTGCAGAACTATTTGCAGGAGCAAGCCCAGCGCATTGTGCAAAAGCCACTGGCTGAGCTGGCCAGCGATTACCCGGCGGCCAATCTGCACCTGGCAACCATCGGTAGCGAGCAAAGCAGCCAGCACCGCACCGCCTATGGCGTCTATTACCAGGGCGTGCACTATCAGGGCGCCTGCGCCACCCGCCAGGGCAATTACCCCTATTGCAGCGTGATGGCACTGCCCTCTTATTCTACCGCCAAGTCGGTGGTGGCGGGTTTTGGCCTGATGCGTTTGGAGCAAAAGTACGGCGGCTCGGCCAAAGCACTAGCCATCAGTTCGCTGGTACCCCAATGTCCGGGCAGTCGCTGGAGCGATGTGAGCCTGGAGCTAGCGCTGGATATGGCCACCGGCAACTACGACTCGGCTGGCGATTCCGTCGATGAAGGCGCTAATAAAACCATTCAGGAGTTCTTTTTAACGGCAAGCCATGCCGATAAAATCCAGCATGCCTGCGCTTACCCCCGTAAGGCCGCGCCGGGCAGTCTGTTTGTTTACCACAGCTCGGATACCTACATTTTAAGTGCTGCGATGCAGCAGTACTACCGGCAAATGGCCGGCGAAAACGCCGATTACTACCGGGATCTGCTGGTGGAAGAAATCTGGAAGCCGCTGGCACTGAGCCCACTGAGTTATGAATCCAGACGCAGTTACGACAGCGTAGCACTGCCCTGGGCTGGTTTTGGCCTGAGTTTACTCAGCGACGATTTGCTGAAGCTCGGCCGCTTTGCCTTGCTGCAACAGGGGCAGTTGCAGGGACAGCAACTGCTGCACCCTGGCATGCTACAGGGTGCCCTGCAGCAAGGCAGCAATGGTGGCCTGAACACCGGCAGTACCAGCAGCCGTTACCGGCTGGGTTTCTGGGCCTATGATCTGAGTGCTTCACAAATAGTACAGTGCCAGAATCCAAGCTGGGTGCCTTATATGTCTGGCTTTGGTGGCATCGGCGTGGTGCTGCTGCCTAATGGCATGATTTATTACTACGTCAGTGACAATCAGGAGTATGGTTTTACCCAGACGGTGAACGAACTGGCCAAGATAGCGCCCGTGTGCCAGTAAGTATGAAGGGACTGGTGCCAGCCCCAAAACTGGCACCATCATTTGACGAAAACTGGCTCTGTGCTGTGACAAAAAAGCTGGTAGGCTAAAAACTCACTTAACCACCACAGGTGCCTTATGACCGATAGCAGCCATGCTTTACCCACTTCAGACCGGCTTAGCGTCTGGCAACGCTGGCCTAAGGTAGAAAGCCACGGCATGGCCGCCCGGGTACTGCTGGCTTTTTTGGCTACGGCAGGCCTGTTTTACGTCAATATCATGCCGGCTTTGGTCTCTGGCCTGATTGATGGCCTGGGTTTTAGCCATCGTCAGGCGGGTTTGATCGCTTCCAGCAACATTTATGGGGCTGCGATAGGTGCTCTGGTTGCTGTGTTTATTGTGAAATCCTGGCGCTGGAAGCCAGTCTGTACGGCCTTGTTGCTGACACTTATTAGCCTCGATTTTTTATCGATGTGGATCCAGCATCCCTGGGTGATGCTGGCACTGCGTGGTGTGCATGGCTGCATCGGTGGTCTTTTGGTCGGTATTGCTTTTGCAGTGATAGCCCGCACCGAGCAGGTGCATAAAACCTTTGGCATGTTGCTGTTAGTCCAGTTTGGTCTGGGTGGCCTGGGTGTCATGGTGTTGCCCCCCATGGTTCCTGTTGTTGGCGCCTGGATCCTTTTCCTTGCTCTGATTCTGTTCAGTACCACGGCTTTGCTGATGCTGCCGTTTTTACAAGATTACCCGGTCAGTCAAAGCAGCAAGCAGGCGAGCACCAGCGCTATTCGTCGCAAACCCTTGCTGGCTTCCATTTTAGCGGTGTTTCTATTCCAGGCTGCTAATATGGGGCTCTATGCCTACATCATTGATTTGGGCGAACAAGCCGGCCTTAGCATGACTACCATAGCCCCCGCGCTTGGGGTTTCGGCCTGGCTTGGTATCCTCGGCTCCGGCCTGGTGATTCTGTTCTCCACCCGCTTTGGCCGCATGCTACCATTGTTTTGCGGCATCCTGATCACCGCCATTGCCACCTTTGCACTGCACTTCAGTGCCCTGGCCTGGGTGTTCTGGCTGGCCAATATAGCGGTTGGCATCACCTGGGCCTTTAGCATTGCCTACCTGCTGGGGATCTGTGCCGAATTCGACAAAGCTGGCCAAATGGCGGCGCTGGGTGGTTTTGCCTCCAAAATGGGGCTGGCTTCAGGTCCGCTGATTGCTGCCCTGTTGCTTGGCAACACCCAATACCCATTGCTGATTAATGTGGCGGTGGTGATGCTGATTGCCGCGGCTCTGGTGACTTTGTATCCGGCTCGCTTGTTGGATCGGGCTGAATAATCCAGGCTTGCAGTTGCCAATACAGCACCGTATGCTGATTGCCACTGCAGTATAACCATGACTAGAAGCTATGCAGCACTTGTTTGTTTTAGAGCCGGATGGCAGCTCCAACCTGCAACAGCAACTGATCCAAAAGCTGATTCAAACCATTTTAAATGGCTACTTTGGCTGTGGCAGCAAAATGCCCTCCTCACGCAAACTGGCCGAACAACTGGGTATTGCCCGCAATACAGTGGTGCATGCCTATCAACAGCTGATCGATGAAGGCTATCTAATCAGCAAAGAGCGCAGTGGTATCTATGTCAACGAGCAGCTGTTTGAACTGCATGCCACGACTGAGACAGCCAACAAGCCTGCGGTCTCAGACTCCAGCCTGAATTGGGCACAGCGCCTGCCGAAATTAACACTGGAAAGCAGCCCGCCGCCCTATCCGGATAATTGGCAGCACTACCCCTATCCTTTTATTAATGGCCAGTTTGATCCCTCGCTGTTCCCGGTCAATCAATGGCGGGAATGCTCCAAGCTCAGCTTAAATGTCGGTGAAATCAAATCCTGGGCCTCCGACAGCGGCCATCAAGACGATCAACTGCTTACCGAGGAAATCCGCACCAAGGTGCTGCCCCGCCGTGGTATTCAGGCCAACAGCAATGAAATCCTGGTCACGCTCGGCTCGCAACAGGCACTCTATCTGCTGGCCAGATTGCTGCTTAATCACCAAACTTTGCTGGCGATGGAAGAACCTGGCTATCAGGGCATGCGCCAACTGGCCCAACTGAATTTCAGCCCACTGCATTTTGTCGAAGTTCAAGAAGATGGCATCCATGTGGATGCGATACCGCCCCACGCCGATCTGGTGTATGTCACTCCAAGCCACCAGATGCCAACAGCAGTGACTATGTCGATGGCAAAACGCCAGGCCTTGTTGCAACGAGCCGGGCAAGACGATTTTTTAATCATAGAAGACGATTACGAGTGCGAAACCAATTTTATCAGCCAGCCTCACCCGGCCATTAAAAGCCTGGATACCCAGGGGCGAGTGCTCTATGTGTCCAGCTTTTCCAAAGCACTGGCACCAGGCCTGCGACTCGGTTTTCTGGTGGCGCCGGCCGAGGTGATCCGCAAAGCCCGCCGTTTACGCTCCTTGATGCTGCGCCACCCACCGGCCAATAACCAGCGCATTATGGGGCTGTTCTTGTCGCTCGGTTACTACGATCAGACCATGCGCCGGCTGAACCAGGAACTGGCAGAGCGCTGGCTACAAATGCGTGAAGCGCTGAATCATTATTTATCCACCGCCATTGTCACCTCGCGCACTGTCGGTGGCAGCACCTGCTGGATCCAGGGGCCAGAGCAACTAAACAGCGAACGCTTTGCTGCAGAGGCTGCCAAAGCCGGTATTTTAATTGAGCCAGTCAGTCGTTTTTATGGTGGCAAAAACAAACCTATGCACTATATCCGGCTGGGGGTCAGCAGCATTCCCAGCCATAAAATCCGCGATGGTGTCGAGCAACTGGCCAGGCTCATGTGGCGCTGGCAACAGGATGAGCAAGCCGAAGAAAGCGCAGAACCCTGTTTTGGTGAGCGGCTGACCGGTCAGGCACTGCGGGATTTTGTCAGCCGCTGTGAGTTTATCGGCCGCACTGTGTTTGGCGATCCTTACCGCATCCGCTTGCATGCCGATGGCAGCATGCAGGGTTTTGAAGGCTACCATGATGAAAAGCAGGACAGTGGCAAATGGTGGCTGGAAGGCGATCACTGGTACCGGCAGTGGCAGCATTGGTCCTATGGCGAAGTGCTGGGGTTTGAACTCTACACCGATGGCAACCGCATCAACTGGGTACGCCAGCAAAAACGGGTCGACTCGGCTTTTTTTGTGCTGCACCCCTCCGCAGCACGGGAATAAAGCATCCATCTGGCTCCATCAATCGTCGGCATCTGGCCCTACCCCTACGCCTGCAGCTTTCCTATGCTGACAACAGAACCCAACTGCCCCGGTATAGACCGGGCTTTGACCGGAGTCTGTAGATGACCACTTTTACCCTGGCTGGATTGCAACTGGCCCTGACGCCCGGCACAGACAACTTCCCGCTGATACGCGAGCAGGTACTGGCCACCAAACGACGTTACCCTAACCTGGATATGATCCTGCTGCCCGAGCTGTGCACCTTTGGCCCGGCACCGCGCTTTGCCGAGCCGCTGCCAGGACCCGCTGAACAGCGTTACAGTCAGCTGGCTATCGAAGCAGGCGTCTGGTTGTGCAATGGCTCCTTGTTTGAACGGGAGGGTGATCAGATCTACAACACCAGCTCCGTTATAGCGCCCAACGGCAGCGTGCACTGCCGCTACCGCAAGATGTATCCGTTTTTACCCTATGAAGTCGGCGTGACTGCCGGCACTGAGTTTACCGTGTTCGACATTCCGGACGTTGGCCGTTTCGGGCTCTCTATCTGCTACGACATGTGGTTTCCGGAAAGTATCCGGGCGCTGGTGTGGCAGGGCGCTGAAGTCATCCTGCACCCAACCCTGACCAACACCATCGACCGCAATGTCGAGCTCGCCATCGCCCGCGCCAATGCCTGCACCAATCAGTGTTACCTGATTGATATCAATGCCTCTGGCACCATGGGCGTCGGCCAGTCCATCATTGCCGGCCCAGGCGGAGAAGTGATTCATCAAGCCTGTGTGCATCACGAGGCCATCGTGGTGGAGCTGGATCTCGCCTATTTGCGCCGGACGCGGCGACAAGGCTGGCACAGCCTGGGCCAGCCACTGAAAAGCTTTCGCGATCACCCACTGCCCTTTCCTCAGTACCAACCGGGGGCGCGATCTGAAGCACTGGACCAGCTCGGTGCGCTGGAAAAACCAGCCAGTAGAAACTGGACCCATGGATCCTTCTGAACTGGCGCTTACATCAATACCAAGCCTGCATTAGGGTTAACTGACTAAAAAAAAAGCAATGGGGAACCAACATGAACGCTCGCACAACAGGACAAACCGGTATGGCTACCATCTTTCGTAAAGCACCACTGGCGCTGGCTGTCAGCTCCGCTTTGCTGTTGCCGATGACAGCAATCGCTGAAGAAGAGCAGCAAAGCCGTGCCGAGTGGCAGGTGGAACGTATTACCGTTACCGCCAGCCGTCGGCCACAAATGGCCGAGGAAATCCCATACAACATCTCGGTGATCAGTGGCCAGCAACTGGAAGAGCGCCATATTATCGACTCGGTGGATATGATGCGGGAAATGGCTGGCATTACCGTGGTTGATCGCGGCTACCGCAACTCCGGTGTCATTAACAACATCGTGATCCGTGGCATGAATGTCGACTCAGCCGGTAATGGCGATTTTGCGCTAAACGCAGTGCCGACCGTGTCTACCTATGTCAACGAAACCCCACTGTTTGCCAACTTTATTCTTAAAGACATCGATGCGGTTGAAGTGCTGCGTGGTCCGCAAGGTACCCTGTATGGCTCAGGCTCGCTGGCCGGCACAGTTCGTTACCGGATGAACCGGCCTGATCTGTTGGATACCGAAGGCAAGGTATCGGCCAGCCTCAGCCAAAGCAAAGGTTCGGGCGGCTTTAATAAAAACCTGGATCTGCTGCTCAATCTGCCACTCAGTGAACAGTTCGCAGTCCGGGGCTATCTGGGCCGGATTGATAACGACGGCCTGGTCGATTACCCCAATGTCTATCAGCTGAATGCTCAGGGCGCTCCGGTCGCTGCTGGCGGTGATATTGCCAACGGTGGCCCGGTCTTTCGCTCGGTGAAAGATGCCGATACCGTTGAAATCGATTATGGTCGGCTGGCACTGCTCTGGCAACCGAGCGACAACTTCAACGCTTTACTGTCCTATCAGTTCCAACAAGACAAAATCGGTGGCCGCCGTCAGGTGACCCGTGGTACCAACTGGGTAACCGGCAGCGAACAAGGCTACCGTGACTATGAAAATGGCGCCATTCAACTGGAACCGAGTGAGCGGGATGTTGATGCGCTGGCGCTGGAACTGGAGTGGGATCTGGGCTTTGCCACCATGACTTCCAGCACCTCCAGTTACGATCATAAAGGCAGCTCTAGCAGCGACAACACCGGCTTTTACGCTCAGAACAACTGGTTTGCCTGGTACTATGGCGGCTCACCACGGCCGATGGCATCGGCAGAGCGCTTTTATCAGGACAAGGGCTTTGCGCAGGAAGTCCGGCTGGTTTCCAATGGCGAGCGTCAGCTGGATTGGATCCTGGGTGCCTTTTATCTGGATCAGGACACCCGCTCCGGTCAGGATAGTTTTATGCCGGGCTTTAGCGAATGGGCCCGTGCCAGTGGCTTCGACGAGACATTAGCCAGCTGGGGCGGCGTGCTCGGCGATCAGGATTTTCTGTACCGCGACAGCCGCAATGTGCGTGATACCTCCGTCTTTGGTGAACTAACCTGGCACCTGAGTGATGCCTTTCGGGCAACGGTTGGCCTGCGCTACTTTCACAACAAAATCCGTAACGATACTTTGATTGAACTGCCGATTTACCCGGGCCCGGCCGTGATGGCATCCGATTTTAGCGACAACGGCACCTTGTTTAAACTAAACCTGGCCTACGACTGGAGCGAGCACAGCATGCTGTACGCCACCGTTTCCGAAGGCTACCGTCGTGGCGGTACCACCGCCGTGCCGGTGAGCGGCACTTTTGCCGAAAATCCGGCTTACCTGAACTACAATGCCGACTCAGTGGTGAACTACGAAGTGGGCATCAAAGGCATGGTCGGCCAGCACTTTTACGCCGCTTCTTTGTTTTACACCGACTGGGATGATCCGCAGCTCAACATCAGCACGCCCAACTGGGGGTTCTTTGCTGCAGTCAATGGCGAATCGGCCCGCACCCAAGGCTTGGAATTGGAGCTACGCGGTTATTTGAGCTCCAGCCTAAGTTACAATCTGGGCTATTCGTACGTCGATGCCAAGCTCACCGCCGATTTGGTCGCCCCATCCGGTACCGCAGCCAGCCCGGGCAGGTTTACCCATTCGCGTAAAGGCGAGCAACTGCCCAGTACCGCGAAAAACACCTTCAGCGGCAGCTTAAGCCACAGTTACGATATTTCGGCCCGTTACTACCTGGTCACCACTGCCGGGCTTTATTATCAATCCAGCTCACGCAATGCCCTTGGCAGCAACCCAAATTTCGACATTGACTTGCCGTCGTTCTGGCTGGCGAACCTCAGCACCAGTCTGTATGGCGAGCAGTGGCAATTTGCGCTCTACCTGCGCAACATCTTTAACGAAGATGGCGTCACCGGTGTCTTGTCGGAAGGCTACATGGGGACCGAGCCGGGGCAAAACTTCCTCGGCAATGGCTCGAAAGACTACATCACCCAGCCCCGTACCTTAGGGATCTCAGTAACCTACCGCTTCTAGGCTGACGCAGGGTTGCATCCAAAGTGCAACCCTGCTTAGATAGCAGCAGAACCCATGGCTGGATAACCGATGCCCCTCTTCGATCAAAAACTTGAGCAAAAGCCTGATCAAAAGTCCGATATCCATCCATCGCTGAAGCCATTCTGGCAGGCACTGCAGCAGCAGGATCTGGCCAGAGCCAAAAGCCTGCTGCAACAGCTGTTGCAGGCGTTTCCCGAGCACAGTCTGTGCTGGCTGGCCGCCAGCCATTTTGCCGAACAAAGCCAGCAAGCGGTCAAAGCACTGGAGTTTGCACGGCGTGCCCAGGCGCTGGCACCAGAGACTTTTTCCGTGCGGTTGCGCCTGCTGGAGTGTTTACTGCTCTGTCAGCAAAGCGCAGCAGCTCAGACTCTGGCAAGCGAGTTGATCAGCTCAGCGCCCGATGAAGCCCTGACACTGAGCCGGCTGGCGCTGCAACTTAGTCAGCTGCAGCAGTACGACACCGCCGCCAGGCTGTATCAGCGCGCTTTGCAGCTGCAACCGGATAACGCCACCCTGCACTTTAACTACGCGACTATGCTGCGAATTTGTGGTGAGCTGGCTCAGGCCGAGCAGCATGTCCTATCTGCCTTACAGCTGGCCCCCGGCGATGCCGAAGCCTGGCATTTTCTAGCCGGCCTGCGCAAACAAACCCCGGACAGCAACCATGCCAGCGCCATTAGGGCACAACTGGCGCGGCCGGATCTGAGCCCAAAAGATCAGGTGCAGCTTTACTATGCGCTGGCCAAAACCCTGGAAGATCTGCAGCACTACCAGGCATCGTTTCAAGCACTTAGCCAGGGTGCCCGCATCCGGCGCCAGCATCTGCACTATCAGCTGGAACAGGATCTGGCTGTGATGGATGCCATTGCCGACACCTTTGATGCCAGCCTGATGCAACAAGCAGCCCCAGGTTGCGCCAGTGCCGAGCCCATTTTTATTTTGGGGCTGCCAAGAGCAGGCTCTACCTTACTGGAGCGCTTTTTAGGCTGCTCGCCACAGGTACAACTGGCCGGTGAACTGAATAACTTCGCTCAGTGCCTGCAGCAGGCCATCCGGCAGCTTCATCCCGCTCGGCCGGCTATGGAAAAAATGGATAAAGTCGCCATGGTGCGGCAAAGTGCCGGGGTGAACTGGCAACAACTAGGGCAAGCTTACCTCGATAGCACCCGGCCGCTCACCGGGCAAAAGCCTCATTTTGTCGATAAACTGCCGCTGAATTTTTTGTATCTGGGGTTGATTGCACTGGCTTTGCCAAAGGCAAAAATTATTCATATCCAGCGTGATCCGATGGATCATGCCTATGCTATTTACAAACATTTGTTTGCCAACGCCTACCCATTTTCCTACGATTTGACCGAGCTGGGCCGCTACATGCAGGGGTATCAGCAACTGATGCAGCACTGGCAGCAGTTGTTACCAGGCCGTATTCATCAGGTGCAGTACGAACAGCTGGTTCGCCAGCCCGAGCAAGTGGTCCCGGCACTGTTCACTTTTTGCGAACTGCCCTGGCAGGATGATTACCTGAACTTTCATCAACTCAATCAGCAAGCCAGTGCCACCGGCAGTGCCAGCCAGATACGGCAACCTGTTTATCAGTCGTCGCTGCAGCGCTGGCGGCATTTTAGCAACGAACTGGCACCACTGCGGCCCTGGCTGCAGACAGACTCAACAACAGACTGACCACAGCCTTGCCAAGCGGCATTAGCGCTGGCTGAGCAATGAGTGCAGCAACACCTCCAGCTTTTCCAGCCCTTCATGCATCACCTCAAACTCAATGGTCAGGGGTGGCAGGAACCGGATCACATTGCCGTAAAAACCACAGGCCAGCAGGATCAAACCGTGTTGCTCTGCCGCCTTGATAATGCTTTGCGTCAGCTCCGGATTGGGCTGATTGGGGTCCCCGTCTTTTACCAGCTCCATCGCAATCATGGCGCCTTGCTGGCGAATATCACCAATTAAAGCTGGAAACTGACGTTGCAGGCTGTGCAAACTTTCGGCAAATGCAGCGCCGATGGCGCGACTACGCTCAACCAGATTCTCCTGCTCCAACACATCCAGCACGGCCAGGGCCGCAGCGCAGCCGACCGGCGAGCCACCATAGGTCCCGCCAAGACCACCCGGCAGTGGCGCGTCCATAATCTCGGCCTTGCCTACCACAGCCGCAATGGGGAAGCCTCCGGCTA
>NZ_JAFIFQ010000077.1 GCF_020831925.1 Alkalimonas sp.
ATGCCAACTGCTTGCAAATGGCGCTTAAAGCCGGTGCCCCCGTAACCCTGGAGCGTGTTGGCCTGTTCGCCGATGGTGTAGCCGTTAAACGTATTGGCAGCGAAAATTTCAAACTGGCGCAGCAGTTCTGCGATGCCGTCATCACCGTCAGCAGCGATGAAATCTGTGCCGCCATCAAGGACATCTTCGATGACTTGCGGGCGGTGGCCGAGCCCGCCGGCGCTTTGGCGCTGGCGGGTTTGAAGAAATACAGCCAGCAAAGCGATTGCCAGCCTAACCAGCAACTGGCGGCGGTGTTAAGCGGCGCCAACATGAATTTCGATACCTTGCGCTATGTCTCCGAGCGCTGTGAGCTTGGTGAGAAAAAAGAAGCTGTGCTGGCGGTGACCATCCCGGAGCAGACCGGCAGCTTCCGCCGTTTTTGCCAGACACTGGGCGGGCGCGCCATCACCGAGTTTAACTACCGCTACGCCAGCGATCACAAGGCCCATATCTTTGTCGGTATCAAATTGCGTCATGGCCTGCAGGAGCTGAATACCGTCAAGCAGGCGCTGCAGGATGCCGGTTACGAGTTTCTGGATTTATCCGACGATGAGTTGGCCAAATTGCATGTCCGCCATATGGTCGGAGGCCTGCCACCGCGGCCGCTGACCGAGCAGGTCTATCAGTTCAGCTTTCCGGAATACCCGGGCGCGCTGATGAACTTCCTTAATACGCTGGGCGAGCATCGCAACATTACGCTGTTTCACTACCGCAACCACGGTGCCGCCACCGGTGATGTGCTGGCCGGCTTTGAGGTAGCAGAACACAACGACATCGCCGAACACTTAAACAATCTCGGTTACGAATACCGGCTGGTTAGCGATAACCAAAGCTACCGGACCTTTTTAACCGCCAGTGGATGAGCCGATTAGCCTTAATATTCGGCTCATCAAGTGAGCCGAATATTAAAAAAGCTGCACCATCTGCGCCTTGTGGTTTACAGTGGTTACTGAAGTCTAAAGCTATCAGGCATCAGAGAATGCTTGGCAAAGTGGCTAATACCGGCTTTGTCATGATGATCCAATATTTGTACACCAAAATCCGCCAGTTCACGCTCTACTTCTTTAAAAGCGCCAATCAGCTTATTGTCGTTAACCTCAGGGCCTTGCAGGGGTAAAAGAATATTTTGCTTATGCAGCACATTATGATTTACCAGCCGCCGGAAACGACCTATCCATTGCTCAGCATGATCAAACAGGCGAATCGCCGTTTTTTGGCGAAAGGCTAATGGCCTGATGACAAAGAGGTCATTGGTTTTTGCTACCAGTGGCAGTGTCACCTCACAAAAGTTATCTTGAAGCTTTTGCTGCTTAAAGTGCGTAAGCTTTTCATCGCGGAGTTGCTGGCGAATCACTTTAACCATCAGGTTTTCCTGATACTCTTCTGTCAGGAAGTTACGATGAACCAATTGTTCAAATAGTTGATTAAGCACAGCTTCCGGCTTTTTCTCAAGGTACAATGTGCGCAATTCAGAATAACGTACCAATGTTTCTCGCGGCCGAACCACTTCCTGCATATGGAGCGCGAGATCTTTTGCTACCAGTTTCCCGACATACGCATGTAATCGCTGCAGCTCTTCTTCCACGGTTTGTAAGGTGGCTTTATAAAGTTTACCATCGAGGTCTTCAAAAAAATCAGTAACCCTGGCAAAGCGGGTTGGTGCCAGGCGGAAATCAATTAAGCCAAGCTCTGGTGCGCACAGCACGATGCCGACATTGGCAAACTCGCCTGTCTCCGCATGCGGCATAAATCGTACTATTGCATACTGATACAGCGTTTTCATATCAGCACCTCCCAAAACTCATCATCATTGTACTGCGACAAAGTCCTTCGTATCTGTTGCAAATAATCGGGTTCTTCATCAAGCCAAGTGGCTGGTAAGGATGAAGCATACTGCTCAAAGCCTTGCAAAGCAATTGTCAACTTTGCACTGTAATGATCCTGCCACAGCACATCCTGCTGACTGTTGAACCACACTTTATAGCCGGGGTGCAAATGTGCATTTCTGCTGAAATGATAGTCTTCGTCAAAGGCAAGGTTGTGATCCAGCACTACATAGTTATCTGAACCTGCGCGGTAAAATAAGTTCGGATTACCACTGTGTTCTGTCATGGTGCGATCTTCATTTTTTATCCAGTAATCAAACAGGAATAAATCGCGGGCAAACTTCACAGGAAGCTTTAAGACATTTGAGTGCGTTACTTCTAACAACCCGGAGATGAGTCGGGAACCAAAGACAACGGTATCTCCATCGCCTAGCACCCGACGTGCTTGTGGATCGTATTTCAAAATATCTGGCGGTAGATAGGCGCAGCAATAGTCAGGGATAGTAAGCTTCAATTTTTGTCCCAGCCAAGCGCAGATTGCTTCATTGATTAACCCACGCGTACCTGCTTGAGGTCCTTTGATGTAATACAGCTGGTTATCAGACAAACGACACAGATAGGGCTCGGTTCGACCTTGTATTGCTTTGGTCTGGATCTCGATGACTTCGAGCAACGAATACCCCCTTTGTTTGCTGCCAATAAAAACCAATAACACAATACAGTGACACACCAGATATAAAGCTATGACAATCATCCGGAAAAAACAAACTTTTACTGCGGTAGTTCGACAGGAGTGAAGCCAAAGAACCTGATTTGAGGCGTAGTGACTATTTACTAGCGCCTGTGCAGCGCGCCCAGAATGGGTGGTAATACTGCAGCAGAATCTTACTCATTAAAAATTCAGTCTGGCACAAAGTTGTGGCAAATCAGCCGTGCCCGGCGGTACAAAGCGGTTTTGTGTGGTTTGCTCTGCAATCAGCTGATGATCACCTGCCATCACGGCATCCAACCAGCTGGCATGATGTGAAATACGGGAGTAGGCCTCTTTCACACCATAGCGACCCACAGCCGTAAACCACGAGGTGGTGCGTGAGCTGACTCCAAGCAAATAAAAGTCGTCGGCTTTGCGGATGAACGCTGGCCCACCGCTGTCGCCATTGCCTGATACACCTTCCAGCGGCAGGGCCTGCATGCCCTGGTTAAAGATAAAGTGCAGTTCAGTAGCCGAGGCTTTGCTCACCGTATTTTGCGCCTTGCGCAACTGACCATTATTTTGTTGCAACGATACCGTCTGCCCGGTATTGCCATTGCCGCTGGCTCCGGCACCAATAAACCACAGGGCCTGGCCTTTTTCATCATTATCGCGGTACAACCGGGCTGCAGGCACTGAAAATACTGGTGTTTGTAGTTTAATCAACGCAATATCATTGTGTTTATCCAGCTGGTAATCAGCATGGGCATAAACCGCACTTACGGCAACCTCTTGCCCACCAACCTGGATCAGCGCACCGGGTTCCAGACAAAAAATCGCATGCGCGGCGGTCACCACCCACTCGGGGTCGATCAGGCTGCCATGCACACCTATCTGGTACAAGGTGGCCAATGCCGGAAAATCAGCTTCGCTGGCCCAATATTTTTCATCGCTAACATCATGCCGAATCACAATAGCCGCTAGTTGAAACGACAACATTGCTGTCAAAAATAAAACGAATAGTCGGAACAGATTCATAGTCACCTCTCGTTGACGGATCGGTCTATTGGCAAACCAATCGGCTACGCGCCACCACCAACTCCGGCAGTGCAAAGCGGTAAATGCATACTGGCTATTCTGACAAGCATTTCTCCTTTCTGCTTACCGGAATAACTAAAACGAAGCTTTTTGTGCTTGCTCAAGTCAAAGACTCCAGTTACACTTTGCGCGTTTTTTGAACAGGAGTCATACCATGAGTAAACCAGCAGCAGCCGAGCATGGCCGCGGTGAAATCCGCGATAATGCGATAAAAGCTTTAGTCACCAGTAAGGTGTTTCAAACCAGGGTGGTGAAGGCGAAAAAGGGCAAAGGATCCTACCAACGAAAAGGGCGTAATTCAAAAGATTACGCCCTTGTTGTATCTACTCCGTTCACACTCACTCCCGCGCTGATAAAACACCTGCCCAACACGCTCAATATGCGCTAACAAGTCCTGATGGCCGATGTCTTGCCGCCGGCAAATATCAAACTGATAAGGCAGTAGCAAGTCATCCAATGCCGTCATCAGTTGCAGCAGTTGTTGATGGCTAAAATGCTCGCCTAGCACCACCAGATCAATATCCGAACCCGGCCTGTAAGTCTCCATGGCACGAGAGCCATACAGAATGATCTGATCAATAGTGCCAAAGTTCGCCATGCACTGACGGATCTGTTGTAAAGCTGCTGCGGGCAGACCGAATAATTCAGCTTGTGGCATAGTGGCTACTTAGCGTCTGATGCAAAGCCGTCAGTGCTGGGTGGTAGCGCTGCAAAATATCCAGCACAACAGCTTGGGCAGTCGACTGATTGTAGCTATGGGAAGTCAGCGCCCGGCTTTTAATCATCGACATCCAGAGCTCACCGTCTGCAACCAAGCCTCGCTGATAAGCCAGCCGGAATGCATCACGAGATCCCTGAATATCGGTTTCGCCCTGAAACTGATAAAAATCTTTTATACAGCTCCACGCCAATTCATAGTTGTATTCAAAGGCCTGGATCAAGCCTTGCTGCTCCAGCTTGGATAAGGGGCGCTGTCTGGATAAATCGACGGCTTCCGTCAGCTCGCTCAAGGCTTTGGTAAAATTATCCAGCCGTTGCTGCCAACGTATATCCTGATTCATAACGGTTCCGATTATTTACTCTTCCTGTATTGTAGAGCCAATACCAGCTCACAACAACTGCATGGTCATAAAGCAAAACCAGCCCACCATCGGGGCTGATTTTGTAGTTGAGCTCAGGTGATACGGTTTCGTTAAAACCCACCATTAAAACTAGGGTGCAGATTGCTCTGGTTGTGGTTGCTGCCACTTTCCCAGTCCTGACCACTGCCACCGGCTGGGCCTTTACGGGTTTTCCATTCAAAATTACCCGGGTCCTGGATGGTCACTTCCCAGACGTTGCCACTGGTCCAAGTGCCTTCAATGCCGCCGCCCCAGTTGGTGAGCTCCGAACTACTGCCGGTGAAAAACAGTGAGTAGCCGTAGCCGACATCTTTGGTCATGCGCAGCGTGATGGTACCCGGCTGATTGCCACCACTGGATTGCGGTACCCAGACCGACCAACCGGTACTTTCCGTCATATTGACCGGGAAGCTGCCATAGCCCTGGGCATTGGTGGTGACAGTGCCGCTGACATTGCCGGTGTAATCGTAAAATGTCGTATTCGGCTGACGGCTATTGATAGAAAACGACTGCTGGCCACCCCAGTTGCGACCCGACATCAGCATCACCAAACCGGTGCCCGGCACATTGCTGAGTCCTTCCCGCACATAGGCATAGACTGCCTCGGTATTACCGGAGTATTCATGACCAGGGCCATAGGCAAAGTAACGGCGGGCTTCAATCAGTTTATCCAGCGTTGCTGCCATGCCAAACTCATCGTAATCACGGGCAAACACCGTGGGCACCCCATGCTCGCGTAACAGGATGTAGGCATAGGCCTGGTTCTTGTAGTTGATCACCTGCGGCATGCCGTAAGGATTGCCCGCCCGGCTGGTATCGTGGTTATCGACAAAGGTGACCGCCCGATCGCGGTGCTGGCTATTGACCAGACCACCCCACCAGCGCATGTCTTTGCCGCCACTGCTTAGAGCGACAAAGTCTTCGCGCAGATTAAAGTCGAAGGCACGCAAATGCGGCGTATTGACGGCATCCAGATAGCCGTTGATATCACTGACCCAGGCTTCCGCTACAAAGAACACATCCTCGCTGGTGGCCCACTGCACATGATTGATCCAGTCGCGGGTGAAATCGGTATCCACGTGCGCAATAGCATCCATCCGAAAGCCACTAAAGCCTACGTGGTTGATAATCCATTCGCCCCAGGCTTTCATTTCCTGCTGCACTTCAAAGCGGTTGTAATCAACATCCTCGCCCATCAGGTAAGGAAAGTGGAAGGTATTGCCCCACCACTTGCCGGGGTACAGCTGATTATCGGAGCCATTAAAGGCGGTCCAGTCCCAATCGAAGTCGTGCCACAAGTAGCCCCAGTTTTGCTGGGTATAATGCGCCTGACGGCCTTGCAAATGGTACTCGGTCCAGGCCAGACCAAAGCCAGGAATATTCTCCTGTGCATCAGCGCCCATGCGGTGATTAAACACCACATCAAAATAGGCCTGAATACCCAGCTGATCCAGCGCAGTCAGCGCTTGCTGCAGCTGCTGACGGCTGCCATAGCGAGTAGCGGTGGTGCCTTTTTGGTAAAACTCGCCCAGATCCCAAAAATCGTACACATCGTAACCGACGCTGTTGGTGCCATTCATACCCTTGGCGGCTGGTGGCAGCCACATCGAGGTAATGCCGCGCTCGGCCAAAGGGGTCGCCATGGCCGGTAAATTGGCCCAAAGGCCAGGGTAGGCATCCCAGTAAAACGCCTGATACATGGTGTTGTTGACCTGCTGCGGCGGGATTTCCGGCAACTCGCTGGCCTGCAGGCCAAAGGATAAACTGAATGCGGATAAGGCAATAGCGCTGTGACGCATCCTCTGCCAGATGGAAGTTTTGGCTGTTTTTTGCATGGTTTTACCTGAAAATAAATGGTTTTATTTCCGGCCTGTAGTTGTACTACCCGGCTTCATGCCTTGCCGTCCCACGACGTTGTCCTTGTTGTTACCCCCTGCGTCTCCAGACGCCACCAACAGTACTAAACAGGCCTCACGATCTCTGTGTTTAAAGTTTGCACAGAGCCCTACTGTTATGGCCAAACTGGTGCAGGTAAACAAGATGAATACGTATGCAGCGACAAATTAACGAAATATTTGCACTGCTTTGGGGAAATCAGAGTGAATGACGGGCATGATCGTCTTGCTGATCACAGAGAAATTAAAGCGGCTCCACAGCTGAAAAGTAACGCTGTTGCAAGCCGGATAAGACGCCATCGGCTACCAGTTGCTGCCAAGCCTGTTGCAATTGATGCAAGCTTTCTTCATCAAATGCAGCTTTACTGACCGCCAGGTAGACCGGACTTTCATGCAAGGTAAAAAGCGCCACCTGCTCCTGCTCATCCAGCACACCCTGTTGATACAGCTGCTGCAACGTTAGGCTGTCTTCAAAGGTCAGTTGTATGCGGCCACGCAACAATAAGTCCAGCTTTTGCTGGCTGGTGCCAACATATGCAAGCCGCTCTTGCAACTGCGGATTTTGCTCCAGTTCAGCTGCGAACGCTTGACCGTAAAACACCCCTTGCATCAGGCCTATTTGCCCATCGACCTCGGCCAATTGCTGCAAATTCCCGACCTTACCGAGTAAAGCACGCTCCCCAACCACCATGGTACGCTCGGTACTAACCGGGCCAATAAAGTGAGCAAACTCGGCGCGCTCGGCATTTTTTGACACATTGCTCATCATGCCGAGCTCACCATCGGCCAGCATTTGCATGGCCCGGCCAAAGGGGATCTCCAACAGCTCCAGCTGACAGCCCATTCGATCTGCCAACTGCTGATACAATTCCGCATTAAAGCCTTGCCATACCACCTCGCCGGTAGCCGACTCAAGCTTAATAAAGCGTGGAGGAAAATGCTGCGCCTGCACTTTGAGCAGGCAGGGTTCCGCCTGCAGTGAAGTGGCGCTTAACATCACCAGGGCCAACAACCATCGCACCATAGCTTTGCCAAATAAGAAATCGGAGCCTAAGTATGGATAAAGCCGAAACAAATAGCCAGGCAGCTTAGTGCTGCCTGACCTGATGTCCATTTAACGGGATGGCAAACGCACCTGGCCACGCACCTCCTGATGCCGCACCGAGCCACTGCCTTTTCGCTCTAAGCTAAAGTCGCCACCAATGCGCTCTGCTCGGATGCTGCCAGAACCAATGGAGCCAAAGGCCGCGTCGCCTGTCACATCGCTGACCCGGGCCGAGCCGGAGCTAATGCGATCCACCCTGACCGAGCCTTGCACATCACTGACCCGGATCTGCCCTGAACTCAAATTGTTCAGCGACACATCACCGGCAGCGCGCTCAATGCTAAGCTGGCCCGAGCTGACACTGCTAGCTTGAACAGCGCCGACCTGACGCAGGGACACCTGACCGGACGACAGCGCATTCAACTGCACCGGGCCTGCATCGGTCAGGGTGAACTGACCACTGGAGACGGTACTGCTGACCGGGCCAGCGACCTTGCTGGCCTGCACCCGACCAGAGCTTAACACCAGCTCTAAACCGGCAATATTTTCAATGCTGGCCGAACCGGAGCTGACCGTCAGATCCAGCAGCATGGCTGCCGGAACCTGCACCGTTAAATCGAACCAGCCATAGTTGCCACCCCGGCCAAAGAGGCCAGAGCCAAACTGATTCGAGCGCCGCTCAGGCAACAACTGCAACTGGGTGGACTGGCCCTGTTGCCGACTTGCCAGCTGCAATTCATCCAGTCGTTTTTGCGATGAAGCACAAAGCCGGGCATGCACTTGTACTTCGTTGCTAGTGCTGCCAGTCAGCTTCAGCTGATCGGACGCCATGGTCAGCTGCAAGCGCTGTACATCCGACAGGTTAAGTGTCCGCTCTGCGCTGTATGCACAGCGTTCATTGGCCACTGCCAAACCAGAGCTAAGTGCCAAAACGACGATACCTAATTTCCACATTGTTCTTTCCTCTTGCTTTTAATTGTTAAGGGCAGCCATCGGTTGCCAATGCACTTGGTTAGTAGGCAAAAAACAAGCCAAAAATTTAAACGCTTAAAATCAACGGTTTAGATTATGATTAATTTCTAAAATAGTAAATATCACGCCGAAATAGGCAAACAGACCGCGGATTTCATCATTTTAACGAACCTGAAGTGGTCTATAGTTAACAAAAAGAACTCCGGAGAACGCTGACATGATCAAGAGGCTCTGGCTAAGTTTAGCCGTCTTTACTTGCTGCTGCCTGGCTGCAGATGACTGGCCGGATTTTGACCGCCCTGGCATTTTGTTCGCTCCATCCGTGCTTCCGGTTGGCGCTTGGTCGATTGAGTTGGGTTTACCAGAGGTGAGCTTTAGCAACCGTGAACAGACTCGCAGCCAGGAAACGGAGCTTCATACCATGTTGCGCTATGGCTTGATGCCACAGTGGGAGTTGCAGCTGGAAATGGCGCCTTACATCCGGCAACGGGTCCGACAGGGCGATGCCCGTCAAACCCAGTCAGGCTACAGTGACACCCGGCTAGGAGCTCGCTATGATGCGTCGCCCGCGCTGGCACCCTGGTTTGCCGCAGATGCCGTGGCCCTGCAGGCTGGTATTCAACTGGGAACCGGCCAACGGGAGTTTACCGAATCCAGCAATGCTGTCGATCTAGGCCTGGTGACTAGTTGGGACTTATGGGCCGAAGGACATGCCGCAGATCTGATGCTGCAATGGCAGGGCAGCCGCAGCACCAGCAGCTGGTTTCTGGCCACCACCTATGGTGCCCCAGTCGCAACCGCCTTAACCGCTTTTGTCGAAACTGGTATCTGGTTTGGCGATGACTCCGCATCAGTGGTTGGCGGTGGCCTGGTATGGCGGCCCAGTGCAGGCTTTCAGTTGGATAGCTTCATTTTGAAGCGCTTATCTGGTGATATAGCAGATACCCAGTGGGGCCTGGGTATCTCCTGGATGTGGCTCTAAGCCACTTTAAATTCCGCGACCAGGTTGTTCAGCTCTTCCGCCACCCGCGCCAACTCCTGACTGGAAGCACTGGTTTCATTGGCACCAGCCGCTGTTTGAGTAGACAGATCCTGGATGGTGGTCAGATTCGAATCCACTTCTTTCGATACCATGGATTGCTGCTCGACTGCCGCAGCAATAGCCGCATTTTGCTGGTTAATGTTGTCGATCACCTCCGTCACCTGCTGGATAGCTTCTTCGGTTTCCGACGCCGCCTGCATGGTATTGACGGCCTGTTCATTGCTTTCACTGATGGCCTGGACGGTGCTGTTGGTCTCTTGCTGCACGGCATTGATCATGGCTTCAATTTGCTTGGTGGATTCCTGCGTCCGGTGTGCCAGGGCCCTTACTTCATCAGCCACCACCGCAAAGCCTCGGCCACTTTCACCAGCCCTGGCCGCTTCAATCGCTGCATTCAGTGCCAACAAGTTGGTTTGCTCGGCAATGGCGCGGATCACATCCAACAAAGAACCTATGTCTTTAACCCGGCCGGCCAGTGATTCCACCCCACTTAAGCTGTTTTCGATACCAGTGACCAAAGTTTTTAAAGTCTGCATGGTTTGCAGCACTTTTTGCTGGCCCAGCTTGCTGGCCGCTTCAGCCACATCCGACTCACGTGAGGTTTCGGCAGCGCTTTCAGCCACATTTTCAATGGCAGCAGTCAATTCATTCACTGCTGTAGCAGCCTGCTCCAGCTCACTGCTTTGGGTATGCAGGTTGGCAGTGGATTGGTCGGTTACCACGCTTAACTCTTCGGAGGTAGCTGCCAGCTGACTGGCTGACTGAGAAATATGACGTAGCGCCTCTTTTAAGCTCTGCTGCATAGCCAGCAAGGCGCGCAACATGGCGGCAGGTTCGTCCTGACCATCCACTTCAAACTGCAGGGTTAAATCATTGCGGGCAATGGTTTCCGCTAAGGTCACAGCCTGTTGCATCGGGCCTATGATGCTTCGGCTATAAAGCCAAGCAAAAAGGGCACTTAACAGCAACACAATCACCAAACCAATCCCGAGTAAAAGCTGGGCCTGATCAGACACTCGATCTACCTCTTGCTCAGTAGCAGCAGCGCTGTCCATGATATGCTCAACCAGAACATCAATCGCCGTCATTAAGTTATCGGCCCGCTCACGTAAGGCCCCCATTTGCAACTGTCTGGCTTCAACTGCCCTGCCAGCCTGCACATGCTGTACCAATTGCTGAAAGCTTTGCTGATATTGCTGAAATTGCTGATCCGAAGCCCTAAACGCCGTCTGTGCCTGACCATCAGAAAGCAATGCACTTAGCGTCTGACTATCGCGTTGATAATGCCGAATCAGAAGTTCTGATTCAGCCAGCATTTCACGAAGCTCGGAAGCATCCTCAGCGGTGCGGATCCGATACGACTGAACAATCAACGCCATTAAATCTCGACGCAGATTGCCTGCCTCGTTAGCAGCATTAAAATCGACGGTGACCAACTGCTCTGTGATACCTTCGATGCGCTCCATCTGTAAGATTGCATTGAGGCCTAGCAACAAGGTGAGCAAAGCAACCAAGCCAAAAGCCAAAGCTGAGCGCACGCCCAGTTTCATTGAACGAATCATAATTTTCCCCGCAATTATTTACAGCTGTAAGAACACACTTTATAAGTAGTGCTGTATTCGCACTTGCTTAACTATAGACAGCAAGGGCAAGATGCGCCAACTCAGAAGCACCAGAAAAAGGTAAAGCAGGAAAGTTGCAATCAGATTAACCAAGGTGTTTCAGGCAACAATGCCAGATGCTGGCAATAGCGTTGTAAATTAAAGACTTCCCTGCGCTCGATGACCGCTTCCATCTCCGGCGCTAAGGCACACGCTATCAGTTCGATGGCTTCTTCCCGGCTATGTCCGGTCAGTTGCAGCCGCATCAGGG
>NZ_JAFIFQ010000011.1 GCF_020831925.1 Alkalimonas sp.
TGGGTGCGAATTCTAGTAGAATGATTTGGCAGGCGCAACAGAAAAAAAGCGAAAAGTGCAATTAAATGCATTGAATGCCCAATTCTTAGCCAAAAGCGACAAAGACCACATTAACTGTCAATAAAACGACTGAGGCCATAAAACAATAAGTCAGGCTCCAACCGAAGTGGATATTGTTTCAAGTAAGGCGCCAGAAACTGAGTATCGCCACCTGTCAGCAACAACTGCTGCATTGGCTGCAACTCCCAGGCTTGCTGAATTGCGCCCAGCACCGCCGCCAAACAGCCATTCTGTAAACAGGACACGGTATCATCACCGAGCTGCAACCGTGCTTGATGGGTATCGGCATTGAAAACCTTAGCGGTTTTTTGCACCACACTTTGTTGCTGCAACTTCAGGCCAGGCAGGATCCAGCCGCCCTGATGCTCACCGTCTGCACCCAGCCAATCCAGTGTCACCGCAGTGCCAGCATCCACCACTAGCACATCCGTGCTTGGTTGCAGCCAATTGGCACCCAGCATGCCCAACCAACGGTCCACCCCGAGCAGGTGCGGTTGGCTGTAACAATTACGTACACCAAAACTGTAGGCATCGCTTTCAATTTGCCGCCAGGGTTTGTCTTGCAACTGCAACTGTTTTTTCAAGGCTTGAACCTTGTCCTGGCCCGCCACCGCTGCATAATAAACGGCTTGCACAGCGGATAAATCCGTTGTGTTACTTTGCAAGTCCAGCCGCTGCATGCTACCAGCACAACTTGCCAGCATGGCTTTACTACGAGTATTACCAATATCAAGCAACAAATACATGGTTCAGTTCTCCGCCCTCAGGCTCAATTCACCACCGTGAAACAATTGCCTTTTACCCTGAGATTCAATCACCAGATTACCCTGCGCATCCACGCCATGACAAATACCACGAACCACCTGCTGGCCCTGAGTTAAACGTACCGGCTGCTGCAAAAACAATTGCCGACGATTAAACGCCGCCTGAAAGGCCGCAAAACCCGACTGCTCAAAACGCTGCAAATGCTCAACACAACTGGCCTGCAGCCTGGCGACCAGCCGGTTTCTATCCAACGACCCTAATGCAGTGGTTAAGTCAATCCAGGGTTGATCAATGCGCTGCGCGGCCTGTGCTGCTGATAACTGAACATTGATGCCGATGCCAATCACCAATTGGCAGCGGCCATCACTCTGGCCGGATAACTCAATCAACACGCCCGCCAGTTTCTTGCCCTGTAGATAGATATCATTGGGCCATTTCAGTGCCACCGGCAGCTGGTAGTCCTGCTCCAGCAGTTCGGAGACCGCTACCCCGATCACCAGGCTAAGGCCCATCGCCGCCTGTATGCCCTGCTCCAGTTGCCACACCATCGAAAACGACAAACTAGCGGCAAAGGGCGAGTACCAGGCCCTGCCATGACGCCCGCGCCCCGCGGTCTGGGCTTCGGCTACCAATACCAATCCCTTAGGCAGGGTTTCGCCTCGCTGCAATCGCTGCATCAGCTGCAGATTGGTTGAATCGGTAATCGACAGCACTTCAATCGGGGTGCTATCGCTGCTTTGCCACTGCCGGATAGCTGCGCCATCGAGCAGTTGCAGCGGGCTGGCTAACCGGTACCCTTTGCCTTTGACACTGAAAATATCCAGCCCCAGCTGTTGCAGCTGCTGCATATGATTGGCAATGGCGGTACGGCTTAGACTCAGCTGCTCGCCCAGCCAACTACCGGAATAAAACTGACCATCGCTTAAATACTGCAACAACTGCCGCTGTATTTGCCAGCTGCTTTGCTCGCTCATCGCAAGTTACCCGGTACTTTGCTTAGCACTTTGCTCATAACGAAAGATCCGCCGGATGGCTTAACTGACCGACCAATTGCACTTCCGGTTCCAGCGCGACACCAAACCGGGCCTGTACCTGCAGTTGAATGGCTTCAATCAGCTGCAACAATTGTTCGGCCGTACCGCTACCATAATTGACCAATACCAGTGGCTGGCGGCTGTAACAGCCAATATCACCCAGCTTTTTGCCCTTAAAGCCGGCCTGATCAATCAACCAGGCGGCCGATAATTTGCTCCGACCATTGCCCTGGACAAAGACCGGCATCGCCGGATAACGCAGCTGCAACGCCTGGGCAGTTTTGTCCGGCAGCACAGGGTTTTTAAAAAAACTGCCGCAATTGGCCAGTTCATTAGGATCCGGCAGCTTGGACTGTCGAATGGCCACCACCGTATCCAATACCTGTTGCAAAGAACAGCTCGCAGATAATTGATTCAGCCCCTGATAGCTAAGCACCCGACGCGGGCTTTTCGATAAGGTAAGCCCAACCGCGACGATCACCCCCTGTCCGGCCAGCTGATGTTTAAACACGCTGTCACGGTAAGCAAAAGCACAATCGTTTACATCAAGTCGTTGCAGTTGCTGGCTCTCCCAGTGAAAAAAATCAACATAGCAACATCGATCGGCCAGCTCAACGCCATAGGCACCTATGTTTTGCACCGGAGCAGCGCCAACGGAGCCTGGGATTAACGCCAGGTTTTCCAGCCCCCACAAGCCTTGCTCAACCGTCCAGCACACCAGCTGGTGCCAGTTGTGTCCTGCTTCTACATGCAGCAGGGCACGGTCATCATCCAACCAGTTTAACTCTTTAGTCGATGCAACAAAACGACACAGCGGTGGCAATTCATCGCCAATAAAAATAGTATTGCTGCCCTCTCCCTGCACCCGCGGTTTAGGCTCTAAAGGCACCTGGCGCAAATCATCCAATTGCTGACATTGGTAAACGATCGCTAACCGTGCAGGCAAGCGAAAGGTGGAGTAATCGCGTCCATCCTGCTGTACAAGGATTTCCATGGCTGGCTCAGAAGCTAAATCATGGCGCTATTCTAAACAAAGAGAGCTGGAAACACTACGCAGTTCGTTCAGCGCTATGCCGGATGAAAATTCTGTTGCTGGATTTTTATCCACCGCATACAATAGCCACGCCAACAAGCCGTTGGTTTCTGAGTACCTACGTTTCTTACTTTATTTGCTTTTTCGTTCGGAGTCTTTATGCAACGACTGCGTGAATTGTCGCGTCGTGTTGAGGCTGTGTATGGCGAAATGGCGGACATCTATGCCGGTTACCAACAAGCACGCGGTCTTCATTGCCGCAGTGGGTGTGGTGCCTGCTGCCTGCACCCGGAGATTGAAGCCACGGTGCTGGATATGTTGCCGCTGGCAATGCACCTGTTTGATCAGGGCACGGCCGAATCCACACTGGCACAACTAGAAGCGGCCCCAGCTGGCAACAGCTGCCCGATGTACCAAGCCTTGTCCTTCGATGGTAAACAGGGCCAATGCCGTATTTATCAATGGCGCCCTACCCTGTGCCGTACCTTTGGTGCTGCCGGTTACCGGGATAAGCATGGCAAAACCGCGTTATCTACCTGTAAAACCATTAAAGAGGATCGCAGCAGCGCCTATGCCGACACCCTGATCGCGATGGAGTCCGATCCACCGCCCATGCTCAGCCATGCCCGCCAGCAGGTGGATCAACTGGACTACGAACTCAGCCGCAGCAGCCTACCGATCGCAGAAGCAATGCAGCTGGCTTTGCGCAAAGTGCTGTTTCAGGCCTGCTATTCCGACGTAGATAGTGATCAACAGATTGCCTGAGCCTTGCCTCATTATCACTGCTTGTGTCAGGCTAAACAGATAACAGCCTGACACGACAAAGCCTGATGACAATAGCCAATCCCTACTATGCCCGTATCTGGGATACGGTGCTGCAAATACCCACTGGTAAGGTTGCCAGCTATGGTCAGATTGCTGATTTGGCTGGCCTGCCCGGGCGCGCCCGGCTAGTCGGCAAAGCACTGGGGTATGCTCCGAAAGAGTTGGCCCTGCCCTGGCACCGGGTGCTACGCAGTGATCGTAGCCTCGCTTTCCCAACCGGCTCTGATACCGCCCAGCGCCAGCGCCAGCTGCTGCAGGATGAAGGGGTGCTACTGAAAAACAACCGGGTGCGCAAAGACGATCTCTGGCAACCCGATCTAATGGAGTTGTTGTTTAAGTTGAAGTATTAGAAGTATTAGAAGTATTAACAATACTGGCCAGCAACCCAACCCGAGCTCCAGGCCCACTGGAAATTGTAACCACCCAGCCAGCCGGTGACATCGACCACCTCACCGATAAAGTACAAACCAGGCTGATTTTTCGCTGCCATGGTTTTTGACGACAGTTCATTGGTATCCACCCCGCCTAGTGTAACTTCAGCGGTACGGTAGCCTTCGGTACCATTGGGTTTAAACACGTAGCGGGTAAGGCTGTCGCAAAGCCGTTCGATGCTTTTCAGGTTCAGCGCTTTTAACGGCTGGTTCTGAAACACCTTCAGCGTCAGCAGTGTTTCTACCAGCCGTTTTGGCAATACACGCCCCAAGGTGGTTTTTAGCTCCTGCGCTGGGTGTTGCTGCTGTTGAGTAGTTAAAAACGCAGCCAGGTCCTGGCCCGGTGTTAAATTCACCAGCAGCTCATCGCCTGGCTGCCAGTAGCTGGAGATTTGCAAAATGGCCGGGCCACTTAAACCCCTGTGGGTAAAGAGCATGTCTTCCGCGAAAAGGGTGTGGTTCGCTTCTGCGGTGACCGGCAAGGAAACACCACTGATTTCTTCAAATACCGCTTTATCACTGGGTTGCCAGGTCAGTGGTACCAAGCCAGCCCGCACCGGTAATACCTTAAGGCCAAATTGCTCGGCCAGCTGATAGCCAAAGGCACTCGCGCCCAGATTGGGCAAGCTCAGGCCACCACTGGCCACCACCAAGCTCTGACACTGCAGCTGATGGGTCGCTGTTCGCAGCAGATAGCCCGTCCCTTCGGAGCTCACAGCAATAATCTGCTGCGATAAAGCAATCTCAACACCGGCCTGCTCGCACTCCTGCGCCAGCATGGCCACGATGTCTTTGGCGCTGTCGTCGCAAAACAACTGGCCTAAAGTTTTCTCGTGATAAGGGATCTGATAGCGCTGCACCAGGTCGATAAAATCCCACTGACTGTAACGGCTGAGCGCCGACTTGCAAAAATGCGGGTTGTGCGAAATAAAGTTGTCCGGGCTGGCGTAGATATTGGTGAAATTGCAGCGGCCACCACCTGACATCAGAATTTTACGACCAATGCGCTTGCCATTATCAAGCACCAGCACCTTACGACCACGCTTGCCAGCCTCGATGGCACAAAACAGGCCAGCAGCACCAGCCCCAACCACGATCACATCCCAATCAAGCTGCACTTGATTGCTCCTGTAGTTGCTCCTGATAACCCGCCAGCAATGGCTGCCAATCCGATGCTTGCCAATGAAAAGGGCTGAGCTTGCTCTTTTCTTTGTTGAAAGAACGCAGCAAACGATCGAGGTTCTGCTGTTTCCAGCGGCCTTCGCTGCGCGGTCCACATTTATCAAAGTCAATCAACCACACCTTACCGGCTTTATCCAGCAAGATATTGTGGCAATTCAGATCCGAGTGAAAAATCTGTTGTTGGTGCAACCGGGCAATCACCCGACCAACTTCACGCCATTCGTCGGCGCTAAGCGCCCGCTCTTTATGCAGTAGCTGGGCCAAATCGGTACTGTTCGGGATCCGCTCCACCAGAATATCCGCACTGTAAAACAAACCATGCCGTCGCATGCGGGCAGCGGCCGGGCGTGGTACCGGTAACCCCTGGGCATGCAAATCCGCCAGCAAACGAAACTCCCGAATTGCCCGGCTGGCCAAGGTAGGCTCGCACAGGAACTTGTCTTTGTTCAGCTTGCCAATCAGGCCGCCACGGTAATAATGGCGTAGCACCAGCTCGTGTTCGCCCTGGCGCACAAACCATACGGTGCTGCGGCCATTGGCCTGGCCCAGCGCTGCTTGCTGTTGCTGCCAGTAGGCTGGCTCAAACTGCTCAGCATCAATGTGCTGGAAAAAATCCGGGTTAAACCAATAGCGGTTCTGCTTATCCTGATGTTGTTTCATCGGAATATTCACTCCTGCCAGGTGGGAGCCTATCAACGCTACACTGCGCCTGGCTGCACCACTGTGCTCTCTGAAAAATTGCTGCGCGCGCAGCCCGGCCTGAAGCCTGCATTCATCATTGGCAAACTGTTGCCGTACTTGTTGCTCAAGCTCAACTGCTGTACTGGCAAAAGACACCAACTGTTGACGCTCTAATTGCTTGAACAAGCTGCTAAAATTAAATACATGGGGTCCACTGAGCACGCTTTTGCCAAAGGCCATCGCCTCAAGCGGGTTGTGGCCGCCGCGTTCAATCAGACTCCCACCTATAAAAACCACATCGGCCAACGCATACCAGTGCAACAACTCGCCCATGCTATCTGCCAAAAACACCTGACTATCGGCAGCTGGCAGCCGCTGCACGCTGCGCCGGCTCAAGCGCAAGCCGTGTTTTTGCACCAGATTAGCGACCTGACTGAAGCGATCCGGATGCCGAGGCACCAGCACCAGCAGCAGCTCTGGCAATTGTGGCTGCAGGGCCTGGTAGGCTTGCACCATCAGTTCGTCTTCACCCGCATGGGTGCTGGCTGCGACCCAAACCTTGCGGCCGCTAAAAGCTGGGGAGAAGTGCGCTTGCTGGATGGCAAAATCGGCCGGCAACTGCATCTCGTATTTCAGGTTGCCTGCCAGCGCCCCGGCTGTAGCATCCAAGCCAAGCGCCCGAAAACGGCGCAAACTGGCTCTGTCTTGAGCCAACAACAAGCGAATGGCCGGCAACAATAAGCGGGTCAGCCAGTAAAAGCGGCGATAGCCTTTGGCTGAGCGCTTCGATAAGCGGGCATTAGCCACCACCAGCGGGATCTGCTGCTGCCTGGCTGCTGTGAGCAGGTTGGGCCACAGCTCGGTTTCCATCACCACCAACAACCTGGGCTGCAGGCGCTGCAAAAATCGGCGGTTGCTAAAAGGCAGATCAAATGGCAGGTAGCAGTGCTGCACCCGGCCGCCGAATTGCTGCAACAAGCGCGCAGAGCCGGTAGGCGTAGTGCAGGTAACGGTAAGCGGCAAGGCCGGATAGCTGCTTAGCAACTGTTCAATCAGTGGAGCCGCTGCCACCACTTCGCCGACCGAGACCGCATGCAGCACGATGCCACCTGGCTGCATGCCAGCAGGAACAACGCCAAAACGCTCGCCCCAGCGCTTCAGATAGTCACTGTCGTGACGGGCCCGCCAGACAAAGCTGAGCAATACCAACGGCAGCGCCAGCAACAGCAACAGGGTATAAAGCCAGCGCATAGCGGGTCCGTTCCTTAGCCCCACATGTCCTTCACCCACTGCACCGGCAATACCCGGCGATACCATTTGCCACTGATACCCGCGATGGCATCCGGTGGATTTGGCTTACCATGAAAAGCGACAATTTTAGCGCCAGCAGGAATAGTAGCTGGTTTAAACCAGCTCATGATACCTTTCGGTAGGCAATGACGCTTAAAGCTAACACACCACTCTTCTGGCCAGTATTGCAGTTTGCCTTGCGCCGCCAGGTTTTGCGTGACAAACTCCTGCTCGTTGCGCACCTTGGCTAGCTCACGCTCTTTGTGGTTTTTCAGCAGCTCAATTAAATCGCTGTGCGCCCCTATGGTGTAGCGATAAACCGAGGTATTGCCAGTTGCGTCGGACTTATCCCATTCTTTAATAACAAAGAACTCGCCTTCGGGCTCGAAAAAGCAATTGATGTTATCGACAATTACCACATCCAAATCAATAAACAGCGTTGGGCCGGTCAAGTCATACAAAGGGTCGGCAAAGCTGGTGACTTTTAACCAGCCGTGGCCAAAACTCCAAGGCTGACGCTCGTCAAAATCTTTAAATCCCACCATGGGGATCTCTTTGACTTCGATATTGGCATCGATGCCATCTGCGTCATCGGTTAAACAAACAAAACGGTGTGGCAAGGTCAGATTGCGCTGCACCATCGCATGCAGCTTATTCACGTAATCGGGGCCATATTTCTTGCCCCATTTGATACAAAGAACATTCACGGTTTGCTGAGTTGTTGGCATAGCGCGGTCACCATCAGAAAAGAGAGCTTTATCATACCAGTTCAGTGGCAGAAATGAAAAAAGGGAAGCGCCATGGCCTCCCCTTTGTTTAGCAAAGCATCAAAGGGCCGCTAAGATGGTTTCCGCTTTACTGACTTCAAACGATTTGGGCGGCTCGACATTCAACAAACTGACCTTGCCATCGTCAACAATCATAGCGTAACGCTGCGAGCGCACACCACCAAAATCTCCGGTATCCATAGTCAGGCCGGTAGCTTTATGAAAAGCACCACCGCCATCCGCCAGAAAGGTAATTTCTTCGGAGTTTTGTGTCTCGGCCCAGGCCGCCATCACAAAAGCATCGTTCATCGAGGTACAAACAATGCTGTCTACACCTTTGGCCTTGATTTGGTCCGCCAACGCAATATAGTCTGGTAGATGGGCTTCTGAGCAGGTCGGTGTAAAAGCACCGGGCACAGCGAAGAGCACTACTTTTTTGCCTTTAAAAATATCAGCAGTACTTGGGTTTTTCATGCCGTCGCTGGTCAGTTGCGAAAAGCTCACTTCGGGTAAGGTATCGCCTGGTTTGATCATAAGTAGGTTCCTATGGCTGATGAATGGGCTTGAATGAGTGTAGCTGAAAAATACCATCTGGCTGCCAGTTTCAGATGGCAGCTTTTACATAAACATCAAAACGGTTGTTCTTTCCTTTGACCTCATGGCTGGGTTTGGTTCCCGCCAAAGGCGGCGCATACGCCGGACGCTTCACCACCACGCGTTTGCTGGCCAGCGCCAAAGCCGCTGGTAACAAGGCATCCGCGTCCGGGTCTTCCCCAACCACCTGATGAAAGGCTCGCATTTCTTTTTTTACCAGGGCCGACTTTTGCCGTTCAGGAAACATCGGGTCCAAATACACCACTTCGACGGTATCTAACTGGCTGAGTGCCTGCTGGGCAGGCGCAAAATGCAATTGCATGCGCTCAGGCAGCCAATCCGAAAGGTCCGGGTGTTCACTGGCCCGACGCAGCCCGTCCGCCAGCAAAGCCGCTACCAACGGATTGCGTTCCACCAAAGTCAGCTTGGCTCCAAGGCTTGCCAGCACAAAAGCATCCCGACCCAGCCCGGCGGTAGCATCAATCACAGTCAGATCTCGCTTTTTGTTCAAACCCACCGCCTTGGCGATGGCTTCGCCCATGCCGCCACCATGCTGACGACGATAGCTAGCACTACCGCTGGCAAAATCCACCACAATATCACTTTGTTTGAGTAGATCGGTATGACGAAGCACCAATGCCTGCAAGTGCCAGGCCAGATGCCAGCCTTCAGCTTGCTCTGTAAGGATTAAGCCAAAACGCTGACTTAACCCATCAAGATAGGCTTGGTCAGCAGCACTTAGTACGCTACCTGGCAACACAATCATCCGGAGCGGCTCCAAAAAGCGCACAGTGTAACCTGCTGTCTGTCAACACACCAGCTGACCTGCGGCCTTACATTACCTCTTGTTTGGGCGTGCCCGTTATCTTGCACTGTCCACCCACCAGACTTACCGCCGGCTCTGGCACTATGGCGCAATCCGACATCCGGCCAAGCCGGATATTTTCCGCTTCCGCCGCCTTGTTGTAACTGGCTATTTTTTGCTGCAGCACGGTTTCATTCAAACCCTTGGTAGAGTAGGCAATGTATTCCGCAGGCCCACCACAAGGTTTATGGCCAAAGCCTATCACCCGGCATTGCTGCACATCATCGGCTTCTGCCTGACCAATCATGCTAAGAATATCTGCCCGCATTTTCTGTAAATCAGGATGATCTCGCATTTGTCGCTCCCGCTCTTTTACCGCTGCTCTGGGGTTAGTGACCGGATCAATCGGCTCTATCAATGGCTCAGGAGCCAGTCGCTCCCCCCCAGCCTGGCCCTGCTGACAAGCACCAAGTAAGGTCACTGCAACCATAGCCATTAGCCAATTCAGTTTTCGCATTCACATCTCCTGTTGATTCACCATGCTTTCTACTAAAATTAAGCACCCGTTAAGCTTAGCAGATTAAGCTTGCAGTTGTTGAGCTTAAGTTACTACAGGACACCAAAATGAAACATACCCTTTGGCTGGCGGCAATTATTGTCAGTTTATCGCTAAGTGGCTGCGGTGCCATTCATACTTCGGTCGCCAAACGCAATCTGGATGTACAAACGCAGATGAGTTCTACCATCTTCCTGGATCCGGTTGAACCGGAGCAGCGCACCATCTTTGTCGATATCCGCAATACTTCGGATAAGCCCGAGTTTGATATTCGCCCTATGGTCATTCAATCCCTGCAGCAACGCGGCTATCAGGTCATCGATAGCCCATCACAGGCAACCTACTGGCTGCAAGCCAATGTGCTGCAAGTCGGTCGTACCAATGCCAGAGCCGCTAATAGTGCGATGAATGCTGGCTATGGTGCTGCTGGTGGCGCCGTGCTGGGTCATACTGTACACAGAGCAACTGGCGGCTCTTCCGGCAGCGCCGCTACCGGTGCGGCCATTGCCGGTGCGGTGGCAGGCACTGTGTTCGATGCTCTGATTGAAGATGTGTATTACAGCGTCATTACCGACATTCAGATTATGGAGCGTTTTGATGGCGTGGTACGAGAGCGCTCCGAGCATGTGCTGGTGCAAGGAGACAGTGGCAGCACAACCTCCAGCTATCAGCGCCAAAGCGATCAACGCCGCTATCAAAGTCGGGTCATCAGCTACGCTAATCAGTCCAATCTGAAATGGGAAGATGCAGCGCCGGATCTGCAGATGGGTCTGGTACGGGCTCTAGCAGGTTTATTCTGATGCATAAGGCCGGTGTTAGCCTCTGCTTGATGCTTTTGTTGTTGCAGCTAACAGGCTGCACGGCCATTCACCGATCCATCGCCAAGGGCGAGCTGGATGTGCAAACCCGGATGAGCCAGACCATCTATCTTGATCCGGTCGAGCCGGAATTACGCACTGTGTTTCTGGATTTTCGCAGCACGGCCGCGGAATTCCAGCAACCACTGGATCAGGCAGTGATCGACTTTTTGCAACAACGTGGTTATCAGGTCACCAATAGCCCGGCGCAGGCGCAGTTCTGGCTGCAAGTGAATGTTCGCACTGTGCTCAAGCAAGCGCCGGAAAAAGTGCTAGCCCAGGCTGAGTTCGGCATGAGTGAGACAGAGATTGAGCAACTGATGAACCCGGCCTTGCTGGCGGTGCCCGCACTTTTGCCGGACGACGCCACTGAACAGCCAAGCAGGCAGCGTCGCTCCAACCGGTCATCGGGTAGCAATGTCTATGTTGGGTATTCGGATAGTGTGGATGTGAGTAGCCGGGATCTGCGCAACGCAGCCATAGCATTGGCCATCATCGCCGGTACCGAATATGCCGGCCGGCAGTTGGTGAAAGATGTCTACTACACCATGGTCACCGACTTGCAAGTGGCAGAGCGCATTGCTGCCGACAGCGATGAACTGGTGCTTGAGTACAGTCAGCATTTGCTGCTGCAAGGCGATAGTGGTAGCACGGATACGCTGTGGGAGCGCGCGACCGATCGCCGTAAGTATCAGGCCAGAGTGATTAGCTTTGCCAATCAAGCCAATCTACGCTGGGAAGATGCTGAACCAGGACTGCAATCAGGCCTGATCCGCTCACTGGCAGGTATCTTCTAACCTGCCAGTCAGCCAACGCCCACCTAGTTAGCTGGCAATTCCCATATGCCGCAGTAAGGCTTCATTGGATGGCTCACGACCGCGGAAGCCTTTAAACAGCTCCATCGGCTCGGCGCTGCCACCGCGCTCTAAAATCCATTGCAGGAAGTCACGCCCGGTTTGCGGATTAAACACCCCTTCTTCTTCAAAGCGTCCGAATGCATCGGATGACAACACCTCGGCCCACAGATAACTGTAATACCCAGCGGCATAACCACCAGCAAAGATATGGCTAAAGCCATGCTGGAAACGATTAAAACGTGGTGGAATAATCACCGACACCTGCTGCCGGACCTCATCGAGCAAAGCTTGCGCCTGACCACCGAGCTCTGGCTGGTACTCGGCGTGCAATCTGAAATCGAACAGCGCAAATTCCAGCTGACGCACCAAAAACATGGCCGACTGGAAGTTTTTCGCTGCCAGCATCTTATCCAGCAAGTCCTGCGGCAGGGCCTCGCCGGTTTCGTAATGGCCGGAAATCAGCTGTAACGCTTCCGGCTGCCAGCACCAGTTCTCCAGAAACTGACTGGGCAACTCGACCGCATCCCAGGCCACACCGTTGATACCAGCGACCGCTGCCGCATCGACCTGTGTCAGCATATGGTGCAAACCATGACCAAACTCATGGAACAAGGTCACCACTTCGTCGTGGGTAAAAAGTGCAGGCTTGCCGCCGACCGGCTTATTGAAGTTGCAGGTTAAATAGGCCACCGGGCTTTGCAATGTGCCATCTGGCAATAAGCGCCGGCCCCGGCAGTCATCCATCCAGGCACCACCGCGCTTTTTCGCCCGGGCGTATAAATCCAGGTAGAAGCTGCCACGCAGGGCCCCTGAACCATCAAAAATATCGTAAAAACGCACATCCGGATGCCAGACATCCACCCCGGCTCGCTCACGTACCGTCATGCCAAACAGCTTTTCAATCACCGCAAACAGGCCCGGCACCACCTTGGTTTCCGGGAAATAAGGCCGCAGCTGTTCATCGGAAATAGCATAGCGGGCTTGCTTTAGCTTATCTGAGTAATAGGCAATATCCCAGGCTTGCAAATCACTGTGCTGGTACTCGCTTTGGGCAAAGTCTTTCAACTCGGCCAGCTCTTTTTCGGCCTGCGGCTTAGCGCGGCGGGCTAAATCCTGCAAGAAATTCAGCACCTGGGCCGGGGACTCGGCCATCTTGGTAGCCAGCGACTCTTCGGCCGCATTGGCAAAGTCCAGCAACTGTGCCAACTCGTGCTTCAGCGCCAGGGTTTCTTCGATAATGGCGCTGTTGTCGAATTGACCGGCATGCGGCCCCTGATCGGAGGCCCGGGTGCAATAAGCTTGGTACACTTCCTCACGCAAAGCGCGATCGTCGGCATAGGTCATCACCGGCAAATAACTTGGAAACTCCAGTGTCAGTACCCAGCCATCGAGTTCACGACTTTTTGCTTCCTCGGCCGCCGCCGCTTTGGCATCATCCGGCAAGCCGGCTAACTGGCTTTCGTCGGTCAGGTGCTTGTGCCAGGCCTGGGTGGCATCCAGGGTATGATTGGAAAAGCTGGATGACAGCTCAGACAGGCGGCTTTGAATCTCACCGTAACGTTGCTTTTTCTCCGCTGGCAAACCAATACCGGATAATTTGAAATCACGCAGCGCATTTTGAATCACTTTTTGCTGAGCCGGGCTAAGTTTCGCGTAAGCTTTACTTGCAGCCAACTGACGATAGGCCTGATACAAACCTTCGTGCTGTCCCAGCCAGGTACTGAACTCCGATAACAGTGGCAGGCAGCTCTCGTAGGCCTCTCGTAGCTCGGCGCTGTTGAGCACCGAGTTTAGATGAGACACCGGCGACCACAGTTTTCCTAATCTGTCACTGCCATCTTCCAACGCCACCACCAGATTATCCCAGCTGAAAGTGCTTTGCGTAAGCACCTGCTCCACACTGTCCCTGGCTTTGGCGATGGCCGTTTCCACGGCAGGTTTCACCTGCTCGGGCTTGATGAGCGAAAATGGCGGTAAATCGGTAAATTCAAGCAAGGGGTTGTGCACTGTGGTCATGGTTGTTCCTGTTGAGCTTTGTCAATACTCTTCAATGTTGGGGCGAATGCCGCACAAGTCAAGGCAGCTGTTTAGTCCATAGCTCTTGTGATTCCACTCACCGGGCCTTATATAGAAGCTAATACGCCTCAAAAAAACAGGATTTTTTATGACCCGACATTACGATTACCTGGCCATTGGCGCCGGCAGTGGCGGCATTGCCTCCGCTAACCGGGCCGCCATGCGTGGCGCCAAAGCCGCTGTGATAGAAGCCAAAGCGGTCGGCGGTACCTGCGTGAATGTCGGCTGCGTACCGAAAAAAGTCATGTGGTACGGCGCTCATATTGCCGAAGCCATCAAGTACAGCCCGGCTTATGGTTTTGATATGCAGCAGCAAGGGTTTGACTGGGCCACCCTGGTGCGCAACCGTGAGGCTTATATTGAGCGCATTCATGCGGCTTATCAGCGCGGCTTTGCCAGCAATGGCGTTGAGCTGATTGAAGGCTTTGCCACTTTTGTTGATAAAAACACGGTGGAAGTGAATGGCGAGCGCATCAGTGCCGATCATATCACCATTGCCGTCGGTGGCCGGCCAAGCCGGCCGGATATTCCAGGCGCAGAGCTTGGCATCGACTCGGATGGCTTTTTTGCCCTCACCGAGCAGCCGAAAAAAGCCGTGGTGGTTGGTGCTGGCTACATCGCAGTAGAAATCGCCGGTGTGCTGCATGCGCTTGGCAGTGATACCCACCTGCTGGTTCGCAAAGACAGACCGCTACGCAACTTTGATACCGATATCACCGATGCGCTGCTGGAGCGGATGAAACAGGATGAACTGCAACTGCACACTCAGACCGAAGTTAGCAAAGTAGAAGCAGGCAGTGATGGCCGTCTGATCGTGTATCTAAGCGATGGCGGCATGCTGCTGAATGTTGATTGCCTGATCTGGGCCATTGGCCGCGAACCTGCCACCGATGCCATAAAGCTTGAAGCCGCTGGCGTCACCACCGATGAGCAAGGCTATATCCGCACCGATGCTTACCAAAACACCAATGTGCCAGGCATCTATGCAGTCGGGGATATCACCGGCGAAGCCCAACTCACTCCGGTGGCGGTAAAAGCCGGCCGTATGCTGGCCGAACGGCTGTTTAACAAGGCCATGCCGGATGCCAAAATGGACTACCGGCTGATTCCGACGGTGGTGTTCAGCCATCCGCCAATTGGTACCATCGGCCTGACCGAAGCAGAAGCTAAAGCTGAATTCGGCGAAGCCAACATCAAGGTCTATCGCTCCAGCTTTGCTGCCATGTACAACGCCATCACACCGCACCGCGCCATGAGCACCTTTAAGCTGGTGTGCGCCGGCAAAGAGGAAAAAGTGGTTGGCCTGCATGGCATCGGCGAAGGCATGGATGAAGTGCTGCAAGGCTTTGCCGTGGCGTTGAAAATGGGTGCTACCAAGGCCGATTTTGACGCCACAGTAGCGCTGCACCCCACCAGTGCGGAAGAGTTTGTTACCATGCGCTAAACTCTGCCTACAGCGTTTTTTTATACCCCTGCATCAAAGGAGCCAAAGCATGCGCACTCTGCTAACACTGCTGGGGTATTTGCTGGCCGGTTATGGGCTGCTGTGCCTGCTGCTGTATCTGTTGCAGCGCCAGCTGATTTATTTTCCGGTACCGGCGGCCTTTCCACCGGAACAGCCGCTTGTATTGCAGCAAGGCCAGCATCAGCTGCTGGTCAGTCAGCAGTCTCGCTCCGGGCCACAGGCTCTGCTGTACTTTGGTGGCAATGCCGAGGATGTCAGTGTCAACCTGCCTGAGTTCAGCGCCGCTTTTCCCGAGCACGCTATTTATCTGATGCATTACCGCGGCTATGGCGGCAGTGAAGGCAGGCCATCTGAGCAAGCACTGGTCAGCGATGCACTGGCCTTGTTTGATAAGGTAGCGACACAGCACAGCGACATCACCGTGATTGGCCGCAGCCTTGGCTCGGGCGTGGCGGTGCAACTGGCGGCCAAGCGCCCGCTGCAGCAGTTGGTGTTGATCACCCCTTTTGATAGCCTGACAAAATTGGCCCAACAGCAGTTCCCTGTAGTGCCGGTGCGCTGGTTATTAAAAGATCGCTACGAATCCGCCCGCTACGCCAGTCAGATTGACACCCCCACCCTGCTGCTGGTCGCCGAGCAGGATGAAATCATTGACCGGGCACGCAGCAAAGCACTGTATCAGGCTTTTGCCCCCGGCATTGCCCGGCTGCAGCTTTACCCTGGCGGACACAACAGCTATCTGCCCGCCCAGCACATCAAAAACTCGCTTTAACCAGCGCCCGGGTAATCAAACACCCAGTTAATAAACAGATTGGTGCCCACTTTTAATGCCCGCTCATCGGCATAGAAAAATGGTGAGTGATTGGCTGGCATGCTGGCCGGGTCTCTATCTGGCGGCGCTACCCCCAAGAATACAAACATGCCGGGCACTTCCAGCGCGTAATAGGAAAAATCCTCCGCGCCGGTCACCAGTGGGCTTTCCTGCACCATCTGCTCACCAGCCACCGCCTTGGTGGTTGGCAACATCCGCGCCACCAGCTCCGGATTGTTGATGGTCACCGGGTAGCCTTCAATAATGGTAACCTCTGCAGTGGCACCAGTGACATGAGCTGAAGCCTCTGCCGCCTGGGTTAGCTGGCGGAAAATTTGCTGGCGAATGTCCATATCAAAGTTACGAATGGTGCCTTCCAGATAGACCTCATCCGGAATAATGTTGTTGCGCACCCCGCCTTCGACAATACCAAAGCTCACTACGGCCGGTGCCCTGGTAATGTTGATTTGCCGGCTAACGATGGTTTGCACGTTATTGATAATTTGCGCGGCCGCCACGATAGGATCGACCCCGGCCCAGGGCGAGGAGCCATGGGTCTGCTGACCTTTGACCCGGATCTCAAAGCGATCAGACGATGCCATCAAAGGTCCCTTACGGTAGCCAATGGCGCCAAGCGGAGCCTGGCCCCAGACATGAATACCAAAAATAGCATCCGGCTTCAGTTCAGCAAATAAGCCTTCACGCAGCATCAGCTCAGCGCCGCCTTCTTCTCCGGGCGGCGCACCTTCTTCCGCTGGCTGGAAGATAAACATCACGGTACCAGCTAGCTGCTGGCGATGCTCAGCCAGGTACTCAGCTGCCCCCATCAGCATAGCGACATGCAAGTCATGGCCACAGGCATGCATGACCCCGACTTCGTTGCCGCGGTACTCGCCAATCACTGTTGAGCGAAAAGGCACATCGGTTTGTTCTGTGACCGGCAGGGCATCCATATCGGCCCGCAGTGCTATCACAGGGCCAGGCTTGCCACCACGCAGCACCCCAACCACACCGGTATGGGCAATTTCGGTTTGCACCTCCATACCCAGCTCGCGCAGATGCGCTGCTACCAAAGCAGCTGTGCGAAACTCGCGATTGCTCAGCTCCGGGTGCTGGTGGATGTCCCGCCGCCAGGCAATCACCTTTTGCTCCAGTTCGGCGCTGATGGCTGGTCGTGCTGACTGTTCTGCCAAGAGCCCGGCAGGCACACAAAGAAAAATGACCAATAATGAAATTCGAAGCATGCTATTCCCCTTTTGCATCAATGGCTTTGAGCTTAGCTGCAATTTCAGCCGGTAGCAATGCGCTTAATCCTGGCTGTCCTGTTGTTTTTCCAGCCCTTCTTTGATCATGCTTTCCGATGATTGAGTGGGCAGCATCACCGTAGCACTGGCACGGCGTTGCCGCTGCCGACGGTCAAAAAAGCGTAAGTACAGTGCCATACAGCCCACCACCACCGGCAAACTGCCAATAAACCAGAAAAATACCTGAGTCCCGACAAAGTGCATCAACAGGCCTGAAATCAATAAACCACAAATCGCGCCCTGGCCATTGGCTCGCACCAGAGCACTGCTGGCACCTACCATTTGCTCTTTACTCAGATAATCATTGGTGTAGGCCACCACCATAGAGAAAATAGGCAGCATCACGGCACCAAACACAAAGTAGCTGACATAGAGCAGCAGAATTTGCGAGTTATCCAGGCTGGAAATCCATAGTGCCATGGCACAGGAAGCAAAAGCACAGCTGGCAATCACCAGTCGCCGGTCGAAACGATCAGACAGCTTACCCAGTTGAAACTGGAAGCAGAGCGAGCCAAAAATCAGGCAGGCCACCAGGTTGGCGATTTGTGTTAACTCCAGACCAAGGCGGGAAAAATACACGGGCCCAAGACCGAATAAAGAGGCATAAGCAAACTGCATTAAGAAACAGCCAATAATGCCCAGGGGGGCGACCCGCATCAACTCACCAGCACGCATTTTTTGCGGTGGTCCAAAAGAAGGTGTTGTGGTGGGCGTAATCAGCAGTGGGATCACGGCTGCACTAATTAAAATAGACACCAAAGTAAACTGAATAAAATCGCGGGGGTCACCGATGTAGAGCAAAAACTGCCCCAAGCCAATGCCACCAAACAACATCATGACGTACAGCGACATGAGTTTGCCACGATTTTGATTGGTAGCCCCGGCATTGATCCAGCTTTCCGCAATAACAAAAATGGCGGAAAAACAAAAGCCCGATACCATACGAAGCACAAACCAGACGCCGGTATTCACCCAGATGGCATGCACCAGAATGCTGATCGATGCCAGCGCCGCCAAAGCGGCGAAAGCCCGGATATGCCCTACCCGATGGATCATTTTTGGCGCCCGGATAGCCCCCAGCAAAAAGCCAATGAAATAACCCGCCAAAATCATACCGGTACTAGCGCTGCTAAAGCCTTCCATTTCAGCCCGAATCGACAACAAGGTATTTTGCAGACCGGTAGTCATGCCAACAATCAGCATGCCCAGCAGCAATGGCCAGATGGTTCGTATCATCGCAAACAAAGCAAAGTCCTTGTAGTTAGCGCTGGAGCTTGAATTAACGCACTGATGTTCAATAAGATTAGCAAAAGCAGACCGGCCAGGCCAGCGTCCACTTTAACCACAAAAGGGTACGCACAATGCAGACTGGTGTTCTTTGCCAGTCTGTGGCAGGCTGCCAGAAAACCAGGGAGTAAAAGCATAGCATGAATCAACTTAGCCGCCTTTTGATCTTCGTCACTTTTGGCGTATTCGTAGCCGCCTGCTCCGATCCTGCCACCATCACCGAAACAGCCAAACCTGATCCCTGGGCGGCCCTTTCCGACAGTGAACGTGAACTGCTGCGCCATGGCGAAGCCAGAGCCCGTAGCTGCGCCGCTTGCCATGGTCCACAAGGCATTTCCCGCAACCGTATGTACCCCAGCATTGCCGGCATGAGCGCAAAGGATATGACAACTACTTTACAAGCTTATCGCAGTGGTGAAATCGTCAATCCATTAATGTCACCTCAGGCCAGGGGGTTATCGGATGAGGACATCGCAGCACTGGCATTTTACTTTACTCATCTGCAAATTGATTGAATGCTTGCGAGTCAATGTAAGATGGATTAATTTAGTTGCTTACTCAACGTTAATTCATGTGAACAAATATGCGTAGCGCTACGGTATTTATATTTTTCAGCTTTTTGATGTTAACTGCCTGCGGTGGCAATGAATCAGCACAGTCATTGCCTCCAGTGTCTAATCCTATCCCGGAGCCTGAGCCGGAACCTGCACCTTTTAGTATCCAGTTGACCGGCTTGAACGGCCTTATCGTGGCAGAATTACAACTAAGCGACCAGTATCTGTTTGCCTTGACCAATGCCGGACTGTTCCGAGCTGAGCTAAGCACCATGGAGTGGCAGCAACTTGGCTTTAACGATGAACAGGTCCTATCCCTGGCTCGCTTTGCCGATCATCACATGCTCGCTGGTGTACAGCAACTGGATGATGAGGGTTACCCTATCTTCAGCCTGTATGAAACCACAGATGCTGGTTCCAGTTGGCAGGAAATTAAACACAATTTCGGACATTACGAGACAGAGTACGAGGACGGCAAAAGTCAGACATTTCGCGCCGAACCACCCTTTGCGTTGATCTATGAAGCCGATAGCGCCACCCTTTACGGCTCTGGCTACGACGTGGTAGCCCGTTCCACCAATTATGGCCTGAGCTGGCAACCACTGCATGGTGGCTGGGGCATGTTCAGCCAACCCAACACTGCTCTTGCCATCAACCCGGCAAAAACTGAGATCTGGTCTGGTGGTCAGGGCTTGATCGAAAACCCCTTACTGTATCAATTCAAACTGCAGACCGATGAACTGACTGAGCACCATACCGCTATCCACCAGGTGTTGAGTAATCCAAACAACTTAGGCCCGGCCGTGGTTTATTCAGTCCGCTTTTTTGCTGACCAACCAAACGCTGTCTTTGTCACCGGCGAAGGAGGCATTGCTATAAGTGAAAACGGAGGTGAGGATTGGCGAAGCTTATTGGGTGATGTGGATTTTCGTTTTTACTACGATGTGTTGCAAGATCCTAACTCCTCTCGCTTATACACCGCAGGCTGGAACAAAGAGTTCGATTTACCTCAGCCTCTAATCATCGAGTGGTCTGATGACCATGGGCAAAGCTGGCAAAGCTTCCAATACCCATCCAGCAATTTGTATGGAGGCGTTCGTAGCATGGTGATACATCAGGAACAAGGAGAGCTCATGCTGTTTCTTGGTCTTTATAAAGGAGGTGTTGCCCAAGTCAGACCAATACTGCCCTGAAATAGACAGCTGACTTTGACAGAGCCAGTCTACTTTGCCAAGATAACGGCACTTTCAGCCTCGACCGCCCACAGGAATCCGTTATGTTGCAAAAATCTATCCTGCCTAGCCTGCTCATCGTGTTTGGCTTGATACTGAGCGGCTGTTCTCCAGAGCCAGGAGTCACACAAAGTACGATTGGGCAAGACCGTGGCGATAGCTTTCAACTAGCACAGCAACAAGGACGTGCCAACCTGACCGTGCTATATGTACCAGCAGAAGGCTTTGCTTACACCAATGCCGACGGTGAACTTACTGGCGTCAGTGTTGAGATTATGCGGGATTTTGCTCGCTGGGCTGAGCGTCATCATCGCATACAGCTGCAACTTAACTTTGAAGCCGAGACCAACTGGCAGCATTTTTATCAACGGGTGATGCAGGCAGAGGGTGGTGTCTTTGGCCTGGGTAATGTCACTATTACCGAAGCACGCAAACAAGAACTGCAATTCTCGCCCCCTTACATGAACAATGTCGCAGCCCTGATCACCCATCAGGATATTGCTGAGCTTGAGGACTGGGCTGATTTTTCCAGTCAGTTTGCTGAATTAGAGCCACTGGCATTTTCCGGCACCTTACACGAAGTGCGCATTCGCCGCATTCGAGACAACTATCAGCCGGACCTGGCCATTCAGCGCGTTACATCCAACCCAGATTTGTTGGAGTTAGTCGCATCGGGTGCCTTTTACAGCTACGTTGATGCCTACAATTACTGGCGCGCCCGTCAAGCTGGCATGCCGCTACGGGATCATCCACTAGCCGCAGAAACCGATGAAACCTTTGGTTTTATTATGCCGCTCAACAGTGACTGGACGCAGTTTATGCAGGCTTTTTTCGCAGCAGAAGGGGGCTATCGCAACAGTGCCAGCTACCGTCAGATCATGCAGCAGCATTTGGGTCAGGAATTGGCTGAGCTGTTGCTTGGTCACGAATAAGTGATACAGGAGTCAATCCGAATGATGTCGATGAAAACCTCTGTCAGCCATTGGCTTGGTTTAATTATACTTTGCTGCTGGCTGCCGCTGGCGCAGGCTGAGCTAGCGCACTTTAGTGCCGAGGATATTTTTGAACTGGAGTTTGCCAGTGATGTGCAAATTTCGCCGGATGGCCAGCACATCGTGTATGTTCGGAACAGCAATAATATCCAGCAGGATAATACCCAGCAGCGGCTGTGGATTGTCGATACCAATACTGGTCAGCATTGGCCACTGCTGGACGATGAATTTCAATACAGTCAACCGCGCTGGGCGCCCGATAGCAATCGCATCGCTTTTCTCTCCAACCGAAGTGGCAGCGACCAAATTCATGTGCATTGGCTCACTCAACGCCGTACCGCCCGTATCAGCAACTTAACGAACCGCCCAGAACAGCTGGCCTGGTCGCCGGATGGCCAACATCTGGCGTTTCTGATGGAGGTACCTGCTGAGCCGACCGAATTTGCCCGTAGTGTATACCGACCAAAAGTGCCGAAAGACGCTGTTTGGGCCGACACACCCATCATTGTAGAGCGCACTTATTACCAGCAAGATGGCCGAGGCTTACTGGAATCGGCTTACCGCCAGGTCTTTGTACTGCCAGCTTCTGGAGGCAGCGCCCGTCAGCTGACTGAAGGCCCTTACCTGCACCAGGGGCCTCTGGCCTGGGCACCAGATAGCCAGCGCTTAGTCTTCTCTGCCAACCGCAACACCGATTGGGAGTATCAACCACGTCAAGCCGATTTGTATCAAGTGCAGCTTAAAGACGGCAGAGTTCAATCACTGCTGAGTGGGGCTGGCCAACACTACCATCCGGTATTCTCGCCGGATGGCTTGCAACTGGCTTTTTTGTTTGCCTCAGATAAGCCTGTCGCTTACCGCAACAGCAAGTTGCAGTTGCTGGATCTCCGTAACAACGAAGTGCAGCCGCTACTAAAAGAGCTGGACCGCTCGGTAGAAAACCCGATCTGGCAGGACAATCAACAACTGGTGTTTCAATACGAAGACCGAGGCCTGACCAAAGTGGCCCGGGTAAGCCTGCGTAACCGGATGGCGGATCTGGTCAGTGACCTATCCGGTGCAAACTCGGGCCGGCCCTATTTAAGCGGCATGTTCAGCCTGTCGGATAAAGGCCAGCTGGCTTATACCCGCGGCTCCTCGCAGCGGCTGGCCGATGTCGCTCTTTGGCAACATGGTCAGGTGCGCAATCTGACCAAACTGAATGAAGATCTGCTGGGCCAGCGCCAGTTGGGCAAGGTGCACGAATTTATCTACCGCTCAAAGCTGGATGATGAAGAAATTCATGCATGGTACATCACACCACCGGGGTTTGACCCCAGTAAAAAATACCCGCTGATCTTGGAAATTCATGGCGGCCCTCACCTGCCTTATGGCCCGCACTTTTCCGCCGAGCTGCAGCGCTATGCCGCCGAAGGTTATGTGGTGCTGTACAACAATTACCGTGGCAGCATTTCCTATGGTGAGCGCTTTGCGCTCTTGTTGCAAAACAAATACGCTTCCACCGATGACTTTGCCGATCATATGTCTGGCATCGATGCGATGATTGCCAAAGGCTTTATTGATGAAAATAATTTGTTTATTGCCGGCGGCTCGGCTGGTGGCATTGCCACTGCGTACGCGATTGGACTAACCGATCGCTTTAATGCCGCAGCAGCCACCAATCCGGTGATCAACTGGGTCAGCAAAGTGCTGACCGCCGACAGTTACATGGCGCAAATTCAGAATCAATTCCCGGGCATGCCTTGGGAACAGCATGAGCATTACTGGCAGCGCTCGCCACTGTCGCTGGTAGGTAATGTGACGACACCCACCCTGCTCTTTACCGGTGAGCTGGATCGCCGTACGCCCATGGCTGAGACCGAGCAGTTTTATCAGGCCCTTCGGCTGCGGCAAGTGGATACCGCTATGGTAAGGGTGCCTGGTGCTTATCATGGTGTATCCAATCGCCCCAGCCGAATGATTGCCAAGGTCGAGCACACCCTGGCCTGGTTTGCCCGTTACCGTAAGGAGTAACGGGACGAACAGCTCAAAAGCAGTGTCGACATGGATTCGATTCCAACGACTTTATAGGCTACACTGACTCTTCATCTGCTTGACAGGAAAAGAGATTTGGCCAAACTGCGGCAAAACATCTGGTTTCTCTTTGCACTGCTTTTTCTCGGTAGCTGTGTGCTGCTGGTTTTTTTCCTGCATCAGCGCTGGCAGTTGGTGGTGCAAGAGCATAGTCAACAACAACATACTCAGGTGCAGCAACTGGCGTCCTCAGTACAGTCGCTGCTCTCAGTACAGCAAGTGTTGGCCGACTTGTACCACGATCAGTTGGTACAACTGGTCAAGGCCGAGCAATTGGATATCGAGCAAGGCACCCGGTTGCTTGATCATCTGATGCAAAATAACCGCTATGCCACCGCCTATGCTATTTCACGCCTGGATGGTGAGCTTTTATGGGTAAGCTCTAATCGCACGATTGCTGCCTTGGGAAATCTAAAGGATTTAAATGAATCACTGTTTAATCAGGCATTGCAGGCAAACCAACTTACTCTGGGGCCAACCTATTACATCCCCAGCATGGATGCCTGGACCATCCCGGTCAGACAGGCGCTGCGCCTTTCAGAGCATGAACCCCTTGCCATGATGGCATTAGGGATCTCGTTAAAAGAGGAACTGAATTCTTTTATTGCCCCGTTATTACTACCGAAAATGAACAGCGTTGCCCTGATCCGGCAACAAGATGGCTACTACCAGTTTTTTGCAGGTGAAGCTTCAAGTTCAGCAGAGCGTTACGAAACACCGGTCGCGCTGACTGTATTGCAACAGCTGCAAGCCAGACTAAAAGCCAACACCGGCCTGAGTCTGCAACAACTGCGGCAGTCCGAAGAAGCCTACAACATCCGACTTACACTACCCGAAGGCCAGATTCAGACTGTGATCCGCTATTTGCCGGAATATCAGCTGTGGGCCGTATCTAAATTGCATAGCCGGGTGATGCAACAGGTATTTTGGCACAACTCCTGGCGTTACCTCGGCGTGTTCCTGCTTAGCCAGTTGCTGTTGTTTTTTCTGGTGCGCACCATTGCCCACGCCGACCGTTCACGGCGCGCCGAGTTGATGTTTGAAGCCACCCACGATCAATTGACCGGGCTACCAAATCGAAACTACCTCCGCCAACATAACAGTAAATTGCTTGGTTCAGCCGAAAGTGGCTGCTATTTGCTGTTTCTGGATTTAGACAACTTCAAAACCATCAATGATTCCTTTGGTCATGAGTTGGGCGATGTTGTTCTGAAGGAAGTAACCCGCAGATTGAAAGTGCAGGCCGGTCACTCGGGTTCCATTGTGCGCCACGGTGGCGATGAGTTCCTGATTTTTCTGCCCGCCGCTTCCGAGCAGGCAGCGATGCAACTTGCCAGCCAGCTTGTGCAGCAATTATCCAGCCCGTACCAGGTGGAAAAGCTACGCTTTGTGCTGGGTGCCAGTATTGGCATTGCGCACTACCCCAGTCATGCCAGTCAATTGGATGATTTGGTGCGAGCAGCGGACATCGCCATGTACGAGGCAAAGAAAACCAAAAACAATATCTCTCTGTACAGCAAGCCGCTGGATGCACGTTACCAGCGCCGCTTTGCAATCGAGCAACGCCTGAGAACGGCCATTGAGCAACAGCATTTATTTATGGTGTACCAGCCGCAAATTGATAGCCGAGGTCAGCTGCATGGGGTGGAAGCCCTGGTTCGCTGGCAGGATCCGGTCGATGGTTTTATCCCACCGGATCAGTTTGTGCCAGTAGCTGAAGACAGCGGCCAGATGCCTTTGCTTGGTCAATTTATTATGCAGCAAGCCTTTGCCGACATCAGCAGGATCCAGCAACAGCTTGGGCAACGTTTTCAGCTTTCTCTGAATATCTCGGTTCGCCAACTGCTGCAAAGCGACTTTCTGACGCAGCTGAGTCAACACATTCAACAATTCAGTCTTGCCGCGGAGCAACTCACCTTAGAGCTGACGGAAAGCATCCTGATTGAGGACCATGATCATGTTTGTCAGCTGCTGGGCAGCATCAAACAGTTGGGCTGCAAAGTGTCCATGGATGATTTTGGTACCGGTTACTCATCCTTAAGCATGTTGCGCTCGTTGCCGGTAGATGAGCTTAAAATCGATAAGAGCTTTATTGATTGCATGCGTGATGACGAGACCTGCCGCAATATGACCGCCAGCATTATTGCCATTGGCCAGCGCATGAAATTACTGACCATTGCCGAAGGCGTCGAGCACAGCCATGAACGAGATCTGCTGCTGCAAATGGGGTGTGAGCTGTATCAGGGCTACTTCTTTGCCAAGCCGATGCCGGCAGAGCAACTACGGAGTTATTTGCAACAAATGAAAGCTGACCAGCCCATAGAAGGAGCAAACTTTAATCCAGGACAATAAAATGATCACCTGCATGATCTAGACTTAGCGCCATTGCATTCAGGATTTCAAGGAGTCCCATTATGGCGTCGCACAACCCGCATCGCGTTTACATTCCAACCAATGCCCATTCCAACCAGTATCTGTTGGCCGAAATCAAACTGGATGATGGCTTTTACAGCCACTATGCCAGCAGCGAAGATTGCTATCAGGGGCTGGCACAGCAGCTGTTTAACCTGGCCGATGCGCTGGAGCTGCGCAATGTGCACTTGATTGCCAACGATAAGCTGCCGGTAGTGCGCTTTCATACCGAGTCCTACACTTTTCAAACCGAGAAGCAAATTCTGTTTTTCTACAATCCTAGATACCATGAAGGCCAGAATCTGTTTGTCACTCCAGGCTATCAGGCGCGGAAAATCCGTTTGCTGTTTCTGGCCACCGGTGAAGAACTGCGTAGCCAGGCCGCCAGCTTCCATGGCAAAGTGGTGCAATTGCTTAAGCAGTTAAAAAGCCAATTGGCCGAGCCCTGTGCCATGAAACTGCGCGACCATCAGCATTTATCCTACGATCTTTTTGCTAAAACCAAAGGCCATAAAGAAAGTTACGGTTACAAACTGCGTGGTCTGTACCCGCGCTATCAGGCCAGGCAATGCGAGCTGCCAGCCGAGCACAGTGAAATTACCTACGTGACTGTGACGCTGCCGCTCAGCCGAGCGCTGAAACAGCAGTTGCTGCATGAACGAAGTGAAGACTTCAGCCCACTGTACCAAAGCCTGCAGGATAAATTCCAGCAAGCCTGTGCTGGTAAGAAGCTGGACCGGTTGGCGATGGTCGCCAATGGCCTGACCCCTCTGGTGCGTAACAGCAAATGGGACCAGCACGATAAAAACCGCGAGCTGCAGAAAATCAGCTTCAACCCTGACTGCAGTGAGCCGCAGTACCTGACCTTCTGGCAGGCTGATAATTTGGTAGAAAGCGCGCATTTTGTGCTGGTAGCCAGCAAGGAAGACAATACCGAAATGGGCTATGGCCGCTTTATGAACCAGGTAGAAGATGCGCTACGTAGCTTCGCCAAAAGCATTGGCTTTGATGGCAACCATCAGAACCTGACAGTGCGGTTTTTCCAGCATATCAGTTACGTGCTGTAAGCTGTGCTAGCATGAAGATTCAGGGTGCGGCAGACTGTCGCACCTTTTTTCGTTATACTCATATCCTTTGCTAAAACGTTCCATTTGAAATGCAAAGCTATACCATTTTGACCGCTCCAGTCGAACATCGCATCAGTGAGAAAAACAGCGACTTTCTGACCTTTTTGCAGCCGGTGCAAAACCGTGATGAAGCTATGCATTGGGTAGAGCAGTACCGCAACCGTTACCGCGATGCCATCCATGTCTGCTGGGCCTTTGTGATTGGCCATACCCGCCAACCAGAGGCACAAGCCTTTAGCGATGATGGCGAACCGAGCGGCACCGCAGAGTTGTAACCAGTCATTTGGCGGCCAGCAATCAATTGGTGAAGGCTGTGTTATTATCCCTTAATATCTCATAGTTCACTATCAGGCACGACGTGCCTGATAGTTTTTAGAGCGAGCCAATGACCACCATAAAGAAAACGCTGCTGTTAAGCCTGATAATGCTCACAACCGGTTGTAGCAGTGCCTCGCAACTTGAAAACTGGCTGGCACAGAAACATTCTAATAGGGTGTATCAGAACAATCCGGGTACCATTTCGGCTGCTATCGTTATGCGTGAAAGTAACCATTCACCGTATAGCAAAAACGGTTATAACCTGTGGCTAAGAACACTAGCCCATTACCGAGCACAGCCAAATGCGCTGACCGGCAGACAATTAACAGCATTGGATTATCTTCCGCTAACAAGCATTCAAACGGACAGCATGCAGTTAACTTTCAGTTACGACAGTCGGTTAAACTGCCCGGAAGCAGATATCAATTCATGGCAGGAATTTCTTGCAAGCTCTTTTCCTGAACTTTTGTTTCAACAGTTCCAGTTGCCTTATGATGTCAGGGTACGCTTTGTCTCCAAACAATCGTTTCATTTTATGCATCGGATTGATCCAGTTGTCGCACAACTAAACTTTTACTTTCCGGCCGATTGCCAGGACATCCAGCAAGAAGAATGGCGCGCTAGGCAGCTCGCCACCATCATCCATGAAATCACGCATATCGAACAGTTTTGGATTTTTGACAGATACAGCAGGCTCGTCCAGTTTCCCGAGGTCATTACGAAGTCGCCCCCAGACCCATACCGCCTCTTAGATGAGTACATTGCACATAAAATGGATATTTGTGCGATGCTTATCAGCGTGACGGATAGCTCCATTCCAGACAAGCCGATAATGCGATTTATTGTTAATCTGCCTACAGATTTCTCAGAAGACTATACACTACAAAATTTAGGGGTACGGGAAGTACTTAGCACTGATTACGATACTGCAAACTTTTCTGAAGGCGGTGGGCTTTACTCCACTCTCGGAGAGTTGCTGGCGAATGACTGGCTGGCAAAGTACGCCGATGATGAGGGCTTTATCTTCCACAGTAGCACGATGGATGATAATTTTATCGGCGCTTGCCAAAGCATTTTAAGCGCGGAGGCTATCATTGAAGCTGGCCAGGAAATTAAGCAATTACTGACAAAGTAACCACCGCTCAAACAAGTTCGGCACGATACGCTCTGTTTTTTCCGCTATGATACTCAGCCAACTATCCTAAATGCATTATCTATGAGTCACTTTACCATTCTTGCCGCCCCGCTTGAGCACCAGCTGTCGGAAAAAAACAGCGACTTCCTGACCTTTCTGCAGCCGGTGCAAAACCGCGACGAAGCCATGCATTGGGTAGAACAGTACCGCAACCGTTACCGCTATGCCAGTCATGTCTGCTGGGCCTTTGTGATTGGCAATACCCGCCAACCAGAGGCACAAGCCTTTAGCGATGATGGTGAGCCCAGCGGCACCGCCGGCCGACCGATGCTGCATGTGCTGACGGAACGAGAACTTGGCAACAGCCTGGCGGTGGTGGTGCGTTATTTTGGTGGTGTCAAACTCGGTGCCGGTGGCCTGGTGCGAGCCTATTCTGCTGCCGTATCGCAAGCGGCTAGTCTGGCTGAACTGAGTACAATAAGCCCGCAGACAGAGCTAAGCATTCAACTCGGTTTTGCCGATGAAAGCAAAGTACGGCAACTGCTTTGTGAGCATCAGGGCGAGCTATTAAACAGCGATTACAGCCACCTGGTCACTCTAACCATCCGGCTGCCACAAAACGCTGAAGCAGTATTTTGCCAGCAACTGAGCAATCTAACTGCAGGCAGCGCCGTAATTGACGGTCACGACTGATTTCCTCTTTGGCATTTGCTGCCAATCTGTGGATAATAACCGCCATAACACGACACAAAAATGACACCATGGCAGCAACAGCGTGCTGCCGACAGGATGCGCTATGTCTCAATTACTTCGTATTGTGCTGATCCACACCCACCTGCCTGGTGTGGTGGAATTGCAGCTGGACCAGCACACCAATATTTGTGGCACCAATGCTTCGGGCAAAACCACCCTGCAGCGGCTGGTGCCGGTGTTTTACGGCGAGCAGCCGAACCGGGTGGTGCCCAAAACACGCAAAAAGTTTGATGAATTTTACCTGCCCTACTCCAACAGCTATCTGGTGTACGAGTACCGGCGTGAAAATGATGAGATCTGCCAGGTGGTGCTGACCAAGAAAAGCGATGGCGGTGTCGAGTACCGTTTTGTCGGCGCGCCTTACCAGAGCGATTTCTACCTGCAGCAAAGTGACGAAGGGGTCAAGGCGCTGAGCTACAGCGACTGGGCCAGCGCCATGCGGGCCCGGCCCGATGTGCAGGTGTCGGCCAAAATCAGTGCCACTAGCGAGTACCGCAGTATTATTCAGAACGATGCTGCTGCGCTGCGCGGCAACAATGCCGACAGCGTCAAGTTGCGCCGGCTGGCAGCCAGTTTCAGCCTGGTGGCCAGTGGCCATAAGCTGCGCCATATTGAAAAGCTGGTCAGCGCCGTTCATGCCAAAGAAGGCAAAATGGACACCTTAAAAGCCATGCTGGCGGCCATTTTTGAAGAAGATGGTGTGACCCTGCCGACCACCAAGGTAAAAAACACCAAGGCGCGGGACTGGATCCAGCAAATGCGCCAATCGATGCGGCTGGACCGGCTGCAGCAGGATTTCGAGCGGCTGCAGCAACTAGCACTGCAACTGGATGGTGCCGAAGCCCAGCTGGCGGCTTTGCTGCCCCTGCTCGAACAGGATGAGCAGCAATTAAAGCAACAGCGCGCCGATGCCGAGCAGCAGGTGCAGAGCCTGCGCCAGCAACTGCAAAGTGCCAAAGAGCTGTATCAGCAGCAACAGCTGGAACACAACAGCCAGCTGGCCAAAGTCGAAGCCGATCTGCATGAAACCTCGGCCCGGCTGGATCGCCTGCAGCAGCAGTTTGATGACTTTGACAGCAAAGACATGCCGAAGCTGCAGCGCGATACCGATGCGCTGCCGCTGTGGCGTGAAACCCTGCAAGAGCTGGCCGAACAGTACCAGTTGATGGTGGAGCAGCACGGCGATATGGAGCGTCAGCTGGAGCAGCGTAAAGCCAAACTGGCCGAATCCTTTAACCGCTTAAGCGAGCAGCACAGAGCCAAAGCCAAGCAGCTGCAGCAGCAAAAAGATCAGACCCGCGAGCAGCAGGACAACAAACTGGCCACACTGGAACAGGCCTTTCAAAGCCGCTTGCACGAGCAACAACAAACCTTCGCCACTCAGCTAAGCGACTGCCACAGTGCCATCGCCGTGCTGCAAAGCCAGCTCAGCGCCTCGCCGCTGACCGAAGCCGAGCACGACGAGCTGCGCGCCGCCGAACTGCGGCTGGAACAAGCTCAGCAGCAGGCCCAGCAGCAGGCCCGCCAGCTGCAGCAGTTGCAAAAGCAGCATCAGCAAGCGCAGCAACAACGTGAGCAGGCCGATCAGCAGCTCGAGTCCAGCCGTAAAGCCCAGCACAGCGCCGAGCAGCAGCTGCACAGCCTTGAGCGCCAGTTAAGCCCAGAGCAAGGCAGTTTGCGCCATTTCCTGCGGCTTCATTACAACGGCTGGGAGCAAAAGCTGGGCAAGGTGCTGGACGAGCGGCTGCTGGAGCGGCACGATCTTCAGCCGCATCTGCTGGATCTGACCGACAGCCTCTATGGCCTGCAGCTGGATTTAGCAGCCATCGACACGCCGGATTACGCCCAGGACGAAGCCGCCATTCGTCACCGCCTGCACAGTGCCGGGCAACAGCTGGAGCAAGCCAACACCAACAAAGCCGCCGCCGAGAAGGCATTAAAAGACAAGTACGAGCAGGCCGAACTGGCCCGGGCCCAGCTGGAGCAGGCCGAATGGCAACTGACCCAGTACGAGCAAAACATCGACTACGCCCGCGATGCCCGCAACCGCTTAGACGCTCAGCAGCGCGAGCTGGTGAAACAACGTCAGGCCTCTGTGCGCTCGGAGCTTGGCGCCCGTCAGCAGCAACTGGAAAAACTGCAGCATCAGCAGCAACAGGACTTGAATGGCCTGAAAGACGACCATAACAGCCAGAAAATGGAACTGAAAGCCGACTGGCAGGCCGAGCTGCAAGTGTTCGACGAGCAAATGGATGAGCTGGAGCGCCAGCTGGAGCGTAAGCGCGAAGACAACAAAAGCCAGCTGCGCGAGCTGCAGCTGGCCTTTGCCGAAGAACTGTCGGCCAAAGGCATCGATCCACGCCGTCTGGCGGAGCTGCGGCAAAAGCAGGACCAGCTCAAAGCCGATATTCAGGCCGTCACCGGGCGTCAGAATGAACTAAGCGCCTGGCAAAGCTTTATGCAACTGGACTGGCAGCAACTGCGCCCGCAACTGCTGGAGCAGGAAACCACGCTGAAACAGCAACAGCGCAGCAGCCGTCAGGCGCTGGAGCAATTAAAAGCCGATTACAGCCAGCAGCAAAAGCAGCTGGATGCACAAAAGCAGCAGCATCAGGAGCAGATGCAACACGCCGAGCAGCGGCTGGCGCAATTAAAGCCGTGTTTAAGCAAGCTGGCCGAGCTGCACCTGAGCACCGTGAAGCCAGCCAGTCTGGCGGCCTGCGCCGATGTGATCGAGCGACTGTCCCGCACCAACGAAGCCCTGGAGCAGCGCAGCAAGCTCGATAGCGCACTGAAGCAGGCGATGGAGCAGTTTGAAAGCATGCTGAGTAAAGATGCCGGTCCTGAGTTTCTCGATCGGCTGGAGCATGAAAAACGCAAACTGCCCGACTACGCCGGCAAGCGCGAGCAGTTGCCCATCCTGTCCGATTTGCTGCGCATTTTAAAAGATGCCCAGCAACAGCTGCTGGAAATGGGCGAGAACATTGGCGGCGATCTGAAAAAGTTTTTCACCGTCTTTAGCGACATCAACCGCCGTATTGCCCTGCAAAGCCGCCGCTTAAGCGAAGCCGTAGCCGACGATTTGGTGCTGGAAGGCATCAGCCGCTCGGAAGTACGCATTCTATCCACCATCGACGAGCTGGGTTTCTGGCAGCCGCTGAAGCACTTCGCCAAGCTGTACGATGACTGGGGAGCTTCCGGCAAAGCCCTGCCCTCAGAGCAGTACTTAAACGCCCTGGCCGATGTGGTCGAGCTGCTGCGCGCCGACGAGCAATACAGCATCGAATCGCTGCTGCGGCTGGAGCTGCATTTAAGCGAAGGCGGCTCCGAGCTGGTGATTAAAAACGACCGCCAGCTGCTGGAGTCGTCCAGCCATGGCATGGCGTACCTTATTCTGTGCAAATACCTACTGGCCTTTACCCGCTTGCTACGCGGCGATGCCAAGGTCAGCATTCATTGGCCGATTGATGAAATCGGCACCCTGGCGTACCACAACGTGGAAAAACTGTTCCAGGCTTGCAGCAGCAACAACATCGTGATTGTTGGCGCCTTCCCGAACCCGGAATCCGATGTGCTGATGCTGTTCCAGCACCGCTATCTGATTGAGCCAAGCCAGCAGGATCCGAGCAAACGTCAGCTTAAACGCATTCAACCCAAAGTCAGCCGCCTTGCTGAGCGACTGGCGCAGAAACAGCAGGAGGCCAGCTGATGCTGCAACACGGCCCTTTACTGGAACGGCTGCTGGCCGGTGACTTTATCTGTCAAATCAGCGACGAAGATGCCTTTCGCCACCTCGGCAATGAGCAAACCCAGCAGGACATCAACCACTACCTGCGGCCACTGAACCGCCGGTTGGTTAGCAACGACGATGGCTCGGTGTTTTACCTGGGTTACCATGAGCTGACCAAAGAAGCCCGCGAGCATTTAAGCAGCCAGTTTGCGCTCACCGTGCAATCCTTGCTGCCGCTGTTGGAGTGGCTGCAACTGGTGCAGGAAACCCTGGGCCGCGACAGCGCCCTGACCGCCGGTGATACCATCAAGCTGCAGGAGTTTGTGCTGCGCACCGAAGACAACCAAAGCCTGCGCCAGCGTCTGAACGCCCTTGCCAGCGACCGCTTTTTTAACAGCCAGAGCGAGCAGCTGGACAGCCAGGTCAAACTGATTTTCCGCCGCTTAAAAGAGCACGGCTATCTGTTGCAACCGCACAGCGAACGCCAGTACTACATTGTCACCGGCAAAATTGACCATCTGCTGGATGTGATCCGCTTTATCCGCGATGAAGAGCAGCTGCCGGTGGACGATACCCCCAGCCAGGAGGCGCTGCTCTGATGGCCCCGCTCGACTCACAGCTGACGTCCAATTTATTCAGCATCGGTGCCGAGCGTCTGGCCTTGCTTGGCAAGCACCACAAAGCCCTGATGCAGGGCTATCTGGATGGTCAGGTCGATGAAACGGCCTTTAGCGAAGGGGCGCTGAAAAAACTGATCGCCGCCCGGATTTTATGGCGACCAGACGAGCAACAGCCTTTGGCACTGCGGCCTTTGGTCAGTGAACTGATTGCCAGTATGGTGGCCGATGAAAACCGCCGCCAAATCAACGCCGATGTCGCCGAAAAGCTGGAACAAATCCGCAACCGGGTGCAGGCCTACCGCGATGCGCAGTACAAAGGCGATTACAGCGTGGCCGAGCTGCAGCTGCAGCGCCTGACCGAGCATGTGCACGACTTAAGCGGCCAGTTTGAAGAGGCCATTGACAGCCTCTGGCACCGGCTGAACAGCGACTTTGGTTTTGTCAGTAGCCTGGATGATAAAATCCGCGAAAACGAACGGGCACAAAAGCAACTACGCCGTTTGCTGGATGGCCTGGATTTGCTCGATTTCAACGAACTGATTGAGCTGTCCGAAGGCAATAACCACCTGCGTAAACTGCTGGTTAGTCAGCTGCAAAACCAGCTGAGCTCGCACCACAGCAGCTTGCTGGAAGTGCAAAAACGGCTGGTGCAGCTGCTGGCCAAGTTCCGTCAGCAGCAGGCCCGCTCGATGCTGATTGCCAATATGGCGGCCTTTTTGCGCCAGCATCCAAAATACCAGCCGGCCGATTACCCCAACCGCTCCGAGCTACCGTCGTTGTTCAATCAGGCGGCGGCCATCCGGCCACAAGCCGCCATCGCCCTGGATAAAGCCAGCGAGCGGGCGGTACTGGCCGAACTGGTGCGTGCCCTGCCACGGCCAGGCAGCATCGAACTGCCCGAGCAGCACAGCGCCAGCTTTGCTGAGCTACTGGCCGATGAAGAAATCACCGCCCGCCAGCAGGCGCTGAAAACCGATGTGGAAAACTTCTACCTGAGGGTGATCGATCAGGGCGGCAAACTGAGTGCGCTGGATTATTTGGCCCAACAGCAACTGAGTTGGGACAGCGAGATCTGGCTGTATCAGATCCTGGCTGAATACCAGGCGCTGCCGTTGGAGGAAAAGCAGATGTTTGCCATTCGCCGCGAAGAAGCCCCGGCCAGCTCGGTTAACCAGCTGCTGCTGATCCGCGATATTCAGCTGACCCTGCGGGCGGCATAATGCTGCCGGTATTAAGCCCGGCAGCCTGCCGCTTTTTGCGTCAACTATCGCCTAAGGTGCTTGCCGCAGGCCGGCTGAAAAAATCAACCCGGCAAAAGTCTGTGCAGGAAGTCCTTTGCTGGTGTCTGGCGCATCAGCTGGAGCAGGTGCCCGGCAACTGTCTGCAGCGGCCGGATTTTTACTTCGAGCCAGCCCTGCTACAGCAAATTGCTGCGGTGCAACAGGCATTGGGGCACCCCGATTATCGGCTGGATTTCTCGAACCAGAGCCGGCCGGATGCGGCCTTGCAAAGCCAGATTGAGCAAAAAAGTATTGGCATCAAACCACGGCAAGCAAGGATCTTACTGCGACTGCCTCAGCCCCAAAGGCTGGCTGGTATTGCCGTACAAGAACTTGATCTGGACTGGCAGCAGCTGTCGTTGCCCGACTATGAAGCCCTGCTGGTGGTGGAAAACCTGGATTGCTTTTATCAGCTGGAGCGCTTTGCGATCGAGCTGCCTTACCAGCACATCCTGATCGTCTATCGCGGTGACCGCCACTACAGCAGCGGCTGCAAAGCACTTAAAGCCGCCTGGTTAAGTTTGCAAAAACCAACCATCTATTTTGGCGACTTTGATGGCAAAGGTGTCAGCATCGCCTTGCACGAAGGCTATCAGGCCATGCTGTTGCCAGCTTTTGCCGAGCTGCAACAACAGGTCAGTGCAGCCATGCTGCCCGATAAACAGCTAAAATTCCTGCCCGCGACCGAACAACACCCGACCAGCCCAGCTTTTCAACCTTACCAACAATTGCTTTGCCAGCAACTCAAGGGACTGCGGCAGCAACAGATGCAGGGGATGGCGCTAGCGCCTGTCTTGTTGAGCTAAACTTCCTTCAATCAGCTGCATGCTTGCCAGCAAGCGGCATCTTGACAACCAGTTCGTTTCTACCTAGTATAATTGTCAATATGCCCGGCGCCTCTGCATCACTGCACGCGTCGGTTCTCATTTCTGACACAGCGAAAGCCATAGCTCCCTCCAGTGAGAGTTCAGGCCTAAATCATCCAACACCAAAGCCCCATTGTTCGTTTCGGGGAAGTCCTCTAAAAGCTCCATTAGCCGTTTCCCCCAACTGGAGTTCGGACATATGACTGCCATCATTTTTTGCATGATACAAAAGTACATGAATGGCTTGGCATTATCTAAACCAAGCCATTCCTGAGGCAATGGAGAACGCTCCAGCACATTGATATTCCATAGTCGACTGTGATGGGCTGCTACATTTCGAATGAAGTTAAGACTGCGCAACCACCTCGCCAAAACATCTCCACTGGCTAAGCCATACTTATTGGCGATTTGATTTTTATCGTGGTACTTCATGCCGGCAAACAACCGGGATAGTAAGCCAAAATCCCAAACTTCGATAGCAACCCAAATCGGTAAATGCCCTTGATACTTTGCACTATGATGCTCGATAAAAGGCTCCTTCCTGGCACGCCAAACCATGGTTTCGAATTTTTCAAGCCACAGTTGGTGATCTGTCTTTCCTTGATGGGGCCCTCTACGATTGGCTCTTTTGGCGAAGTTTCCATGCAGACACTCAGGATTTTGGTGCGCACAAGGGTCCTTTGCACCCAACAAATAGGCCACATCTACACGGATCGCCATTTCAATCCGCTCCAACGCATCAAGCGCTAATAGCCTTAGCCTCTTATCAAACACATAAAGTTGAACCACATCTTCAAAGTGACTGTCTGGCACAAAGTTATCGGAACGAACTGGACGGCGTTGCGTTGCAGTATGAGCATGGTCGATGGCACGAAGTGGATACCAGTAACCGCTGAGTCGGTAATAGCCAATTCTGGAAAGATAGTTTAATGCAGCAGCCTCGTGGTCTACTTTCAGACCGCGTTGCTGCAGAATGTTCAGTTGCTCTTCCATTGAGCGCCAAGGTTTTAATTCAGGCATTAATTAGATTCCAGCTCATGAAATCATGATGAAAAAAACCGCAAACAACCACTGAAAATTAACTATCAACACTTCGAGCCCACACCTCAAATACTTTTTGCGATTAAATCGGCTTTCAGCAACCCGCCTTTGGTTAGTAAACGAGCGGAGAAATTTGGTTTGCGTTTACTCCGATAGGCATCATAAATTTGCTTTAGCCCATCCGCTGTGAGTAAAGAGATATTCACCTCGGTATCCATCTCAGCTGACTCAATAAAATCCTGCGAAAAACTTGGAGCAATAATCAGCACCTGTGCGACACGTTTTCCCTGATTTTCGCATCGTTTAACATAGGCCTTTATCTGCCGTGAAGTGCTGGAGTATTTTGCAAAATCACCATTCTTGCAGGTTTTGGCCTCACCAATAATAATATCGTCATCGCTAATGGACAGGATAATATCAGCTTTATCTTTAGCCGTGTTTATCGACTTGCGAAGCTCTTCATCCACATTCAAATCCATCTGCTCCAGGATAGTTTTGGTGGCCTCCTCAAATTTCAGACCAAGATCTGCCTCGGAGACATCAATACCTGATTCTTTAAGCCCCATCAGATCACGTCGAGCTAAAGCAGCAAAATTTTCAATCAATTTATCATTTGCGCTGGCGAATACATCAAGCAGATGAAATCTTGGGTTACCCTTTTTGGGAAGATTCATCGTATCCCGCAACTCTCTCATTTCATCGTTGCTAATTAAATAAAGCAGGTCATGTGGGGTGATGCTCAAAGCTCGTAACCGCTCGACATTGATTTCTTCAGTATCTTCAAGCTCAAACTCTCTTTTGAGACGTTGTGAAAGTGACTCTTGGCGGCCATCAGGATCTTTGCCATGGAAGCTCTCCTCCAGCGCATCGAACATTTCTTTATAGCCTGTTGCGCTCATGGCATTAAATTCACGATCAGTAGCTGTATTCAAACTATCCAGAATGACATCTATCCGCTCATCGACTGTTTGCCCTATTCGCTCAGCTTCAATATCCAGATCTGTGATCAGCTGCTTCAAGCGCTCTTTGCGTTTATTTTGACTTTCATTTTCGTCATACAGATCCCTTCCTAGCATATCCCTGACAGAAATACCGGAATGCATGATGGTTGAAATTCTCTCACTGCGGGAAACCCCACGAATTCGCTTACCATAACTTTTAAGAATGTTGGCAAGTTCAGCGTCGGATAGCACCCGTAATATCCTTAACAAATGCTTATCCGCCAACTCTTTATGTTGAATTTGGTTAAGTATGGCAACGACTTCGTCAGGAATCAGTACTTCTGAGCGCTTCCGGTTGATGAAAATCACCCCCATCTCGCGTAAGTCCTGCAAACAATTTTCGACTGTTTCCTTCCCCGCTTTTATCGGATCAGACAGATGCTCAATAGCTACGACTTCATCGTGAGAAATTTTCAGGTGCTGGGCGAGGACATTGAGAATACTTCGTTCATCATCAGAGATATTGGCTTGCCTGTTCGTTTTAAGATCGTTGGAGTAGGCAATTTTAAGGCAGTCATTAAAAATCTTAAGTCGATGTTCACGACAGTAGTTATCCGCTGTACAGCTGTTTACCTCTTGCTGTATTTGCCTCGAAAGCGAGTCCAGCACCTCCCATTCCCGACTATATAATTGCTCTAGCCAACTAATTCGGGCTACGCCATTACCATCACGGCTTAGTATATTAACCAGCAAAGCCATAGAGGCATCACAGAGTGTCAGCCGTTCTTCAATCGCAGCTTTGTAGTGACTGGAAACTGCCGCAAATAGCTGTGAGATTTCGCTACCTGATGCATCTTTGATTTGACGGTTGACCTTATTCAAGGTTTTGTCGATAACTGAATCATAAGCCGCAGCATTGCTGCACAACTTGTCCAGACAGGTAATGAACTTAGATTTTTCAATTTGATTTAGCGCAGACAGAACTTGGTTCAACTTCATTGGATATCCCTTTCTTATTGTTTTGATATTGCTTGCAGCAACGGCTATCTAACTGGTTATCATTTAACCAAATGAGTATTCATACCCAATCTAGAACATAAGCTGCTGTTTCGCAATTTAAAACAGAATTTAGAACGTTCAGATATCACACTGAACAGGCTTTACCATAAGCTTTGTCTGTTACGCCCCAATCACTCAGGCCACACCCGCGCCAGCACAGTAACTGGCTCGGTTAGCGGCAAGGCGATCAGCAGGCCTTCGCCGGAGGCGGGGAAAATACCGGTTAGAGCGGTGATATTGACCTGATGGCTGATCAGCACAGTGGGTGAGCTAAAGGGAGCCTGCGCCAGAAAGGCTCTTAATGCGCTGGTTTGTGCCTGGCCATCACCGCGGCCGGCAAAGAATGAATTCAGCAGTGGCAGGGGCTCAACCACTGAAAGCGCCATCAGCTGACCGGTTTCAAGGCAGCGACACCACTGACTGCTATAGATCTGCACGCTATCCTGTGTTTGCTGTTGCAGCAAACGCCCCCAAGCCTGGGCTTGCTGGCGGCCGCCTTCATTCAGATTACGCTGGGTGCTGCAGTCCTTCAGCACAAAACCTGCCGGGTCGCCGGTACCGGGGGCTAGGGCATGGCGCATCATCAAAATGGCATCGCCATCGCGCCAGGCTTGCCATGCACGCTCATCCGCCGACAGATTTAACGGGAACAGCAGTAAAAGCATCCACAGTTTCACGCAGCAGCACCCAAAGTCATCTTCACTTTAGTTGCAATACGCCATAAAGCAGCAAAAGGATTTAGCTGGCGGGATAAAACCAGGCCTTTGTAATCAGACCGGCTTCGACCTGGTACACCACCGCCACCTCGGATGGCCTGTCGCTTAGGCCATGCACCCGCTCGTGGTCAATCACCTTGTTACCGACCACCATGCGGCTCAGTACTTCGGCCCGCAGCGCTGGTAGGGTAAAGCGCTCACTGGCATAGAACTGCCGCAGCGCGTCCAGGCCTTTTAGCGCAGGGCTGCTGGCTGGCATGCGGTAAATGGCGATATCCGGGTGATAGCAGCGACAAAATGCCGCTAAGTCTTTGGCATTGTAAGCCTCGAGCTGACGCTGCACCGGCTCAGCCATATCCGCTGGTACCAGTAAGTTTTTGTGCATAAAGCAGCTGTTATCATCTTCCTGGTAATCGGCAAAAGGGCCGCAAAACACAAAACCAGCGCTTTGGTACAAGCTACGGGCTGGCTTGAAAAAATCCATCGAACCGGTTTCCAGATAAAGATCGGTGATGCCGCTCGCAGCCGCTTCGGCCAGCACATGCTTGAGCAAAGCCCGGCCTACCCCTTTACCCCTGGCTTCGGGAGCTGTTCGCATCGATTTAATCTCCCCCATGCCAGCACTGTGCTGCTTTAAGGCAACGCAGCCAAGCAATTGGCCGTCTTGCCAGGCGGTCCAAAAGCGAATATCCGCAGCTTTTAGTTTGCTTACATCCAGCGCATGCACACTCTCTGCCGGTGACGTGGCGTACATATCGGCCAGATGGCCTTGCAGTAACTGGATAACGGCTGGTGATTCAAGCGGATCAAGGAGGATCTTCATCAGAGTATGGTACTCGCGTCAGGGTCAGTCATCGTAGCATTGATTTGCTGGTCTAAAAAAGCAGGGTATTGCTAAAAAGCCTCAGACTTTCATCTTGCTGTGGTACAAGCACCAGGGGCGCTGTTCTGTCTTGCTTTGATACATAGCCGTGTCGGCTTGCTTGAGCAGGGTGGACGCTGATACCGGCTGCTGCGGTGAAAACAAAGCCACGCCAATGCTGCAAGAGACATCGATCGCCTGCCTGGCGTAGTGCTGACCACTGGTATTCAGCGCCTTGCTTAAGCGCGCAACGGCTTTTTCCAGTTCATCATCACTCTTGATTCGATCCAGGATCAACACAAACTCATCCCCTCCCAGCCTGGCTGCAAAATCCGTCGAACGGCTGGCTTGCTGCAACTTCATCGCGGTCTCAACCAGCAGCTGATCCCCGGCATCATGGCCATGCGTATCATTCAGCTCTTTAAACTTATTCAGATCAAAATACATCAACGCCAAGCGGTGCTGATGCTTGCGTGCCAGCTGCAAACGCTGCTCCAGCTCTTTCGTGAAGAAGCGGCGGTTAGCCAGCTTGGTTAAATTGTCGTGATTGGCAATGTAAGATAGCTTTCGATTTCGTTTTAGCTGCAGCAAAGCACTGTAGCTAAGCAGCAAAAGCGCCCCCAGTAGGTAACTGAGCTTTGCTTGCCAGGTCCGCCACCAAGGGGAGATCACATTCAGCTGAATCCGCTTGCTGTCGGGATTCCAGATCCCATCCGCATTGGTCGAACGCACCTCCAGCTCGTACTGACCGTAAGGCAACTGACTTAAACTGAGCTGGTTGCCAGCCATGGCACGCCAGCTATTCACTAAGGGCTGCAGCCGGTATTGGTAGTGAATGCGCTCGGGGCTGAGAAACTCAAGCGCAGCAAATTCAAAGGCGTAATAACTCTGATCCGGCTGAATGGTGAGCTGCTCAATAAAAGCAGGCTGGCTTTGTGCCATCAACTGCACCGAGGTCAGGTGTAGCCTGGGGAAATCAGCATTGGCTGTCAACCGATCCGGGGCAAACAACAACAGCCCCTGATTGCCACCAAACGCCAGCTCACTTGCCTTGGTGCGGCTGACCGCATTGGCATGAAACTCCATATCCAGCCAGTGCAGATGGCGGGATAGAGCCGTAATCGTCAAGGTTTGCGGCTCAATACGACTCAGGGTCCGCATTCCCGTCAGCCAGATATCACCGTTCTCATCTTTGGCCAGGCCCCGTAATTGATTCTCAGCCAGCCCCTGCTCTACCGTCAGATGGTGCTGCAATTGCCATTGCTGTTGTGCTTGTTGCCAGGCCAACACAAAAAGACCATGATCCTGGGTGGCCAGCCACAACCTGTCGGCGTCCAGTAGCAGGCTGGTAATATGGCGCTGTTTAAGTTCGGTAATACCGAGCTGCTCGGCCAGCTCCACCGCCTCCCCTTGCTGAACCAGCCACAAACCGCTTGAGCTGGCAAGCAGATAGCCCTGGGCAACAGGCTGAATATCGGTAATGTAGCCACGGGAAATCGGTGGATGCTCCATCAAGAGTGTGCGGTCTGCAAGATCCATCACCGCAAAACCACCATCATAAAAGCCAATCAAGAGGTGCTGCTGATCCTGCCGCAGGCTATAAACTTCCCGCTCGGCAATCAGAGTTTCCACCTGAGCACTGCCGGGATCAAAGCCAAGCAGTCCAACATTGGTGCCAAGCAGCACCTGTTCTTGCCATGGCAACAAACTCCAAATCACTGTACGTGGCAAAGTCCCAGCTTCACCGGAAGCCGGGAAAGTAGTTAGCTGCTGGCTGCTTCTGTCGAAATGGTTTAAACCACTTTCCGTGCCAAACCAGACCTCCTGCTCGGTCGCAGCCACAGACCATACATGCTTATTGGTAATATTCTGATATTCCCCCAGATGGACTATGGCGGCATCAACCGGATTCGCCACCGCCAGGCCATTGGTGGTCGCAACCCATAATTGCTCTGCCTGATCAAACAGCAACTGGCTGATGTTGTTATGAGGAATGCTGTATTGGATCTGAGGATGATGGCTGTAATGACGAATGCTATGATCCGGCAAGGATAAAACAGCAATGCCATCGTAAAAATACCCAAGCCAGAGTTCATTATTGCTAAGGGCCAACGACCAGATGCTATTGGATGCCAGCCTATCCGCGGTCAGTAATTGCTGATCCAGCTGCTTAGAATGGGTATCCAGAACCAACAAACCATCCCGCTGTGTTGCCAGATACAGCTTTTCGCCAACCAGAATGCCATCAAAAATGCGTTGGTGCCGAACATCAAAACCAGGCTGCTGCATCAGATCAATAAAGACCGGAGTCTGCTGCTGCTGTCGGTAATACAAACCTTGCTTGGTGCCGATCCACAAATTACCTGCCTGCTCAGCCAGAAATTTCACCTCCACCTCAGGCAAAATGAGCGTAAACTCTGACTGGCCATCCGCCAACAGGTACAAACCCACATCGGTGCCAACCCAGAGCCCCTGCTCTGCATCCTGATGCAAGGTCAGAATGGTTGCTTCGGGTTTGGGCAAAGATTGCAGCGCAAATAACTCCAACGTCTGATCAAACAGATACAAGCCTTTTTCTGTGCCAACCCAAAAGCGCTGCTGTCTGTCTTCCAACAAAGACAAAATATCATTGCTGCCAAGGCCTGTGTGCTCAGACAAGGGGTAATGCACAAAGCGCAAGCCATCAAAACGTGCCAATCCCCCTTTGGTACCGAGCCAGATAAAGCCATCACGACGTTGCAAAAGGACATTGATGTAGGCCGAGGGTAGACCGTCTCTGACCGACAGACGGCGAAAGTGCAATTGTTCGGCGTCTAACTGGTAGCTGGCTGTGATGCCAGTTACAGGAAACACACATAGAGCCAAAATAATCAATAACTTAATCATATTATTTGGCAGCAGCTATAGGGTAATTTCAGCCTAGCAAATGCTCACAGAATATACAAAAGAAACGACCAGATTCCCGCTTTGAGGGGCAAGCAACTCGAGCCGCTCTCTAATCACGTCAAGCTGCCATAAGCAGTCACTCAGGTTTGCTGGCAACAGTCGTCCAGTACTTGCTGAATCGAACTGCACAGCGTCTGTTCGGTAAATGCGGGGCTATTTAAAGCCAGCAAACGCTGCTGTAGCTCTTCGTCATCTAACAGCAAACGAGGCCGCAGCTTTTTTTGCTGTAATTTCTGTAGCATGTCTTCGATGGCAAAGACGGCAGTTAAATCCATGTAGTGCACACCGCGACAATCCAGCACAATGTCTTTGGTTTGCATCACCTGGTCGACCTTATCCATCCGATCCAGCATCTGCGCCATCGAGCCAAAAAACAACGGGCCGCTTAAGCGTACCAACCGCACGCCAGGGTGTCCGGGCTCATTCGGTACATCCAACAGTTCGTCCTCTTCCAAATGAATGTGGGCGGTTTTGGCCATGCGCCAGGTCACCAGCCCCATCGCCAGCACCACGCCAACCCCGACGGCAATCACCAGATCGACCAACACCGTCAGTGCAAACACACTGAGCATAATGATCACTTCTGGCTTGGGCGTGCCCTGTATACGCTTTAACAGGCGATAATCGAGAATATCAATACCAACCTTCACCAGAATGCCGGCCAGCACTGCCAGTGGGATCTGGGCTGCCAGCGGCGCCAGTCCCAGCAGCAAGGCCAGTAAGAACACCGCATGCACCATGCCACTGATCCGGGTACGGCCACCGGCATTGACATTGACCACAGTGCGCATGGTGGCACCAGCACCAGGCAAGCCACCGATAAAGGCGCAGAGCATATTGCCAAGGCCCTGGCCAATCAGCTCTTTATTGGGTTTATGCCGGGTGCGGGTTATGGAGTCTGCTACCAGCGAGGTCAGCAAACTATCGATGGTGCCAAGCAACGCCAGCGTCAGCCCCAGGGTAAAAATCAGGCTCCATTGCGACAAGCTAAACTGTGGCAGATGAAACTCCGGCAAACCGGTTGGGATCTCACCAATCACCGGTACCTGCCAGCCCAGCAGTACAGCAGCCAGGGTGCAAAGACAAAGCGCCAGCAATGGCGATGGCAAATAGCGGCTAATGCGCATTGGGGTAAACCAGACAATGGCAAAGGTCATCAAACCCAGTGCCAGCGCCTGCAGATTAAGCTCTGCCAGCGTATCGGGAAGCTTGGCCAATGCCTGCAGCGGCGAAGGGGATGGAGAAGCGCCAAGCAAGGGGGCGAGCTGCAACAAAATAATAATCACCCCAATGCCGCTCATAAAGCCGGAGATCACCGGATAGGGAATGTAGCGCACCAGGCCACCTACTTTGAGCAGGCCTAAAGCAATTTGCAATACCCCACCGACCAACACCACCGCCAGCGCCATCTGGAAGCTGCCGCCAAGGGCAGCAATGGCCGAGGCAAACACCACCGTCATCGGGCCTGTTGGGCCGGAAATCTGCACCCTGGTGCCACCAAAAAGCGCTGCCACTAATCCCAGCGCGATGGCACCATACAAACCTGCCGCTGCCCCGGCACCAGAAGCAACCCCAAAAGCCAGCGCCAATGGCAAAGCTACGATGCCAGCGGTCAGGCCACCAAAGAGATCGCCACGCAAGGTGGCGGCAGAATAAGTGTGATGTGCTGCCATGAAATCGTCTTGTTGAAGTTATTTTCAGCAGACTTTGCGGATAATTGCAGCAAAGCCACAGTAAAGTGTGGCTAAGTTACCGGTTTAAGGCCTCAATAACAAGGCGGATCAGTTTGGTCTGTGGCTTGTAACATGGCCTGCAACACTGTGCTGCGCTCTCGCACTTGACTGGAGTAAGGCCAGACTTGCTATGCTTACTAAAATTGGTAAGGTGCCCCTGGTATGGAAAAGAAAGTCCCTCCGCTGTTGTTGTTTGTTGGCTTTGCCGGGCTGATTTGGCTCACAGCCAGCTGGCCAGCGCCCTGGCCGCTTTGGTTCAGCCAGTTGCTGGCCGTTTTACTGATGCTGGATGGAACTATCTTCTGTGGTTGGGCCTTCTGGCAGTTTCGCCGCGCCAACACCACCGTTGATCCGCGCTACCCGGAGCGCAGCCGGCAACTGGTCACAGATGGTTTGTTTCAGTTTAGCCGCAACCCGATGTATCTGGGTTTTGTCTTGCTGCTGATAGCGCTTTGCTTCTGGTTGCATAGCTTAAGTGGTTTTCTGGGGCTGCCGCTGTTTGTGCTCTGGCTGCACTATTGGCAGATTGTGCCGGAAGAGCGGGCATTGTCTGAGCGATTTGGCGATGCCTGGCAGCACTATTGTCAGCAGACCCGGCGCTGGCTTTAGCGCACCAAAGCTATCTCTTGCAGATGATCCCTTAAGTGCAGCCAATGCGCATTGTAATACTGTGCCTTACTTAAGCGACCATAGGCAAAATGCGGTGCCAGCCTGCCCTGCCAGCGGATAAACTGTTCCAGCTCCACGATGAGCTCGGCCTGAGCCACATCCACAGGTACCGATTTTCGCAACTTTGGCGCTCCAGGCAGAGGTTCGTTCAAAGGGTGCTGCATCTTACCGGCCGCACTAAAGGCAGCCAAAGCCGTCGAGCCTATCGTCAGTTGAAATAAGCGGGAGCGCGGCTCAGGATAGCCGATACGCGAGTAGCGCACACTCTGGGCACAGTGCTGAAAGATCTCACTGACACTCCAGTCACCAAGTTGGGTCAATTGTCCGGCTGGTAATTGCTGCAGCTGGCTGGTCAGCGCCTGCAATGGCGGCCGGCGCAACATGGCACCAACATGGGTACCGGCCCAAAGCGCCACCGGAGTAGCGGCTACCAGGCCTAAAAAGGCTCTGCGTTTCATCAGTCACTCTGCTCTCTTTGCTCTCTTGTGTTCATTTTAACGTCATTTAGTTGTCAGATCGAATGCAGCTGTACCTTGCTGAAGGACAGCGCTGTGCTGTATGCTTGTTAACAAATAGGGCAAGGAGAGAAACTATGCGTTGGTGGTGGTGGTTTACCTGCTTTAGTTCCGCCTTGTGGGCTGAGCCTGTACCCGATGAGATCAGGTTTTATACCGAGCATCTCCCCCCCTACAGCTATATGACTGACGATACTGTAGATGGCATCAATGTCGAATTGATACGCTTGCTGTGTCAACGTACTGAGCTGAACTGCCGAATTGAACTGCTACCCTGGCGCCGTGCCTTTGACAATGCGCAGCAACAACCCTACAGCGGTGTGTTTTCAACCTCCCGCACTGAAGAGCGTGAGTCCCTGTTTCAATGGGTGGGCCCTATTGCCTCGGATTGGGGGTATTTATTTCGCCTTAAAGGCCGTAACGACGTTAACCCGACCAACCTGGAAGAAGCCAAAGCCTATCGATTGGCCGTAGCGCGTGGTGATGTTTATGAAAGTTATTTCAAACGCCATGGTTTTGAATACGGCGTCAATATGCTGGATTTTACCACCAAGCCGGAGCCGGTCCCTTTGTTTCTGGCCAAGCGGGTCGATTTATTGGTTGGCTCACCCCGCTCAGTCCGAAGCTGGCTGCAACAGTACGGTGCACCGGAGGACAGTGCAGAGGCCTTATTTAAGTTGCGCAATGTAGGCGACAATTACCTGGCACTGCACCCCGCCTTTCCAACTGAGCTGGCAGCGCGGCTGCAGCAAGAGCTAGAACTGCTGCGCGAGCAGGGCGTGATTCAGGCCCTGATCGAGCAGTATACTCACCAGTAATTTCAGGCTTAAAAACGGTAATTCAGGCCAAACAGCAAAGAGCCAAAAGATTTAAAGGTTTTACCAGAGCTATAGCTGACTTCGGTTTGAACACCCAGCCCATTGATAAACTGATACTGCCAGCCAACGGCACCCATCACACCCAACTCAGTTTCACTAAAGCGACGAGACCGGTACTGCATCGCCACCCGATTTTGGCTAATGCCAAGCTTTGCGTACAACTGCTGCTGTTGCGTTACCGGGTAGCCGGCATATCCACTAATGCTGATGGCACGGTAATCGATGTCTTCTAGCTCACCAAAAAAAATATTGGAAATCGCACTACCGATGCCCATAGAGCCGTGACGGTAAGCCAGCTCAACGCCATATTGAGGATCCCATTGGTAGCGATAAAACAGGTTGTAGCCATTAAAATCTGAGAGGTTTTGCTCCCGATCCAATTCAGGATCGGCTACCTTGGTTGAGCCCCAAAAGAGATTCGCACCAATTCGATGGCTGTTGTCTGGCTCGCTGGCCATAGCCGTTGTAGAGAATAATCCGGCCCCGAGAAAAGCCATTGTTAACATCACACTTCGTCGCATACTCAACATTCCTTTGATTTGACACAGCAACCATACAACAAAAAACAGACCAATTAAACAACAAGTGTAAATTAAGCGTGATGGCAATCTGGCAGGAATTTTGCTGTAAAAACAGGTACACTTTGTTGCAGAACACCATCAATGACAAAACAAGGCTCCCTGAACTTGCGACACCCTACCTTCCAGCCGGCCTGGTGGCTACCCGGCGGTCATTTACAAACACTGGCGGCCAAATACCTGCACCCACGCTATCAAGGCAGTTTAACCACTGAATGGCTGCCGCTGCCCGATGGCGATGAGTTGGAACTGTGCTGGAATCAAACCCTGAGCGCTGATTACCAGGGACCTTTGGTGCTGCTGTTGCACGGTCTGGCCGGCAATCAGCACAGCCATTATGTGCAGGGGATGTTTGCTGCTTTTCAGCAGCTGGATTGGCCTGTGGTGCTGATGCATTTCCGTGGTTGTGGCAGCCGACCCAATCAGTTGCCACGCGCTTACCACTCAGGTGATACCGAAGATCTGCGTTTCGTGCTGCAACAATTGCAGCAGTGCTATCCCGCTAGCCAGCTGCTAGCCGTTGGTTTTTCGCTGGGTGGCAATGTACTGATGAAATACTGTGGCGAAGAAGGTGACAAGAACCCACTCTCGGCTGCTGTTGCCGTTTGTGCCCCACTAGCACTCGCCAGCAGCGCAAAACGGATCAACCAAGGCTTCAGCAAACTGTATCAACGCTATTTGCTGCGTCAGCTGAAACAAAGTGCGCTGCAAAAGCTGCAACGCTTTGACGACTTCCCTATTCCACTTTCACACCAGACCGTAAAGCGTATGCCCAGCATTGAAGCCTTCGACGATGGCTTTACCGCACCCTTGCATGGCTTTTTGGGTGCCGCCGATTACTATCAGCGGGCCAGTGGCCGGCAGTTTTTGCCAGCGATCCGGGTGCCCAGCCTGATTATCCATGCAGCAGATGATCCTTTTCTAGCCCCTGACGTCGTACCAAACCAGGCAGAGCTACCGGACTTGGTGCGGCATGAGACCTGGCCTTCGGGTGGCCATGTTGGCTTTGTCGGCGGGCGCAATCCATTAAAGCCCATCTTCTGGCTGAACGAGCGGATCCCGCTATTTTTCCAAGAGGTACTGCAAAGGTGATTATTCCCTGGCAACAGCTTGAGGCAGAGACGCTGAACAATTTGATCGAATACTATGTACTGCGTGAGGGCACTGACTATGGCGAGCAGGAAATATCGCTAGCGCAAAAAGTAGCTCAGGTGCGTGCACAACTGCAGTCCGGTGAGGTCGTACTGGTGTTTTCTGAACTGCATGAAACCGTCAACTTGATGTCTAAACAGCAGTTTCACGAGCAGTAAGGGCAGCTGAGCTGCCCTTACTGTGATGGCTGTGATTAAGGCACCAGCTGACGTGCTGTGTTCAGATACACCTGACCCCGGGCTTTCACTTTAGCAGCATCGCTGTACTCCGACGCGACATGCACTTCCTCCAGCACCTCGGCAAGTATGGCCAACTCGGCGCGCATTTTCTCCAGTGCATTTTCCAGGGTGTAGGTCAGTTGATGCACTTCATGGAGCTGATGTGGGGTCAGGGTATCCTGCGCCACCAGCGCTGCCAGTTTGGCATTGTAGGCAGAAAAATTTTGCACGGCTTCAGTCAGCGTATTGGCTGGTAAACCAGCAAAATGATCGGGGCGATCGGAGTGGGCCATAGCCGCTGTAGATAAGCTTAGTAGTACGGCGCACACAAATGTTTTGAGTCGCATTCTCAATCCTCATTGCTATAGATTCGGTTGCTTGAGGTCGCTGACATTGTCTTGCAGGTGAGTGTTCTGTGCCACTCATCAAAATACAGTCACTCTGTCGGTGCTGTTGGTAGTCAGTATAACCCCAACTGACCTCAAGATGCGAGCATCAGTGCCGCTTGCCGGGAAAAAAAAGAGCCAGACCAGCGCAATGGCTGGTCTGGCTGGCGGGGTCAGGCCAAGCGGCGCGGTGAGCGGCTGCTCACCAGCCACACCAAGGCCAGCAGCAACAACAAAGGCCAAAGCACACTAAAACCCACCACCAGCAGCACGGCACCGGCCAACACCACCCCAAGCAACAAGCTATTAAGCAGGATAGCACCCAGCAAATAGGCCAGGCCTGCCAGGCACAGCACTACCACGGCGGCCACCAAGACGTCGAACACCAACACCACACCGCCCACCAGGATAGCGCCGATAAAGGCCAGCAGCGCAGGCCCAAGCCAGACAATCGCCACCAGCAGGGCTAACGCAATCAATACATTACGCATGACTTGCCTCCTTGTTCGGGTGCTTTTGTTTCAGCGCAGCCAGGGCCTGCTCAATGGCTTCTTCTTGCTCCAGGCTTTTAAATTGCTGCTTGACAGAGCTGCTGCTGGCCGAGCGGCCCAAATCCATCGCTTCCAGCTGAGCTTCTAAACCATCGATTTTTTGCTCGTAACGCTCGAACTTGTGCAGCGCTTCGTTCACTTTGTGTTGATGCTGCTTACTATGCACCTGCAACCGCACCTCGGTGCAATCTGCCCGGCGTTGTGTTTGCTGATAACGCTGCCGTGCTTCATTCAGCTTGCTTTGCAACCGGCTGATATCGCCTTCAATATCGGCCAGCAGCGACTGACTTTGCATTTCTTCCTGCTGCACGCTGCTGCGCTTTGTTTCAGCAGCCAACCGCTCGGCCAGCGCCGCCCGGGCTAAATCTTCTTTATCGTGCGCTAAGGCACGCTCGGCTTTTTGCTGCCAGTCCATAACCGACGCATCCAGCTGCTGCAGCTGGCGTTGCAACTGTTTGCGAGCCGCGATGTGTTCGGCAGCCAGGGTACGCAATTCAGCCAAAGAGTCTTCCATTTGCTGGACCAGCAAACGCAGCATCTTTTCTGGCTGCTCGGCTTTATCCAGCAGGGCGTGCAGATTGGCGTTGATAATATCGGTAAAACGGTTCAATGCATTCATGGGGTTTTCCTTGTGTCTGCGCCAGCTGTACTGGCTTGAAATAAGCGATTACACGAAAGCTATTTCAAGAGCTGTGCCAGAACACCAAGGGAGAAATATATTAAATAAAAATCAAATAGTTATGACTTACACATTTTATGCATTTTCCACTTAAAGTACAAAAAAATAGAAAGGGGTTAGTGGTTTTCACCATTAATTGGTGAGTTTTTTAAGATATGTGCCAAGCTAATTTAGCCTACCAAGCCCGGCACATTCCTCGTATCTTTAGTTAGGTTTTAAACCGTTTACCGTAAGCCAGCAGATCCTGCGCCATGCGCTCAAGCTCGGCAGATGTGGCATCTGCTTGTTGCGATCGTTCTTTTGTCTCCGCAGTCAAGCTATTCACTTTAAGAAGGTTTTGGTCCATCTCCTGCACCACTGTGCTTTGCTGCTCTGTTGCACTAGCTATTTGCAACGTCATATCGGTGATGGAACTGACTGAGTGCATAATATCGTTTAATGCCGCACCAGCCTGGTCAGCCAGCTCAACCCCACTGCGCGCCTTTTCTACTCCGGCTTGCATGGTTGTCACTGCCGCACCAGAACTTTGCTGCAACCTATCAATCAGTGTTTTAATCTCTGTTGTCGACTGTTGGGTGCGCGCCGCTAAGGTTCGAACCTCGTCCGCAACTACTGCAAAACCCCGCCCTTGCTCACCGGCACGAGCTGCTTCAATAGCTGCATTGAGCGCCAGTAAGTTTGTTTGTTCAGCAATGGCCTGAATGGTATCCAGGATACCGCCAATGTTCGTGCTCTCTTGCTGCACGGCGCTAATGGTGCCAGACGCCAGCTCTACTTCTGAAGCAATTTCACTGATAGCGCCAATCACACGTCGCACAATTTGCTGACCGTGCTCGGCATGCTGCTCTGAATCATTAGTTGCAGTTGAGGTGTTTTGTGCATGCTTCGCAACTTCCGCAATGGTCGCGGCCATTTCGTTCATGGCTGTGGCTAGCTGCTCGATTTCTGCCGCCTGACGCTGCAAGTCCTGATCGGTTTCATTGGTGATCACAGAAACCCTGGCTGCATGCTCAGCTACCTGATGCGCATTTTTAACCAAGCCTGCTACCAAGTCATGAAGCTGATGCTGCATATCATTAAATGCACTCGCAGCCATACCCACCTCATCCTGGCTGACCACAGGCAATTCAATACCTGTTAAATCACCAGCAGCAATTTGCTGAGCTCGATTTTTCAGGGCCTTCATGGGCTGAGCAATCAAACGACGTAACAGGAAAATTAACCCAATGGCGGCTAAAATCGTCAATGCCATCGCCGACCAAACCACAGACATCGCCCGGCGATCAGAGCGCTCTGCTTTGGCTATGATGCTGTCCCTTTCCGCTTGAAACAACTGTGCTACCTCAGCCAAGTAACCACGCATTTCACTGAGGTGTTGCAACGTTTGCTGTTGATAAATACGAATTTGCTCGGCTGGATTTGCCGCCACGATAGCTTTGGCTGAAGCATGTAGTTCGCGATGTGGCTTATCCATAGCATCCAATGCACGCTTTAGTTCTGGGCTAGCTGTATGGTAAGCATCTGATGCTCGAAATGTGTCATACCAGCGACCAAAGTTGCATTGAGTGGGCTCTAGTTGACCACGAAACGGCTGTTGCAATAGCATGCTACTGGCCAGCTCATTGGCCCAGTTAAGGTGGTCGATTTCGCGCTGCATCTGCAAAATGGAAAGCTCACGCTTCTCTGCAGCGGCAGCCCTGGCTTTACTCATGGTATTCTGTGCTAGTTGCACAATGATTGCGACGCAGATCATCAGTACAACAAGCAAACCAAAACTCAGCGTTAATTTTTTCCCTACCGAGAACGCACTTTTTGCCATGCCTACCTCATTCATTATTTTTACTAACTTACTATAATACATTGCAAAGTAGCATGCAGGCTTGTTCTTGAGCAAAAAAACGGCTTACAGGCCGTTTTTTTTGCTCTTTCAAGAGATTTTTCGCTTAGAAGCTAAACACCTTCACCGCTGGATTTAGCATTTTTTCAGCAATGCGCGGCGGCTGGGCTGGCGTGACGCCTTCGAGCAGTGCGTCGGCTGTGGCAGGCTTGTTGGGTAAGTACAGCGCGCACACCTCAACACTGGCGCCACCGGCCATTAGTTGCTGCAGCAACTGAGCGGGCGTCACATCGCGCGGTTTTAATGTGGCGCTGGCATGGTCTTTTAACGCCAAATCGCCGGCGCCATCACACAACAGTACCGAGACACTGGCACCTTGCTGCTGCATTTGCCCGGCCAGTACCATGGCCATGCCCTGGGTTTGCAGTGATGAGCTGGTCAGATAAACAAAAACATCGTTATCAGCGTGAACGGCTGTGGTAAACAGAGCGGCACAAGCCAGGGTTTGCCATGTTTTCATGGGTGGTTCTCCTTTGCAGTTTTGGTATTAGTAGTTTCAGTAATAGGGGCTGTCCAGGCCACTTCAGCCGGAATGCGATAACTCCAGGGCAAGCCCGAGTTGCGCCAACCATCGACAGCGCGTACGCCTTTAGATGGCCCTTCCTGCAGGGTATTGCCTTCAAAACCATCGGTCACAGACCAGACATTGCTGTAGCCATAGCTGGCCAGTCGGTCTACCGCTGGCGCGCTGCGGGTTGCACCGCTGCGGCAGATCAGAATAATGGCATCGTCTTTTTGCACACCCAGTTGCTGTAACCGGCTCAGCAGTTGCTGATCAAAATCCAGGTTGGGTTGCATTGGCCAGGTCTGCTGGCCAACATGGAGTTGGCTTGTATCGGTCAGTAGCCAGGGCACATGAATTTTGGTCGGGCTGGCAAAGCCGGTAAATTTAACTTCCACCGGATCACGCACATCCACCAACACAGCACGGCTGTCTTGCTGCAGCATTTGGTAGGCTTCTTTGGCGTTCACATAAAGCCCGAGGCTACTTTGGCTTGGATCACTCATTGTACTTGAGTCGCTATTTGCTAGTAATACGGCACTCCATAGCAGGCAACTCAGTATGGTCATGCTTTGGAAAAGTTTCATGGCTTACGCTCCAGCATTGTGGTTTCAGTGTTTAAAGATAGTTCTGGCCAGCTGTCTGCCAGGAAGTCTGGTCGGTGATGCAGCAACAACAGCACCATACGCCCTTGCAGCCAAGGTTGTATCGCCTGCCATATGCGAGCAGCCTGTGCCTGCTCCAGGCCGTAAAATGGTTCATCCAGAATCACCAGCTGTGGTGACCGCAGCAACCAGCGCGCCAGATTAATGCGCCGTGCCTGGCCACCGGATACTTGCTGGCCACTATCGCCTAACCAAGTATCCAACTGCTGTGGCAGCGATTTAGCCCATTCATCCATTTCAACCAGTGACAACACCTGCCATACCTGCTGCTCGGTCACATCGGCCAGCCCAACCGACAGGTTGGTCCAAAGCGTGTCGGCCAGCATACCGCTTTGTTGGCTTAAATAAGCAAGCTGCTGCTGTAACGCAGTTTGCTGCAACACTGACCGCACCCAACCATTCCATTCCAGTACAGCAGAGCTGGGAACTTCATCCGCTAGCAATAGCTCAGCAACGCTACTTTTGCCCATGCCGGAAGCCCCCGTGATTAACAAAACGGGCTGTTGAGACGATAGCTGTATCTCAAGTGGGCGCATCATGCTTATCGCAACGCGGCCATAGCCATACACTTGAACGCTCAAAGAATGCAGCTGTTCTTCGCTATCTAAAACCACCGGCTCATGCTGCGTTGCCAGCGGATACAAACGCTTTGCCGCAAACCAACTTCGGCCGGCACTGGCTAACTGGCCAGGCAGAGGTTGCAACAACTCGCCAAGCGCCAATACGGGCAGTACCAGCATCACGGCAACCGGCCCAGAAAACCAAGCATGCTGATAACCAGAGATAACCAGTAATGCCGTACAAAGTACCAGACCACCGTGTAACAGTTGCAATAGTAACTGAGCTAAAGCCTGTTGCTGGCTTACATGGCTTTGCCGCTGACTCAGGTTGGATAGCAGCTGCATGACTGGCTGCTGCTCTGCCAGCTGCCTTTTGGCTACCCGCAGCTCATCCAGCCCTTCGAGCTGGGCAATGATCTGCTTCCTGCTGACATTGAGCATGGCGCTCAGTTGATAATTTAGGCCAACACTTTTCCGAGTAAAAACAATCAGTATTAGCAACAATATAGGCAACCCAAGCAGCAAAAAGCCCATAGCCAAAGGCAGCGACCACACCGCAAAAAAAGCGCTTAGCATCAACCAGGCTAGCAGCAAACCCAGCGGCGGTAAAAGAAAGCGCAACAAGACTGTATCCAGCTGCTCTAAATCGGTGGTCAGGCGGTTTAACCAATCAGCGTCCTGCGCTTGCTGCAGCTCACTGTCTGGCAAGCGCGCCAAACCCTGAAACAATTGCACCCGCACCCTGGCCAGTTGCTGCAGCACCAGCTGATGGCTAAACACCCGCTCGGAATAGCGGCTTACCGTACGACCCAGCGCAAAAAAACGGATCCCACTACCGGGCATGTACAGCTCTAAAAAAGCCGCGCCGCCGGCGAGCAGTATGGCTCCAACCACAGCCGTGGCCGTAATAAACCAGCCAGACAAACCGAGCAATGCCAGGCCAAACAAAGTTGTTAGCAGTGTTAAAGCGACTGCCAGCAACAAGCGACCACGATGCTGCCACACCAGTAAGGTAAACCAATACTGCAAAATAGCGCGATCGTCTCTCATAACGGTGCCTCGCCTGGTTCAAGGCAGCCAAAATAGCAGTGCTGATCGGCCAGTTGATGCATGGCCGGGTCGTGACTGGCAATCAGCAACCACTGGGTCTTTTTTCGCTCGGCCAATACAGCAAGCACCAGGCCTTTGCTTTGTTGATCCAATCTGGCAGAGGGCTCATCCAGCAGCAACACCGCAGCAGGGGCCAGCAAGGCCCTGGCTAACATCAAGCGTTGTAACTGGCCACCGGAAAGTGCGGTGTCAGCTGGGTTTAGCGGTGTCGCCAAGCCCTCAGCTTGCTCGGCCAGCAATGGAGCTAGTCCTAATTGGCCCAGCACGCTATGTATCTGTGCCTCGCTTGCATCCGGTGCGTATAAGCGCAGATTATCAGCCCAACTGCCGGGCTTGAGCCAGGGCTGTTGCGGCAGGTAGACCATGTCTTCATAGTCTATTGGCCAGAAAAAGCCGCCGGCTTTGGCTGGCAGCAAGCCGGCCAGCGTTTTTAATGCGGTGGTTTTGCCGCTGCCTGAAGGCCCGGTCAGCAGCAAACACTGACCTTTTGGCAAACTGAGCGTCACGGGCGACTGCCTTACCTTTTGCTCCGGATAACCAGTGATAAGATCCGTCAGTTGCAAAGCGCTGCCCGGCTGGCGTTGTGCTGGCATATCAGCTTGCTCCAACCTGGCCAGCCAGGGCGCCAGCTGCACCGCGGCTGCCAGCGCTGCAGCTCTGTCGTGATAAGACTGAGCAAACTGGCGGATCGGCTGGAAATACTCAGGCGCTAGCAACAAGATGATTAAACCACTGAATAAGCTTATGCTTGCTGCTGGCCCCCAGTCGATAGCACCAAACAGCACAAAGCCAATGTAGATGGCGACCGAGGCAACAGCAACACTGGCAAAAAGCTCCAACACAGCGGACGATAAAAACGCGACTTTTAAAGTCGCCATCAGCAGATCACGATAACGCTCACTTTTGTCCGCAATTTGCTGACTGCTTTGCGCCACAGCGCCCAGTCGGCGCAATAAACGCAATTGCTTCACCCGATTCAAAAAGTGCCCAGCCAAACGCTGACGCTCCAGCTGGTGTCGCCGGTTGATTTGTTCGGCTCCCAGGCCAACCAACACCATAAAAAGCGGGATCAGTGGAGCCGCCAACAACAAAATCAGCGCCATCAGCCAGTTCAACCAGGCAATTAGCAGCACGATCACCAGTGGTGATAACAGGGCCAGATACTGCTGCGGCCAATAACGGGCTACATAACCATCCATCGACTCGACATTATCACTCCACTGACAAGCCCAGTCGGCTGCCGATAACCCTGAGATTTGCCAAGCAGGGCCTTCTCGCCACAAGTGCAATAAGCGCAGCCGAAGCTTTTCACGCACAGCCAGGCTGGCGCGGCAGGCACAGTGCTCTTGCCCCCAGGCTGCGCCAGCCCGAAGCACCAAAGCCAGCAGAAACATCAGCAAGCAGGGATAGGCCATAGCCAACTGCCAGCGCTCTGCAGGCAAAATGACCTCACTTAGCAACCAAGCCAGTGCCAGCCACTGGCCGATCAAGCCCAGCGTTGCCAGCAGCCCCAACAGCACAGCGGCAGTCAGCAGTGGCCGTTGCTGCTTTATGACCGCTTGCAGCAAATCCTTACCCGCCTGAGTATCTGCTACATCGCCCTGCAAGCCTTGCATCTTAATGGTAACCGGTCGCCTTCACTTTGCCGCGAAACACCCAGTAGGTCCAGGCGGTGTAAGCGAGTACGATGGGGATCACAAACAAAAAACCGAGCAACAGGAACAGCTGCGATTCATAGGCAGAAGCGGCGTCCCACAGGGTGTAATCCGGCGGCACCATATAAGGCCATTTACTGGCCAGCAAGCCCAGATAGGTAAACAAAAACAAGCCCATGGTCGCCACAAAAGGCAAACCCTCCTGCTGCTTTTGCACTGAGCGATAAATAGACCAGGCACAGTACAAAGCCAGTAGAGGCAACAACCAGATAAAGCTCAGGCCACTAAACCAGCGTTCCATTACTTTGGGATCAACAAAAGGGGTATAGACACTGATCACAGCAAATACCACCAACACCGCCAACAATAAGCGAGGGGTCAGTTTGTAAGCCCACTGTTGCACCTCACCTTCGGATTTCATAATCAGCCAGGTCGCACCTAGCAGGGCGTAGCCTGCCACCAGTCCCAGGCCGGTAATGACCGTAAAAGGCGTTAACCAATCAAAAGCACCACCGACATAGCGGAAGTTCTCAGTAGCAAAGCCCTGGATATAAGCACCGACGACGGCACCCTGCGCAAAAGCCGCCACCGTTGAGCCACCGGCAAAAGCCCAGTTCCACAGATACCGGGATGTTTTGGCTTTAAAGCGAAACTCAAACGCCACACCACGGAAAATCAGGCCAGCTAGCAGCAGGAACACCCCTATGTAGAGTGCCGGCAGGAATACCGAATACACCAAGGGGAATGCCGCCAGTAAGCCAGCACCACCCAGCACCAGCCAGGTTTCATTACCATCCCACACCGGAGCTACCGAATTCATCATCACATCGCGATAATGCTCGTCTGGCGCAAAGGGGAACAGTATGCCCTGCCCGAGGTCAAAACCATCCATTAGCACATACATCATCACCCCAAAAGCAATGATCACCGCCCAGATTAATGTCAGATCAAAAGGTTGTTCCATTAGTTTTCTCCTTCCAGGCTGGCATGAGCAGCAGAGAAAGGACGTTTGGCTCGTTCCACTTCATCCTGCTCGTGCGGCTGATTGGCCTTTTCCAGACCACCACGGAATACTTTCAGCAAGTAATAAACCCCGGCACTGAATACCAGGCTATAGACCACCACATAGCCAATCAGGGTAAAAAGAGCCATACCGCCGGTGAGTGAAGGAGTCAGACCTTCGGCATGGGTCATTTGCTCGTAAATCAGCCAGGGTGCCCGGCCTGCTTCTGTCACAACCCAACCGGCCAGCACCGCAATAAAAGGGGTGAGGCTCATCCAGCGCAGACTTTGCAGGAACCAGCGACTTTGATGGTATTTCTGCCGATAGCGCAGCACCCAACCAGCCAGGCCAAAAAACACCATCAACAAGCCCATCGCAACCATGATGCGGAACGACCAGAACACCAGGAATACCGGTGGCTGCATCTCTGGGGCGACTTCATTCAAACCCGGCACTTCGCCCTGCCAGTCGTGGGTTAAAATATAACTGGCCAGGTTTGGAATACCGACCTCAAAGTGATTGGTTTGTGCGGCTTGATCCGGGATAGCAAACAATAACAAAGGCACCCCGGTATCGGTTTGCCAATTGCCCTCCATAGCTGCCACCTTCATCGGTTGATGTTCCAGTGTATTCAGGCCATGGAAGTCCCCCACCACCACCTGCATCGGCGCCAGGATCAGCAGCATCCATAGCGCTATCGACAGCGCCTTGCGGTTGCTGTCAAACTCACGCTTTTGCAGAATAAACCAAGCACTGACCCCGGCCACAACCAGCGCAGCGGTTAAAAAGGATGCCAGCGCCATATGCAAAAAGCGGTAGCCAAAGGATGGGGTAAACAACGCCTGGGACCAGGACACCACATGGTACATGCCCTCACGCAGCTCCAAGCCACCCGGTGTTTGCATCAGCGAGTTGGCCGATAAAATCCAGAAGGAGGAAATAAAGGTCCCCAGAGCCACCATAATGGCAGCAAACAAATGCACCCCTTGCGGTACTTTGTCCCGACCAAACAGCAAGACACCCAAAAATGCAGCCTCAAGGAAAAATGCCGTCACCACTTCGTAGCTGAGCACAGGCCCGAGAAAGTTTGCGGTAGCATAAGAAAAATTGCTCCAGTTGGTACCGAACTGGAACGACATCACAATGCCAGACACCACCCCCATGCCAAACACCACGGCAAACACCTGGATCCAGAATTTCGACAGGCGCTGCCACACTGGCTGGCCGGTTTTGAATGAGAGTGCCTCCAGCACAGCAATAAAGCTGGCCAAACCTATGGTAAAGACGGGAAAAATCGCATGAAAGCACACCACAAACGCGAATTGAATGCGCGATAGCAGCAGAGGATCTAACTCCATAACCGTTCTCCTAACCTGAGCTGGTGCAACCAAGTACCTGCTCGGATTTGTCTAGCAAAAATACAACTCTGGACTAAAGTTATAGCATACACTGACTAAATTAATTTTTTCTTATTAAAGGCTGTGACATAGTGTCGCAGATCAAAAAAAAGCGAGTTTTCACGCTGGTGATCGCTCGCGTGCCAAGGTATTTTAAAGTTCAGTATATTCTAAACTACAGGGCGGTACGACTATGAAAACCAATGTGGGCGGGCTGGATAAAGTGATACGTATGCTGGTAGGTATTGCACTGATCGTCTTAGCGGCAACGGGGGTAATCGGGATTTGGGGCTGGGTGGGCCTAGTGCCTTTACTTACCGGGTTACTGAATACCTGCCCGGCTTATAGCCTGCTTGGCATCTCAACGTGCAAGCCAAAGCCATGACCGCTAGAACTCTGCAGCTGTTCGACGCTTTGGTGTTGCTGGCTGTGCGCTATGCACTGGCAGATAGTGGTAAAGCCAACTTCGCTCAAGTGCAACAAGCTTTGGCCTATCTGCAGCCCCCTGGCGCAGAAGCTGCTGAAATAACCTCCGCACTGCAGCAGTTGCAAGGCGCCCGCTTACTTGCCTTCCGTGATCAGCATTATCGGTTCAGTGATCTGGCCGAGCATTACTGGCAGCACAGTGGTGCCGACAAAGTCTGCGGCGCACGGGTGCAGTGGCAGCGTCTGTACCAGCAATTGCAGGGCATTGAATGTAAACCATCGGAGGCCTTATGAGCGCATCGCCCACACAGCCCTTACGACGTAAGTTATTGCTTGGCCTGGCGGCCGGAGCAGCCGTGACATCCCCCGCGGCTTTGCTGGCAAAACCACTGCGAAGCCAGGCCCGCATTGTGATTCTGGGCGCTGGAGCCGCTGGTATCGCCATGGCCAACCGTTTACGCCGCAGCATTGCCGGCGCCCGCATTACGCTGGTGGGTGCCAGGGCCGAGCATCACTATCAACCGGGTTACACCATGATAGCCTCTGGTCTGTGGCGGCCAGAGCGGGTGTTATCCAGCACCCAGCAGTGGCTTGCCAACGACATTGACTGGCTGGCGCACGATGTCACCGCCATCAATGCACGCCAACAGTGGGTGCAGCTGAGTAACCAGCAGCAACTTGGTTACGATCTTTTGGTCGTGGCGACCGGTTGCCAGCTCAATTACCACCAGATTGAAGGTTTTGAGACCAGCATGATTGGCCAGCACGGTATAGGCAGTGTCTACGCAAGCCCGGCCGCCGCTCAGGCAACCAGTACGCAAATTGATGCCCTCATCGCCAAAGGTGCAGGCCGGGCACTCTTTACCTTAAGCGACACACCGTTAAAGTGTGCCGGTGCGCCACTCAAGATGACCTTTACCACGGTATCCCGGCTGGAAAAAACCGGCCAGCGAGAGCGCTTCCAGGTGGACTTCTTTAGCCCTTATCAAAATCGGGTATTTGCCGTCCCCACCTACAATGAATTTGTGCTAAAACGCTGGCAGGAACAAAGCGTTGGCTTTTTTGATCAGCGACTGCTGACCGGTCTTGATGCCCACAGCCGTCAGGCATTTTTCCGCCACAAGGACGGCAGCACCAGTAAGGAGGCCTATGACTTTATTCATGTTGTGCCGCCGATGAGTGCGCCAGATGTAGTAAAAGCCTCGGATTTGGTGTGGCAGGATGGTCCATTTGCCGGCAACTGGCTGGAGGTCGATCAATACAGTTTACAGCACCGGCGTTATCCCAACGTATTTGGGGTCGGCGATGTGATTGGCACGCCTTTTGGCAAAACAGCAGCCAGTGTAAAAATGCAGGCCCCGGTGGCCGAGCGAAATATTCTGGCTTTTTTGAGCAATCAGCCCCTGAACGCCCGTTACAACGGCTATACCTCCTGCCCACTGATTACTAGCATTGGCCGGGCTATTTTGTCGGAGTTTGGTTACGAGGGAAAACTGATGCCGTCCTTCGGTTTTATCAGCCCCACGGAGGAGTCCTGGCTGGTGTGGATGATGAAAGAACAAATGCTGCAACCGGCATACAACGCCATGCTGCATGGCAAAGTGTAAGGAGAAAGCCCTATGAGCCTGGATGGTATCCTGATGATCCTTTGGTATGCTGCCAAGCCTTGGCTATGGTTTATAGCGCTGCTGGTATTGGCACTTGTCGCTAGTCTGTGGCTGGGGCGACACAAGCAGGGAAAACCGCATGGATTGCTTTGGCCTACAGCCATTGCAGCTGGCCTTGTGGCCATGCTAGTTGCCCCCATGCTTACACAATCGCAACTCGGTTATGTTACCACCTGGCCGGATCGGCTGGTGTTGCTGACAATTGGTATAGGTACCATGCTGTATGGCTGGTTGCTGCTAAAAAGTTGGTTTCGTCAGGCCTAATCTGCCTTGTTGTTAACCGATCTCCAGCTACACTGAAAGTAGCTTGCTGTAGTAAGGAGTTTGCCGTTGTACGCTTATATTGCCCGCCAGCCAATTTACGATGATGCAAAAGCACTTTACGGTTACGAACTGTTGTTTCGCGATGGCGAACAAAACAGCTTCCCCAATATTGATGGCGATGAAGCCACCTCACGGCTGCTGACCGAGCATCACTTGCTGGTCGGCGTTGAGCACATTGCTGCTGGCAAACTGGCCTTTATTAACTTTTCGGCCGAAACCCTGATCCACCACTTCCCTACCTCGATCGATCCCACCACTACAGTGATTGAAATTCTGGAGACGGTACCAATCAGTATGGAATTGCTGCAAGCCTGCAAAGCCCTGCATAGTATGGGTTATGCGCTGGCACTGGATGATCACGACTTTGATGCCAAGTGGGATATCTTTTTGCCTTACACCCGCTATCTGAAAGTGGATGTACAACAATTTAATCTGCTGCAAATCAGTAAGTTCATTCAACGTATCAGGCATCATCCGGTGACCTTATTGGCCGAGCGGGTCGAGACCGCTGAGCAGTTTGATAAGTTAAAACTGATGGGGTTTACCTTGTTTCAGGGGTACCTGTTTGCCCGTCCGGAAATGATGAAACATCGCCAGCTGAGCAGCAACAAGCTCAACCTGCTGGAGCTGATTGGCGAAGCTTGTGCCGAGCACCTCGATTTTGACCGGCTGAGTTCGATTGTCGAGCGTGATGTTGCGCTGTCCTTTAAATTGCTGCGTTTTATCAACAACTCCGCCTATGCCAAAGAACAGAGTATCCAATCGCTGAAACTTGCCATGGTTTATATGGGTGAAGCCGAGCTGAAAAAGTTTATTGCTCTGCTTGCTCTTTCAAACCTGGCTTCCGGCGAAGATGATGCCCGCATCATCCAATCTCTGGTTCGGGCCCGTTTTTGCGATCAACTGGCCAGGCTCTGTCAGTTCCCGACCGATCCTCCCACCGCTTTCTTAACCGGCTTATTTTCCAAAGTTGATGAGTTGGTGGAAATGCCTATGGCCCAAGTACTGAGTCAACTGCCGTTGCCAGAGAGTATCCGCCAGGCTCTTTCCGGGCGTAGCGGTCGTCTCGGCCAATTTTTGGAGCTGATAGAAACCTATGAGGCAGCCGACTGGAACCAGGCAGAACAAAAGGTCAACCAATTACCGGCCACCACCGATCTGGCCATGCTCTATCACGATGCTGTGCAGTGGGCACAGGGGATTTTACACCCCAGATAATGATCCAGCGCATGCCTGTGAATTCGTAGACCGCCTACACTTCCATCTGGCAAGCGAGCATTGAAATCACTGCTATCCACTTAATGACAGACAGGAACAACCCGTGCCGGAAAAACTCAGCCCTGCTAAACTTCGAATTGGTCATGCCATTAAACTACCTCTTAGCTGGTTGCAACATCCCTTTATGTCCAACAAGCTGGTGATAGAAAATCAGCATCAAATTCGTATTATCCAGTCGCTTAAACTGGATTTTGTGTACTTTTACCCGGACAAAAGCCTGGCAGCACCTCCTGAGCCAAAACCAGCGTCTAATGAAGAAGTACTGCGACAGATTGATGAAGCTGCCGAATATCGTGCCACCTTACAGCAAAAAAAGTCGGCGCGTATCGAGGCTTCCAAAATGCGACGGCGCTCGATTCAAAAAACCGAAAAAGCATTTAACCAATCGTTTAAACAATTGCATGGCCTGATGAAAAAGCTCGGCAGCCAGCCAGTAACGGCCATTGAGGAAGCTACTCAACTGACCGCGCAAATGGCCGAACTGATTGCCCGCCCCGATGCGCTATCGCTGCATATGATTGCCACAGCGCAAAAAGATCAAGAAAACCTGTACTACCATGCGCTGAATGTGTCGACTTTATCGATGATGCTGGCAAAAAACATGCAGCTGACGGAACAGCAAATCCAACTGGTGGGCTTTGGCGCTTTGTTTCACGATATTGGCAAATTGCGTTTGCCAAGCCAAATAATGCGCAAAAAAGAGCCGCTGACAAAACCAGAGCAAAACCTGTTGAACCTACATACTCAGTATGGTGCCGAGCTGGCCGAGCGATTATCGGTGTTTCCACCAGAAGCGATTCCAATACTGATGCAGCACCATGAGTATGCCGATGGCAGTGGTTTCCCTCGAGGTCTGAAAGAACAGGATATAGACCCACTGGCAAAAATTGTGATGGTGGCAAATACCTTCGATAACTTATGCCACCCGGGACCAGGCCAGGCAACGCGCTCGCCACATACCGCGTTATCGTACATGTACCGGAAGATGCGCCAACAACTACCGGAGACCGAATTAAAACTGCTGATTAAACAAATGGGCATATACCCGCCTGGCACCTTGGTTCAGCTTAGTGACGACAGAATCGGTATGGTGATAACAGTAAACAGCGACGCGCTGCTGCAACCCAATATTATGGTGTATGAAGCGGATATCCCAAGGCTTGAAGCCCCAATCCTGACTCTGGCTGAAGACGATTTAGCCATTGAAAAAGTTCTGAAACCGCAGCAGTTGCCCGCCCAAGTACTGGACTACCTAAACCCCTGCGCTCAGATTAGCTACCACGTTCAGGGCAAACAATAGGGGCGCATGAGTGCGCCCCTATCAGTTTCATGATTTGAACTTAAACACTAACTATCGGCTTTCATCCAGTGTTCAACGGCAGCAGCCAGTTCATCCGGGTGGAATTTGGCAATAAACTGATCCGCACCAACTTTTTTCACCATGGCCTCGTTAAAAACCCCGCTAAGCGATGAGTGCAGCACCACATGCATATTGCGTAAATCCGGGTTGGCTTTCACCTGAGCCGTGAGGGTGTAACCATCCATCTCCGGCATTTCGATATCGGAAATAAGCAAGGGTACCTTTTTCGAGATATCGCCACCCAGCTCTTCGGCTTTTTTCTCCAGCCACTGCAGCGCCTGCCTACCATCATTTACCAGCTCGATATTCACGCCGATCGAAGTGAGCGCCCGCTTAACCTGGCCACGGGCCACCGCTGAGTCATCCGCCACCAACACCACCAAATCCGCCAGATTCATCTGAGCCGCTTCTTTTTTCAAGCTCTCGCTGACTTCCTCATCCGGCGGCGAAATCTCGGCAAACACTTTTTCCACATCAATCACTTGTACCAGACGGTCATCCACCTTGGTGACAGCCGTCAGATAGTGATTACGGCCAGCACCTTTCGGCGGCGGGCTGATCTGCTCCCAATTGATGTTGACAATACGGTCTACCCCACCTACCAGGAAGCCCTGGGTAGTGCGGTTGTACTCGGTGACCAGAATAAAGGCTTTTTTCAAATCCTGGATAGCCGGTCCACCGGTGGCCTGGCTCAAATCAATCACCGTAATGGCCTCTCCCCGCAAATGGGCAATACCACGCACATGGGGTGAAGCTCCGGGCATTTCGGTGAGCTGAGGACACTGCAACACTTCCCGAACTTTAAACACATTGATGCCGTAGGGCTGCTCGCCATTCAGCCGAAAAATCAGCAGCTCCAGCCTGTTTTGCCCAACAAGGTTGGTACGCTGATCCACCGATGCCATAAATTTACTCATGAGAACTCCATCACTCTGGCTGATTGTTATCAGTATAACTGAACTTTAGCAACTGACACTGTTTCAATGTAATGCTTAAGTGTAGTCTTTTCTTCTAGCTTTTACCCTTCCTTGACGGGTTTGGTTTGCTCAACCGACAATCGTTTTGGATCACAGCGTTGTTCCAGCAAGAACCTGCTGATGTTTAGCTTAAAAAATACTATTGTCATCAAAAAAAGCGATTGTGTCGTTCGGGAAAAGTTTCTTTCGGGCCAGCTAGTTAGTGTCTATAGTTGATACAGCTAAAGCGTGAGTACCTGCAGTACGCTCAGTAAAACCAACCTGAACAAGGAGTGATGCATGGACAAGACCAATCAAAACGCCGGCAAATGCCCGGTGATGCATGGCGCCAATACGGCCGCCACCGATAATGTCATGAACTGGTGGCCTAAGGCGCTGAACCTCGATATTTTGCACCAGCACGACAGCAAAACCGACCCGCTTGGTAAAGACTTTAATTACGCCGAGGCTTTTAAAAGCCTGGATCTCGAAGCGGTGAAAAACGATTTAAAAGCTCTGATGACCGACAGTCAGGACTGGTGGCCAGCCGACTGGGGCCACTACGGCGGCCTCTTTATCCGTATGACCTGGCACAGTGCCGGTAGTTACCGTATCGCTGATGGCCGTGGAGGTGGTGGTACCGGTAACCTGCGCTTTGCGCCGTTAAACAGCTGGCCGGATAACGGCAACCTGGATAAAGCCCGCCGTTTGCTGTGGCCCATTAAAAGAAAGTACGGCAACAAGCTATCCTGGGCCGATTTAATGATTCTGGCCGGCAATATGGCTTATGAATCGATGGGCCTGAAAACCTTTGGTTTTGGTGGTGGCCGCAAAGACATCTGGCACCCGGAAAAAGACACCTACTGGGGTTCAGAAAAAGAATGGCTGGCACCATCCGGCAGTGAAGGCAGCCGCTACTCCGGTGAGCGCGACTTAGAGAACCCACTGGCCGCAGTGATGATGGGCCTGATTTACGTCAACCCGGAAGGGGTGGATGGCAAACCCGATCCACTGAAAACTGCCCATGATGTGCGGGTGACTTTCCAGCGGATGGCGATGAACGACGAAGAAACGGTCGCCCTGACCGCAGGTGGCCATACTGTGGGTAAAGCCCACGGCAATGGTGATGCCGCCAATTTGGGGCCGGCACCGGAAGGCGCCGATATTCATGAGCAAGGTTTTGGCTGGATGAATCACAAAACCCGCGGCGTAGGCCGGGATGCGGTTACTAGCGGCCTGGAAGGTGCCTGGACTACCAACCCGACCCAATGGGACAACGGTTACTTTGAGCTGCTTTTGAACTACGACTGGGAGCTGAAAAAGAGCCCGGCCGGTGCCTGGCAGTGGGAGCCGGTGAATATTAAAGAAGAGCACAAGGTACCGGATGCAGAAGATCCATCCAAGCGCCACAACCCCATCATGACCGATGCCGATATGGCGATGAAGATGGACCCGGACTACCGCAAAATCTCCGAGCGCTTCTACAAAGATCCAGAGTACTTTGCCGAGACCTTCCGCCGCGCCTGGTTCAAACTGACCCACCGCGATCTGGGGCCAAAAAGCCGCTACTTAGGGCCGGATGTACCCAAAGAAGATCTGATTTGGCAAGACCCGGTACCCAAAGTGGATTACAGCTTGTCGGACAGCGAAATTGCCGAACTGAAAGCCAAGATCCTGGCCTCTGGCCTATCGGTCTCTGAGCTGGTCGCCACCGCCTGGGACAGCGCCCGTACTTTCCGTGGCTCAGACTACCGCGGTGGTGCCAACGGTGCCCGTATCCGCTTAGCACCACAAAAAGACTGGGAAGGCAATGAGCCGGAGCGGCTGCAAAAAGTACTGAAGGTACTGTCGGCCATTCAGGCATCATTGAGCAAAAAAGTCAGCATGGCCGATTTGATTGTGCTGGGCGGCAGCGCTGCGGTGGAAAAAGCCGCCAAAGACGCTGGCGTCAACATTACAGTGCCATTCGCGCCAGGCCGAGGCGACGCCACTCAGGAGATGACCGATGCCGAGTCGTTCGATGTGCTGGAGCCACTGCATGATGCCTACCGTAACTGGCTGAAGAAAGACTACAGCGTGCAACCGGAAGAGATGATGCTGGATAAAACCCAGTTGCTGGGCTTATCCGCCCCGGAAATGACCGCGCTGATCGGTGGTATGCGGGTGCTGGGCACCAATCACGGCGGCAGCAAGCACGGGGTCTTTACCGATAAGGTGGGCGTGCTCAGCAATGACTTCTTCGTCAACCTGACCGACATGGCGTACAAGTGGGAGCCTACCGGCCGGAACCAGTACAACATCGTCGAGCGTAAAACCGGTGCCACCAAGTGGACAGCCACTCGGGTCGATCTGGTGTTTGGCTCCAACTCCATCCTGCGGGCTTACGCCGAGGTCTATGCGCAGGACGACAACAAAGCCAAGTTTGTGCAGGACTTTGTCAACGCCTGGGTCAAAGTAATGAACAACGACCGCTTTGATCTCAAATAAAGCAATCCGGTAACACAAAGCCCCGCCAGCACTCAGCTTGCGGGGCTTTTATTTTCGAGGAAGAAACCAAACGCTAGCCTTGAACAACCAGCAT
>NZ_JAFIFQ010000012.1 GCF_020831925.1 Alkalimonas sp.
CCACCGGGTTGAGTTTATCCAGTGCCGGCTCATCCAGCAACATCATCACCGTTGGGTGCTCCGGATCATCGCTGGAACAAACATAACCAGCTGGCTTATGCAGCACCAGATAACGTAGGCCGGGCAAGCTTAGCTCATCGTCATCCAGTGCAACACGGTCTGCTGCCGCCAGTTGCACCGCCCCTTGCTTGCACAGCTCGCCATTGACCAGAACCCTACCCTGGCGAATGACTTTGGTGGCCTGTGAGCGGGTGAGGCCGGTGCAGTTGCTGATAAATTTATCCAGACGCATAGTCAGTTTGTTCTGTATGGCAAAAGAAGCCTAGTTTACTGAAGTGAGGCATACAAAGCAGCCGGAAAATGCTTGTTCAGGTTCAATTAAGCTCAAATCAGCCAGGCTAGAAGCTGATTATTCATCCGGAGGATGCAGCATGCGTTTCACCTTATTGGTATCAGCAGTGGCTACTGCTTTAAGTTTTTCATCGGTCGCCGGCGACTGGCCGGGACATCGTTTTGTTGAAGCCAGCTTTTTATCCTTTGAAGATAAGTTTGAAGGCGATCGCAATGATTTTAGTGGTTATGGCTTAAAAGGTTCCTTCTTAATTAACCAGCATTTGTTTATTGCCGGCCAGTACAGCCGGGTGGAAGATACGGTGCGCTTTTCTGATGGCTATGACAATTACCGGATCTACAACCGAGCCATAGGCCTTGGCGTGATTACTCCGGTGGCGCCAAATACAGTGTTGGATTTGGCGGGTTACTTCGGTAATTACCGGCTGGAAGATAAAATAGTCGAAGGCAATGTGATTTTCCTGGACCGGGATAAGTACGACTACCTGAAAGCCGAAGCAACGTTACGCAGCATGATCACGCCGCAAGTGGAGCTTTATGGCCGTTTAGGGTATGAATATCTGGACGAACCCAGATTGGTGGATAAAAACCAGTTTACCCAGGCCATTGGCTTGCACTACTTTTTAAGCCGCAACCTGTCTTTTCTGGCGGAGTTTGAGCGCGGTGATTTTCTTGGTGGCAGCTACACCCAGGGTCGCTTAGGCGCACGTTTCAGCTTTTAACGCCTGAAACGCGCGCTTTCACAGCTAAAGCGCCGATACCAGAAAGTTAGGGTTGAGCAGTTGCTCGCGCTGATAAGGGGCATCGCCAAGCCCCTCAAACTGCACGCTAGCGCCGGCTTCTTCGGCTACGATATGGCCGGCGCCGGTGTCCCATAGCATGGTGGGGCCAAAGCGCGGATAGACATGGGCGCTGCCTTCGGCCACCAGGCAAAACTTCAGTGAGCTGCCGACCGGCACCATCTCGAAGCTGGCAAACTGCTTCAGGTAATCGGCCAAATCCGGGCTTGGGTGGCTACGACTGCCGACTACCCGGATGGGCTCATCCGGCCTTGGCTGGCTCACATGAATCGAATACTGCTCCCCCTGGTATTGCACCAAAGCGCCTTCGCCTTTGAGCGCCGCCCAGGTTTTTTGCAGTACCGGTGCATGCACTACCCCAAGTACGGGTTTGCCCTGCTCAATCAGGGCAATATTGACCGTGAACTCGCCATTGCGCTTAATAAATTCCTTGGTACCATCCAACGGATCAACCAGCCAGAAACGCTGCCAATGCTGACGCTCTGGCCAGGGGGTGGCGGCCGCTTCTTCCGACAGCACCGGAATGTCCGGGGTCAGCTGTGCCAGCCGCTGGCTGATCACCTGCTGGGCGGCTAAATCCGCATCGGTTAGTGGTGAGTCGTCTTGCTTGGCCTGAATGCCCTGAGCTGACCTATCGCGCTGATAGACGTCTAAAATGGCTTCGCCCGCCTGTTCGGCCAGCTGGATAATTTGTTGCAGCAGTAGTTTCATTCACCCAATCCTATCAAACCGCAGTTGTTGGTGTTGGTTTGATCCAACCACGCTCTGCTAAGAGTTGCAACAGTTGGTTGATGCTGTCGGCCAAGGCGCTGGCCGAGGTGTCAATCACCAGATCCGGTGCTTCTGGTGGCTCGTAAGGGTCGGAGATGCCGGTAAAGTGGCTGATCTCCCCCTTACGGGCCTTTTGATACAGGCCTTTGACATCGCGCTGCTCGCACACTGCCAGCGGGGTGGCGATGTAAACTTCCAAAAAGGAATCCGCCGGGACCAGGCTGCGTACCAATTGGCGCTGACTGCGGTAAGGCGAGATAAAAGCACTGAGTACCAGCAGGCCGGCATCCACCATCAGACCGGATACTGCCCCGACCCGGCGCAGGTTTTCGGTGCGATCTTCGGCACTAAAGCCCAAATCGGCGCAAAGGCCGTGGCGCACATTGTCGCCGTCCAGCAAATAGGTGTGAAAACCGCGCGCGGCCAGCGCCTGCTCCAGCGCATTGGCCACGGTCGACTTGCCGGAGCCACTTAAGCCGGTAAACCAGATCACACCACTGCGGTGGCCAAAGAGTTCGGCACGTTGCTCACGGTTGGTGTGGTGTTGTTGCCATACGATATTGTCAGTCATGGGGTGTCCAATCCGGGGTTAAAACGAGTAAATGCGTGGCAGGCACAGCAGCACTACCGTACTGTACACCAGCGCCATCGGAATGCCGATACGGGCGTAATCTTTCAGCTGGTAGTTGCCGGCGCTGTACACCATCAGGTTGGTTTGATAACCAAAAGGCGAAATAAAGCTGGCCGAGGCGCCAAAAGCCACCGCCATAAAAAACGGCGTTGGGCTGACGCCAAGTTCCAGCGCCATGGCATAGGCAATGGGGAAGGTCAGCGCGGCAGCGGCATTGTTGGTGACCACTTCGGTAAAGAGCCAGGTGGCGATAAAAATGGCAATCAAAGCACCATAAGCACCGTAGCCTGCCACCAATTGATTCAGGCCAGCGGCTATCATGCCGGCGACGCCGGACTGGATCATCAGTTGGGACAGGCCAATGGCAGAGCCGACAATAATAAACAGCTCCAGCGGAAAGCGGCGCTTTAGCTCGTTCAGCTGGATCACTTTGGTGGCGATATAAAGCACCAGCAGCAGTGGCAGGCTTTTTACCAGCGGCACCAGATCCAGGATAGATAGCGTCAGGGTGGCGGCAAAACTGGCCAGCACCCAGTGACTGCGCTTTGCGGTGAGTGGTTGACTGATAGCCAGGCCATTGACGTAAATAAAATCCTGCCCCAATTCATTCTGGCCGGGAAAGTCTTTGCCGGTTGCCAGGATCAGCACATCACCGGCATGCAGCTCTAAATCACCTAAGCCACCATTTAAGCGTTCATGGCCGCGGCGCACCGCGATCACGGCCGCATCGTACTGCTCACGAAAGCGCAGCTGCTTTAAGGTTTTGCCCACCAGCTTGGAGCTGTAGCTGATCACCGCTTCCATCAGCTCGCCCTGATGCTCGGCTTCACCTGGCACCAGCTGCAGGCCTGGGAAGTTTTGCAGGCGCGAGACTGCCTGCAGGTCGCCGACAAAGCGCAGTTCATCGCCTGCCTGAATAAGCGTATCGGGCTTGACCGGGCACAGCAACTTATCACCGCGTTGAATTTCAGCCAGAAACAGCGCCTGCAATTCGCGTAGACCATTGTCACTGACGGTTTTACCAATAAGTTGGCTGTCGGCATCGACGTGGGCGCTTAAATAATAAGGGGCAGCGGCCTGCTCGGTTTTGCGGGTATCCGGCAGCCAGTGAGCACCTACCATCAGCACCACCAGGCCAGCCGCAAAAGCAATCAGGCCAAGCAGGGTGAAGTCAAAAAAGCCCAGACTGGCGTGGCCGGCTTCTTCGACAAAGCCATTGACAATCAGATTGGTCGAGGTGCCAATCAGCGTCAGCATGCCGCCTAAGATGGCGCTGTACGACAGTGGGATCAGCAACTTGGAAGCAGCAAAGTGCGGGTGCTGCCGTAGTGAGGCCATCAGGGTCGACACCACGGCGGTGTTGTTGACAAAGGAGGACAAGAAGCCGCTGGCCAAACTTAAGCGTGCCACCACCAGGCTGAGGTTGCTGCCCGAAAAGCTGCGGCTTAACCAGCTGACCAGTTGCGATTTTTCAATGGCCAGTGAAATCAACAAGAGTAACACTAGCGTGATCAGCGAGGGGTTGCTGAAATTGGTCAACGCTTTGTCCAGCTCCAGCCAGCCGACCAGATAGCTGGCCAGCAGGGCGCCGCCAAACCAAAAGGCTGGCGAGCGCTTGCTAAAGACCAGGCCGGCGACCAGCGCCAGCAACAGGGCAATGACCCCAAGCTGCTGCAGTGTCACTTGTTGGTCACACCATGCAGTGCATCGGTTAAGGCCGAAAGATCCGCCGCCTGCCAGTGCGGGAAGTGTTTGCGGATCAAGGCATTCAGCTCCAGCTCAAAGGCAGAGAAGTTGGCTGGCGCACTGACCTGCTCTTTCGCCAGTACCGTCTGGATTAAGCCGGCAGCCACCGTCGCATTGCTCAGCCGATCCACCAGAATAAAGTTGCCGGTGCCGGGATGTTCGCTGGCGGTATCCAGTGGCAGCACTTCGGTCAGCTCCAGCTCAACCAGCGCGATGTCATTCATCTGCACTGTTTCGGCGTCGATTTTTTGCAAGGTATTGATATTGACCTTGTGATCCAGTTTGCTGATGCTGACCGAGCTTTTGCGGCTGGCCAGTTTCAGATCGTACAGCCGGCCGGGCTGCAGTGGCAGTTCATTGAACCAGACCAGGTAGGCCAGTGCCCGGTTGCTCAGAGTCACGGTCTCTTCCACCGGCACCAGCCAGTCACCACGGCTGACATCGACTTCATCCTGCAGCGTAATAGTCACCGCCTCACCGGCTTCGGCTGCCGGCTGGCTGCCGGCAAAGGTCTCAATGCTGCGAATGGTGCTTTGCTGGCCGGAAGGGTAGACCTTGACGGTCTGACCGACCGCCAGCCGACCACCGGTGACGGTGCCGGCAAAACCACGGAAATTCAGATCCGGTCGAATGACATACTGCACCGGGAAGCGACTGTGCTGGCCGCTACGATCCGGTAGCGGCAATGTTTCCAACAAAGGCAGCAGCGGCTGGCCCTGGTACCAGGGCATGTTGGCGGACGGTGCCATGATATTTTCGCCTTTTAATGCGCTTAAAGGCACTACGTCCACTTTAGGTACCTGCAACTGACTGGTAATGGCCAGGATGTCTTTTTTGATGCGGCTGAACTCGGTTTCGGCATAACCAATCAGGTCCATCTTATTCACCGCCACCACAAAGTGCTTGATGCCGAGCAGGGCGCAGATAAAGCTGTGCCGCTTGGTTTGAGTCAGCACACCATGACGTGCGTCGACCAGCAAAATAGCGACATCGGCATTGGAGGCGCCGGTTGCCATATTGCGGGTGTACTGTTCATGGCCCGGCGTGTCGGCCAAGATAAATTTACGCAAGGTGGTGGAGAAATAGCGGTAGGCCACATCAATGGTAATGCCTTGTTCCCGCTCGGCCTGCAGGCCATCCACCAGCATGGCCAGCTCCAGCTCGCCTTCACTGTTGCGGCCTTTGTGATCGCGTTTCAGCGCATCCAGCTGATCATCATACAGCTGTTGGCTGTCGTGCAGCAGCCGGCCGATCAGGGTGCTTTTGCCATCATCGACGCTGCCACAGGTCAGTACCCGCAGCAGGCTTTTGTCCTGATGCTGCTGCAGATAACCACGAATACCCAGCTCGTTCAGCTGTTGCTCCAGGCTGGTGCTTTCCAGTACGGTGCTGCTCATCAAAAGTACCCCTCACGTTTTTTCAGTTCCATACCCGACTGATCCTGATCAATCACCCGTCCCTGCCGCTCGGACGTGCGGGCGCGCAGCATTTCTTCGACAATGCCTTCCAGTGTATCGGCGGTCGACTCGATGGCGCCGGTCAGTGGGTAACAGCCGAGGGTGCGAAAACGCACGGATTTTTGTTCGATCACCTCACCCGGCTCAATCGGCATGCGGTTGTCATCCACCATGATCAGGGTGCCATCGCGTTTGACCACCGGGCGCTCTTTCGCCAGATACAGCGGTACGATGTCGATTTTTTCCTGCAGGATATAAAGCCAGATATCCAGCTCGGTCCAGTTGGAGAGCGGGAACACCCGGATGCTTTCGCCTTCGTTGATGGCGCTGTTGTAGATATTCCACAGCTCAGGCCGCTGGTTTTTCGGGTCCCAGCGGTGGTGTTTATCGCGGAAGGAAAACACCCGCTCCTTGGCGCGGGATTTCTCTTCATCACGGCGGGCGCCACCAAAGGCGGCATCAAAACCATACTGGTTCAGCGCTTGTTTTAAGCCCTGAGTTTTCATAATGTCGGTGTGTTTGGCGCTGCCATGCACAAAGGGATTGATGCCCATCGCCAGTCCTTCCGGGTTTTTGTGCACCCGCAAGTCCAGTTGGTAGTCCTTGGCGATGCGGTCGCGAAATTCAATCATCTCGCGAAACTTCCAGTCGGTGTCGACATGCAGCAAAGGGAAAGGGATCTTGCCCGGTGCGAAGGCCTTGCGGGCCAGGTGCAGCAGCACCGACGAGTCCTTGCCAATCGAATACAGCATCACCGGTTTTTTAAACTCGGCGGCGACTTCGCGGAAAATATGGATGCTCTCGGCTTCCAGTTGTTGTAAATGCGATAAAGCCATCTGTTGCTCCTAGGCTGCCTGGCTGGCGCTTGGCTCAGCCACGAAAGTTTGAAACCAGTGTAAGTTCGGCGCCAGTGCCACCACTTCGCCAATAATAATCAAGGCCGGGCTTTGCAGCTGGTGGTCGGTAATCAGCTGTGGCAACTGCGCCAGAGTGCCGGTGATGCTGCGCTGCTCGGGCCGGGTGCCGTTTTCAATAATGGCGACCGGGGTATCGCTGCTGCGGCCATGAGCGATCAACTGCTGGCTTAAAGTACCACTATTGATCAGGCCCATATAAACCACCAGGGTTTGCCGTGCTTTGGCCAGCGATGGCCAGTCGGGCTCATCGCCATTGGCCCGGCAGTGGCCGGTGACCAGTTGCACGGTTTGGGCGTAATCGCGGTGCGTTAGCGGAATGCCGGCATAGGCCGCACAGCCAGCAGCGGCAGTTACACCTGGCACCACACTGTAGCGAATACCAGCTGCGACTAAGGCTTCGCATTCTTCGCCACCACGGCCATAAATAAAGGGGTCGCCACCTTTTAACCGGCAGACCCGTTTACCCTCTTGCGCCAGTCGCACAATCAGGGCATTGATTTCGTCTTGTGGCAGGCTATGAAAACCGGCCTGTTTGGCGACACTGATGCGTTCAGCATCGCGTCTGGCCAGTGCCAGCACATCCGCACTGACCAGACCATCGTGTACGATGACATCAGCCTGCTGCATGCACTGCATGGCTTTGATGGTTAACAGCTCCGGATCACCCGGGCCGGCACCGACCAACCAGACTTCGCCCTGATTCGGCACAAATTGCTGCAGTTGCTGTTGAAACAACTGTTCGGTATCTGCCGTTTTACCAGCCGCCAGCAATTGCTGGGCCGGGCCGGCAAACCAACGCTCCCAGAAGTCACGGCGCTCGGCAATGGATGGCAAGGCTGCTTTGACCTGGTCACGGCAGCGGGCTGCGAACTGGCCCAGCAAGCTAATCGACTGTGGCAGCAACTGCTCAATGCGTTCGCGCAAACGACGTGCCAACACCGGGGCATTTCCACCGGACGAAATCGCTACTACGATGGGACTGCGATCAACGATGGCCGGAAAAATAAAGTTGCCATGTTCTGGGTCATCGACGGCGTTGACCCAGATATTGGCGGCGTTGGCGGCCCGAAAGATCTCGGCATTGATCGCTGGCTTATCGGTGGCGGCAATAATCAGTTTGTAGTGATTGATCTTATGTTCACCAAACATGGCTTCGATGCACTGCAGTTGGTTTCCTGCCAGCGCCTGCACTTCCGGGCTGATCTTTTTGGCCAGCACCGTAACCTTGGCGCCGGCGGCGAGCAGCAACTGGATCTTGCGGTACGCGACCTGGCCGCCACCGACCACCAGCACGGGCTGTTGCTGCAATTGGGTAAAAATCGGTAAATAATCCATCGCTCACTCCAGCCCATGGCTGCGTTCATTGATGTCATCGCAGGTGATGGCATCGACTTAGCTTGCAGAATAGCCGTCTGTATGGCTTTAATAAAATAATGGATCGCGCTCAGATATAACCAAAAGGAATTAGTATCGCTTCATCTATGCTTTAAACATGAGCTTTAGCCAGCCATGGTATGGTTTCGATAGCGTTAGCATGCTATTTCAGGTATGCTGCCCGGCTGCCATTCTGGCGGTATTTTGCACAACAAGTGAGAATCTATGAGTTTTGCCTCCCTGGGCTTATCGGCCCCATTGCTTGCAGCCATTCAGGCTGAAGGCTACGACACCCCTTCCCCGATCCAGGCTCAGGCGATCCCCGCCGTACTGGCTGGTCGCGATTTAATGGCTGCGGCCCAGACGGGGACCGGCAAAACGGCGGGTTTTACCCTGCCTTTATTGCAGCGTCTGGCAGAGGGCAAGCCTGCCTCAGCCAATCAGGCGCGTGCTTTGATCCTGACCCCAACCCGCGAGCTGGCGGCTCAGGTCGGCGAGAGCGTGGTGCGTTATGGCAGTCGTTTGCCGCTGCGTTCGACCATTGTATTTGGTGGCGTAAAAATCAATCCGCAGATGCAAAAGCTGCGCAAGGGCGTCGATATTCTGATTGCCACCCCGGGCCGGTTGCTGGATTTGTACCAGCAAAATGCGGTGCGCTTTTCGGATTTGGAAATCCTGGTACTGGATGAAGCCGACCGCATGCTGGATATGGGCTTTATCCGCGATATCCGTAAAATTTTGACGTTGCTGCCAAAGCAGCGGCAAAATCTGCTGTTTTCGGCCACCTTTTCTGATGAGATCCGGGCGCTGGCTAAAACCATGGTCAATAACCCGCTGGAAGTCTCGGTTAGCCCGGCTAACAGTACCGCTGAGCGGGTTGAGCAACTGGTGTATCCGGTGGATAAAAACCGCAAAGCTCAGTTGCTGATTGATTTAATTGTTGATCAAAACTGGCAGCAGGTGCTGGTATTTACCAAAACCAAGCATGGCGCCAACAAACTAACCAAGCAGTTGGAAACCGTCGGCATTCAGGCGGCGGCTATTCATGGCAACAAAAGCCAGGGTGCCCGTACCAAGGCGTTGGCTGGCTTTAAAAGTGGTGAAGTGCGGGTCTTGGTTGCCACCGACATCGCTGCCCGCGGCCTGGATATTGATCAGTTGCCACAAGTGGTCAATTATGACTTGCCCAATGTACCGGAAGATTATGTGCATCGTATTGGCCGTACCGGCCGGGCTGGTGCCAGTGGTCACGCCGTCTCGTTGGTCTGTGCCGACGACACCAAATTGCTGCGCGATATTGAGCGGGTTATTCGCCAAGCCATACCTCGTCATCAGCAACCAGGTTATGAGCCGGTGCATACACTGCCAACAACCAACCTGTCGCAGCCTGCACACCGGCCGAAAAAGCCGAAGAAGCCGACCGAGCACCGCGATGGTCAGCGTGCCCAGGGCTCTGCCCAGGCCAAAGCTCGCAGCCAGCGCAGCCGCCCGGCCAGAGCGCCAAACGCGAACTAGCTGCGCTGACCGATTTGGCCTAAGCGGCCAGATCGGCTAGTATGCTGGCCTTGAATTGTCTATTTCGAGGCCTGCATGCATCCAACGCTCCCATCTTATCGCTTCGTTCGTCATTTAGTACTCACTGGTTTTGCGGCCCTGTTGCTGGCAGGCTGCGCGCTTGGCGATGCCAAGCCAGAGCCGCTGGCTGGCCTGGATCACTGGATTGAGCAAGGGCGTAAGGACTGGCAACTGCCTGGCCTGGCAGTGGCCGTGGTGCATCAGGACCAGCTGATTTATGCCCGGGGTTTTGGTCAGCTGGGCTTAAACTCAGAGCTGGCGGTCAATGAGCATACGCTGTTTGGCGTTGCGTCCACCTCCAAAGCGATGACAGCGACAGCACTGGGCCTGCTGGTGGATGAAGGCAAGCTCAGCTGGGACGATAAAGTCATCGATCACCTGCCGTATTTTCAACTGGCTGATGACTGGGTGACGCAGGAAGTGCGCATTCGTGATTTACTGACCCACCGCGTTGGTTTGGGCCGTATTACCGGCAACCGCATTCAGTTTATGCCGTCGGCCAGCCGTGAGCAGGTGATTCGGCAGATGCGCTATCACGACTTTGAACAGCCATTTCGCTCCGGTTTTGTTTACCACAATGTGATGTATTCGGTGGCTGGTGAAGTGGTGGCAGCGGTCAGTGGCCAAAGCTGGGATGATTTTGTGCGTGAGCGCTTGTTCCAGCCACTTGGCATGCAGCGCAGCAACACCTCCATTACTCAGTATGCACTGGATGATACCAATATCGCCATACCGCATCAGTACATAGAGGGCGCTGTTGTGGAAATAGCCCGGCGTAACTTCGACAACGTCGGTCCTTCGGCATCGGTGAATAGTAGTGTGTATGAGATGGCGCAGTGGCTGCGACTGAACCTGGGTGAGCCTGGCGTCTATCAGGACCAGCGATTGCTAAGTGAGGAGGTGATGGCGGAGATTTTCACGCCTCAGGTGGTGGTAAGCAGGGCCAACCGGCTTGAGCCAGTGCGGGCCTATGGCCTGGGCTGGTATCTGGAGGATTACCGCGGCTACGCCACCGCCAGCCATGGTGGCGCGACCGATGGTTTTAATACCTTGGTAACTTTGGTGCCTGAGCTGGAGCTGGGTATTATCGTGGTGGGCAATACCTTCGAAAATTTCCGCCCGGCGCTAACCCATACTATCATTGATCGTATTGCTGCTTTGCCGGAGTTCGATTGGCATGGTCATTATCTGGCGCAGTATCAGCAGAATTTTGCTGAAGCCAGCAGTGCCCGGCAGCAGATTGAACAACAACGTCAGCCGGATTTGGCTGCCAGCCTGAACACACAGCAGATCATTGGCCATTACCAACATCCGCTCTATGGCAGCGCCGACGTCTCCTTGGACGACAACGGCGACTTGCTGCTGCAGTTTTGGGACGATGGTGTCTCCTGGCTGACGCTGGAGCATTGGCAGAGTGATACTTACCGGGCGCATTGGCACAACAGAGCACAGCGCGAGAAATTTGTGCACTTCGCAAAAAATGACGATGGCAGCATCGAGCTCAGCGTGGAATGGACACTCAGGCCACAACTGTTGCAGGTCGGCATTTATCCGGCACCTTATAAGCGCACCGCTGTTTTTCAGCAATTACGGCATTAGGGCTTGAGATTAGCCAACCGCAGCATCAGCACCATGGGATCGACCGGGGAAACCTGAAAGCCATAGTGCAGGTAAAATGATTTGGCGCGCTCATGCAACGCATGCACCAGCAGGGCACGTACCCCAGTGTGCTGCGATACATGCAGTGACCGCTTTACGGCATCCTGCAGCAAGGCAGCTCCCAATTGCATGCCCTGTGCCCGCTGATCCACCGCCAGGCGGGCTAACACCATCACCGGGATAGGATCGGGCATATTACGGCGTACCGTGCTGCTGGCCGTCTGCAATGCGACAGCACCGGCTGCCATGGCGTAGTAGCCTAAAACAGCATCGGTCTTATCGGTCACAACAAAGGTACGGCTGGCCCCACGCAGTTGATTTGCCATCGCCCGGCGTTTTAGCCAGGTATCCAGCACGACTTCACCAGAGGAAAAGTGTTCAAGGCAGTGGTGCTGTGCAAGCGGCTGTGGAGCAGTGAGCTCCAGCATCAGGCGTTATCCCAGGGCGCTTTGAGCGCCAACAAGCGCTCCAGGCCGGGGTTTTGCTTCGGGGGGGCATCCAACAGCTCGACAAAGGCCTGGTATTTACCGGCATCCAACTGAAAATGCACCTGATCCAGCACCACATTCTGCGCCAGCTCACAGGCAGCTTCCAGCATAAAATCCGAGCGATTTTTACCCAGCAGGCTGGCCGCTTGATCGATCAGATCCCGCTGTTCGGGCAAGGCCCGTAAATTAATGGCTGCAGCACGCATGGCAACTCCAAAGCTATACAATTGATATACAAATCTTAGGCTGCTGTGTAGCTATTGTCAATACAAGCCATCATGGAGAGTGTAAAAAAACGGCAACCCGAAGGTTGCCGCAAAGGGGACGCGCTTTAAATTTAGTGACGGATCAGATAGTCAAAGGCACCGAGTGAGGCATTGGCGCCGCTACCCATGGCAATAACAATCTGCTTGTAAGGTACTGTGGTGGCATCGCCGGCGGCGAACACGCCTGGCAGCGAAGTCTGGCCGCGCTCATCAACGATGATCTCACCGCGTGGGCTTAGCTCTACCGCGCCGCGCAACCATTCGGTATTTGGCACCAGACCGATTTGCACGAAGATACCGGCTAACTCAATATGATGGCTGTCACCGGTGGTGCGATCGGTGTATTGAATGCCATTGACCTTGTTGCCATCACCGGTCACTTCGGTGGTTTGGGCTTCGGTAATGATGGTGATATTGCCCATGGAGTTGGCTTTTTTCACCAGCACCGCATCGGCGCGCAGCTCGGCGGCAAATTCCAGCACAGTGACATGCTCGACAATACCGGCCAGATCGATGGCGGCTTCGATACCGGAGTTACCACCGCCAATCACCGCAACTCGTTTGCCTTTAAACAGCGGGCCATCGCAGTGCGGGCAGTAAGCCACGCCTTTGCCACGGTATTCCTGCTCGCCAGGCACATTCATTTCGCGCCAGCGGGCACCCGGGGCCAGGATCAGGGTTTTGCTTTTCAGCACAGCACCATTGGCCAGCTCCAGCTCGACTTGCTCGCTTTTGCTTAGCTTAGTCGCACGCTGGTTGTTCATAATGTCGACCTCGTACTGGCGAACGTGGGCTTCCAGGGCATTCACCAGCTTAGGGCCCTCGGTGTATTGCACCGAGATAAAGTTTTCAATGCCGACGGTATCGGCCACCTGGCCACCAAAACGCTCGGCCAGCACGCCAGTACGCAGACCTTTACGGGCCGCATAGACCGCCGCAGAAGCACCGGCCGGGCCACCGCCGACGACCAGCACATCAAAGGACTCTTTTTGCTTCAATGCTTCAGCCTGGCGGGCTTCGGCATTGACATCAATTTTCTGGATAATCCGCTCCAGCGTAATGGCACCTTGCGAGAACTGCTCGCCATTTAAAAACACTGTGGGTACTGCCATCACATTGCGATCGGTCACTTCCTGCTGGAACAGGGCGCCGTCGATCATCACGCTGGTAATATTGGGGTTAATGGCTGCCATCATATTCAGCGCCTGCACCACTTCCGGGCAGGTCTGGCAGCTTAATGAAATGTAGGTTTCAAACTCAAAACGGCCGCTTAGCTGGCGGATTTGTTCAATCAGCTCGGCGTCAATTTTAATCGGGTGACCACCAGAGTGCAGCAACGCCAGCACCAAAGAGGTAAATTCGTGGCCCATCGGCACACCGGCAAAGGTAATAACAGTGCCTTTTTCGACAGAGCGAACCTGCATGGCAGGTGCACGGCTGGAGGCAGCGTCATCACGGCGCAGGCTGACCAAATCGGACAAGCTGGCAATCTCAGACGCCAGGGTATTTAATTCTTGAGCTTTGGCGCTATCGTCCAGAGATACGACCAGCTCTACCTGGGACTTCAGGTTCTGCAGATAGCTGCTTAATTGTTGTTTCAGGTTGGTATCTAACATTGAGTCTACTCCATCTCTTGACTGTGTTTAGCGCGTTGTTTCAGGCAAAGCCCGGATTTTAGGCAAAGCTTGAGTGTAGCCAGCATCCAAAAATGCTGGCTTGGTACCGTTTTTACAGTGCAGGGGGAGAAGCTGAAACCAGCTTCAGTCGTGAGGCGTGGTTTCAGCGTCCGCTGCCGGGCAACGGTGGTACGGCATTTAGATTTTGCCAACCAGGTCCAGTGATGGAGCCAGAGTAGCTTCACCTGGAGTCCATTTGGCCGGGCATACTTCGCCGTCGTGGTTTGCTACGTACTGAGCCGCTTGTACTTTACGGAACAGTTCAGCAGCGCTGCGGCCGATACCCAGGTCATGGATTTCAGCCACTTTGATTTCGCCTTCAGGGTTGATGACGAAAGTACCACGCAGCGCCAGGCCTTCTTCTTCGATCATCACACCGAAGTTGCGGGTGATAGCGCCAGTCGGGTCACCGATCATTGGGTATTCAATTTTCTTGATGGTCTCAGACGCATCGTGCCATGCTTTGTGGGTGAAGTGGGTGTCGGTAGACACAGAGAACACTTCTACGCCCAGGTCACGGAACTGCGGGTAGAAATCAGCCAGGTCGCCCAGCTCAGTTGGGCAAACGAAGGTGAAATCCGCCGGGTAGAAACACACAACAGACCACTTACCCAGTAAGTCCTGCTCGGTTACTTCGATAAATTTACCATTTTGAAAAGCAGTGGCTTTAAAAGGTTTGATCTTGGTATTGATAATTGAAGACATCGTCTTCCTCCATTTTCAGTTAATAACATTGGGTGTTTCGACGGGTGCTACTCTAACAAGTGGCACCGATTATTCAAAATGAATAAAACAAATAGCTTTAATCGATTATTTCGATGGTCGATCCGTTGCACCGCACCATGGCCAGCTGTGCTGATCAATTGGGGCATTTCAGGTAAATTCAACCGTTTATTACCATCTTGCCCGCAAAAACAGGCAGTAAAGAGTGTTCCTCTGATCTATCCTGACATAAGATAATGATCACACGATGAATCTATCATGCTGAGAATTCGATGATGCCACAGTCTGCCCCCGCTTCAATCGCTTTGCCCTGGTGGCGCTGGCCGCTGGCCTTGCTGCTCGGCATGCTGCTTGGGGCTGGTAGTCTGAATTACAGCGCCGATGGTCGTATCAATGCCTTGCTGGTCTGGCTGCTGTGGGCCGGGGTGCCATTGCTGGGTAGCCTGTTGGCTATGCTGTGGTTGCTGCGGCCTGGCCGACCCTGGTTGCTGCGTATTAGCGGGAAACCTTTGTACTGGCAGCCTGATCGGACGCAGCAATGGTGGCTGCTAAGCCAGCTAAACTGGCTGTGGTGCTGGTTTGGGCTTGGCATTGCGCTGGTGTTTCTGCTGCTGTTGTTGCTGTCTGATCTGGCCTTTGGCTGGAGCTCAACCTTGTTGCCGGATCAGCACTTACTTAGTCAGTGGCTGCAATGGCTGAGTTACCCCTGGCACAGCATCTGGCCAGCGGCGGTACCGGATGAGCAGTTGCTGGCACAAAGCCGCTTTGCCCGCATTGAACAGCAGCAACTGCTGCTGGCACAAACCAGCGGTTGGTGGCCATTTCTATTGATGAGCCTGCTTTGTTACAACCTGCTGCCGCGTGTGGTGCTGGCGCTGTTTTGCCAGTGGCAAAGCCGCCGTCAGCCTGCCGGCCTGCGGGTACAGCCTGCTGCCGGGCCTGCCGGCAACATTGCAGCCGGTGTCGCACCCGCCCTGGCTGAGCCAGAGCCAGCGCCTTTGCAGCAGCAGGGGCTGAGCGATTGGCAACAAGCCAGGCTGGTGCACTGGCAATTGCCATCGACCGATAGCGCCCTTGTCTTAGGCAGTGCCGATTGGCAACAGGATGACGAGGCCTGGCAGCGCCTGCTTGCTACCAAGCCAGCGCAGATCCTGTGGCGGGTAGCGGCCAGTCGCAGCCCGGTCGCTGAATTGTCGGACTGGATGGCGCAAGCACGCCGTCAGGGCATTGCCCAGGCCCTTTGGCCGCAAAGCGACAGCAGCACCGAGCCCAAGCGGCATCTGGCCAGCTGGCAGGCTTTTGCCCGCCAGCAGCAACTGGCCTGGATTAAGGAGACCGAATGAAGGCAATACCGCAGTTTTGCGTGGTTGGCCACCCCAATCAGGGCAAGTCTTCCATTGTCTCCACCCTGGTGGAAAACGATTCGGTGCGTATAGGCGTTGAGTCCGGCACCACCCGTCAGGCCGAACGCTTTGAGTTTGTGCTGGACGGCCGGGTTTTGCTGGCGCTCACCGATACGCCGGGCTTTCAGCGTGCTCGTCAGCTGCTGGCCTGGCTGCAGCAGATACCTGTAACGGCGGCCGAGCGCCCGGCCAGGGTGCGGGCTTTTTTGGCCGAGCCTGCGCACCGGCAGCAATTTCCGGATGAAGTGGCCTTGCTGGAGCCCATTATGGCTGGCAGCGGCATTTTATTTGTGACCGATGCAGCCAGTGCGGTCAGTGCCACCGATGAAGCCGAGATGGAGATTCTGCGTTGGACCGGCCAGCCCAGAATGGCCTTAATCAATCCTATTGCGAAAAGCCCGCATATTCAAAACTGGCAGGCCACTTTAAATCAGAGTTTTCAGTGGGTCCGGCTGTTTAACCCGATGACGGCCAGTCTGCCGGCACGCCAAGCGTTGTTTCAGGCCATGGCAGAGTTAACGCCGGACTGGACCGCGGCTTTGACCGAGTTAAACCGGCAGTTGCTGCAGCGTGAGCAGCAGCGTTTGGCGCAGGTGAGTGAGCAACTGGCCGACTACTGGTGCGCTCAGTTGAGCTTGCGTCAGCCGATGTCGGTGTTGCCCCCTTCTTTAGTGGCCAGCCCGGAGCTCTGGTTACAGCAACAGCTGGATCAGGTCGAAAATCAGTTATTCCGCCAGCTGGCAGGGCAATGGGGCCACGGCCAGGCTGAGCTGGAGCGTCAGCTGGACTGGCCGATAGAGCGCGATCGGTTGATGAATACCGAAACCTGGTATCTGTGGGGATTGCAGCAAAAAGAGCTGCTGCTGGTCACCGGTGCTGCTGGCATGGCGACCGGGGCTGTACTGGATCTTGGTTTAGGCGGCAGCTCATTGATGCTGGGGGCTTTATCGGGCGGGGTGATTGGCTCGGCCGCTGGCTGGTTGGCCAGCAAGCAGCTGCCGGGTAAGAAGCTGGGCTGGTTGCCGCTTAGTCAGCAGCGGCATTTTATCGGCCCGGTGAAACACCCGAATTTTCCATTGGTGGTGATGGCGCGGGCGCTGACCTTTGTGCAACTGCTTTGGCTCAGGCCACACGCCGAGCGCAGCCGGCTGGCACTGACCACTCAGGCCAGCGACTGGGACAAGCGGGCTCAGGTGCAATTGCTGCAATGGAGCAAGCAGCTGCAGCAGGGCAAATGGCAGCCGGCCCAGTCAGAGGCTTTGTGCGACTGGATCCGTAGCAGCTTGCAGCAAAAGCTTGCCGCTACGCTGCAGCAGGAGCAGCAACAAAGCCTGACTTAGTGTACCTATTCGGCTGCTGGCGTCAGGCCTTCAATACGCAGCTGGCGTAAATCCAGCCCACTGGGATGCTGGTACATCCGCAGGCCAAACTCCGGCAAAATAGCAAACAAATGGTCAAAAATATCCGACTGAATGCCCTCGTACTCCACCCAGACCACGGTATTGGTAAAACAGTACACTTCCAGCGGCAGCCCATCCGGCGTGGGTGGCATTTGCCGTACCATCTGGATCATGCCCTGATGCACCCTGGCATGGCTTTGCAGGTAGCGCTGCACATAGGCACGGAAAGTACCGAGGTTGGTGATGCGTCGGGTATTGACGGGCTCTTTGCCCTGTTCTTTGAGTGCTTCATTCCAGGCAGCAATTTCGCGGTCTTTTTCGGCCAGATAATCCCGTAGCAGGCGAAAACGGTCCAGGTGCTTGCGCTCTTCCGGGCTTAAAAAACGCACGCTTTGCTGATCAATCATCAGGCTGCGTTTAATACGACGGCCACCGGATTGCTGCATACCCCGCCAGTTCTTAAAGGGATCGGTCATAAAGCGGCGGGTCGGGATGGTAGTAATGGTGCGATCCCAGTTCTGGATTTTCACCGTATGCAGCGCGATATCAATCACATCGCCATCGGCGTTCAGCTGTGGCATCTCTACCCAATCACCGACCCGGATCACATCGTTCGAAGCTATCTGCACACTGGCCACCACCGATAAAATGGTATCCTGAAAAATCAGCAGCAGCACCGCCATCATGGCGCCCATGCCCGACAACAATATCAGCGGTGAGCGGTCAATCAGCATAGCCACCATCAGCACAAAGGCAATGGTGTAGACAATGATTTTAAGCAGCTGGATGTAGCCTTTTATCGGCTTGGTCCTTGAATCAGGGCGGCGCTCATACAGGGTGTTGATCATGGTCAGCACATTGCTCAGCGCCATGGCGATGGTCAGCACAATAAAAGCATTGCTGACATTGCGCACCACTTCAACCACCAGATGTGGCAGGCCTTCAATCAAACCTACCCCGGCCGCCAGCACCAAGGCTGGCACTACATTGGACAACCTGGCAATGATGCCAAAATCCTGCTGCATGGCATTTTGGGCAAAAGGGGTGGCATTAAAGGCTTTGGAGACCGCCCGCACCAGAATGTTCTTGGTGATCCAATTGGCCAGCCAGGACAATACCACCAGCACCAGCAGGCTGCTGGCCATAAACAGCTCAGGGGATAATTCACGCCAATGATGAAGTGTAGCTAGCCAGTCGGTCATATCCGTTCTTTACCAAGAGGAAGATGTCGCTAGTGTAACCGATTCTGAGGCATGAAAAAATGACGATGATGTGGCAGCAAGAAAGCGATGGCTAGATGCCATCGCCATCGATATGCAGGCCGCACTCGCGGCCAAAGCCGTTAAAGCGGGTGTCTTCTTCGCTCATACCGGGTTCGAACTTCACCGTGGAATGGGTATCACCCACCGAGATATAGCCTTGCTCCCACAGCGGGTGATAGCTAAGGCCATGCTCTTTTAAGTAATAAAACACGTCCTTATTGCTCCAGTCGATGATGGGCTGCACTTTGATCACACCACGGCTGATTTCCACCACCTGCTTATCGGCCCGGGTGCTGCTTTGGCTGCGGCGCAGGCCGGTAAACCAGCAGCCGACATTCAGCTCGCGCAGGGCGCGCTGCATCGGCTCGACTTTATTCAGCTGATTGTACTGCTTGATGCCCTCGGCACTTTGCCACAGCTGGCCATAACGGGCCTCCTGCCAGGCTGGCGAGAGCTGGGCGCGGTACACTTTCAGGTTTAATCCCAGCTGCTCGGTCAGCTGATCGATAAACTGATAGGTTTCCGGGAATAAATAGCCGGTATCGGTCAGCACCACCGGGATATCGGCTTGCTGCTGCGTCACCAGGTGCAGCATCACTGCCGCCTGAATGCCGAAGCTGGAGCTTAGCATGGGCTGCTGTGGCAAATGCGCCAGCGCCCAGCGCACCCGCTCTGCTGCACTAAGGGGCGTTAGCAGTGCATTGATTTCGGCCAGCCAGTCCTGCTGGGTGGCCTCATCCTGCGTCAGGATCTGTTGGAATTTGCTCATTCTGGCCTCGCTCAGGCATGAAAATCGGTTTTGGAGACTTTGACTTCTGCCACCACGCCAGCGCGAATAACAAAATCACCAAAGCACTCATCGGCCAGCCGCTCTTTGGCCCAACGGCCAATCAGCTGGTCCAGTGCCACCAGGATCTCGGCTTCGGCCACGTTATCCAGATACAACTTGGGCACCCGGCTACCGACACGGTCGCCACCCAGGTACAGGTTGTACTTGCCTGGTGCCCGACCAACCAGGCCCGCTTCGGCCAGCATGGCGCGGCCACAGCCATTGGGGCAGCCGGTGACCCGCAGCACAATGTGCTCATCAGCCAGCTGGTGTTTTTGCAGCAGCCCTTCCACCCTGGTGACCAGCTCAGGCAGATAGCGCTCGGCTTCAGCCATGGCCAGCGGGCAGGTTGGGAAAGACACACAGGCCATCGAATTTTTACGCTGCTCGCTGTGACCATCGTCAATCAGGCTAAACTTTCGGGCCAGCTGTTCAATCTGGGCTTTTTGTTCGCTGGGTACCCCGGCGACAATCAGGTTCTGATTGGCGGTCATACGGAAATCGCCCGAATGCACTTTGGCGATTTCGGCCAGGCCGGTTTTCAGCGGCCTGCCCGGAAAATCCAGTACCCGGCCATTTTCGATAAAGAGCGTCAGATGGTGTTTGCCATCGATGCCTTCGACCCAACCAATGCGATCGCCCCGGTTGGTAAAGGTATAGGGCCGTACCGGTTCGAACGGCACGCCCACGCGCTGTTCGACTTCGCGGCGGAAATTATCCAGCCCGATTCTGTCGATGGTGTACTTGGTTTTGGCGTTTTTGCGGTTGACCCGATCGCCGTAATCGCGCTGTACCGTCACCACATGCTCGGCCACTTGTAAGGTGTGCTCCAGTGGAATAAAGCCCAGTTCATCGGCCCGGCGCGGATAGGTCGAGGTATCGCCAAAGGTCATGGCCAGGCCACCACCCACCAGCACATTAAAGCCAACCAGCTGGCCGTTTTCGGCAATGGCAACGAAGTTCAGATCATTGGCATGCACGTCGATGTCGTTATCCGGCGGGATCACCACTGTGGTTTTGAATTTGCGCGGCAAATAGCTGTCACCCAGGATCGGTTCCTGCTCGGTGGTTTCGACCTTTTCGTCATCCAGCCAGATCTCGGCATAGGCGCGGGTTTTTGGCAGCAAATGCTCACTGATTTTCACCGCCCACTGATAGGCCTGCTGGTGCAGCTCGGACTGCACCGGGTTGGAGGTGCAGAGCACGTTGCGGTTAACATCGCCGGCGGTGGCAATCGAATCAATGCCGATAGTGTGCAGAAACTGATGCATCGGCTTGATATTGGGCTTTAACACGCCATGAAACTGAAAGGTCTGACGCGTGGTTAGCCGGATACTGCCGTACATGGTTTTTTCGGCGGCAAAGCGGTCGATGGCCAGCCATTGCTCCGGCGTGATGATGCCGCCAGGCATGCGGGCCCGCAGCATCACATTGTGCAGCGGTTCCAGCTTTTGGGCGGCCCGCTCGGCGCGGATATCGCGATCATCCTGCTGGTACATGCCGTGAAAACGGATCAGCATAAAGTTGTCGCCGTTAAAACCGCCGGTGATTTCATCCTGCAGATCGGCCGTGATGGTGCCGCGCAGGTGATCGCTTTCGGTTTTTAAACGCTCGTTATCAGACAACTTGCCCTGGGCAACAAAAGCCGGGTTGATGGGATACTGACTCATTAATACACATCCTTCTGATAACGTTTGGCTTGTTTCAAGGCATCTAAATACTGTTCGGCTTGCTCCGGGCTCTTGCCGCCGTGCTGCTGAATAATGGCCAGCAGTGCCTGGTGCACATCTTTGGCCATGCGGTTGCCATCGCCACAGATGTACAGATGAGCACCGCGTTCCAGCCAGGCAAACACCTCGGCCCCTTGCTTTTGCAGCTTGTGCTGCACGTAGATTTTTTCGGCCTGATCGCGGCTAAAGGCTACATCCAGCCGGGTTAGCAACCCTTGCTTCAGATAACGCTGCAGCTCGACCTGATAGAGGAAATCCTGGGTAAAGTGCGGGTTGCCAAAGAACAGCCAGTTGTCACCGCTGGCACCACGTTGCTCACGCTCCTGCAAAAAGGCACGGAACGGCGCTATGCCGGTGCCCGGACCAACCATGATAATGGGGGTATCGTCATTAACCGGCAGACGGAAGTTGTCGTTTTTCTCGACAAAGACCCGCACCGTATCGCCTTCGGCCAGCCGCTCGGCCAAAAAGCCGGACGCTCCGCCCAGATGTGGGCTGCCAAAGGCATCATAACGCACCACGCCGACGGTTAAATGCACTTCCTCGTCTACTTCGGCCTGGGAAGAAGCAATGGAATACAACCGGGGCTGTTGTTTGCGCAGCGCATCCACCAGCTGCTGAGCACTCAGCACGCCCGGGTAATCACGGATAATATCGATGATTTGCCGATCGGCCAGATAGTCACGCAGCGCGGCTTTATCGTCTGCCAGCGCCTGCAATGCAGCACTAGCTGTGGCTGCGGCGTACTTTTCAACAAAGGCCGGGTAGGATTGGGTCAGCTCCAGCTGTTCGGTGAGCGCCTCGGCCACACTCAGACGCTGCTCGCCGAGGCGCACCGGCGTGCTGGAGGCAATGGCTGCGCTGAATAAAATTTCCCGCACCAGCGCCGGATCGTTGTGGAAATACACGCCCAGTGCATCGCCCGGCTGGTAACTCAGATCCGAGCCCGCCAGTGAAATCTCGATATGGCGCACATCCTTGCTGGAATCACGGCCGGTAATTTTCTGATTGGCGTACAGCTCGGCGGCAAAAGGTTTTTGCTTGCTGTAGCTGCTGGCCGCTGCTGCGGTCTGGCCTGGCCAGGCGATGACCTGGGCACCGGCTGCCGGTGCCGGGCTGGCTTTGAATTCGGGCTCCAGCACCTCAATTAAGGCCTGATTCCAGCTGCTGGCCGCACTTTCGTAATCGACATCCAGATCCTGCCGGCCATGCAGTGGCGTGGCACCCAACTCGGCCAGGCGCTGATCAAAGTCCTGCGCCGTTTTGCAGAAAAACTCGTAACTGGTATCGCCGAGGCCCAGTACAGCGTATTTCAGTTCGGGCAACTGCGGCGCTTTCTTACTGAACAGGAACTTATAGAAAGCTTCGGCATTTTCCGGCGGCTCGCCCTCGCCATAGGTGGAGGTCACTATGGTCAGGAAGTGCTCTGTCTTCAGCTGATTGGCTTTGTAATCGGCCATATCCAGCAGATTAACGGCCCATTGTTTGGCTTTGGCCTGCGCGGCCAGTTGCTCGGCGACATGGCGGGCATTGCCGGTCTGGGAGCCATACAGGATGGTCAGGGTCGCTGCCGGGGCGGCACTGGCAGCGGCTTGCTGCGGCAAAGCGCCACCGGCCAGTTGGGCACTGGCGGCCAGATAGCCACTGACCCAGGCTTGCTGAATGGGATTAAGCTGGCTAACCAGCCCCTGCAACTGCTGCACCTGCTGTTCCGACAACGGGCTGGCCTGCGCGACAAGAGAAGACAAAAGCATAACGACACCTGTTCGATGATAAGGCCGCTAGCATAGCCGTCTATATGGATGCTCGTAAAAGAATAGATCTCTCTTTTTTATTCTTTTATGGAATTAAAAAGCAACCAGGTCGTTTTGCCAAAAGGACTATTTTTTGGTCAATTTCCTTATTTGCGCCAATGTTGCAGCTTGGCTTTGAACAAAAAATCAATAAAAACAATGCATTAAAGGTTGGTATTCGGATTGCAATTCGTGTTGCAGATTAAAGTGCTATGAAGCGTTGCAACGAAGGTGAAACGCATAGCAGCTAAGCAACACAATAAAAGAAGGAACAACACCATGAGCAGCATTTTACTAACCACCGTCCTGGCATTAAACATCAGCAGCGGCAATCTGCAGCATCAGCAATGCAATTTCCAACTGCAGCATGATCTGAGCATGACACCGCAGCAGCTGACCTTATCCTCCGGCGGCACCGAGCTGTGGCGCATCGATCAGCACGGACAATTCTGGCTGCAGCAACAAGCGCAGCCTACCACGCCAGCGCAACGTGCCCAGTTGATGCAGTACCGTGAAGGTGTTTATCAGCAAGGCCAAAGCACAGTTCGTATTGTGGTCGAAGCGATGGACCTGGCCTACAGTGCGGTGGACCAGGTACTGACCGAATTGACCGGTCGGCCATTGGCACAGCACAAGGCGATGCAGAGCGCCATGCAAAAAGTGGATGAGGCCAGAAGCCGGATTATTTCTGAGCAGGGCGATCACCTGGTGATCCGCGGCAGTCAGCTCGATGCCCTGGATGAAGCCTTTGGCCCCGAGTTTGAAGCGGCCATTGAAGAGGTGGTGAAAAGCTCAATGGGCAGTATTTTCTGGCAGCTGGGCAAAGCCTTTTTCAGCGGCGAAGGCAACTTCGAGCAGCGGATGGAAGCCTTTGGTGAACGCATGGAAAAATTCGGCGAAGAGCTGGAAGCCAGCATGAACCTGCAAGCCGCAGCTTTGGAGCAACGGGGCGATGCTTTATGTGAGCAAATTCAGCAACTGACTCTGCTGGAGCAAAGCCTGATCAGCGAACTGCCGCAACTGGCTCCTTATGCACTGTTTCAGCAAGATGCTCAGGCCATGCGTTAGTAACCCTTTCCCAACCACAGCCTTGGCGCCTTACTCCTGATGGATAAGGCGTCTTTTTTTATTTGGCTGTACGCATCTGCATGGCTGCTGTTCGCTAAGAAAAAAGGTAAGATATTCCCATTCTGATTGATGGGTGTTTGGCATGAAAATTGGTTTTAAGCCTATCCTGGTCACGCTGGGATTGCTGGCAGGACTGACATTTGCAGCGCAGCAATGGGGCTATCCCGCCTGGCAAAGCTGGTTAACGGAGCGCGAGGCTGCCCGGATTGAAGCATTAAAATCCATGCCGTTGCCTGCTGCTGAGCTGCCCGGCCGGCTGGATAAGGACCGCATGATGCAGGATCTCAGCTGGATGGCGCACCCGGAACGCGAAGGGCGGGAATCCGGCCAGGCTGGTGCGCTGGCTACCCGGCACTGGCTGGTACAGCAGTATCAGCAGATTGGCCTGCAGCCGGCCGGTGTGGATGGCTACCTGCACCAATACGAAGTGCAGGAGCACATTCAGTTCAGCGGTGTTTTTCGCCAGCGTCAGCGGCAAATCGAAGCTATCAGCAATGCGGCTAATGTGCTCGGCCGTTTGCCGGGTAAGCAAGCCGGGCTGCCTTACATTGCCATCAGTGCCCATTACGACCATTTAGGGGTGCGCAATGGCGACGTGTTTCATGGTGCCGATGACAATGCCTCGGGTGTGGCCGCCATGCTGGAGCTGGCACGCTATTTCGCGCTAAACCCCACCGAACACCCTTTGCTGTTTATGGCGCTGGATAGCGAAGAAAAAGGCTTGCAGGGGGCGGTGGCGTTGTTTCGTGATCAGGCGATACGGCCAGAGCAGCTGGCCTTTAATGTCAATCTGGATATGTTAAGCCGGGATAGCGAGCGCCAGCTGTTTGCGGTGGGCACTTACCAGCATCCCTGGTTGCATCCGCTGCTGGACCAAGTGCAGCAACAAAGCTCGGTGCGGCTGATGCGGGCGCACGACCGGCCCTGGTGGCGGGCTGGTCGCACCGAGAACTGGGTGAACAGCTCGGATCACGGTGTGTTCCATCGCCATGGTGTGCCTTTTATTTATTTTGGTGTGGCCGATCATCCGGATTACCACACACCAAGGGATACCAGTGATCGGGTTGATGTGACCTTTTATCATGCGGTCAGTGAAACCGTGCTGGACTTTATTAAACTGCTGGATCAGCAATTGGCTGCAAAGGCGCAGCACTAAAACGCAGCCATGGTGACAAGCTGACTGCTTTGCGTATACTAGGGCGCATTGAACCAAGTGAGAGTGAAGGTATGAGTGAGTCGCTAACCCCGACTAAGCCAGCCCGTAAGAAAGGCGGTTTTTTTAGCAACCTGGTGTTTAATATCATTATTCCGGTGGTGATTTTAAGCAAGTTCAGTGGCGAAGCGCACTTGGGGCCGATGTGGGCTCTGGTCGTCGCGCTGGCTTTTCCTGTGGTCTATGGCTGCTGGGACTTTGTCCGCAGCGACAAAGTCAATTTTTTCTCGGTACTGGGCGTCATCAGCGTGCTGTTAACCGGCGGTATTGGCTTGCTGCAGCTGGACCCTGCCTACATCGCCATCAAAGAAGCGGCAGTACCGGCAGTGCTTGGAATCGCCGTGATCTTTACCCACAACACCCGCTTTTCACTGGTACGCAAACTGCTGCTGAATGAAGATCTGATCCGCACCGACAAACTGGCCGCGGCGCTGGCTGCCAAACAGGCCACCGAGCAGTTTGAGCAAAAAGTTAAAATCAGCACCTACCTGCTGGCCAGCTCTTTCGCGCTGTCGGCGGTACTGAACTATGTGCTGGCCAAGTGGATCGTGGTAAGCCCGGCTGGCACCGAAGCCTTTAATGCGGAAATTGCCAAGATGACTGCCTGGAGCTTTCCGGTGATTGCCATTCCCTGCACCATCATCATGATGGGTGCTGTACTCTATCTGTTTAGCCAGATTGGCAAACTGACCGGCGAAGAGCTGGATCAGTTTTTGGTCGGGGCGCCGGAAAGCTCAACCTAATGTGTCAGGCAGCCGTGACTTCCTGTAGCCGCCAGGCGAACAGCACGCCAAAAGCGCTCATGGCAGCAAACAGCACCAGTACGGCAAACAGCGACCAACTGGCTACCAGAGCGCTGATCAGGCCGGTGAGTAATAACAAAGCACCGATCACGGTATTACTGACCGAGACATAGTCGGTGCGTTTGTTGCCTCCTGCCATATCCAGCAAATAGGTTTTGCGACCAATCCGCACACCGGCATGAGCAATACTCAGCAGCATAAACAGCAGCGGGTAAAACCAGAAGTTGGCAAACAAAGCCCACTCCAGCTGGCTGGCGATAGCTGCCAACAGGCAAAACACGGAGGCGAGAGCGGCTGCCAGCAAGAGTACTTTACGGCTGGACCAGTCGGCCAGCCAGCCCCAGATGCTGGAGCTCAGCAAACTGGCCAGGCTACTCGCCAGCAAAAAAGCCCCTAACAAAGCACCCGAACTGCTGTGTTGCTGTGCCAGCACAATCAGAAAGGGCGTGGCTAGCGCCGAGCTAAGCAGCAGCGCCCGTGTCAGCACAAAGTGGCGAAACAGCACATCGTCCCGCAGCAGCGCTAAGTTGGCAAAGGCTTGTTGCATGGCGTTGCCGCCGCCACTGGTTTCGCCGGGCTCTTCCTCAACCTGACTGAACAAGGTGGCCGCACCAAACCACAGCATGGCCGCGCCCAGCAGCAACAGCACATAGATCAGTACACCGGCCTCTTTGACGCTGCCAAGCAGCCAAAGCGATACGCCCGTGGTCAGCAAGCCGGATAAGGTACTGGCCAGGCCGGTCAGACGGCCGCGCCGTTGTTTGGGGATGGTTTTGCCCTGTACATCTTTCATGGCCACCGAATTCAGGCCACGCCCCAGGCTAAATACCACCAACAAGCCTAAAATGGCCAGTCCGGCGCTTAGCCCTTCCAGCCAGAGCACTACCAACACCATGCCAAACAAACTGAGCGCCTGGATAATGGCACCCAATACCAAAAAGGGTTTGCGCAGCGCATGCTGACGCACCCAGGCGCCAATCAGCAATTGCGGCAATAAGGAGCCGGACTCGCGAATTGGCACCAACCAGGCAATCAGTGCTGCCGGGGCGCCAACGGCGGTCATCAACCAGGTGAGTACGGTTTTGGGACTGGTCAGTAAATCACCCAGGCTGGTCAGAGTTTGGCTGATCAGAATTAAGAAAAAGTTGCGCGGTACTTCGGTGCAGGCCTGCCCGGAAATATCCTTGCAGGCACGGGCATCTTCCTCGTTCGCGATCAGGCTGTACAGCTTGTCCATTTTTTCCTGCGATGGGTTCACGACGCCTCCAGATAGTGATTTTGACGAAAAAAGTCGCCTTCAGACTTCGATAGCTTTAGTCTAACAGGCTAGCACATTGAATTTTAGTCATTTTTATTCTGGCACTGATATTGCTCAACGTATTTTTGTTTTCTATTTAAGCTAAGGAGTGTGTATGCATCTGCCCGTTTGGTCCCATATCTGGCTGCTTAGTCAGATAGAATGGCAGCGGCTGTTTCTTAGCCGACGCGGTTGGCTAACCCTGGCAGCATTTTGTCTGCTGTGGTTTTTGTTGCTGCGTTACCTGGTGATGCCACTGAGTCAGTGGATGCTGGATCCGGCTATTGTTGAAGGGGCTGAAATGGTAGCCGGTTGGGTGGATGTGCGGCAATTGCTGCTGTGGCCACGACCTGAGCTGAGTTTATTTTGGTTGCTGGCTTTGCTGCTGACACCGGCCGCCGCAGTGCTCTTTAGCGCCGGCCAGATTTGCCGTGACCGCAGCCGCGGCACCTTGCGCTTTTACAGCTTGCGGGTGGGCCGGGATAGCATCTTGCTGGGGCGTTTTTTTGGTCAGTTGCTGGTGCAAGGCACTTTATTGCTATTGGCGCTGCTGGCTTGCTTGCTGCTGGCGTTTTGGCAGGGCGCGTCTTTAAGTGGCAATTTGCTAAGTGCCATGCTGTTTTGCTGGTTGTTTGTCATGCTCAGCCTGTTGCCTTTTACCGCCCTGATGAGCCTGATGTCGGTTTGGCTAAACTCCAGCCGGGCTGCGGTGAGCATGGCCGTCTTGCTGCTGACGTTACTGCCCTTATTGCTGGGGATACTGGCTTATTACTGGCCACAAGCCTTGCCGGCTTTTGCCTGGCTGCCCGGGGCTCAAATCCCGGCATTGATCAACAGTTCACCCTGGCAGCCCTGGGCAGAGCTTGGTTTACCTGTAGGTCAGGCAGCACTGTTGCTGACCTTATCCCTGCTAAGTTTTCGGCGGAGGGCATTATGACAACAGTGATTGCCTGTAGTGGCTTAAGCAAAAGCTTTGGGCAGAAAGCAGTGCTAAAGCAACTGGATTTTAAGATTGAGACCGGAGCTCCGGTTGCCCTGGTCGGTGCCAATGGAGCTGGCAAAACTACCTTGCTTAGCCTGCTGTGTGGCTACCTAACGCCGGATCAGGGACAGATTCAGATCTTAGGACAGAAACCTGGTAGCGTTAAACTCAAAGGCCGGCTTGGTGCCTTGCCACAGGATGCGCAGTTCGACCCGGACTTTAGTTTGGCCCGCCAGTTGCAGTGGCTGGCGCGTTTGCAGGGCATGACAGCATCCAAGGCCAACACAGAAACCGAGCGGGTACTGGCGTTGGTGGATTTAACTGCTGAAGCTGGCCTGAAAGTCGCCCAGCTAAGCCATGGCATGCGCAAACGGCTGGCTATTGCCCAGGCGCTGCTGGGTGAGCCTGAACTGGTAGTGCTGGATGAGCCGACCGCAGGGTTGGATCCTCTGCATGCCAAAGCATTGCGGGATTGCATCCAGCAACACAGTACGCATTGTACCTTTGTGATTAGCTCGCACAATCTGTTTGAGCTGGAGCAGCTGTGTGGCACTGTGTTGATGTTGGAGCAAGGTCGGATCCGCCAGCAAGCCACCCAGATCAGTGAAACCGGTGTGCTGCGTTTGCAACTGTGTCAGGAAAACGGTCAGCAGCTGCTGCCTTTGCTGCAGCAAGTGCCTGGCTTTGTAAAGTCACAGCTGCTGAGCAAGCTGCAACTGGAACTGCAGTACGATGCTGTGCGGGCGGCCGATTTTGATGTCCGGCTGCTGCAGTTGCTGCATCAGCAGAGCATTGACTATCGGCAGTTAAGCCGTGGACCGTCGTTGGAGCAACAGTTGTTTCAATCAGGCGGCTAGGCCAACAAGCTGAAAAGTGTCGGTTTTTTTGTCATAGATTGGATCGCTCTAACTCGGCTAGCAGTTAGAATGATAGCATATAAAAAATAAACGCTGATAAAACAACTGCTAATGTTATTTGTTTGGGGTTTCGGCACATTTTTTGCATTCCATAACCTGTCAATGAACACAAAACTCCAAAAACGGGTCCGTTGTTTGGCTTTGTATTGTTTTAAGGATGAATGAAATGAAAACATCGTTGTTTACAGGGGCGATTGCCCTGATGGCTGGTTTGGTTTTTTCTGCGCAGGCTGCTTTGATTGGTACTATCACTCATGATTACGGGATAGACAAGCACACCCCTTCGCACTTGGCTTATGGTGGCGCTTGTGGTGCCTTGCATGCCGACCATTTTCAGGTGAGCGTAGCTGGTTGTAGCACTGGCAGTTCATTTCATGATGGTTTTGATTTCAGCCACCTTGCTTTTGAAGATATTACCTCGTTTGAGCTGACTCTGAACTACGGGCTACAAAATGGTACTTGGGTCGTAAGGCCTGGAGCTGATCGGTTTACAGCAAGTACTCAGGTTAACTGGATGAATGCTTTATGGTCAGATCGTCGTTTAGCTACAGGAACTCATGAGGTTACCTTTACTTTTACCAATTCATTGGATGTCTTTGACGAGATCGTTAGTTCTGGCAGCTTCTATCTTTGGTTCTCACGCTACTCTGGTGCAAATTCGTTTAATTTAAATAGTGCTACCTTGAGTGTCTTTGGTACACCAGCTGAAAGCAGTACACCTGTTCCGGCTCCTGCAACCTTAGCTTTATTGGGGTTGGGTTTGCTTGGTCTGCGCCTGCGCCGACGTTAAACTTAAGTCACTCCTGTTTTTTGCAAAAAAGGCCTGCTGCAACAGGCCTTTTTGCTATTTAGTTGACTTGTTTTCCACCCTTCACCACCACCGGAATGGCTTCCAGCAAGCGGATATTTTCTAAGGGGTTGCCTTCTACCGCCACCAGATCCGCATAAGCACCCGGCTGCAGCTGGCCCACATTCAACTGGCCTTGCTCATTGCGCCAATCCAGCAAGGTAGCAGCATGCAAGGTCGCACTCTGAATAGCCTGCAGCGGCGTCATGCCCCACTCCACCATGTAGGCAAACTGGCGGCCATTCTGGCCATGGGTATAAACGCCAGCATCGGTACCATAGGCCATATTGACACCGGCTGCGACCGCACGGCGAAAGTTTTCACGTTGCAACTGACCCACCTGACGCTCTTTTGCCAACGACTCCGGCAAAATACCAGCCGCTTCGCCTTCGCTTAAAATGTAATCGCTGACATAAATGTCCATTACAAGAAAAGTACCGCGCTCAGCGGCCATCGCCAGCACTTCGTCATTTAAAAAACTGGCGTGCTCGATGGAGTCGACGCCGGCTTCGATGGCACGAAGCATGCCATGCAACCCATGGGCATGGGCGGCCACTTTGGCGCCTCGATCATGCGCTTCTGCCACCAGAGCCTGCATCTCTGCCAGACTAAACTGACTGGCATTGACATCGGTGTTGCGTGACAGCACGCCACCGGTGGCGGTGAACTTAATCAGATTGGCGCCGTACTTCATGTTTTCCCGCACCCGGGTCCGCACTTCATCCGGGCTGTTGGCAACACCAAAACTGGTAGAGGCGTAGGTATGGGGCAGCAGGTTATTGTCACAGTGGCCACCGGTAATGCAAATGGAGTGGCCAGCAACCCGCATCCTGGGGCCAGGAACTTCTCCTTCCTCAATGGCATCACGTAAATCGACATCGGCAAAACCGCGGGCTCCAACATTACGCACCGTAGTAAAACCGGCTTGCAGGGTGACTTCGGCAGCAGTCACACCGAAAATGGCCTGACGCGCAGGTGTGGTATTTAGCCGGCGAAAACCATGCTGTTGTGGATTAGAAGTCAGGTGCACATGCATATCAATCAAGCCCGGCAGCACGGTATAACCGGATAAATCCAGCGTAGGGATGGCGCGCTGCTCGGCGGACAACTGGCGCACCGGCAGAATATTCACAATGCGTTGGTCCGCTACCAGAATGGCTTGATTGCTTTTTAGCTCACCGCTTTGCACATCCAGCAATTGGCCGGCCAGGATCAGCTGATCGGCAGCGGGTGCTATGGAGCTGACCAGCAAGAGCAGCAGGGCAGATAGGGGCAGAGAGGTTTTCATTGGATTATTCCTGATCAGAGCTGGGTGGCGCAGCTTTCGATGCTGTTGGCTGCTGAGCGGCAAGAATGGCTTGCACCTGCAGTTCCAACGCCTCGAGTTTTTCCCGGGTCCGAGCCAGCACCTGACGCTGCACGTCGAACTCTTCCCGGCTAATGACATCCAGATCGGCCAGCTTTTGTTGCAACACTACTTTGATTTTACTTTCAATGTCATCGGCTGCTTGCCGCACTCTGGCTGGGATTACGGCGCCAATTTGTTTAGCCAGTTCTTCAACTTTTTTTGGATCGATCATAAAGGGCACCTTTGCCTGGGGGGTTGTATCCGTTGAAACTCAGTATAACAAAGCTTGCGCTGCTCTTTTAGTTGATTTTCCGGTAAACTTGCTGGCCAATCCCCGCAGCCAGAATGGAGCTTTGCCGGTAGCCGATGAAATTAAACCCTCAGCAAAATGAAGCGGTGCATTATATCTCAGGCCCTTGTCTGGTGCTGGCTGGTGCAGGCAGCGGTAAAACCAGGGTAATCATCAACAAAATTGCTTATCTGATTGAGCAATGCGAGCTGCCGGCCCGACATATCGCCGCGGTGACTTTTACCAACAAAGCCGCCCGCGAAATGAAAGAGCGCATCAGTTTGCAGTTACCAAAGCCGGCTTGCCGTGGGCTTACCATCTCCACCTTTCATACCCTTGGCCTGAGCATTTTGAAAAAAGAATATCGGGCGCTTGGTTACAAGGCCAGTTTCAGTTTGTTTGATGATCAGGATTCGATGGCTCTGCTTAAGGAGCTGACCGAAGCAGACTACCTGGGTGATAAAGATTTACTGAAACAACTGCAAAGCAAAATTTCCAATTGGAAAAATGATTTGATGTTGCCGGAGCTGGCCCTGCAGCAGGCAACACAGCCTGAAGAGCTGTTGCAGGCGCAGTATTACCAGCGCTACAACCAGCTCCTAAAAGCCTACAATGCGTTTGATTTTGATGATTTAATTCTGTTACCTACTTTGCTGCTGCAGCATCAGAGCGAGGTGCGCGAGCGCTGGCAGCAAAAAATCCGTTACTTATTGGTGGATGAATACCAGGATACCAATACCAGCCAGTATCAGTTGGTGAAACTACTGGTAGGCGAACGGCAGCGTTTTACTGTGGTCGGTGATGATGATCAGTCGATTTACTCCTGGCGCGGTGCCAGGCCGCAGAACCTGGCCTTGTTGCAGCAGGACTTTCCTCACCTGAAGCTGATTAAGCTGGAACAGAACTACCGCTCATCGGAGCGTATTTTAAAAGCAGCCAACATTCTGATTGCCAATAATCCACATGTGTTTGATAAGCAGCTATTCAGTGAGATTGGCTATGGTATGCCGCTCAAAGTTCTGCCGTGCAAACACGAAGAAGATGAAGCTGAGAAAGTTGTGGCAGAGATTATCTCGCATCGTTTTACCAACCGCACCCATTACAAGGATTATGCGCTGCTGTATCGCAGCAATCATCAGGCACGGATTTTTGAAAAAGCGCTGATGAACAACCGTATTCCTTACCGTATTTCAGGCGGTACTTCATTTTTCTCGCGGGCCGAAATCAAAGATGTGATGGCGTATCTGCGGCTCTTGGTGAATCAGGATGATGACAACGCGCTGTTACGCATCATCAATGTTCCCCGGCGCGAGATAGGTGCCGCCACGCTGGAAAAACTGGGTACTCTGGCGCATGAACAGCAGGTCAGTCTGTTTGCAAGTTGCTTTTTACCCGAGTTGTCGCAGCGGTTACCAGCGCGTGGCTATCAGGCGGTGCAACACTTTGCCAATTGGATTTTGGCGTTAACCGAGCAGGTGAAACGCGCTGAACCGTCCGATGCCATTCGTGACTTAATCCGACAAAGCCATTACGAAGCCTGGTTGTTCGAAAGCAGCAACAGCCCGAAAGCAGCGGAAATGGCGATGAAAAACGTCAACGAGTTGTTTCGCTGGATTGTTGAGATGCTGGAAGGCAAAGACGATGAAGAGCCGATGACCTTGCCAGAGGTGGTCAGCCGCTTGACGCTGCGTGATATGATGGAGCGGCAGGAGCAAGATGAGCAGTCCGATCAGGTGCAATTGCTGACCCTGCATGCCTCCAAGGGGCTTGAGTTTCCCTATGTGTTTATGGTTGGTATGGAAGAAGGGATTTTGCCGCACCAGGGCAGCATTGATGCAGACAACATTGAAGAAGAGCGGCGGCTTGCTTATGTAGGTATTACCCGGGCACAGCGTGAGTTGTTCTTCACTTACGCCAAAGAAAGGCGGCAGTATGGCGAGGTGATCCGGCCTGAACCAAGCCGCTTTTTGTATGAGTTGCCACAAGATGATTTAGACTGGCAGCATAGCGCTGTGCCAAAAACTGCCGAGCAACGTCAACAAAGTGGCAAAGCCAATATTGATCGGTTACGACAACTTTTAAAAAAGCCGGACTAGCATCTTGTCAAATAGCAGTGTGGGCTTTTCGAAGGGTGCTAACTGGCCTTAGCCGTTTTTTTTTGCGTTACGGCACTGGTTGATTCAGGTTGCGGCTTTGGGTCGGGGGCGACCAACATGTCGGCATTAAAAATCACAAAGCGGTTGCTACCAAGCGACTTGGCTTGATACATGGCAGCATCGGCGTCCCGTAACATTTCATCCGGGCTTTGGTAGTCGTTGTGATAAAGCGCAATGCCAATGCTGGCTCCGGATAGAACCTGATGTTGCTCAATGAACACGGGTTGTCGAACTGCTTCGATGATGCGGTCTGCAACATCTTCCACATCCAACTGTTGCTGAATATCAGTCAGCATCACGACAAACTCATCGCCCCCCAAACGCGCGACCAGATCATGCTCGCGAATAGCCTGCTGCAAGCGTTTACTGGTTTCCATCAGATAATGATCACCTACGGCATGTCCCAGGTTGTCGTTGATGGCTTTGAAACGATCCAAGTCAATAAACAACAAGGCCAGTTTTCCATCAGTCTGCCGTTTGCGCTGTCGGAACTGCTGTTGCAGCAATTGCAGGAAACGAGGTCGGTTCGATAAACCGGTTAAAGCATCATGGTTTGCTTCATGGAACAGCTTTTCTTCGATTTTCTTACGTTCTTCCACCTGCAAACGCAGAAATAAATTGGTCTGGCGAAGCTCTCGGGTGCGCTCAAATACTTTCCGCTCCAGCTCTTCTTGCTGTTTGCGTTGTTGTTCAGTTGCTAACTTGCGCTGGATGGCTACGGCTATATGGCGCGAGACAAAACGAAGAACTTTCAGTTCCTGTTCGCTGTAATCGTACTGATAGTCATAAGCCTGCAAGGCAATGACACCAATCACTTCATCTTCCAGAATCAGAGGGGCACCTAGCCAGCTGGTGGAGTGGCGGGTGGTGCGCAATGAGCTGACCATACCACGGGTAATTTCGCCCTGTTGATTCAGCTTAACGGCGGCGGCGCCATCAATCAGTGCGGCTTCACCACGGCGGATTATGTATTCAGTAAAGCCTTTACCAAGCGGCCGCTTGGGCGCCGCCGGCGTGTATTGATCACGGTAAAATGGAAAGCTAAGGGTGTCGTCGCTACGATCAAGCAAGGCAATGTAACAATTTTCTGCGTACATCAATTCCGATAGCACCTGATGGATGTCGCGGTAAAAGCTTTGCATATTGCGACTACAGGCCGACAACTCGGAAATGCGGTACAAAGAGCTTTGCAGTTTCTCAGCCGCTATGCGCTCTTTGATTTCTTTTTGCAGTTCTTGATTCGTTAATTGCAACTGTCGGGTGCGCTCTCGAACCGTTTGTTCCAGTAATTCACGACTTCGTACCCGATCAATGGCGGTGACCGTATGACTGCCAAGGTGGCAAAAAACATCCAAGGCTTGTTCGCTGTATTGTTTGTCTGGGTCATAGCTTTGGATGGCCATCACGCCGATCACCTGTTGGCCGCGTTTTAGCGGAATGCCCATCCAGTGCGTTGGCATACTGCCTTGTGCCTGAATGTCGCCACTTGCGATCAGCTGCTCAAACAAAGCTTGGTTGCATAACAGGGGCATGCCAGTACGAAATACATAACCCGTCAGGCCACTCGCGAAAGCGTCGGAGGGAACCTGCAGAATGACCTGTTGATCTTTTTCGTCCGAAAAATATTCAAGTGTGAACTGATTGGAGTTATGTTCATGCAAGACTACGTAAAAGTTTTTAGCGTGCAACAATTCTGCCACCATCTGATGGATGGCGGGATAGAATTCTTTCATATCCGCAACGGTACTGGCCAGTTCCGACAGGCGCAATAAAGCACCTTGGATGGTGAACGCTTGTCGGTAACGGTCGGCCATTTGCTGCAGCCGTTGCTGCTTGGTTTCTGCACGTTGCAGCGCACGCCTTGGGTTCGTTAAATCCTTCAACTCAGTCTCTTATAATAGTTATGGGCTTGGTGCACGAAACAATTTTATTATGCACAAAGTTTCCGCAGAGTGGAATCTTCGACCAAGGAAAAGCGTCGCTTATTTATATTATTTTAATATAAAAAATACTAAAAAGTTTGAAGGTGGTTATTAAAGAGAGGAGTGCCAGCCCTAGCTGTTGTGGGCTGGCATCGGTATAGCCGTTTTTAAAGATCTTTGATCATGAAGCGAATCGCTTCTGCAATTTCATCTTCTGAGCAGTTCATGCAGGTACCCATTGCTGGCATATTGCCAAAGCCATCAATGGAGTGACGCAACATCACATCAAAGCCCTGATCCATCCGAGCTTGCCAGGCGGCAGTATCGCCAGGCTTGGGAGCATCAAGCGCACCGGTACCATGACAGGCAAAACATGCGGTCTGATAGACCTGTTCACCACTTCGAGGACCAGTATCTGCAACTGCCTGGGCTGGGGCTTGGCCATCCAGATAAACCTGGCCAACCGGAGCGATGCGCTTACGCAGTTCTTCGTCTGCAGCAGAACTTGTGGCCAGGCCAGTGAACAGCAAAGCACATGCAGCCGTTGCTACAAGGTGGATTTTTCTCATCGTTGTGGGTCCTGTTTCAATTTTGTACAAATCTTGCGCCATTATAACGAGCCAGTTGACATTGTGGAAGCCCCGTAAACTCGGTAATGTCAGAGCTCAAGCTAGTTTAAGTACCGCAGCAATGAGCTTATCGATCCCTTCGCTGGCTTCTGTCACCGACTGTGCCAGCATATAGGCTGGTGTGGAGACAACTTTGGCCTGGTGATCGATCACAATATCGCGCACCTGACACTGCACATGCTGAGCGCCCATCTGTTCAATGGCCGCAGCGGTATCGGCATCAGTGCCTATGGTCAGGCTGACCGGTGCTGAATAAATCAGTGGGATCATGGCTGGAGCTATGCAAATAAAGCCAACCGGCTTGCCCGCATCAGCAAATGCCTGAATGCATTGCTTTAGCTCCGGTAATACCGCTGCACCATGTCCTTTGAAAGCAAAGTCGGACAAGTTTTTGGCAGCACCAAAACCACCAGGTAATACCACCGCATCAAATGCCACTGGGTTTAACTCCGATAAAGGATGAATGGCGCCTCTGGCAATGCGAGCCGCTTCGATCAGCACATTGCGCTGCTCGGCCATCTCTTCGCCGGTAAGGTGATTCACCACATGATGCTGGCTGATATCCGGAGCAAAACATTGGTAACTGGCATGGTGCCGTTCAAGGTGCAACAAAGTGAGCACTGACTCGTGGATTTCTGCACCATCATAGACACCGCAGCCACTTAAAATAACAGCAACTTTTTTCATCTCTGACTCCTCTGAACCATGATATCTGTTGGCTTATAGCAAAGCATTCTTAAACCGATTTTTTTAAGCTAAAATTTTTTAAAAAAATGGCTGGCCTCGCACTCTTTCTGTGATAGTCTACACAACCGCTGACGTTGCGTCTGCCGGTTTTTTTCTGTTCGCAGCCAGAGCAGCAGAAAAACTTTCCACACGATGGAATAAAAATAATAATAAGGGCTTCAGCAGTTTCCCCCTTTATTTTACACAATGAATTTCAATAAGTTAGCTTACACGAGGTCGTCTTGTGTTGGCCCTTTAGTTTGCGTTGAATTTATTTTTTGCACAAAGTTATCCACAGCTTGCCTGGATTGAGTGGTTGGGTTTCCACTTCCCCGTGATCCCGGCTAGGTCGTTCGGACGGCCTGTAGTATCATTCCTGCTTCAGTATGAAAACCACTTGGTAAAAGTACAGGATGCACTATGGCTTCACACCCGGATACTCCACTTGTTTTAGTTGATGGTTCATCGTATTTATTTCGCGCCTACCATGCTCCGCCTCACCTGACTAATTCCAAAGGAGAAGCAACGGGTGCTATTTACGGTGTAGTCAATATGCTTAAAAGCTTGCTCAAGCGCTACCAGCCCGAGCAGATGGCAGTTGTGTTTGATGCCAAGGGGCCTACTTTCCGCAATGAGCTCTATGCTGAATACAAAGCCCACCGGCCGCCAATGCCGGATGATTTGCGTAGCCAGATAGTGCCATTGCATCAAATCATCCGTGCTATGGGCTTGCCGCTGCTGTGCGTGTCTGGCGTGGAAGCGGATGATGTGATTGGCACTTTAGCCCGTGCGGCCAGCGCGTCCGGGCGGGAAACGGTGATCTCGACGGGCGATAAGGATATGGCACAACTGGTCGATCAGCACGTCACCCTAATCAACACCATGACCGATACCGTGCTGGATCCGGCCGGAGTAGAAGCTAAGTTTGGCGTGCCTCCGGAGCTGATTATTGATTATCTGGCCCTGGTTGGTGATAAGTCAGACAATATTCCTGGTTTGCCTGGTGTCGGTGATAAAACTGCCACTGCTATGTTGCAGGGTATTGGTGGGGTTTCCGCTTTGCTGGCTCAATCGGAGAAGTTGGCTGAACTCGGTTTCCGTGGTGCCAAAACTATGGCCGAGAAGTTATTAGCGCACCAAGCTCAGGTAGAGTTGTCGTATCAGCTGGCAACCATTAAAACCGATGTCGAATTACCCTATCAACTCGCTGATTTAGCCATACAGCCAGTGGATACCACCGCTTTAGCGGAACTGTATAAAGCCTGTGAGTTTAATCGCTGGTTAAAAGAATTGCTTAGCACAGAGACTGAGTCAGCTGAAACTAGGGTAGATGCCGCTGCATTGGAGCAGGAAGATCAGCAAGGGCAAATCGTGGCAGCAAGCCTGGACCAATCGGGCTATCAGACAGTGCTCAGTGAACAAGCCTTTGAGCAGCTCATGAATGAGCTAGATCGCAGTCAGCTGACTGCTTTGGATACCGAAACCACCAGCCTGGATTATATGGAAGCACAGCTGGTAGGTTTATCTTTTGCAACCGAGCCTGGCAAAGCCTGGTATGTGCCGCTGGCGCACGATTATCTGGACGCGCCTGCCCAATTGGACAAAACGTGGGTGCTGGCCCGTTTGAAACCGTGGTTGGAAGATGCCAGCAAAGCCAAAGTTGGTCAGAATCTGAAATACGACCAGAGTGTACTGGCGCGCTATGACATTGCCTTGCGAGGTATTGCCTTTGATACCATGCTGGAATCCTATGTGCTGAACAGTGTGGGCTCCCGCCACGATATGGACAATCTGGCGCTGAAGTATCTGGGCCACAATACCATTAGCTTTACCGACATAGCCGGCAAAGGAGTCAAACAACTCACGTTTAATCAGATCGAGCTGGAGCAAGCCAGCCGTTACGCGGCCGAAGATGCCGATGTAACACTGCGTCTGCACCAGACCTTATGGCCCCAGCTGCAGCAAACCTCAACCCTGGTTAGGGTGTTGCAGGACATTGAAATGCCGCTGGTTCCAATTTTATCAGCGATGGAACGGCATGGTGTTTTGATCGATGCCAGCTTGCTGAAGCAGCAGAGCCAACAATTGGGTAGCCGCCTGGCTGAGTTGGAGCAACAGGCGCATCAGCTGGCAGGGCAGGAATTTAACCTGGCTTCACCCAAACAGCTGCAACAGATTTTGTTTGAGCAGCAGCAGTTGCCGGTATTAAAGAAAACCCCGAAAGGGACACCATCAACCGCCGAAGAAGTGCTGCAGGAGCTTGCGCATGATTACGAGTTGCCGCGCTTGTTGATGGAGCACCGCATGCTGAGTAAGCTGAAATCCACGTACACCGATAAGCTGCCAAAGATGATTAAATCTTCGGGACGGGTGCATACGTCTTACCATCAAGCGGTCGCAGCGACCGGCCGGCTCAGCTCAACTGAGCCAAACTTACAGAATATTCCGATTCGTAGCGAAGAAGGCCGTCGCATCCGTCATGCCTTTATTGCGCCTAAGGGTAAGAAGATCCTGGCCATCGATTACTCGCAGATTGAACTGCGCATCATGGCACATTTATCCGGTGATAAGGCGCTGCTGGATGCTTTTGCGGCTGGGCTTGATATCCATAAAGCGACAGCAGCCGAGGTGTTTGCGGTGCCTTTGGCTGAAGTGACATCCGAGCAACGCCGCCGTGCCAAGGCGGTGAACTTTGGCCTGATTTATGGCATGTCGGCGTTTGGCCTGGCACGCCAATTGGATATCGGACGCCAGGAAGCGCAGCAATACGTCGATCGCTATTTTGAGCGCTTCCCGGGGGTGTTGGCTTATATGGAACGGACCCGAAAGCAGGCGCATGAGCAGGGGTTTGTTGAAACCATTTTTGGACGTCGGTTGTATCTGCCGGAAATCAATGCCCGCAATATGGCCCGGAAAAAAGCAGCTGAGCGGGCAGCCATCAATGCGCCGATGCAGGGAACGGCTGCCGATATCATTAAACGGGCGATGATCGATGTCGCTAGCTACCTAAAGCAACACTGCGAGTTGCAGGCGGTGATGATTATGCAAGTACACGATGAATTGGTGTTTGAAGTGGCCAACGAGCAAATCGAAACCGCTGCACGTGAGCTGGCTGCTGTAATGGAGCAAGCCGCTAGTCTGGACGTGCCTTTGTTGGCTGAAGCGGGCTTTGGTGATAACTGGCAGCAAGCGCACTAACTTGCGCCTACTTCAACTTGCCACCAACTGGTAATTTTATTACCAATTGGTGGCTGTAAATCACTAAACAAGATTTTTTGTAGTTTTTTTACCAAATTCGCTTGATTTTTTAGCAGTGCACGCTAGTATAGAAAATGTAGGGTACAGAGGTAAGATGTTCTATCTTTCAGTGTCAGAACTTCGTTCTAACCGGAAAGTAGGCTTACTATTAGCCGCCCCACTGCTTGCAGTGGGGCGTTTTTTTTGTTTTTGGCGGTATTTGATCACGGCAAATTTTTTGGTGATTTTTAGAGTAAATACTTCAAACCTGTATTTTTTTGTAGTATCATTACACAGTCTCAAAGATTGAGACACCCTGTTGATTTGAACTAATAGCTTCTCCCCGTTTGCTATACCGGCCTCCACTGTGAGGCCGTTTTTTTAGGCTCAGTCCTGAGCTTGATCCGGACAAAACCATTGGGTCAGCGCTTGTTCCAGTTCGGGTAAGCCCTGCTTGCTTAATGAACTAAAAACCTGTACCTGCACATCACCCATAAAAGCCAGCGCGGCTTCCGTGACTTCCAATAAGGCTTTTTTACGTGGCCCGGGGTTTAATTTGTCGGCTTTGGTCAGCAATAAACGCACCGGCAGTTCGCTGGCCACAGCCCAGTGAATCAAATCCTGATCCAAATCTTTTAGTGGGTGGCGAATATCCATCAGTACAATCAGACCTTTCAGGCTATTGCGTTTTTGCAGATATTCACTGAGTGAGCGCTGCCATTTCTCTTTTACTGCCAGCGGCACTTTGGCAAAACCATAACCGGGCAAGTCAATCAGCCGTTGCTGCTCATTCAGTTGAAATACATTGATCAGCTGAGTGCGGCCAGGTGTCTTACTGGTGCGGGCAAGGCTTTTTTGGCGTGTCAGGGCATTAAGGGCGCTGGACTTACCGGCATTGGAGCGGCCTGCAAAGGCGACTTCAATGCCCTCATCCGATGGCAACGCCCGAATATCCGGCGCGCTGGTCAGGAAGGTGGCTTGTTGATAATTGATGGTCGGGGTGCTCACAGCAAACTCCAGTCAGTTTAAATCAAGCCTGAGCAAAGGTTTTCACCACAGATTAGAGTGGGCTAGACAAATCGTGCTCAGGCTGTTTTTTGGGTTCCAATGCCTCATTGTAACGGATCGGATGGATCGGAAGAAGCAAATGCTGTATAGATGGGATTTTATATTAGACAGAATCGTGTAAAATAAGCAGCTGAAACAACTTAGCAATAACTATGGTGCCACCCAGCTGGCGACTAAATGCGGACAGAGACGGAAACAACATGAAAAGACTTGTACTGCCACTTACGCTGTTATTCAGCATGATAGGGGCGGCCCATGCATTTGATGGCGATGCGGCGGCCGGTAAGGAAAAAGCAACCACTTGTGTTGCCTGTCATGGCACCGATGGCAACAGCCCTATGGATATCTATCCGAAAATTGCCGGTCAGCATGCCGAGTATTTATACAAGCAGTTGCAGGATTACAAGCTGGCCATGCAAACTGGTGGTGAACGGGGCCGCAGCAATGCGATCATGTTCGGTATGGTAGCAGGTCTGTCTGATCAGGATATGCGTGACCTGTCCGCTTACTTTGCCTCGCAAAGCATGTCGGCCGGTACGACCCCGGAACATGCGTTGGAGCGTGGTCAGCAACTTTACCGAGGTGGCGATGCTGAACGTGGTATTCCAGCCTGTATTGCTTGCCATGGTCCGCGAGGCGCCGGTACCAGTTTGTCAGGCTTTCCGCGCATCTCTTTCCAGCATGCGCCTTACCTGATCGAAACCTTAAAAGAGTTTCGTAGCGGTGCCCGTGCCAATGATATGAATGGTATGATGCGGGATATCGCCCGTAAAATGACAGATGAAGATATTGAAATGGTGTCCTTGTATCTTGGTGGTTTGCACTAAGCCTGGTATCTGTTTGCTACTAAAAACCAGCCAACCGGCTGGTTTTTTTGTCTTTCTAGCGCAATGATTGTGAGATATATCTCACAATCGCCGTAAGAGATTTGCCATTGGCCTGCAAGGCGCTAGATGGGTTGGTTGCATGGTTATGCAGCTAATAGCCTGATTTAATAGCGGTTAATGAATGGCCTTCCAAATACAGTGGATTTTTTTCCAACAAGGGGTTGTTATCTGCTGAAATTGGCGTACATTAACACTTCGTTACATTAAGTAACGCGTCGAAAAAATGGAACTGATGGCACGGAAAGCTCAGTAAGTGCGACGACGAATACAACATCGCTGCGATGTTCGTGCGCTATCCATGGATGACACAGAAAGTATCAGGATGATCACTAACAAAAAAAGCTGCATAGGGATATTACATAACAATACCAGGGACCATTCGGACGCGCTGTCCAATTAGGTCATTATGACTGCAGCAGATGAAAGAAGTGTCCACTTTAGACACCTGGCAGAGGCGATAAGGCAACTTATCGCCTTTTCTTTATTCATAATTCTTCGCACCACTATCCTTGCATCCCCTGAGGATGTGTTAAAATAAAGCCCATCAATCAGCGGCTTTAGCAGCGTTCTGCCAAAAGCGCTTACCAGGTAGCAAAACATGACACGTCAAAAGAAGACTCGCAATAGTGGCGATAATGGCCCACGCTTTTTACCTGCTGCAGAAGTTCGTAAGCAGCGCGAGCGTAAAGAAGAAAGCAAAAAGTCTGGTGCTGGCGGCAAGCCGGGCCAACGCAATTCACAGTTACTGCGTAAAGCAGCAGAGCCTTCAGGCAACAGTGGTAACAAGGACCCTCGCCTGGGCAGTAAAAAGCCAGTGCCGCTATTGCCAGAGGATGTTGCAGATGCACAACCGCTGTTAAAGCCGATCCAACCGAAAGCGTCGGTTGCTAAGGTAGTTACGGCTGCGACCTTAACACCAGAGCAAGAGCTGGCAAAACTGGAGCAAGACTCGTATTTGCAACAGCTGCTAGAGCGGGTAGAGCGCGAAGAGGTACTCACAGGCAAAGATGCCAAGTACTTTAACCGAATGACCGAGCGCTACGAACAACTATTGCAGCAACTGGGACTGGCCGAGGATGAGGAGCCGCTTGATCCCTTGGCTGAGTTTGAACGTACCGACTGGCGTGCCCAGTTGTTATCCGATGATGATGAGGAAAATGGATGAGTTGGTTGTGGTGGAGTCTGTTGTTGGCTGGAGCAGCCATTATTGCCGGTTTGGCGTTTTATGCCGGACGCTTGTTGTTGCTGGTCAAGGTGCAAAACCAACAGCAAGCACAGGCCAAGCATAAGAAAAACCAATATCTGATTGATAGCATTGTGTTGATTAGTCGGGCCATGCAATCCGAGCAATGCGAATTATCAGAAGGCGCTTTGCGGGTTTGGGTTCTGCTGGATCACCTGGAACTTGCTGACAAAGCCGATCCGGTGACTGAGTATCCTGGGATCTGCCAGATGTATGAAGTAGTCAAGGATATGCCAACCCATAAAGCCCGTAAGCAACACGAAAAAGCGCATATTCGTCAGTTGGATAAGATCCGTGAAAAAGCCGAAGTGGACTTAAAGGATTTCATTCTGGCTGATGTCGAGAAACTGCTGGCGCAGTATCGGGCTCTTGCGTCTAACTAAACAAGGCTTTACCAACAGAGTAGTAAAGCCTTGATTTAATGTGTTTACTGGCGACGGCGACGCAGTCGGGTTAATGCCAATAGACCCAGTACCATCGAGCCAAAAGTTGCCGGTGCAGTCACCGGAGTAGGTTCCTGATTGGCGGTGCGGAAATTGCTTTCATTTAACATGGCACCAGCAAAGGTAAAAGGATCGCCAAAATAGTAATAGCCACCGCATTGCCAATCCTGGCAGCTGGCAGATGCCGGACGCCCGCCTACATAGGCACTTACCTGATAACTCAGCTCGAAACTTTCACCTGCCGCCAACTGGCCGAGGTTAAGCTGAAAGCTTTGTGCATCCCAGCGATATGCTTGTGCCAGCCAGCTATCATCCAGCAGTGTTTGCTCCAAAGTTGCAGCAAGAACGGTCCCTTCAGTGGTGAGAGATAAGCCGTCTGCAGTGCTATGAAGCCATGCCTGGCTAGTCCAGATGCTTTGACCGTTTACTAGGATAGTGGCTTGATAGGATGCTTCCACAGAGTGACTGGGATGGGGGTTATCCTCTGGCAGCAAGGCGCCAAAAAGTGCCAGCATACCTTGCTCAATGGTAAAGTTGAAATGATAGGACTGATCCATGCCTGTCTGATTCTGAAATATCAGGTTTTGCACTAGACTGCTCTCTACTCCAAACCACGCACCATTATGCAGGGCATCCCCTTGCAGGAAGAATTTTCCGGTGTCATTGCCCTCTGAACGTGCCGTAGCTGAAGTGGGGGTTTCATACAGATTCATGATTTCGGCTATCGCTTGACTATCAGTGGTGCCGCTGTTTGAATCCCAATCAGCAATTTCACCATGAAAATGCACAGATGCATCGGTAGAAATATCAAAGTTGATAATATTTGCGATGGCTGGGGTACTACCGACGGCGGTAAGAATGGTCATTGATAAGATGTATTTGTTAAATTTCATGCGCTACTCCCTTTAAAGTCCGCGGGATTATGCAACATGTATGCCGCATTAATATCTTTTTAAAATCATATTTTTACAGTTGCGCGTCCTCTGATGTGTAATATATGTTGACGGTAGTTTGCTTGTTTTGTGAGCATATGCTTCAAGGGTGGCCTTTCACCCCACCAGCACGCTATGCTGGTGGGGCTGTAAGCTATTGCTTGTAAATAACACCATCCTTCATCACAAAGCTGACTTGCCCCATCAGCTCGATATTTTCAAGTGGATTTCCAGGTACTGCCACCAAGTCGGCTTTTTTACCTGCAGTAACGGTACCCAGTTCATCGCTCAGGCCAAGTAACTGGGCGCCGTGGTAAGTGGCGGAGCGAATGGCTTCAATGGCCGGCATGCCTGCTTCCGTCATGTAAACAAATTCTTTCCAGTTGTCGCCGTGTGGGCCAACCCCGGCATCGGTACCAAAGGCAATTTTAACGCCGGCTTGCCATGCCCTGGCAAAGGTATCCTGGATTAAGGGACCAATCTCTAGCGCTTTGGGGCGCACCAGCTCAGGGAAGAAACCCGGCATTACCGCCATATCAGCGACAAACTTACCGGCACTGATGGTTGGTACATAGTATGTACCGTGTTGTTTCATCAAAGCCATGGTGGCATCGTCCATGTAAGTACCATGCTCAATCGAGTCCACACCGGCTCGTATGGCTCGCTCCATGCCTTCTTTACCATGCGCATGCGCCGCCACCTTAAAGCCGTAATCACGTGCTGTTGCGACCACGGCCTTAATTTCTTCTTCAGTAAATTGAGCATTCATACCACTGGCCGCCACACTTAGGACGCCACCTGTGGCAGTAATTTTGATTAAGTCAGAGCCTTCTTTGTAGCGTTGACGCACAGCTTTACGTGCTTCTTCGGGGCTATTTATCACGCCTTCGACTGGCCCGGGATCGCCCATGCGACGAAAGGAAATGCCATTGGTTGGATCGGCATGACCACCGGTGGTGGCAAGCGACTTACCTGCAGCGAAGATACGGGGCCCTTGCACATAACCATTGGCGATGGCGTTTTTTAATGCCACGCTTACATGATGACTGTCACCAAGCTCTCGTACTGTGGTAAAGCCGGATAACAGCGTTTTATTGGCAAATGTGGCTCCGCGCAAGGCGTAATCAGCTTCATTCATCCGAAAACCTTCGGCATAGGAGGTGGCGCTGATCTGAGTTGAGAAGTGCGTATGCATGTCCATCAAGCCGGGCATCACCGTATGCTGGCGCAAATCTATCAGGGTATCAGTCGCAGCTGGCGACAGAAATCCTGCTTCAACGCGCTGAATGATGCCATTTTCAATAACAATGGTCTGGTTATTCAGGATCCGGTTATCTTCCGCAGTGATAAGCTTACCGGCATGAATGAAGGTTGCTGCCTGGACTGAGTTACAGGCAAGTAACACACCAGCCGCTAGTAGAGTTGGACGTAACATGGTGACTCCAGAATGACTTATAAGGACAACTCTTAATCTGGCAGTATTTTTACTCACAGCAAGATGAATGCGACAAATAGCGGCATTTGACTGTTTAAGTCGGTGTTTTTGTTACAGTATCACTTATGTTGGCAGGGTTCAGCTTTTAAAATGACTCACAGCTCTCCGAGTAAAAATCGATAGTCGGCACTTTGCAGCCACAGCTGGTTGGGATTAGCTTGCTTGCATTGCTGAGCCTGTTCTATCCATTGGTAATAGACATTGCGACTCAACCTTGCTTCTAAACCACGCCATAACCCTATGTAGGGCACCTGTTGCTCTTGATATGCCTGCAATTGGATAGGATGTTGATGGCTAATAATGAGCTGATCACCCAGATTGGTAATCGCAATCAGTGCCAGGCCGGCAGAGGTTTCTTGCCAATGCCAGCTGTGGATAAGAAAAGGCACATCTTCGACCTGAATACGTACTTTTTCCACCGGCGTTTTCAGGAAGTACTCCTGACCCTCTTTGACCAGTACGGAAGCGAATAACTTAACCAGAGGCAAGCGGCCAATCGGACTATTCTGATACAGCCACTGACCATCCTGGGCAATGCGTAGCGCCATATCTCCACAAAAGGGAGGATTCCAGCTTTCCAGTGGCGCTTGCTGTTGCTCCAGTTGTTGCTGCAAGGCTTGCAAACTTAGCATTAAAAAAACCGTCTTGCTCTTAGAGTGTCAAGCTTAGCGTAAATTGGGCTGGAAATAAAAGAAGAGAAGTGGGGTGACTGATGGGGCTCGAACCCACGACAACCGGAATCACAATCCGGGGCTCTACCAACTGAGCTACAGTCACCACTTTGTGTGGCCGGTATTTTAGCGAAAATAACGCCGGGTACCAAATTTTTTTTCCTGCATAGGAAAAATATCCATGGATCAGGTACATTGCAATTTGAGCTGATAAAGCTTGTGCTATTATTCTGCGGTAATTAACAAAAACCTGCTGGAGACGTTTATGGATGAAGTAACGAATTTTGTCACGGAAAATCAGGAGGTGGTGTACCACCATCTGATTAGCATTGTGTTTGCTTTGGTGATCTTTGTGATTGGTCGATGGATTGCCAAAGGCATAACCGGTGTTATGGAGCGGGCCTTACTTGGACGCTCAATCGATAAGGCTGTGGTCAGCTTCCTCGGAAGCATTGTTTATACCCTGATTATGATTGCCGTCTTGTTGATGGCACTGTCGCATATCGGCGTGCAAACCACTTCCTTCATTGCTATTTTGGGTGCTGCCGGTTTGGCGGTTGGCCTGGCGTTGCAAGGCTCCCTGGCAAACTTTGCGTCCGGTGTTTTGATCATCATTTTCCGTCCCTTCAAAGCAGGGCACTTTATTGATGCTGGTGGTGTGATGGGGACTGTGGATAAGATAGAGATTTTTCAGACCATACTAAAAACACCTGATAACAAAAAAGTGCTTATCCCCAATGCGCAAATTACGGGTGGCGCCATCACTAACTTCTCTGCTGAGCCAACCCGTCGGGTGGATTTAGTGATTGGCATCAGTTACGATTCGGATTTACGCAAAGCCAAGCAGATTCTGGCGGATATCCTGGCAGCTGATGAGCGAGTCTTAGCTGAGCCTGCTCCGGTTATCGCGATTGGTGAGCTGGCGGATTCTTCGGTCAACATTCTGGTTCGGCCCTGGGTTAATGCAGCCGATTATTGGGGTGTTTACTGGGACACTTTGGAAAAGGTGAAATTGACCTTTGATGAGCAGGGCATAGGGATTCCGTTTCCGCAAATGGATGTGCACCTTCATTCCAACAAGCAGGAGAACTAATGAAGTATTCGATGACTGCAGCTGCCATGATGTTGGTGGTTGCAGGTTTTCATAGTCAGGCAGAAGAACTGGGGTGGACATCGTCTGCTGAGCTTGGAGCCATTACCACTTCGGGCAATACCGAAGGGACTTCCATTACCGGCCGGCTGAATTCGCTGCAACGGTTGGAGCGTTTTGACAACGAGTATCTCTTTAGCGCCTTTTTTAAAGAAGACAAAAGGCGATTGGCCGATGGTAGCTCCGAACGCGAGCGTACGGCAGAGCGCTTTAGTGCTTCTGTGAAGAGCGCGTTTAAGCTGGAAACTGAGCATGACACCTTGTTCGCGCTGGCTCGGCATACGGACGATAAGTTCGGTGCTTATCGGAAATATTCTACACTTGCAGTCGGTTATGGTACGCGCTTGCTGGACTTAGCGGATCACAGCCTGAACGTCGAGATTGGTCCGGGTTATTCCCGTGGCAGAACCTCGCTGGGTGAAACGGAAAGCGGTTTTCTGGCTCGGGCAGGTGCTATTTATCGTTGGCAAATCAGTGAGAATGCCAAGTTCCGCCAAGACCTGACCGTTGAGTATGGTGATGACAATACCAGAACCAGTGCGGAAACCTCGCTAACGGCACGTATCAATGGCCGTATGCAAATGAAAGCAGCTTTTACTGTGCAAAATGACACCGATGTGCCGGTGGATAAAAAGCGTACCGATACGCAAACCTCACTGACTTTAGTCTATTCATTCTGAATGATTGCCGGCCCGCAAGGGCTGGCATACTTTTTTTGCTTCATCTGCCCCTTTGCTAAATATAGTCTATGCTTAACTGGCTGATTTGTATCAGAAGCTAGGTGTATACCCTGGTCATCTCAGGATGCTGAAGCCTGCATCTTGAGATGACCAGGGTACCATCGGCATGGAAAAAGGAAGCGTGAAGCATGCAATGGTCTACCAATGGAAGTCAGGTAAACGGTACTGGCCAACTCAGCCAGCGGCCTTGGTTTGGCGCTTTGCTCTATCTCGCTTTTGGTGTGTTTTGGATTAGCAGCAGTGACTATTTGCTTGGCGTTATTGTCTCGGATCCAGAATTATACAGTCAGTATCAGACCTATAAAGGCTGGCTCTATGTCGGCTTTACTGCGCTTCTGGCCTGGTTGTTGCTGAAGCAGCGGCAATCTGCAGAAAACCAATCGGCCCAGGTCAGGCAGTTGTTTGAGCAAACGTTTGAGCTGGCCAATGTTGGGATTGCACACGTTAGCCTGTCTGGGCAGTGGCTTAGGACCAATGATCGCTTGCAGCAAATGTTGGGTTATAGCCAGTTGGAATTACAGGCAATGACATTCCAACAGATCAGCCATCCAGAAGACTTATCCAAGGATATCACCCAGCTAGAGCAGTTAAAAACCGGCGTACGACGTGAGTACAGCATGGAAAAGCGTTATCGTCATAAAGACGGTCGCTATATCTGGTGCCGACTGGGGGTGCGAAAAGTGGATAACCCGGCCTTTGGCCAACCTTTTTATATTTCAATTATTGAAGACATTGATGATTTAAAAAGCATTGAGAACGAGCTGCGGGCTGCTAACTTAAAGTTTCAGGCCTTGCTGGATAGTGAGGCCGCTATTTCTATACAGGGCTATGAGGTGGACGGTACCACCATTTACTGGAACCGTGCCAGTGAGCGCATCTATGGTTATACGCCTAAAGAGGCCTTGGGTAAAAATCTGCTGGATTTGATTATTCCGGCCACGATGGCAAATGATGTCAAAGCGGCCATTGATCACATGATGACAACGGGGCGACCCATTCCCTCAGCGGAGCTAATGCTGAAGCGAAAGGATGGTAGTCTGGTGACGGTGTTTTCTTCACATGCCTTTGTACAATTGCCAGACAAGCCGCCGCAGATGTATTGCATCGATATTGATCTGACGGAACAAAAGAAACACGAGCAGCAGGTCGCCTATCTTGCACACCATGATGCGCTGACCGATTTGCCGAACAGAGCGTCCTTTGTTCGCCAGTTAACGCAGACCATTGAGCGGGCGGAGCGGCGGACCCAGCTGATTGCCGTGATTATTTTGGATGTGGATCATTTTAAGAATATCAATGACAGCTATGGCCACAGTATTGGTGATGAGCTGTTGCAACAACTCACCCAACAATTGAAAGCTGTGTTGCGACCTGCTGACTACCTGGCTCGGTTGGGTGGGGATGAATATGCGGTGCAGATTGATGATATAGCTCAGCCTGAAGATGCTGCCCGGGTAGCCAATAAGTTGCTGCAATGCATTCACCGTATCTGGACCTTAAGCAATGGTATGGAGGTAAAGTTAAGCGCCAGTGCAGGTATTAGTTTGTATCCGCTGCATGAGCAAAGTGCAGAAGCCTTGCTCCAAGGCGCGGATGCCGCCTTGTATAAGGCAAAGAGTGAAGGGCGCAATAATAGTGCTTACTATACTGACGGCTTAACACAAAGTGCCAGAGAGCGGCTTATGCTGGAATCCCGTCTAAGAGCTGCGATCTTAGAGCAGCAGCTGGAACTCTATTACCAGCCGCAGGTGCAACTTGCAACAGGACAAATTGTTGGCGCTGAGGCGCTAATCCGTTGGCAAGATCCGGTTGAAGGGCTGATTGGGCCAAACCGCTTTATTCCTATCGCTGAGCAGACGGGGTTGATTCATGACATTGGCCTTTGGGTGATTCAGCAAAGCTGCCGGCAAGGAGTGCTTTGGCAGCAACTTGGGCTAGGTAATTTGCGCATTGCTGTGAATGTTTCTGCTCACCAGTTTCAACGTGAGGGTTTGGCGCAGCATATCGCTGATACCCTGCTTAGCACAGGCTTTGAAGCTTCGTTACTGGAGCTGGAAATGACCGAAAGTGCTTTGATCACTCAGCATGCTGATGCAATCGGTTTACTGCAGCAGTTAAAGCAACTAGGCATCCGTCTGGCGATTGACGATTTTGGTACCGGTTACTCTTCGTTGGCGTATCTGAAAGCCTTGCCGCTGGATGTACTAAAGATTGATAAGAGCTTTATTGATCAATTGCCAGAGCATCAGCAAGATGCTGAAATTTGCAAAGCCATTATCACTTTGGCGCACACCCTGGGCTTTGAAGTGTTGGCTGAAGGCGTTGAGCATCAGGCACAGCATGATTTTCTTAAACAGATTGGTTGCGATGAGTTTCAGGGCTATCTATTTTCCAGGCCTTTGCCGGCAGATGATTTTGCTGCTTTGGTATTGCAAGGGTTGAAACAGCAAGAGTGCTGACGTTAGATTTTGTTCTGTGCGTGACTGACGCAGACCTGATTACGGCCTTTTGCTTTGGCCTGATACAGGGCTTTATCGGCCAGGCCAAGTAAACGATCGGCCTTCGTACTATCCTGGCACTCGGCGACACCGATGCTGACAGTGATACGAAGGTCACTAGCAATATCGGAAAAATCAAGCTGGCTGATCTGGCTGCGTAAACGCTCACACAGCTGGAGAACTTCAGGTAAACCGGTTTCAGGCAACAGCAAGGCAAACTCTTCACCACCCCAACGTGATACGGTATCTGTGTTTCGGCACTGTTGCTGCAAGCTGCGGCCAACCCGAATGAGTACTTCATCACCGACCGAGTGCGACCAGCGATCATTGACCTGTTTAAAGAAGTCGATATCGATCAGTGCCAGGCATAACGGGTGCTGGTGTCGTTTGGCGCGATTAAATTCTTGCAGCAGTACTTCGTCAAAAACCCGGCGATTGGCTAAGCCTGTCAAAGGATCTTGCCTTGCTTGTTTGGCGAAGGCTTCTGATTGCAGTCGAAGCTGCTCAAGCAAGCCGGACTTTTCAGTGTTGGTCTGCTCCAGGTGGTCCGCTTTTAATTGCAATTGAGCCGTTTTCTCCGCGACCTGGCGCTTTAACTCGAGGGCAGCCAGCTCCAGCCGACGCAGGCGCATTCGAAACAGCAACAGCAAAGCAAGTGATAGCAACGCCAACATCAACAGCCAGAATCCAGGTCGCTGCCATAGATGGGGCGCAATATGGAAACTAAAAGAAGCGGATGTTTCACTCCAGGCTCCACCCGGGTAAGCAGCAATCACTTCAAAGGTGTAATGACCAGGAGCCAGATTGGTCAACTCGGCATAAGGTTGTTGCTCGCGCTCAACCCAGTCGTTGTCAAAGCCAATCAAACGGGTGCGGTACTGAATATGTTGAGGCAAAACGAACCCAAGGCCAGCATAGTGTAACTCAATTCGCTGGGTGCCTGCGGCAAGTTTTAGGGGGCCAACCAGCTGCTGCAGCTCGCCATCTACCCGGATCTGTTCGATCACCACAGGGGGTATAAAAGATGAAAAGCTGCTGAGTCGCTCAGGATGAGAAAATACTACGCCACCGGCGGTTGCTACCCAGATTGAGCCATCCGGGTGCAGGGCTGCGGCAGGATTTGATCCACCATTGGCCTGGGCGCTTAGCATGCCATCGCCTTCGGAGAAATGCTCGAAGGGTAGGCGAGACTTTTGGTTGTTCAGCACAGCTAGGGCATCCTGCAGTGAGAACTGCAGAATGCCGCGGTTACTGGTGAGCCACAGGTTGTTTTGCTTATCGGCGACCACCTGGAAATATTTATCAAATGGCAGCCCGGCGCCACGGCCGATGATGCTAAGAGCTCCACTATTCAGATCATAGCGAACTAAGCCCCGGTCTGTTGCCATCCATAAAAACTGCTGTTGTGGCAGCTCGAGGAAACCAAAAGCAAACTCCGCACCATCCTGACTGAATAAGTTCAGTGTATGGATGTCACCATCCTGCCAGAAAGCGACGCCGGTTCCGGTCCCAATCCAGATGCGACCATCACTGCTTTGATACAGTGCCATAATGTAATTGCCGGGTAGGCCTGATTCCATATCCAGCCGTTCCATTTGGCCCTGATACCAACGGTTTAATCCTCGCGAAGTGCCAATCCAAAGACTGCCATCTGCTGCGGGCAGGATGGAGCGCACCTCATTGGTCCAAAGTCCGTCGTTTCGATCAAACAAACGACTGCTGCCATCAGGTGCAATGGCTAGCAGCCCGTAGGCATAGCTGCCAAACCAGAGTTGACCAGCCTGATCTTCTGCCATACTAAGGATGGATTCGCGTAAAAAAGGCTCTGGGTGGTCAAAAGGGACTGCCAATTGATTGCGAATCTGGGCAACACCGCGGCTGGTGCCTGCCAGCACCGAGCCGTCCGCCAGTGGCAGCACGGCCCGAACAAAATTATCGGCAAGACCATGTTGTGTGGTAATCGAGGTAAATGGGGCATTGCGTAGACGGAATAAACCGCCATTGGTGCCTACCCACAAGCTGCCCTCATTATCTTTGCGCAATGCAAGGATCCGGTTGGCTGGTTTGTTGCTGTCAGTGCCCAAGGCTTCCAACCCAGCGGGATTGTAACGAAATAAGCCATCACTCAGGGTACCAATCCACAGCGTATCACCTTCGACCAACAAGGCCGATGCAGCCATGGTGAGTTCAGGATGTAATGGCTGAAATCCTTGTTGCTCATTACCAATAAAGACACCCTGCTCTGTTGCAACGATGGTTTGCTCTTGAGCATCGAGTGCAATGCTAAATGCCGGGCCGGGCGGTAAGCCATCGGCTGTTTGGAAATGCCTGACATGATTATCCCGAACAAGGAAAAGCCCTTCGGATGAACCCACCCACACTCTGCCCTGCGGGCCCTCCGCCAGGCTATACATGGCTTCATAGTTCAAACCACTGCTGCCGCTAATCCGGTATCGCTGACCATCGGGTTCTTGGCGCCAGAGACCAGCACTTTCGGTTGCTATCCACAAACGTTGTTGCTGATCTTGCAACACTGCCCGAACTAAAGCGCCAGCAACAGGCAGGGGGGTCCATTGATTGTTTTGGTAGCGAACGAGGCCGCCTCGTGAGCCCCCTGCGATAAGTGTATTAGCGCTGGTTGCGTGCAAAGCAAAAATACCTGAGTCAGGCAAGCCGGTGCTGGCGCTGCGGTCAAACAGTGTAAAGCTGCGACCATTAAAACGGGCGATCCCTTCCCAGGTGGCAAACCATAAATAGCCATCATCGGTCTGCTCGATGCTGTTGATGGTATTGTGTGGCAGACCATCACGGGTGGTCCATTGCTCAAGGAAAAAGTGTTGCAGTGAATCGCTTTGGGGAACCGCAACGAGCGGTAAGCTTAAAAGGTAGCAGAGGGCACCAAGGATGATGCCCAGCTTACGGCACAGGGTCCCAAACAGGAGGTGGGGACCCTGAATAACAATGGGATCAGAACGGAATATCATCATCAAAGTCGATAGGCGGTTCCATTGGTGGACGTTGTTGCTGATTCGGTGGACGCTGAGCCGGCTGACTTTGCTGGTAACTGCTTTGGGGGTTCTGCTGGTAGCCACCGGCAGGTGCTTGCTGCTGAAAGTTGCTTTGTTGTGGCGCCACTGCTTGCTGTGGAGCTCGTGATTGGGCAGGTGCCTGCTGTTGGCCCTGATAACCACCGCTCATACCCTGTCCTTCATTGCGTCCATCCAGCATTTGCATCTCACTGGCGACGATTTCGGTGGTATAGCGTTCAATGTTGTCTTTATCGGTCCATTTACGGGTTTTCAGCTTGCCTTCCAAATAGACTTTTGAGCCTTTGCGCAGGTACTCACCGGCAATTTCAGCTAAGCGCTGATAGATCACCACGCGGTGCCATTCGGTTTGTTCTTTCATCTCACCGGTGTTTTTGTCTTTCCAGCTTTCTGAGGTTGCAATGCTTAGATTGGCGACTGCTCCGCCTTGTGGCATATATCGCACTTCCGGGTCAGTGCCCAGGTTTCCTACCAAGATGACTTTATTTACCCCACGTGCCATGAATTTATTCTCCTCGCTGGTCACTGATCCTGACCATTTTACAGTCAAGCCTTATCGCGTTTGTTCTCAGAGTATACCATGGTGTAAGGGCATTCAAGCTGGAAAAAACCAATAAAAAAGAGGCTGACGATGACAGCCTCTTTTAAGGTAGTTACACGGTAAGAATTAGCTTTGCTTTCTGCGACGGGCATAAGCACCCATGCCCACTAAAGACAAACCAAATAGGGCTAACGTACCTGGCGTAGGGATGGGCTCGAAGGTAATACTTGCCTGAGTGAAAACCCGACTTTGGCCAGGATTGCCCTCTTGAGTCCAAATGCGGGTCCATGTCAGACCGTCAATTTCGATCTCTTCAACCACGGCGCCAGGACCAGCGACAAATTGGAACGAAATATTGTATTTGTAATCACCCACAATAAAGCTGTCTGAAGCTGTTAGTGGGAAGGTGAGGTAATAATCCGGGCATACCGGGTTCAAGATGCTTCCGGGGGTGCCTGGAGGGCAAGGTGTTGCGTTGACGGTTTCTTCAAAAAGCAAGGGTACCTCTGCACCTAGTGAATATTCACCGCTTAGCAGCTCGAAAAAGCCATACAAGCCAACGCTGGTCATCCAGCCGCCGTCTGCATTAAGCACATTGTTGGTATGGATGAATTCATCAATGGTAAACCAAGTACCATCTGTGGTGATGGAGCCATTTTGATGATTGACCGCCAGACTGCTTTGTTCACCCGTTGTATTGCTGGAGTGCGGGGTTCCCCAAGAGACTTGGTTGTATGTCTGAAAGCCGCCAGGAGAACTCAATGTATCTGGGTCACTCAGAGTCAAAGCACAGGTTGCAGGACCACCAGCATTACAAGTCCCGAAGCTGCCGCCTCCTTGAACAGAACCAAAATAGAAACCGCCGCTGGTTTGGAAATCAAAACTAGCGATTGGAGCGGCAAAGGCTTGAGCTGACAACAAGCAGGCTGCGCCTGCCAACAGTCCTAGAGTTGTTTTAGATTGTGTCTTCATCGTTGTCTTCCTTTTCCTGATTGGGCTTTTTGCCCAGGCAAGGAAGAGATTTGCATAGAAAATGCCAGTTTTTTTATGACACTAATTCAGGTGGTTATAAATTAGCCAGTTTTAACGATGGCCGTCTATGTAAACAAAACTGACATTAGCGAGCCTGCAGTGTCTGCAGTTGCTGGTAATCAAAACTGCCGGCTTGTACTTTCAAATAGCAGCGCTGTTCCTGAGGCACCAGGGTTGCTTCCAGCACACCGGGTAGCCGGGTCAGTTGCAACAACAGCGCCTCTGCTTCACGGCTGGTTTTATTGCTCAGATCAATGCTGAGTCGCTCTGCTTTGGCTGGTACGGACATACCAACGGTTAAGCCGATCCAGCCGATGGTAAGCAGGCTGCTTAGCACAAAGACCGCTGGCAGGCCAAACGTGCTGGCCACCAGACCACCGGCCAGGCCACCTAAAAAAGCACCGAAAAACTGTGCGCTGGAATACAGTCCCATGGCGGTACCTTTTTGGCCAGCTGGTGCCTGGCGAGACAACAAGGCTGGTAAACTGGCCTCAAGATAATTAAAGCCGGTAAAAAACAGCAGCAAGGCCGCAGCCAGCAGTGGCAGTTGCGCCGGGCCCAGCCAGAACAGCAGAGTAGCGCTGAATAACAGCACCAGTGCCAGCCGGAAAAAAGCAATCTCTTGTTGTTTGCGGACACTGATGATGATCATCGGCACCATCAGTACAAAGGAACCAAACAACACCGGCAAATAGAGCTGCCAGTGCGCTTCACTGGCAAAATCCAGTGCCAGCAACTGCTGGGGTAAGGCAATAAAGAGGGCGGTAAGCAGAAAGTGCAGCAGCATAATGCCCAGATTCAACCGCAGCAGTTGGGGCGAGCGCACCAGCTTGCCAAGCAAAGCCGGTACCGCCAGGGTTTCCCGCTGCGGTGCCTGATTGATGGCTTTGGGGGTTCGCAGCACCAGTCCCATTGCCAGTAAGGCCATCGCCGCGGTGAACCAGAACACACCACTCAAACCAGCACGAGCGGCGATCATCGGCCCCAGCACCATAGCCGCGGCAAACGACAGGCCTATGCTCATGCCAATAATGGCCATTACCTTGGGTCGCTGTTCTTCGCGGGTCAGATCGGCAGCCAGTGCCAATACGGCACCAGCAATGGCACCTGCCCCCTGCAGCACCCGGCCAAAGGTCACCATATAAACGGACTCGGCCAGCGCCGCCACCACGGAACCCAGCGCAAACAAAGCAAGACCAAGCAGCATCACCTGATGACGGCCAATTTTATCGGATAACCAACCCATCGGGATTTGCAGCAGCGCCTGGGTAAAGCCATAAGCACCAATGGCCAGGCCAATCCACAGCGGGGAAAAGCCAGCCAGTTCGGTGCCATAAATGGCAAATACCGGCAGCAACATAAACAGGCCAAGCATCCGGCTGGAAAAAATCAACGCCAGCGCTGCAGCGGCTTTTTTCTCGGCAGAGGTTAACTGATGCGATGTCGGTTGCATAAGCCTTTGAGTGGTTGTGACAGCAGCGCCGGAGTATACCACAGCCAGCACAAAGCGTGCATCGGTCCTGATGGTGATTAGGCAGAAGCTGGCACAGGCCCCTGCCGGTGCCAGCGATGAAGCAGCAGCAGGCTAACAAGCAACAGACTAAGCGGTACCAGCGACAAGTAAAAGGCGGTCTGGCCATCGAAACGGGCAAAGGTCAGGCCGGTGATCATCGAGCCGGTGGTGCCGCCAAGGGCGGAGAACACCACAATCAGGCCGGTCATAGCGGCATGGCGGGCTTTGGGCAGCGCGCTTAACATCACCGAGCTGATAATGGGATAAACCGGTGCCATAAAAAGACCAATCAGCGGGAACAAATAAGCCGCCAGTGGGGCGTTCCACAAATGCACCGGCTCTGGCAGCACCACATCACGGGTCATTGGCAGGATCAGCAACATCAGGGCCGCCATGCCAAGCAGGCACAGGTTGACCAGGGCATACCAGGACAGATGGCGCAGTACCAGGCCTGCCAGCAGCCGGCCCAGCGCCAAGCTGGCGGCGAAGATGCTGGTGAGCTGGACACTGAGCTGATTCGGCAGCTGCAGCACCTGGTTGTTAAAGGTCGGTAGCCAGGTACCGATGCCCTGCTCCAGCACCACGTATAAAAACGCGGAGACGATAAACACCAGCACCAGTGGCAGGGCCAGCAATTGCAGCATGCCAACAAAATCCTGCCGGGCACTGCGTGTGGGTTCCAGTGGCACTTTTGGGATCGGCGTACTGGCCAGCAGCAACAAATTCAGCAAACAGAGCCCAGCCAACAGCCAGTATACCTGCAGCCAGCTAAGCGACTCGGGCTCGGCCGGGTTCATAAAAGCGGCAAACACCCAGTAGCCAGACAAGACGCCCAGCATAAAGAAGCCTTCGATAAAGTTCAGCAAAGACGCATGCTGTTCCCGGCTGTCGGTGATCAGGCCAATGCTGGCATAGACCGAGACCTTGATCAGTGCAAAAGCGGAACCCACGGTAAAAAACAGCAGCTTGGTGGTCCAGAATGCCGGCAGCAGTGGCATGGCGATACAGGCCAGCATCACCATGGCAACGCCAATCATCATGGCGCGCTGGTAGCCAAGGCGCGGCAGCCAGGATGCCAGTAAAAACGACACCACCGCAATCGGAATGTCTTTAAACCCTTCCAGCAGACTGGCGCTTTCTTTGCTCACCTGAAAGCTGTGAATGACCTGCAAAATCACAGTGCCAACGCTGTTTAGCAAGATGGCAAAGACAAAATAGGTCAGCAGTAATGCCAGTTTAATGCGTAGATGATTCATGACGGTAGTCTCTTTTTATAGTGCGGCAGCTGTGCTGCCTGCTGCTTTTTTACCCTGTTTTGCCACTATACACCCAATACATTTGCTTTTGCAATCGATTGCAATTGCAATTTAATTCATTGTATAGTGATTGCAGAATGGAACAAAAGGTAAGCACTATGGCAACAAGCACTCCTTTCGCCAGCCCTTTACAGGTCGATCCCTGGCACTTGACTGAGCAGGCTCTGACACCAGCACAGCCGCTGCTGTGTGAAACCCTGCTAAGCCTGGCCAATGGCTACATCGGTACCCGGGGTACGTTGGAAGAAGGCCTGGCTGGCAGCTCCAGCTGTGAAGGCACCTATCTGAATGGCGTCTACAGCTCTGAGCCAATTCAGTACGGTGAGTCGGCCTGTGGCTTTGCCCGCAACAACCACACCATGCTGCAGGTCGCCAATGGTAAACGCATCTACTGCGAGCTGGATGGTGAGCGCGTAGAGCTCAGCAGCGCACTCGAACACCAGCGCAGCCTGGATATGCGCCAGGGCGTGTTGCAGCGCCAGTGGCAGTGGCAAAGCAAAACAGGTAAGCGATTGCTGCTGAGCAGTCAGCGGCTGGTTTCGATGCAACATCCTGAATTACTGTGTATTGCTTATCAGGTAACAGCACTGAATTTCAGTGGTGACATTACGATCTGCTCTGAGCTGGATGCCTGTTATGCCCCCTTTAGCAAAAAAGACGACCCGCGGGTCGGTGTGTTCTCGATTGCCGATACGCTGAATTTGCAGCAGCAAGGCTTTACTGGGCAGCAAGGCTGGATGTTGCACCGGGTGCATGGCAGTGACTTTGGCGTTTGTGCCATGATGCAGCATGCCTGGCCGGCTGCAGCAAACAACGTCAGCCAGTTGCAGTTAAAGCCCGGCGTTCTGTGCGAGCAAGCCAGCTGGTCCTTGCAGCAAGGCGAAAGCGCCAGTCTGACCAAGTGGGTGCTGTATCGCCATCAGAGCGCTGCCGACACCACGGATTTGGTGCAGCGCTGTGCCTTGCAGCTGGCCGAACTGAGTCAGCACAGCTTTGCCAGCCTGGCAGAACTGCAGGCCAGTGCCTGTCAGCAGTTTTGGCAACAGGCCGATGTGCAGATGGAAGGCGATACGGCGATGCAGCAGGGCATTCGCTTTAACCTGTTTAGTTTGTGGCAGTCGGCCGGCAAGGATGGCCGCAGCAACATCGGCGCCAAAGGCCTGACCGGGCCCGGCTACGATGGCCATTATTTCTGGGATACCGAAATTTATGTGATCCCCTGCCTGAGCTTTACCCAGCCGGCGGTGGCGCGGCAGCTGCTTGGTTTTCGATATCGGCAGCTGGATGCTGCCCGCCAGCGCGCCCGTGAAATGGCGCACAGCAGCGGGGCGCTTTATCCCTGGCGCACCATCGGCGGTGAAGAGTGCTCGGCTTATTTTCCGGCCGGAACGGCTCAGTACCACATCAATGCGGCCATAGCTTATGCCATCCGCTGTTATTACCTGGCCAGCGATGACTGGCGCTTTATGTGTGAGCAGGGCATTGAAATGCTGGTGGAAACGGCCCGGTTATGGCTTGAACTTGGCTTTTTCAATCCGCGTCGGGACGGGGCTTTTGAAATCCATGGCGTGACCGGGCCGGATGAATACACCGCCATTGTGAACAACAACTTTTATACCAATGCCATGGCGCAGCTGCATTTGCGCTTTGCCGTTGAGATGGCGCAGAAACTTCAGGCCGAAGCGCCCGAACAGCTGGAGCGCTGGCAGCTCAGTGCGCAGGAACTCGCGTTGTGGCAGCAAGCCGCCGAGCGGATGTATTTGCCGGTGGATGCGCGTTTAGGCGTGCATCCGCAGGACGACAGCTTTCTGGATAAAAAACGCTGGGATTTTGCTGCCACCCCAAAAGACAACTACCCCTTGCTGCTGCATTACCACCCGCTGGTGATTTATCGCCATCAGGTGCTCAAGCAAGCCGATGTGGTGCTGGCGATGGTGCTGCTGGATGATGCCATTCCTCCGGCGCAAAAAGCCCGCAACCTGGCGTACTACGAGCCTTTAACCACCCACGACTCCAGTTTGTCGGCCTGCATTCACAGCATTGCCTGCGCTGAGCTTGGCCAGCTGACCGAGGCCCATGCCTTTTTTGGCGATTCGGCGCGAATGGATCTGGACAACCAGCACGGCAACACCGAGCACGGTGTGCATATCGCCTGCATGGCCGGCACCTGGCAGGCGCTGGTGTTTGGTTTTGCCGGCCTGCGCAGCCGGCCCGATGGGCTGCATTTTTCGCCTCGCTTGCCGGCGCAATTGCCTGGCTTGAGTTTCCGGCTCAATTACCGCGGCCGGGTGCTTGAGTTCAGTGTGCAGCAAGGCCAGGCGCAGTACCAGTTGCTGGCTGGTGAGCCACTGACCATTTACCATGGCGCTGAGGCTTTGCAGCTAGCGCTTCATCAACCGCAACAAAGACCCTTGCTGGCCGGGGAGGCGCTATGAACGCAAAGATGACCGGCCAGACGATGGCTATTCAGGCAATTATTTTTGATTTGGATGGCGTGCTGACCGATACCGCCCTGTACCACTTCCGCGCCTGGAAGGCGCTGGCCGATGAGCTTGGGATTCCCTTTACCGAGCAGGATAACGAGCAGCTCAAAGGGGTGGACCGGCTGAACTCCTTGCGCTGGATTGCCGAAAAGGGCGGTCTGATGCTCAGCGCCAATGAAGAAGAGCGGCTGATGGCCCAGAAAAATGCGCACTATCTGCAGCTGATCCAGCATATGAGTGCGGCCGATCTGTATCCGGGGGTGCAGCCATTGTTTGCAGCCATTAAAGCCAAAGGCTGGAAAATTGGCCTGGCTTCGGCCAGCAAAAATGCCGCCTTTGTGCTGGATCGCCTTGGGATTGCCGCTGACTTTGACTTCGTGGCCGATGCCAATCAGGTGAAAAACAGCAAGCCCGATCCGGAAGTCTTCCTGCTGGCCGCCACCGGGCTGGGCGTGGCTCCCGGGCACTGTATTGGGGTGGAGGATGCTGTGGCCGGTATTGAGGCCATCTGTGCCGCTGGTATGCGACCCGTTGGCATTGGCGAACCGGCCCTGCTGGCTCAGGCCAGCCTGGTGGTACCGCATATAGCGTCGTTATCGATAGCGCAGTTGCAGGTGTTGGTTTGAGGCAGGAGCCTTAGGGCGGTTACTACAGCCGGCGCAAACTGGACTGACGGCACAGTAGCTTTACGGCTAATTGCTCAGACAGCGGTTGTTGGCCCTGCATCCGCGCCAGCAACTGGCTGACTAAGGCTTTGCCACCGCTTTGGGTGTTCTGTTTGACGGTGCTGAGTGATGGCGTGCAATAGGCCGACATGGCAATGTCGTCAAAACCCACTAAGGCGACTTGCTGCGGAATGGCAATATCATGCTCCAGCAAGGCTTTCATGGCGCCCATGGCAATGGCATCGCTGGCGGCAAAGATACCGTCCAGTTCAGGCAGTCGTGCAAATACATGCTGTTGGGTCTGCAGGTAACCGGCCTGGGCGGTAAAATCACACGTAAGCTGCTGCACGGCATCGCTTGCAATACCAGCCGCCTGGCAGGCATCCAGCATGCCCAAGTGGCGCTGCTCGATTTCGTTGTGACGAATATCACCTAAAAACACCAGCTGCCGGCAGCCCTGATTGAGCAGGTGTTCGGTGGCCAGCCGGCCGCCCTGACGATTGTCGCTGCCAATGATGGGGTAAAGCTCTGCCCCACTGCGCCCACCCCAGACCACAAAAGGTACCTGGGTTTGAGCCAGCGCTTCCACCCGCGGATCGTGCTCACCCTGACCTATAATGATCAGGCCATCGGCCCGTTTCGAGTCCAGAAAATAACTGCCCCAGTCTTTGTCGTCGCTTTTGCTGGTGGAGAGCAGCATGTCGTAGCCGTGCTGGCTCAATTCATCGGCAATCACCCCCAGCAACTCCAGCAAAAAGGGATCCGACACCGTTTGCTGGGTTTTGGCATCAAAAGCAATGATCACAGCAATGGTGTAGCTTTTCTGGGTACGCAGGTTGCGGGCGGTGGCATTGACCTTGAACTGATGCTCTGCGGCTATTTGCTGCACCTTTTCCCGAGTGGCCTGGTTGATCACCGGGTTGTTGCGCAGTGCGCGTGAGGCGGTAGACTCAGAAACACCCGCCAGTTTGGCGATGTCGGCCAGCGTCATCATTTTCTTGTCGTTCATCCGTGCAGGGGATCCATTGCGTCTGTTAGGGGTCACTTGGGTGTAAAACACTACTTTGCCATAAGCGGCCAGGCTCTGCCAGTCTGACATCAGGCAGAGTCTGGCGAAGGGTAGCATAAAAATAATTACAATCGATTGCAAAAAGTGCTTTTCTGCTATTGCAATCGATTGCAGTATCGCCTAAGGTAAAACTACCTGGCCAGAATGCATAATAATTCGCCAGGTAATGGGCACAAGACCCAGTCAACAGGATAGGAGAACCGCATGAAACCCCAACTCAACACCCGCTTGTCGGCACTGGCGCTTTTGGTGGCGATGCCATCCACGCTGGCCCTGGCCAATGATAACGACAATAACAGCAACAACAGCGAAGCCCCCAGCCAGATTGAACAAATTGTGGTGACCGGTAAAGCCAGCGGTATGGCTGGCTTACGGGTCGATGCCAGCTATGCCATGACCAATGTATCGGATGAAAACATCAGCCGGCTGGCGCCAAAAAGCACGGCTGAACTGCTGACGGCAGTGCCGGGCGTCTGGGCGGAAAGCTCTGGCGGTGTGGCGGGTGCCAATGTGTTTGTACGTGGCTTTCCAAGCACCGGCGATGCGCCTTTTCTCAGCATTCAACTCAATGGCGCTGTGATTTATCCGCCCTCAACCCTGTCGTTTTTAGAGAACTCGTCGATTTTCCGCCTCGATGAAACCATTCACTTTATGGAGGCGCTGCGCGGCGGCTCCAACCCGGTGATCAGTCATGGTCAGCCAGGCCTGACCACCAACTTCTTGCTAAAAGAAGGCAGCGATGTGACCGAAGGCCTGGTGAAGTACACCACCTCCAGCTATGGTAGCCAGCGTCTGGATGGCGTGATCAGTGGCCAACTGGCCGATCGGCTGTATTTTATGGCCGGTGGTTACATTCAGCGCTCCGAAGGTCCGCGCAAAACCGGTTTTACCTCGGAAGAAGGCCATCAGTTTACCCTGAACCTGACCAAAGAGCTGGATAACGGCACCATCAACCTGTACACCCGTCAGACCGATGATCATGGCGTCTGGCATTTGCCGGTACCGCTGAATGTCGAGGGCATTGATAACTCTTTTACTCAGATAGGCCCGAACAACCGCCTGGCCCGCATTGGCTATGGCCCGGATGGTGAGACCCAAAGTTTTGACTTTGGCGAAGGCCGCGGCTGGAAAGGCGGCATTACCGGCGGTAGCGTCGATTTGGATTTAAGCTACGACTGGCGCCTGGTGTACCGTTTCAGCCATATCAGCGGTCAGGCCAATACGCTGGGGCTGGTACCGGAAGGTGGCCCGGCCCGGCTTGGTGATCTCAGCGGCATCAATGGCCCGGTAATTGGTGCCGCTACAGGGAGAGTTTATGGCGAGGATACCCGGGTGCAGCAACTGGGCCGCTGGGTGGTACTGAAAGACATCGATGCTTTTACCAATGATCTGGCGCTTAGCCATACCACCGATAATGGCGTTTATACCCTGGGTTATTTCGACAGCCGCTACTCGGTGAAGGACTGGTGGTCGATCGGCAATCAGGCCTGGCATGTGCTGGCTAAGGGCGGTGAGTTGCTGCAAGGTATCGACTGCAACGACAGCCTGCAAAGCTGCAGCTGGAATTACGACATCGACGCCACCGGTGATGGCCATACCCGGGCATTTTATGCCGCTGCCGAGTACCAGCTGAATGAGCAATGGCGGGTCGATGGCGGTATTCGTCACGAAAATCACCAAATCACCTATCTGGTGGATGAAGGGCTGGATGGCAATATCACCAAAGCCGTCGATTACGACGAAAGCAAAGTGGCCTGGACGGCCGGTGTCAACTGGATGTGGCAGCGCAATATGGGGATCTTTGCCCGGGTTAACCGTGGTCAGAAAATGCCTTACTTCGATGATTTTCGCGATAACTTCGACGCTTTTACCAGCGGTGACAAGCTAATCAACGAAATTACCCAGTACGAACTGGGCTACAAATGGGCGGAGCAAAATTACAGCCTGTACCTGACCGGCTTCATGAACGAAGCCAAAGGCGAGCTGTTTGTGGCGCGGCCCGGAGCGCCGGCCGAAGTGCTGACCACCGAAGCCTATGGTGTTGAGATTGACTTTAACTACATGGCGCGTAACGGGCTGGCGATTAACCTGAACTCGACCTTGCAGAACACCGAGATCACCAACCATCCGGATGAGCTGGTGCTGGGCAACCGCGCTATGCGTCAACCGCGCTGGCAGGCTCGTTTAACACCAAGCTATGGCTTTGACCTCGGCGCTATGTTTGCCACCGTCTATGGCACCCTGGCGGCGGTGTCCGATCGCTACGCCGATAACGGCAATACCGTCACCTTAAAAGGTTACAGCAAGATCGATCTGGGCATGCAACTGGAAATCAGCGACCAGCTCACGGCGCAGCTGTCGATCGCCAACCTGACCGACAAAGCCGGCCTGACCGAAGGGGACCCGCGCAATCCAACAGCGCCAAACGGCCGCTACATCATGCCGCGTAGTGCTGAGTTTAGTATCAGTTACCGTTTTTAAAGGGTCTCTCCCCGTACCTGGCGCTCTTCGGAGCGCCTTTTTTATTCGCTTTGCAAAGCAAACCAAAGGGACTTTTGCCACGTTCTGTCTGCATGGCAACTTTGCCGCCATGCAAAGTTAGTGTATATTTGTACAGTTTTTTGATGAGCCAGATCCGGCTGCCAGCTGCAGGTGACAGAACGCATGGATAAAATTTCAATTCGCGGGGCCCGTACCCACAACCTGAAGAACTTCTCGCTCGATATTCCACGCGATAAGCTGATTGTGATCACCGGTTTGTCCGGCTCGGGCAAGTCGTCGCTGGCCTTTGATACCCTCTATGCCGAAGGTCAGCGCCGCTATGTAGAATCCTTATCGGCCTATGCCCGTCAGTTCCTCAGCCTGATGGAAAAACCGGATGTGGATCATATCGAGGGGCTGTCGCCGGCCATCTCAATTGAACAAAAGTCTACGTCGCACAACCCGCGATCTACTGTGGGCACCATCACTGAGATATACGATTACCTGCGGCTGTTGTTCGCCCGGGTTGGTGAGCCGCGTTGCCCGGAGCATGATGTGCCGCTGGCCGCCCAGACCATCAGCGAAATGGTAGACAAGGTGCTGGCGCTGCCGGAAGGCAGCAAAATGATGGTGCTGGCCCCAGTGGTGCAGGATCGCAAGGGTGAGCACGTCAAACTGCTGGAAAGCCTGGCGACGCAGGGCTATATCCGGGCCCGTATTGACGGTGAGATTTGCGACTTAAGCGATCCGCCGACGCTGGAGCTGCACAAAAAGCACAGCATCGAAGTAGTGATTGACCGCATTAAAGTCCGGTCCGATATCCAGCAGCGGCTGGCCGAGTCGCTGGAAACCGCGCTGCAGCTGTCCGGTGGTGTGGTGCGGGTGGCCGATATGGACGATAGCAGCAAGGAAGAGCTGGTGTTTTCGGCCAATTTTGCCTGCCCGACCTGCGGCTACTCGATGACCGAGCTGGAACCGCGGATGTTTTCCTTTAACAACCCGGCCGGTGCCTGCCCCAGTTGCGATGGCCTGGGGGTGAAACAATTCTTCGACTCGGCCAAAGTGGTCAGCAACCCAGCCCTTAGCCTGGCCGGTGGGGCCATCCGGGGCTGGGATAAACGTAGTTTTTATTACCACCAGATGCTGTTGTCGGTAGCAGCGCACTACGACTTTTCCGTCGATACGCCTTTTGCCGATCTGAGCAAGAAACAACAGCAGGTGGTGCTGTACGGCAGTGGGAGCACGGCCATTGATTTTAGTTACGTCAATGATCGCGGCGATGCGGTGCGCAGGCGCCACCCCTTTGAAGGCATTTTGCCCAATATGGAGCGGCGCTATCGCGACACCGAATCAAATTCGGTGCGCGATGAGCTGGTGAAATACATGGCCAGCCAGCCCTGCCCAAGTTGCAATGGCAGCCGGCTGCGCGAAGAAGCGCGCCATGTCTTTATCGGCCAGACCA
>NZ_JAFIFQ010000131.1 GCF_020831925.1 Alkalimonas sp.
GATTGGCCATGGTCCATCGCATCCAGGCCATACCAATCGGTCAGAGTCTGACCAATGTCGGCAAAGCTGTCACGCTGCCCCAGCTCAATGGCATTCATACCATGCTGATAGCACAACACAGGGATAAACTCCCGGGTATGCTCGGTGCCGGGCCAGGTTGGATCGCAGCCATGATCGGCCGTCAGCAGCAGCAAGGTATCCGAATCCAGGGCAGCGATAAGCTCCGGCAGTCTGGCATCAAAATACTCCAGCGCCTCGCCATAACCCACGGGATCGCGTCGGTGGCCATAGTTCTGATCAAAATCGACCAAATTGGTAAAAATCAGGCTGTTCGGCCCAGCCTGCTGCATTTCTGTGAGCGTGGTATCGAGTAAAGCAGCCAAGCCAGTAGCTTTGACCGCTTTACTGATGCCCTGATGCGCATAGATATCGGCAATTTTACCAATGCTGATGACCTCACCGCCAGCTTGCGTCAGCTTGTCCAGCACAGTAGCCGCTGGCGGCAGGACAGAATAGTCACGCCGATTGCCGGTTCGGGCATAACTGTCTGGGCCATCGCCAATAAAAGGACGGGCAATCACCCGACCAATGTTGTAATCATCCAACAAACGGCGAGCCACCTGGCAAAAATCCAGCAGCTTTTCCAGGCCGAAATGCTGCTCATGGGCGGCCACCTGAAACACACTGTCGGCCGAGGTGTAGCAAATCGGCATGCCAGTACGAACGTGTTCATCACCGAGCTTTTTCAGAATGTCGGTCCCCGACGCATGGCAGTTGCCCAAAATCCCGGGCACGCCAGTCTCGCGGCACAGCTTTTCAATGAGCTCGGTTGGAAAGCTTTGAGTCTTTTGCTCGAAGTAGCCCCATTCAAATAACACCGGTACGCCCGCAATTTCCCAATGGCCGCTGGGGGTATCTTTACCACTGCTGAGCTCTGCGGCATAACCATAAGCGCCCTGGAGCTGGTCGGCATCATCCACCAAAATAGCTTGCTCACTCGCTGCCCGGGCAGCACGAATCAAACCCAGCCTGGCTAAATTTGGCAAGGCCAGCTGACGCCCTTTTTGTTGACTGAACACCCGAGCAATACTGGCCAGAGTATTGGCGCCGGTATCGCCAAAGCGGTCGGCATCGGGCGCACTGCCTATACCAAAGCTATCCAGTACCAAAATTACTGCTTTTGTCATTCTGCCTCACTTCGCTGGTCGTAACAGACTCAGTCTTCATGGGAACATGCCCACAGTATATCAATTTTTCTTGGAGAGTGGTGTTAACAAGAAACAAAGGGGTGCGAACAACAGCACTACTGAAGCAGGTAAGGGATAATAAATACGGAATGAATGGTGCCCAGAGGCGGAATCGAACCACCGACACGAGGATTTTCAATCCTCTG
>NZ_JAFIFQ010000078.1 GCF_020831925.1 Alkalimonas sp.
TACTCGGCTACGAACCGAGCGGTCGGAGGTTCGAATCCTCCCGCGTCCGCCATATACGAAGAAACCCGCTAAGGTGCAAGCCGAAGCGGGTTTTGTCGTTTTAGCTCTATGCTACATCAGCGGGAGGGTGAGAAGCTCCGCAGGTTCGACTGATTTGCCAGGAGCAAATCAGGACAGCTTCAGCTGGCCCGCAGGGCTGGCGGCAGGACGCCGCCAGCAATCCTCCCGCGTCCGCCATATACGAAGAAACCCGCTAAGGTGCAAGCCGAAGCGGGTTTTGCCGTTTTAGCCGTGCGACTCTGATTTGCATCCTCACCAACTGCATGCTATTAGATCCTCTCTAAGCTAAGGATTCTAATGCTATGGCAAGCGGCCACTATAAACTGACTGCACAAGGTGAACTGCAGCCGTCCGATGCTGACGGCGAGTTGGTGCTGTGCCGCTACTGCGACCTGCTACAGCATTTACCTGAACTGCAGCCTGGCGAGGAAGCGCATTGCAGTCAGTGTGGTCATCTGTTGGATAGTCGCCATCCCCAACCCGTACTGCGGCCCGTGTTATTTGCCTGTAGCGCTCTTTTTATGTTGGTGCTTGCCAACTTGTTCCCTTTTATCAGCATGTACGCTGCAGGTAGTCAGCAGCAAATGAGCTTTCTGGATACCTCGTCGGTGCTTTTTGCGGTGCACCATCCAGCTTTAGCAGTACTGGTTTGGTTGTTTATACAGGCGATACCAGCCTTTTGCATGGCCGCAGTGATTTATTTAAAGCTTGGCATGCTCTGGCCTTTACCGGCCCGAATGTGGGTGGCCCGGGTGCTCTTTATGCTAAAGCCCTGGAGTATGGTAGATATCTTTTTGATCGGTTTGTTAGTCAGTTTCGTTAAGCTGGCAAGTCATGGTGATTTGGCTTTAGGTCTCAGCTTCTGGGCATTCTGTTTGTTTTGCCTGTTGCATTTACGTACCTTTCAGGTGATTGATCGACGAGAAATGTGGTCTCGCATTTCACCAAATCCTAAGCCTTCATTCATAGCTTTGCCCGGCCATGCTGGCCTGAGTCAGCAATTGAAGGTTTGTGGTTGTTGTACTGCCCTGGTTCCACTCAATGTAACACATTGCAATCGCTGTGGTGATCGGGTACACCGGCGTATTCCAGCCAGCATTCAGAAAACTCTGGCTCTTACCACCGCAGCAGCCATCCTGTATTTACCAGCCAATATTTATCCCATCATGGTTACTGTTTCTATGGGGCAAGAAACTCAGTCGACCATTCTAGGTGGGATCCGCCTGCTGTGGCTGGATGGTGCTTATCCAGTCGCGGTTATTATTGCTCTTGCCAGTGTGGTGATTCCAGTGCTGAAAATTCTGGTGCTGTACGGATTGTGTTATCTTGTGATGCAGCCCCAAGCTTACCGGCAACATTTATCCACCCTGATTTTTCGCTGGGTGGACTGGATAGGCCGCTGGTCTATGGTGGATGTGCTGGTGGTGGCTATCCTGGCTGCCCTGGTACGTTTTGATTTGTTGATGAGTGTTTATCCCGGACCTGCAGCCGTCACTTTTGCGGCTGTCGTCATTCTCACCATGTTAGCGGCGCTTAGCTTTGATCCCCGCTTGCTGTGGGATAGCACGATCAATCCTGAAGATGTCGAAGCAATACATACAATGACGGAGCAGACTTCGTGACAATACCCGTACAGCGTCAGGCCAGCATTCAACCGATTAAGCAGTGGTCACCGATATGGATAGTGCCCTTGGCTGCTATTGGTATAGGGATTTGGATGTTGTATTACAGCTATCAGAATCAAGGCCCGATGGTGATCTTGATTGCTCCCCATGCTGAAGGCATTGTTGCTGGAAAAACCCCTGTGAAAAGTCGCAGTGTCGATGTGGGGCAGGTTGTATCCGTCAATTTAACCGCTGATTTGAAGCAAGTTGAAATTAAAGTCCGGATGCGACCAGATACAGAGCCTCTGCTGAATGCTGAGTCGCAGTTTTGGGTGGTTCGACCACAAGTCAGCCGCTCGGGTATCACCGGACTAAATACCTTGTTATCGGGGGCTTATATTGAACTGCAACCCGGTGATTCCGATCGTACTGTCCTACATCATAACTTGCTGGAGATCCCGCCGGTGGCCTCAGCAGAAGCCGCAGGGATCCGAATCCGCTTGCGCAGTGAAGACACAGGTGTGTTATCGGTGGGCGATCCTGTGTTGTACCGTGGTTATGAAGTTGGCACGGTCGAACAAAGCCTGTTCGATATGCGCGAACGGCAAATGCTGTACCAGCTGTTTATCCGCGCCCCTTATGACACCTTGGTGACCGACAATGTGCGTTTCTGGCAGGCCAGTGGGGTCAGTTTTGAATTAACGCCGGATGGAGTGCGGGTGGATGTTGCTTCGATTGCCAGTTTGATCAGTGGTGGAGTCAGCTTTGATGTCCTGGAAGGCTGGCCTGCAGGTGAGCGAGTGACATCTGACACTGAGTTTGCGTTGTTTCCGAATAAGAATAGCATCCACGATGGCATGTACAGTCAGTATGTCGAGTACTTACTATTTTTCGAAGAGTCGGTGCGGGGTTTAAAAGCTGGAGCGCCGGTGGAGTACAGGGGCGTTCGAGTAGGGACCGTGGTCAGTGTGCCTTTTTTCTTTTCCATGTCGCATCCGCTTGAAACCTCCTTTGATAAAGGCGTGCCGGTGCTGATCCGCATCGAAACCGGTCGTTTGTATGAAAACATCAGTACCGAACAAGTGAAGCAGCAATTAGCGCGGGGCGCAGAGCAGGGGCTTAGGGGTATTCTAAAAACCAGCAGTCTGCTAACTGGTGGTTTGTACATTGATTTGGATATGGTAGACGAGCTGGAGGTCCCCTGGCAGGCGATGGAGTATGCGGGCTATGCAGTGCTACCGACAGCGCGTGGAGGCTTGAGTAACATAGAACAAAAAGTATTGATGGCGTTGGAGAAAATGATCCAACTGCCGGTGGAGCCTTTGCTGCAGGAAGGCACCCGCACTCTGGCACAGGCAACCACGGTAATGGCGGAAATGGAACAGGTGATGCGGCAGTTGGAGGGCTATCTGGCGCAGCCAGCACTGCAGCAGGCACCAGAGCAGCTGAGTCAAAGTCTGCAGCAACTGGAGCAACTATTGCAGGCATTTGGCCCTGAGTCTCAGACCCATCAGCGTCTTAACAGCAACTTGCAGCAATTTGAACAGCTGCAACGTGATTTACAGCCATTGCTGCATACGCTCAACCAGCGCAGCAATGCTCTGATTTTTCAGGCCACCCCTGACGCTGATCCAGAACCAAGGAGAGCCCGACCATGAGACCACTGTTCTGTGCCGGATTTTTGCTATTGATCATGGCGTGCACACAGCAAAGCGTGCAGATTCAGTACTACCAATTCCCCTATCCGGAGGTACTGCCACAAGCTGAAGCAGCCACACACCCTGAACGGGTACTGGTGTTGCAGGGTATTCAACTGGCACCTTTCCTGCAACAGCGTGGTATCGCATTTCAGCAGAGTGAGACAGAGCTGACGGTTGCCAGGCAGCATTTGTGGGCCGATGATCTTGCTACGCAGCTCAGCCGGCACTTGCGGTTAAATCTGGATGCCAAGTACGCAGGCTGGCAGGTGCAGCAACATCCGGATAAAGCCGCTGTTCAATTGCACATTCAGTTGGACCGGATGCTGGGCACTGCCGATGGTTACGCGCTGCTGAGTGGGGAGTATCGGTTATCACGACAGCAGCACAGCAAGCGTCAACGATTTCTTATTCAGCAACCGTTGCAAGGTGATGGCTATCCGGCTCTGGTGCAGGCTATGGCTGAAGGCTGGCAACAACTGAGTCACGATATTACCCAGCAGCTGGAAGCCTTTTAATTTGCTGCTGGAACAAAAAGAATTATTTTGCATAAAAATGACAAAAATCAGCTTACTTTTGCAGTGAAAGGCCTTAAGATTTATTTGGATGTCTGGACGTAAAAGTGTTTATACGTTTGCAGATTCATGCTATCTATAGCTGTTATCACAGGACTGAATTGTCGGTTCGAAGCAGAATCCGGATAATGAAGCTTTCGGCAACAAGTTATTGCAGATGAAACTGTTGTGTTAGATTGAGTTGGAAATGACGACAGTTAGGTATCGGTAAGGGGGAAATATGGCGGTCAGCACTATGCTGCAACAAGCAGCGGAACTTATGGCTATCGGGATGGCGACGGTCTTTGTCTTCCTGACTGTGTTGGTGATAATTATTCAGCTGATGAGTTTAAGTATACGGCGCTTTTTCCCAACCAAAAAGACGACGGCAACCACAGTTGAAGTGGTGGAGTCGGATACGATTTCTCCCCGGGTAGTGGCTGTCATCACTGCAGCCATTCATCAACACCGGCAGCAACAAAACTAGAAGAGGACTGTTATGAGTAAGCCATTGTTATTAACTGAGCTGGTACTCAGAGATGCCCATCAATCCCTGTTGGCAACCCGGATGCGCCTGGAAGATATGTTACCTATAGCCGAAAAACTGGATAAGGTCGGCTACTGGTCAATGGAGTCCTGGGGAGGTGCCACCTTTGATGCATGTATCCGTTATTTGGGGGAAGATCCCTGGCATCGTATCCGGGCGTTGAAAAAAGCCATGCCCAATACCAAGCAACAGATGTTGCTGCGGGGCCAGAATCTGCTGGGCTACCGACATTATGCCGATGACGTGGTGGAAGCCTTCGTTGAAAGAGCGGTCGAGAATGGTGTGGATGTGTTCCGGATCTTTGATGCTATGAATGATATCCGTAACTTGCAAACAGCCATTCAGGCTGCGGTCAAAGCCAATGCCCATGCTCAGGGCACCATGTCTTATACTGTAAGCCCGGTGCATACCATTGATATGTGGGTGGATATGGCGATTCAGCTCGAAGACATGGGCTGTCACTCCATCTGCATTAAAGATATGGCAGGTTTGCTCAAGCCCTATGTAGCAGAAGAGCTGATCACCCGTATCAAAGAGGCAGTCAAAATCCCTCTGGCGATGCAATGCCATGCTACCACCGGGCTTAGTACCGCCACCTACCAAAAAGCCATTGATGCTGGCATTGATATGCTGGATACCGCGATTTCCTCAATGAGTATGACTTACGGCCATAGCGCGACAGAAACCATGGTTGCCATTACCGAAGGCACCGAGCGTGATACCGGCCTGGATTTGGTATTGCTGGCGGAAATCGCCGCTTATTTCCGTGAAGTACGCAAGAAGTACGCGAAATTTGAAGGCTCTCTGAAAGGCGTTGATGCCCGTATTTTACTGGCGCAAGTGCCGGGCGGGATGCTCACCAATATGGAAAGCCAACTCAAAGAGCAGGATGCACTGGATAAACTGGATACGGTACTGAAAGAAATTCCAAAAGTCCGTGAGGATTTGGGCTTTATTCCATTGGTAACACCAACCTCGCAGATTGTCGGTACTCAGGCGGTATTGAATGTATTGACCGGCGAGCGCTACAAGACCATCACCAAAGAAACTGCCGGTGTGTTAAAAGGGGAGTATGGTGCGACACCAGCCGAGGTGGATACCGAACTGCAGAAGCGGGTACTGGATGGAGCCGAAGCCATCACCTGCCGCCCCGCTGATTTGCTCGAACCAGAGATGGAACGGCTCAGTAAAGAGCTGCAAGAGATTGCCAAAAAAGAAAGCATCAGTCTGGCCGATGCCAAGGTCGATGATGTATTGACTTATGCGTTGTTTCCCCAGGTTGGTTTGAAATTCCTGAAAAACCGCAACAACCCGGCGGCTTTCGAGCCTGTTCCAGAAGCACCATCTGAAGCTTCGGGGAATGCAAGCACCACGGTTACGATTGCCGGCGGCGTTGCAGCTTATAGTGTTCGGGTGGATGGTAAGGTGTACGAGGTCGAAGTTGCACCGAGCGGTGAGCTCAGCAGCATTAAGCCGGTGGTGGAAGAAAACATTCCGGGCCGAGCCTCTGTCACTGGTAGCGGTACTTTAACGGCTCCTTTGGCCGGTAATATCTGGAAAGTGGTCACTAAAGAAGGCGCTCAAGTGAAAAAGGGTGATGTGGTGATCATTATGGAAGCCATGAAAATGGAAACCGAAGTGCGTGCTGCGGTGGATGGCAACATACAAAAGATCCATGTCAGTGCTGGTGATGCGGTCAGCAATGGCGATGTGTTGATCACCTACGCCTGAGGAATGCGCTAATGGATGCTTTTCAAACCTTGTTGCAATCGACCGGGGTGCTGAACTTTACTGCCGGTCAGGTGGTGATGCTGCTGGTGGGTATCGGCTTGCTGTACCTGGCCATTGCGAAGAACTTTGAGCCCTTGCTGCTGTTGCCCATCGGCTTTGGGGCTGTACTGACCAATGTGCCTTTGGCGGGCATGGGTGAAGTCGGCGGCTTTCTGCATATGTTTTATGAGGTCGGCGTGGGCACTGGCTTATTTCCCTTGCTCATTTTCCTTGGCGTAGGTGCCATGACAGACTTCGGGGCCCTTATCGCTTATCCACGGATGTTGTTCTTAGGTGCAGCAGCGCAGTTTGGTATTTTTGCGACCTTGTTAGGTGCCATTGCGCTGAACTGGATCCCAGGCATGAGCTTTACCTTTCGTGAGGCGGCCGCCATTGCCATTATTGGTGGTGCTGATGGCCCTACCGCGATTTTCTTGGCCTCACAACTGGCCCCAGAGCTGTTGGGTGCTATTGCCGTGGCGGCCTATTCGTACATGGCTTTGGTACCAATGATCCAGCCACCCATTATGAAAGCGCTCACCAGCCAGAAAGAACGCGAAATACAGATGACGCAGCTGCGCACTGTCAGTAAAAAGGAAAAGATACTGTTTCCACTGATTTTACTGATGCTGACCATTTTGTTCCTGCCAACAGCGGCTCCGCTGATTGGGATGCTTTGCCTTGGCAATCTGATGCGCGAAGCCGGTGTGGTGGATCGTTTAAGCAAAACGGCGCAAAACGAACTGATTAATATCGTCACCATTTTCCTGGGGTTGGCTGTTGGCTCGAGGTTAAGTGCCGAACATTTCCTCACCACGCAAACGCTTGGCATTTTGATCCTCGGCTTGGTGGCTTTTGCCATTGGCACAGGCTCCGGGGTCATCATGGCGAAAATCATGAATAAGTTTTCGAAAGAGCCGATCAACCCATTGGTTGGGGCTGCCGGGGTTTCGGCGGTACCGATGGCTGCCCGGGTGGTAAACAAAGTTGGCTTGCAGGCGAATCCGCATAATTTCTTGCTGATGCATGCGATGGGCCCGAATGTGGCAGGGGTAATCGGCTCGGCTGTTGCCGCGGGTATTTTGCTCGCCCTGGTAGGTTAAGGTCACCTAAGAGTTAAAACAGAGAAGTGCGTTAAGGCCTGTATTCAATACCAAGTACACAGGCCTTACGCGCTCCGGTCACTGCTGGCACATTGCCTGGCTGCTGCCGGTCGAAAGCCTGCGCTAGCCAGGCAAAAGCTATCGCCTCCACCCAGTCCGGCTCAATCCCTGCCTCGCTGCTACTTTGTACGGTGGCTGGCTCTAACAGCTGCTGTAAATCAGCCATCAATAACGGGTGATGGACACCGCCACCACAGATGAAAACCTCTGTGAGGTTAGGCAGTTGTAGCTCGTTGGCTATACTAACGGCGGTAAAACGGCATAAGGTGCGCTGCACATCGGCGGCCGCTTCCCTGCCTGTTAGTTTTTGCTGCAACCAGTCCAGATGGAAATACTCGCGCCCAGTACTTTTTGGGGCGCTTTGTTGAAAATAGTGATCTTCCAGCAGGCGTTGCAACAGGTCGGGCAGCAGCTTGCCTTCGGCGCTAAAAGCACCGTCTTTGTCGAAGGGCAGTTTGCGATGAAGTGAAACCCAGTCATCCATCAGGCAATTGCCCGGACCGGTATCATAGCCAGTGATCGCGCCATCTGCGCCAAGCAGGCTGATATTGGCAATACCGCCAATATTGACCACGACACGATTTTGACCGCGCTTGGCAAAAACTGCCTGATGAAAGGCAGGCACCAAAGGGGCGCCCTGGCCACCATAGGCCATGTCCTTGCGGCGAAAGTCTGCAATCACCCGGATCCCGGTGAGTGCCGCCAGCAGATGCATGTTACCGAGTTGCACCGTAAAGGGCTGAGGTTGCTTTGGGCGGTGACGAATGGTCTGGCCGTGGCAACCTATAGCGCTAATTTGCTCCGGCTGATAATTGGCTTGTTTAAGTAATTGCTGCACACCAATCGCATAACACTCGGCCAGTTGGTTTTCTACCGGACCTATGCGCTCCACCTCATTGTTACCAGGTTCGGCCAGTAAGCGTAGCTCGCGTTGCAAGCTGGCAGGAAAGGGAACCAGTTTACTGCGGAGTAAGCTTGGCTTAGGCGAGTTAAAACTGACCAACACCAGGTCGATGCCATCCAGGCTGGTGCCAGACATAATGCCGATATAGAGTTTTGACTGCATTTAGGGGGTTGCCGCTAGTAACTGTTGCTGTTGGCTCTGCAGCTCAGTCAGGACTTCATTGGCTTTGGCGATAAAGCTGGCTTTATCGCCCCCGGTCAGCGCCTGAGCCTGGGGCAATTGCACTGTCCTTGGATTGCGATGCACGCCATTGACCACAAACTCATAATGCAGGTGTGGGCCAGTGACCCGTCCGGTGGCACCCAGACGGCCAATCACCTGGCCCTGTCGTACCCGATCGCCCACCCGGACCTGACGGCGCGACAAGTGCAGGTACTTGGTCACGATGTTGTTGCCATGTTGGATAAACACGTAATTGCCATTTAGATTATTGTAGGTCGAAGCGGTTACCCGCCCATCACCGGTTGCCATAATTGGCGTACCGACCGGAGCCACATAATCAATGCCATTATGCGGTGCTACTCTGCCGGTGACGGGGTGCTGACGGCGTGGATTGAAGTTAGAGCTGATGCGGGTGAATTCGACCGGTGCGCGCAAAAAAGCCTGACGCATACTTGTACCGTCCGGTTTGTAATAATGGCCATCGTTGTGGCGTACCGCCTGGATCACCCGGCCCTGGTTACTAAACTGCGCTGCCAGGATAGCACCATAACCAATAAACTCATCCTCGCTGTAATTGCGTTCAAACAAAACGGTAAAGCTGTCGCCGGCCCGGATATCCAGCGCAAAGTCGATATCCCAGCCAAAGATGCTGGCCAGCGCCATGATTTGGTTGTTGCTGAGGCCAGCACTAAGGCCTGCATGCCAAAAGCTTGATTGAATGGTGGCTGCTGCGTATTCGGTTCGTGTTTCTACAGCTCGCCGCTGCTGCTCGCTTTGAAACCGGCCCTCGTCATCGCGATACACCAACAGGGATTCCAGCCGGTTAATGGCATAGCGTAGCTCTTGCAGCTGGCCCGCTTCGTCCAAACCAAACTCCAGTGTTTCGCCCGGAAACAAACGAGTCAGAGTTCGGGTACTATCGCCCAGTGCCAGAATGGCCAGCATAGTTTGTTGACTGACATTGGCACGGCGGAACAAATTGGATAAGGCATCGCCACTTTGTACGGTGATGCTGTGCCAGGTCAGCTCTGGTAGGGCTGGCTCTGGGGCTTCAATTTCAGCTTCAAAGAATGGAGCGACATCGGCTTGTACTGATTGTGCTGATAAAGTGGTATTCAATGGCAGCAATTCTGGAACATAAAGCTCGCTAAGCTCTGACGGCTCTCTGCTAGTTTGCCGGGAGTCTGAGGGTTCTGTTGGCATCAGGATCACCAGCGCAGACAGAAGCATCAAGCCAAGGATCAGCAAGCGATGAGGGATTGGAATACGCGATACCAGTGTTTGCATGAGCATGGATTTGGTTACTGCTTAAATTAGCAGCATAACGTTTTTTTTTCACTGTTGCCAGTATTGTGCAATTTCCAATGCCAGCTGCATCAGTTAAAATAACTGATCCTGACAATGATAATTACTTTTGGAGACCACCATGACCAACTGGGAGCAGGCGTTTGCTGAGCTAAAACGCGGCTGCGAAGAGATTTTGCTGGAAGAAGAGCTGATTGCCAAGCTAAAGCAAGGCAAGCCATTGAAAATTAAAGCAGGTTTTGATCCAACAGCACCAGATTTGCATCTGGGCCATACCGTGCTTATTAATAAACTGCGTACCTTCCAGCAGTATGGTCATGAAGTGATTTTCCTGATCGGTGACTTTACCGGCATGATAGGCGATCCGAGTGGCAAAAATGTCACTCGTAAGCCATTGAGCCGGGAAGATGTACTGGCCAATGCCGAAACTTACAAAGAGCAGGTGTTCAAAATT
>NZ_JAFIFQ010000013.1 GCF_020831925.1 Alkalimonas sp.
GATGCTGACGGATCTCATCCGCCAATAACTCCTCCACACCTTTGGAGGTTAATGCCCAAAATTCCAGCATGCTTTGACTGCCATGAAAAAAATCGATGGCTAGTATATCAGAAGCGAAACCCGAAGACGCGCCCCTGGGGGTGAATCTTTGTTACCTTTACCACGGCTTTTACCAGCAGATGCCGAATAAAGCAGCAAACGATTGCCATCGATTGAATTGGTACTTGCGTCCTTACCAAAAACCCCCTATCATTCGCCCCGCAATGACGGACGCGGGATGGAGCAGCCTGGTAGCTCGTCGGGCTCATAACCCGAAGGTCGTCGGTTCAAATCCGGCTCCCGCAACCAATTGTGACTAAGTTATTCCAAAGGTCATCAATTAACGTCTTGCAAATCAAACTATTATCTTTACTGCTCAAGGGTAATATACGGACGCGGGATGGAGCAGCCTGGTAGCTCGTCGGGCTCATAACCCGAAGGTCGTCGGTTCAAATCCGGCTCCCGCAACCAACAATTGACCAGCTTAGTGCTGGTTTTTTTGTATCGGTTATTCGCCCTCGGGCTCCTCTTTACAACCGCGGGGCGAAGGTCGCAAATCCGGCTCGGCAACCAACATCGTAACCAGCCTGGTGCTAGTTTTTTTGTGCCTCGAATTCGGCAACCCGACGATTGCCGGTTCGCGCCTGCAAATATCATATTTTTGTCGTACCTGTTTACTGTACTTCCTTCGGCACTTCATTACACTGACTCCATCATAAGCTCACTACACGTGAAATAAATGACTTTAATATGACGCCTATGTCTCCAGCTGGTTTTGTTGCTTTTCTACTGATATGGTTGTTTTGTGCAAGCAGCTATGGTCAATCCTTGATTGTCATGTATCATGAGCGCCCTCCTTATATCAGCTATCAACATGGTCAAATCCGGCTATTCCTATGGCGATCATCTGGATTCGGCTATACGCAATTTAGCACCTCGCACCATCAGTACCACGCAGGAAAACCTGGTCATGCTGCAAATGCTGCAAGCCGGACGCGTCGATTACCTGTTGATCGCTCCAGAGGAGGCTGAGTTCGCTATTTCGGAAGCGGGTTTAAACCGACAAGATTTTTTGCTGCACTCGTTACAGAATATGCCCTTAGGCGAACAGCGCTTCCTAATCTTCAGCCAACAAGTTGCACCAGAAGTAATTGAGCATATCAACCAGCGTTTGCGGTTCTATCATCAACGGGTATCCGCACTTTAAGCCTGCGGTATCCATATACTCAGTTATAGGCAGGCCCTAATTAGAGTAGTCGGTGTTGTTCAACAGGCACTGGGATAAACGCCCTTGCCCCCAGTTCTCGAGCCAGCTGGCGTAGCTCCGCGGTGTGTTTTACCGGTTGGTAGGCAAAACAGCTGACCTGAAGCCCGGCCTCGGCCGCACTGTGAATAAACTGGCACACATCACTAAAACTACCCGCTTTGGGTTGCACCAGCTGTTGGTAGGCCGGCGGATTGGCGACGGGTAAATACACCTCCAGCTGCTCCACGCCTAGCTGGTTTAGCTGCTCACACAATGCCGCGGCGCTTGCTGGTGGTACCAAACCATACGTCACCAAAGTGATAGGCACGCCATGGCGCCTGGCTTTTAAAACAGGTAGCACCTCAGCCAATAGCTCCATGGCAAGCAGCGGATCGCCCTGCCCGGCAAAGGCAATGCCTTTAAGCTCAAACTCGGTACCGGCGGCATGTTCGTACTGATGCTGATAGGCAAACTCGATGGCATCCAACAGCTGCGCGGTACTGGGCTCTGCCAGCAGCTGCTCCGCCAGATTTTGCTGCTCGGCAAGCTCCAGCAGCGAGCGTGCTGCGGGGAGAGCGGTGCCTGTTTGCAGGGTTAACCTGCCCTGCTGCAAATAGCTTAGTCCGGTGACCAACATAGTAATAACTGTTCCCTGCAATGATACATTCTGTGCATTACCATACTGCCTTTTGCCAGTGCTGAACAGCGATTTACCCAGCGAGCTATCGGATACGAGAGCGGCTGATAGTCTTTATAATAGCTCAAGGTTTTATTGGCCAATTGCCAAAAGCAGCCAGCCGGCAAATGCCGGCTGGTTGTTGGTTTTATCTGCCTTTGGCTTGCCCAAAGGGGGGTGATTGCTGCCAGAGGTAGATGAAGGATCAGCTTTCATCCGGGAGGGCAGCAGCAATCACCCTTACGCTCATCAGAACACAGCACGCACGCTCAGCGCATACCGACGATCGGTCGTGAAGTTTAGCGCATCGGTGCGCACCCCTTCCTGGTTCATCTGGTACTGGGTACGGATCTCGCTACGCAGCAGGTTGCTGCCTTCGATACCGATTTTCCAGTTGTCATTGATGCTGTAGTACAGGCTGGCATCCATCATACCGGTCGATTTGGCAAAAGCCGGTACATACTCTTCCGACTCTCGCAGGGTAAGCAGGTACTCCGAGCGCCAGGTATAGGCCAGGCGGAAAGAGATAGCCTCGTACTCGTACATGCCCACAATATTCAGGTTGCGATCCGAGTATCCTTGCAATGGCAAACCACTGAACACCCGGAAGGTATTGCGGTTGTCAGCAATGCGGTTACCTGCTTCGTCAAAGCCGAGCGTGCCATCCGAGATTTCATTCGGATCTTCCAAACCGCTCTGATCGATGTAGGTAAAGTTTACCTGCAAGCCTAAGCCACTCCAGGCACCTGGCAGCATGTCGTAAAACTGCGAGTACGACAGTTCTACACCGCGAATGGTGCCGGAGCCAGTATTGGCAGGGCCATAAGCAGACACATTGTAGTTTTCACCTTCAAACTCCAGCGGTAGCTCGAACGAGCGGCTGCGAATGATGTTGTCCAGCCGCTTATGGAACAAGGCTACAGCCATATAACCTGCCGGAGCAAAGTACCATTCGGTCGACAGGTCCAGATTAATAGAGCTTTCTGGCTTCAGGTACGGGTTGCCGGCAAGCGCGGTGACCGCGATATTATCCAGCCCCACCACCGGGTTGTTTTCCTCGTCGTAATCCATACCTGGCGTTTGCAAACGGCGATCGTAATCCAGATCCAGCAAGCTGATGTTGCGGGTATCCAGCAGGCTTGGGTAATACAGCCCTTTGGAAGCACCAAAACGCACCACCACATCGTCGGTCACGCCAACATTAAAGTTCAGACTAGGCAACAAGGTGGTGTAGTCGGTCCCTTTGACCGTGCTAAGCTGCGACTGTCCCCCTGCCAAATTGTAGTAGCGCAGGTATTCCGGCTGCTGCATCACGGTATTAAGCGAGGTACCCGCCTCGCCGCGCCGTGCTTCTATCGGCTGCACAAAAGCACCGGTGGACTGAAGTTTGTAGTTCACATAGCGCAGACCAAGGTTCCCCTTAACCGGCATCGTCAAATCAATGAAATCAAAATCACCGCGTACATAGAGCTCGGTGCGCTTTTCATTGGATGAACTGATGTTATGGGCCGCAAAAGGGCCATCCACCCGGCCGGGTTTGTCGGTGTAGGGCACATAGGTTCCGGTACAAACGCCATTGTTGGCCGCACTTAAAGTGGCATTGTGCCAACCTTGCTGACAGCCCTGGCGCAGAGACTCGGCATAATTACGTACCAGGTCCATCCGCGGGAACAGGAAGTTATTCACATGGCCCTGCAACACATTGCCATGGTAGAAATTGGAGAAATCGACCCGCTCAAACAGCTCAGGGCGATTGACCGCGGCAGCGGCATTACGATCGGCCTGGATCCACGGCGTACCGATGGCAGACCAACCTTCGTAGGCGGTATCGCGTACCGTCAGATCTTTATCCGAATAGTAGAAGCCAGTTCTCACCGCGGTGAACAGACCATCCAGCTCGTAGGTCAGATCAAACTTAAAGCTATCGGCTCGAGCGCTGTTGTGCTCTTCTTGCTCCATACCACTGCCCAGAAAGACATTGGGTACCGGGCCATCCCAATCAGCATTAGGCGACCAGCCTGCAGTCATGATGTTGTCGCTTAAAAACTCCACCGTTGGGCGTGAACCGCGCATATCCAGGAAATACGGTGATACCACATGCACATGGTTGCCGCGGGTTTGGCCAGACATGCTGTAGTTATGCACTATTTTCTCTGAATCAATGTGCTGATAATCAAACACCATGCTCAGGCGATCGGTTGGCCGGTACACCAGGTTGAACGAAGTATCCTGCACCGTATTTTCGTTGTAGTTCCAGCGGCTACGATAAAAGAATGGCGTTTCCGGGCTTACACCGAGCGCAATGCCCGAGGTGACAAAACCGTTGTTAGTGGTCAGCGGGTAGCCATTGGCGGCATCGTCCCGCCAGTTTTGCGATGAGCCCATAAAACTGCGAAAACCTTGCGCGGCCTGGCCAATTTGGCGTTCATTCCACTCCAGCGAGGCTCTGGAGTTGATGTGTTCTAAGGTGGCCACCAGGGTGTTGTCGGTATTGGCCCATTGCAACGACGAGGTAAAGCCGGTGCGTTTACGATCATTGTCGGCGGTGCTCATATGAATGGCGACTGGCACATGCCAAACACTGCCTGCTGGCTGGCCAGGTAAAGCAGGGCCATCAACCGGAGAGTCCGGATCAACACCGGTAATACCACCCCACTGGTCCAGCGTTGGTACGAAAGAGTCGCCCCGTGAGTGAAAGTTGCCTAAACCAATACCATCACCACGGGTTTTAAATTCGGACTGCGAGGCCGCAATCAGAAAACCAAAACGGCCCGCATTGGTTTCCCAGCTATCCGAGAACAGCGCCGATACCGACGGTGTCCATTCTTTACGGTAATCGCCATAGTTGGCCTTCACATTCACAGCAAGCAAGCGCTGGTCGGTATCAAATGGCTTTCGGGTCACCAGATTGACCGTGCCGGCAATGCCACCGGAAATTAAATCAGCCGTCTGATTTTTAACCACTTCGACCGAGCCGAGCAGCTCGGCCGGAAAGTCCTCATAACTTAAGCCACCCCATGGGTTGGCACTGAACGCATCCCGACCATTCACTTCGGAACGCACCCGATCAAGGCCGCGAACTAAGACCCCGGTGCCTTCATCGGCATAATGCTTGGGATCGTCCGACGAGGCAAAACGCTCTATGGTGACCCCTGGAACTCGCTGCAAAGCTTCGGTGACTGATTTATCCGGCAGAGCCCCGATGTCGGATGCGGTAATCACATCTTTTACGGTATCAGCAAAGCGCTTCAGGTTCTGAGCACTCAGTAAACTTCCTCGGATACCCCTGACTTCGATCACTTCAACCTGCTCGTCGGCCGCCTCATCAATGACATCGCTGTCATTTCCAGCCAAGGCAATTACAGGCTGAAGCCCAAAAATTGCAGCCGAAACGGCTAACGTTAACTTGTTACCATTAAATTTTGTTCCAGGCATGGCGTTACTCTCTTCTCTTTATTGTCTCGTTGTCTACACCGAGTACAGGCCGACGCAGGCCTTTCGATGTTCTATACTGATTGCGTTGATCAGCCCTGCTTGCTAACTGCTATATACCCAAGCTCATTGTTACTTTGTACCATGAAGAGCAAAAAGTAAACAGTTATTTTTGCTTTTTTATGCGATAACTTCTATGAGCCCTATCCAAAGCACTTGAAAGCCAGCACTTTTAATGTTACCAAGTAACAAAGACACTTCAGAAATGAGATCCAAGATGCGATGTAAACTCCTAGGCCTGATTATCCTGTCGCTGCTACTGGCACCTGTCTACCCACTGTCCGCTCAGGCTTGCCAGCACAGCGCTTGTCTAATGCCATACCCGCAGCAGCTTGAGTGGTTAGACAGTGCCCCCCTGCCATTCCCTGAAAAATTAAACTGGACCTTTCCAGAGCAGCATAGCGCCATGGTGCAACCGGCTTTAAAACGCATGCTTGGACGTTTGCAACAAACGAACCCACAGCTGAACTTTGCTGCAGATGCCCCCGCCTTTATTCATATCACCATTGCCGACCAGCAGCCATTTTTCTGGCCACAATTGCACCAGGACGAGTCCTACCAGCTTAGAGTTGATGGCAGCGGCATTCAACTGAGTGCAAACACGCACCTTGGCATACTGCACGGCCTGGAAACCCTGTTGCAACTGGCAGCAATGGACAATACCGTACCGGCGGTGCTGATCAAGGATAGCCCACGCTTTGCCTGGCGCGGCTTGCTACTCGATCCGGCCCGCCACTTTTTGCCGGCCGAGACCATCAAGCGCCAACTGGATGCGATGGCGGCGGCCAAATTGAATGTGCTGCACTGGCATTTAACCGATGATCAGGGCTGGCGGTTGGAGTCCAAGCGTTTTCCGAAGTTGCATCAGGTGGCTGGCACCGATGGTTACTACACTCAGGATGAAATCCGCAGTATCGTGCATTACGCTGCCAGGCGTGGCATTCGGGTAGTACCGGAAATTGATGTACCCGGTCATACCACCGCTTTAGGCGCTGCTTATCCGGAGTTGATGGCGATGCCTGGCCCAGCGACGCCCGAAACACATTGGGGCATCCACCCGGCCGTGCTGGATCCAACCAATGACGAGGTTTTTGTATTTCTGCAGCAATTGCTGGAAGAAGTCACCAGCCTTTTTCCGGATGCTTATCTGCACATTGGTGGTGATGAGGTCTTGCCTGATCATTGGCAACAAAATCCGGCGATACGTGCATTCAAGCAGCAACATGGCTTAACGGATCATCTGGCACTGCAAAGCTGGTTCAATCAACGGTTACTTTCTATCTTGACCGCGTTGGATCGCCGAATGATTGGCTGGGATGAGATTTTAACCCCCGACTTGCCAGCATCCAGCCTGGTGCAATCCTGGCGTGGGCTGGACTCTGTGGTCGAAGCTGCTCAAGCCGGACATGATGTGATTCTTTCTACCGGCTACTACCTGGATCAACCACAGTTCGCCAGTTTTCATTACCGCATCGACCCACTGCCTAAACCCAGCCCGGAAATCCCTGACAGCTATCAGGCCTGGTCTGGTTGGCAGTTTGACATACCTCGGTTACGTGGTGCTCCGATTCGTGGTGAGCTCTACCTGGTGTTTCTGGACAACCATGAAGTCCAGGGCTTTATCGACTTTGCTGGCCGAAGCAGACAACAGCTGCAGCAACTGGAACTGGAAGCCAATCGTTTACGCTTTCAGTTGGATACCTGGATGGGGCCAATACAGGCGCAGTGGTCACTTGGCACGGACCTAACCGGTGAACTGGTAGTTGGCAATGCGCCCTATGCAGTGCATGGCAGTCAATTGGCCTGGTACAACAGCAGTCAGCCGTTACCAACAGGCTTAGCCCGGCCAACGCTAAGCAAGCAAGAAGCCGACAGAGTGCTGGGGGGGGAAATCGCACTCTGGGGGGAGTTGGTCAATGCCGATGTGATTGATCGTCGGCTGTGGCCTCAGGCCCTGGTGGTAGCAGAGCGGCTCTGGTCTGCGGCTGAACTTACCGATGAAGACTTCCTCTATCAACGCCTGGCAGAGCTGGAACCCTGGCTTGAGCACTCACTTGGCTTACAACATCGACAGCAGCAGGATAGAGGGCTGACCAAGTTGGTGCAACCTAATGGCATGACAGCGATGCACCAATTCATGGTTGGCCTTGAGCCGGCGCACTACTACCACCGGCTGCATGAGCGCTCGGTACGCCAGCAGTACCATAATCAGGCGCCACTGGACCGACTGGTGGATTTTCTACCATCAGAACACCATCAGCTGCGCCAGCTCGAGCAGTTACTGAGCCGTTGGCAGCACGATAACAGCACCTCCCTTGAGCCACTAGAGCAGCAGTTTCGTCTCTGGCAACAGCTGCCCGACACCTTGTTGCCTTACTTAACCAATACGGCTCATGCCAAAGAGCTGAAGCCCGTGATCACACAGCTCAGCGCCCTGGCATCCCTGGGGCTTGAGCTGCTACAACAGCCATCGCCTCATCCACAGCAGTTGGACGCAGCCCGCCAGCTCTGGCAGGAAAGTCGCGCTATCCAGGCTGAGTTAGTACTGGCAGCGCATCGGCTGATCCGACCGTTGCTCAAACAATCATCCAGCACGGTCTGGGTAGCCGCCAACACCTTTACCGATGGCATTGAAGGACCGGCCTTTGGGCCGGATCAGCACTTGTATCTGGTTAATTATCAACAGCAAGGCAGCATTGGCCGGGTCGATCCACAAGGCCAAACCAGCTTAGAGTTGCATTTACCAGAGGGGAGTATTGGCAATGGCATCCGCTTTGGCGCGGATGGTAGCCGGATGTTTATCGCGGACTATAGCCGCAACCGGATCTGGCAATATCAGATGGACAGCCAGCAATTAACTGAATTGGTGCATCAACCAGCCATGCATCAACCCAATGATCTGGCTTTACTACCGCCAGATACATTGTTTGCCAGCGATCCCGACTGGTCGTCAGCTACCGGTCAATTGTGGCGCATTACAGCCGATGGCCACAGCCAGTTGCTGGAAGCCAATATGGGCACCACCAATGGCATTGAGGTGTCTGACGATCAGCAGTTTTTGTTTGTCAACGAGAGTGTCCAGCGGCGTATTTGGCGTTACCGAATTAAACAACAAGAACTGACCGACAAGACCTTGATTGCCGCCTTTTCCTCCGCCGGGCTGGATGGTATGCGCATGGTGCAACCAGGCGTGCTGGCGGTAACCCGTTTTGGCAATGGCAGTGTTATTTTGCTAAATACCGATGGGCAATTGCTGGCTGAGCTGCCACTTAAGCACCGGAACCCAACCAACCTAGCTGCTCGCTCGGATCAGTTGTACATCACGCTGCAAGATTGTGGCTGCATCGAGCGACTCACCTTACCAAGCCCGGAACCCGCTTACTAAGCGCAATCTGGCTTGCTCTCATCTGCTGTTAGATGAGGTTGCTCTACAATAGGCCAGATAGCCCGTGTCAGCTTCTGGTAGTTGTTCTGCTTTGGATCGCTTGGGTACGGCGCTTTTGCGTCCAGATACAACACCCTGGCAGCGATAGCAGCAAAGCCCTGATAGAAATGGTTGGTGGACTTAACCACCAGCCCATGGCATTGCTCGGGTACAATGCCGACCGCGCGGAACAAACTGGGATCAAACGACTGACAACGATTCGAGTTTAAAATCACATCAATGCCATCAAACTGTATCCAGGCACAAGCGCCCATCGGTACTTTGCTACCCGCAAACTCTTGCCAGGCAGAGGCCCGCAGTGCTTTGATTTCAATAATTTTGTCCACTGGCTCACCGGCGGTGGCGCAGCTTTTGCCGCCAAACCGAAGCGGTATCACCGCGCCTTCCCCAGCAGCAAAACACAGCTGCACCGCCATTGGATCCCAGATGGTGCCAAAGGCCACTCCTGTCAGCTGCTGCCGTATCACTTCATGCAGAATCAGAGTACCGTCACCGGCAACGCCGCCGCCCGGATTATCCCAGACATCAGCCAGCACCACTGGTCCATGCGCGCTTGCTCGTAGCTCAGCAACCCCCTGCTCTACCGATAGCATGTCAGGCATGCTTTGGCCACGCAGGGCAAACAGTTCCATACCAAGCTGCGCAGCCAGTTGCTGGCTCAGCTTTGGCTGATTGTCGGTGATCACCAACAACTGGGTGCCCATCTCCGGCACATCGCCGGCCATAAAACCATGGATCACCGAAATAGAAAGCACACCCGGCTGCTGCTCGAGCTGGCGGATCCTGCCAAGAAATGACTTCATCGGCTCGTTGCTGGTCGGGAGCACATCAATCATCCGGCAATCAAAGCTTGCCATGCACGGGGTGATTTGGTGCCGAACAGTTGCCAGTGTCAGTTGTACCAGCTCACGGGCCCGGTCCATAAAATCCAGATGAGGGAACTCTTTAAATGCAATCAACAGATCAGCCATGGCGACCCTTTGTTTGGTTAAATGGCTGTGCGGGTCCAATTCAGCGGCTATCACGGCATCAGGCCCGGTCAGAGCCCGCACCCGGCTTAATAAATCACCCTCACAATCATCGTACCCCTGTGCCACCATAGCCCCATGCAAACCGAGCACCACCGCATCCACCGGCAAAGCAGCTTTCAGTTGCTGCAAGATTTCATCGCGCAGAAACTCGTAAGTCGCACGATTCACCAGGCCGCCAGGCTCAGCCCAGCTGCAGCTGCCTTCAATAAGGGTAATGTCCTGTTCGCGGGCCAGTTCCCGGCAAGCAATTAAAGGGGCGCTGCACAAAGTCGGGGTATCGGGATGCTCACCTGGGGCCGCGTAAAAGCTGCTTTTAAAGCTGGTCAGATCGGTGAACATCGGCGAAAACGTATTGGTTTCGGTGGCCAGCGAAGCGGTAAAAATACGCATCATACAGAGCTCTCTCCCCGACTGTCAGCAGCCGATAAGCTGTTATTCTTAAGGTGTGTACCATCGGATTCAGCAACAAAGTTGCCTTGCTGTAAAAAGCGTTGCCGCTCCTGTCGTAACCGGCGCATGCTGGTCAAAGGCGTAATGACTTGATGTTGATAGCGCAAACTAACCAGCACGGCCCCCAGCATGGCCCCGGCAAAAGCAGGCAGCACTGGATTGCCCCAAAACCTAAGCCAATCCGGTTGCAACAAGATACTCACTGAGATGGTCATGGCCAGCAGCACCGCCGCCAAAGCACCCTGCCAGCGAAACCCCGGCCAGAAGCGCCCCAGCAAGGCAGTAACGGCCAGGCCAGACATCACGGTTGCGATTAAAGAGGTGATGTAACGAATGATGTCATTGGACATCAGTGCCATTGCCAAGGCGAGCAGTGCGACCAGCACTAAGGAGACCCGGCTGAGCAATAACAGGCGCTGCTTGCTGAACCCTGCCGGATAACACTGCTGCACCATATCGCGGATCAGAATACTTACCCCGGCAATGGCATCCGAGCTGGCAGAGGATAAGGTGGCGGACACCCCAGCCAACAGCACCACCATCGCAACCACAGCCGGTAATACCGTGACCGCCACCGTGGCAAACGCAAATTGATGATCGGCCAAATCCGGAGCCGTCTGACGGGCAGCAATGCCAATCATGGCAGGCAAAGCGGCAAAAGCCAGATAAAGTAAACCGGCTAACGTGAAAGCGCGTCGCACCGTGCTGACGGAGCGGGCAGAATAAATGCGTTGCCGAAACGAAGGGGTTGCCAGCACTCCCAGCGCAATCACCACCGCCAGCGAGATGGCGGGGATCAGGCCAATATGGCTAAGCGCCTGCCAGCCCGTCTGCGAAGCCGGCACTTGCTGTGTAAGCGCAACAATACCACCGGCCTGCACACTGATCAAAACCGCCATCAGCACAAAACCGATAAACAAAATAATGGCCATGATGGAGTCTGTCCACACCACAGCCGCATAACCACCAATCACAATGTAGACGGTAAAGGCAGCGGCAATCACCAGTTTAGCAAGATCTAAATCCAGGCCCGTGGCCCAGGATAAATACAAAGCTCCACCTATCAGATGGGCTCCCAACCAACCGAGCGAGGCAATGAAAATCAACAAGGCAAATAGCAAGCGCATTTTAGGCTGAGCACCGACATAAAAGGACAGCTCTTCACTCATGGTCATAAAACCGTAGCGGCGCACCGGGGCAAATAACCAGGCAGCCAGCAAAATCCCGCAGGCTCCGCCGATACCATACAACATGCCGGCCCAGCTGTTGGTGTAAGCAAAGCCTACCGCTCCCATGCTGGTCCCTGTACCGATCATGGTCGCGACCGTGGTACCCAGGCTAAGCCGGGTTGATACATTGCGACCAGCCAGTAAAAAGTCCTCCCCGCTTTTCTGACGGCGGCTTAACCAGAGACTCAGGCCAATCAAGGCCGTGATATAAAGGCTAAACAGCAAGTAGAATGCGGTGATGTTCATTTATCTTTTCTCCAGCCGCACAATGACATCGCTGTCATTTGTCAGCCATATATTCAGGGTTGAAGCAGGTCAGATCAACTTCTACTTTACAGTCAACCACTAAATCGGCGACCGCACAAATCCGGGCTGGTGGCGCATCGGCAAAGTAGTCGGCAAACACCTTGTTGAACGAGCTAAAGTAACGCGCATCGGTCAAAAACACCTTCACATGCACAATATGCTCTTTTTCAAAGCCTGCCTGGTGCATAATAGCCAGACAATTTTCAATCGCCAGCCTGGACTGCTCGACAATCCCCCCCTCCACCACTTCGCCATGGCGCATCGGTGTCTGGCCGGAGATATAGAGCCAGCCTCCCGCGGCCACCGCCTTGGCAAAAGGCAATGCCTGACCGCCGGTGCCGGTATTGCCTTCAGTGCCATATCGAATAATTGCCATGGTGTTCTCCTATTAGTCTCCAAGCGGTTGACGCTCATCCCCGCCGCGGTGGCTATCGAGTGATAGCTTCACCCGCCGCAACTTATCGCGGGAGCGACGTTTATTTTGCTTTGCCAATTCAGTAGCCAAAACATCGATCACCGCCAGCATGGCATAACGCGATGCGGACGGCTTGTAGATAAAATCCGTTTCCGGCGCCTGGATGGCCAGCAGCAAGTCTGACTCAGCAGCCAACAACGAGCCCGGCTTGGTAATGGCAATCACTTTGGCATCGTACTGGCGCGCAATAGCTGCGGCATCGATGATCTCCGGTGTATTACCGGTCAGTGAAATCACCACCACCACATCGTTTGGCTCGACCGCAGCGGCTACCATTCGGCAAAGCAAGCCATCCTGATAACTACTGACAGGAACGCCAAAACGGAACAACCGATTCTGCATCTCCAATGAACCAATGGATGAACCACCCCCCATCCCCAGGCACAGCACCATTCTGGCTTGCAGCAACCATTGCACCGCCTGGTGCACGTCGGGTTCTTTGAGCAGTTTACGGCTTAGATCCAAGGTATTTTTTATTGCCTCATACACGCCGTGGATCCCATCCAGATCCGGCGTTTCTTCAATAAAACGCTGGCCGACCGCCAAAGACTGCGCTAACTTTACTTTTAGCTGCCGCACATCTTTGCAATCGACACTGCGGGCGAAACGGGTCACTGTGGCCTGGCTGACCCCAGCCTCACGTGCCAAGCCTGCAATATTCAGCTCGGTCGCTGCCCGTACATCAGCCAGAATCAATTGAGCTACTTTTTGCTCAGAATCACTCAGTTCAACAAAACGCTCTGAAATCCGTGATAAAATATCAATCTCAAATGTCATACAGTAAAAAACTCAATCATAATTACAATTAAATCTACGTATTTCATAGATATTTAATGAGATACTTTGTACCATTGCGTTGAAAAAGTAAACAGCGAAGTCACAGAAATTTGTCAGAATCTTGGTGGGTTCGGCAAAATCCGGAGTTGTTATGAAACACAAAGCAGATTTTACGGCCAGCATCGAAACACAGCCTTGCCTGCTGCATGAAACCGTCCCCTTGCCTGCGGCTGTGATTAGAGCATCAGCACTGGTCAACAATATCCGCTGGATGCAAACCTTTGCCAATGCTGCCGATGTTGCCTTGGCGCCTCATGGCAAAACCAGCATGACACCGGCTATTTTCCGGCAGCAATTAGCTGCTGGTGCCTGGGGACTGACCGTTGCCACGCCCTATCAGGCAATGATTGCGGCACAGGCCGGTGCCAAACGCATCATCCTGGCCAATCAGTTGGTCGGCAAAGCCAATATGGCGGTGGTTGCGCAGCTGCTGCAGCAAGGCATTCAACTTTACGTCTGCGTTGATGACAGCCACAACGCCCAGCAATTATCGGCCTATTTCGATAAGCTCAAGCTGCAGCTCCCTTGCCTGGTTGAGCTCGGCACCGCAGCAGGTCGCTGTGGTTTACGCGATCTGGATAGCAGCCTGCAACTGGCCGATGTTATTTATCAGTTGAATGGACTCAGGCTGGCTGGTGTCGAGTTTTACGAAGGCATTGCTAAGGATGAGCCCAGTGTACGGCTCTGGATCCAGCAGGCAGCCAGGCTATGCCAACAGTTGCAGCAGCGCTATCTTACCGGGCAATCTGCTATTCTGACCGGTGCTGGCTCGGTTTGGTATGATGTGGTGGCCGCGGAGCTGCAAGCCTTTCGTGCAGACAACCGCATCGAAGTGGTTCTTCGGCCAGGCTGTTACATTACACACGATCATCAACTCTATGCCTGCGCGCAGCAACAGATCCAGCAGCGTAGTCAGCTGGCACAACAGGTACCAGGGGATTTACAGCCGGCACTGGAAGTAGCTGCTTATGTGCAGTCCTTGCCAGAGCCTGGCCTGGCAGTCCTTGGATTGGGAAAGCGCGACATTGCCTTTGATGCTGGTATGCCCAAGGTGCTGCAGCTCTATCGTGCTGGCAAAGCCTTACCCTTGGATTTAACTGGCTGTGAAAGCCGAAAAATCATGGATCAACACACCTTTTGGCATTATCCGCCGCAGCTTGAATTGCAGATAGGCGACATTGCGATCCTGGGTAGCTCGCATCCCTGCTTAACGTTTGATAAGTGGCGCAGTATCTGGCTGGTGGATGATACGTATCGGCTGCTAGAGGCGATGGAGACCTGTTTTTAGTGCGCTCCTGGCCGGCATGCTGACACCGGCAACTAAAGTACCGGTGCCATCAGATAAGCCGCTCGTGACAGGGCTCTGAAGAACAGCGACTTATTTTCGATTTCTTCCACCGTCATAATGCGGGAACGATCAAAGTCGCGCTGGAAAATCTGTTCCAACCGCTGATTCGGCTCTTCACCACCAATCAGTGCGGTGATTTCAAAGTTCAGCCGGAAGGAACGATTGTCCAGATTGACGGTACCAACACTGCTTACCTGATGATCGACCAGAAAGCTTTTGGAGTGCAGTACCCCATCCTGATAACGATGGATTTCGATGCCAAGTTCAATCAGCGGGGCTACAAACGCATAGGCTGCCAGATAAACCAGGTAGTTATCGGTCCGTTCAGGGATCAGAATGCGCACATCCACTCCTCGCAGTGCTGCCAGTTTCAGGGCTGATAGCACCCCTTCATCCGGCACAAAGTAAGGGCTGGAGATCCAAAAACGCTCCACAGCACTGTGGATCATATGCTGCATCATCAAACTAGCGGTTTCATGCCGGTCTGCCGGGCCAGAGGGCAGGATTAAAATGGGCAAGTCGCCCCGCTCGGCAACGACTGGCTCCCAGTTTAGTTCCGGGATCATGTCACTGGACCAATACCAATCTTCGACAAAAGACAGCTGCACACTCATCACGGCTGGCCCGGTAATTTTCAGGTGGGTATCCCTCCAATTGCCATATCGCAGGCTTTGTCCCAGGTATTCATCACCTATATTGGCACCACCCAGCCAGGCATGCTTACCGTCGGTAATGACAAGTTTGCGGTGATTGCGAAAATTAAGCTGAAAGCGATTGCCCGGCCCCTTGGTGGAGTGAAACGGACGAACCTGAACGCCTGCCCGCTCTAAATCACGCAGATAAGGTCTACCCAATCGATAACTGCCAATTTCATCATACAATAAAAAAACCGGCACCCCCTGTTCAGCTTTATCTATGAGCGCTCGTTTAAATTGCTGGCCAATATCGTCATTGCGAATGATGTAATACTGAGCCAACACATAGTCTTCAGCTTCACGAATGCCCGCGAAAATACTGTCAAACTTGTGCTGACCATCCAGCAGATACTCAATGGCGTTGCCGGTTAAAAATGGCATCTTAGCCAGATACTCAACCGCCTGCATATTGCCGCGAATACGACTATTTTGCAGTTGGAAGCGGTCGACGCTCGACATTTTCAGTTGATGTTTTAGCCAGAGATCCGAGTCGGTCTCACGGCGGGAAATCACATACCCCTGAAACTTGGGCCGGCCGAAAATCCAGTAGACTGGCACTGTGACATAAGGAAAGGTGTTCAGCGAAATAATCCAGGCAATGCTGCCTTGGGAGGTACGGGATGACATCAGAGCATCCAGTGAGGATAAAGCCCCCATCAGATGAAACATCAAAAGTATGGCGACTGCAGCACGTCGTCGTTTGCTCAGCGCCGGCACACCTGGAATGGCAGGTAGAGGCTTTCCCGCCAGCTGGCGGATCAAGGCTGAGATTTTTTTAAACATAACTGCGTATGAAGTGTCCTGCTGGGTTCAAGCGAAGCGCTACTATAGCAGCAAGCTGAGCTCAGCAGCAAGGCGAACGGCTGGTAACTAGGCAGATTTACGCAGCAGAGGTTGGATCGATGGTCGTAAACGTGAATTGAGCAAACGTAATACGGTACCAGCAGCAAGTTGCTTACCCGTTAAACTGGTAACGTCCGCCAGCAACATACACTCAGCACAGTCAGTATCGGTTTGTAAAATCAAGACCTTAACCAATTGCTGGCCAACCAACTCGGCAGTTTGAAAGGCATGCAACGGTTTGCTGTTGGCTATATCGGCAAAATACCAGCTCTTATGACCTTGAGGGCGCATAAAGTTAAGCGCGGCCACCGCGGTAAGAGCAAAGTACAACTGCTGCTCCTGGTTCAAGCCCGTATCTGTCAAAGTTTCCAACGCCAACCAGTAGTGTTCGGCATCATGCATGGTAAAGGCTTGAGCCGTCTTCGGCAAATGTAGCAGGTGTGCAGCAAAAGGAACTGGAAATGCCAGCTCAGCATTGATGTCCAGCACCAGCTGATTGCGCTCTGCGCAGTGGTACCAGCTCCAGCGTTCAGTTGGTGACAACATGGTGCATCCCTAAGCTGTTAGAATTATTGATCATTTGGTGCAAGTATAACAACTTATGATCAAAGTGAAATTCGAATTTCTTCTAACAAAAAAGGATCCGATCAGGATCCTTATAAGGCGGCAGGATCCATCACAAACTGTCGATGATCTCGGCAATTAAGCGCGGTCCACGATAGATAAATCCTGTATAACACTGCAGCAAATCAGCGCCAGCTGCCAGCTTGGCCTGAGCTGAGGCGCCATCTACAATGCCGCCTACCCCAATCAACGGGAAATCGGTGCCTACCGCCTGCCGTAACTGCTGCAACACCTGAGTGCTTTTTTGCTGTACCGGCAAACCACTTAAGCCTCCGGCTTCATCGGCATGCTTTAACCCCTGCACCATAGTGCGATCCAGGGTGGTATTGGTGGCAATCGCGCCATCCATCTTATTGCGCAACAAAGCCAGTGCAACTTGCTGCACTTCGGTTTCATCCATATCTGGCGCAATTTTAACAAAGATAGGCACGTACTTATCAAACTGAGCCTGCAGATCCAATTGCTCATTACGAACCGTCTGCAGCAAATCATCCAGCGCTTCACCATACTGCAGCTCACGCAGTCCCGGCGTATTGGGCGAGGAAATATTGACCGTAATGTAACTGGCATGGGCATAGACTTTACGCATGCAGTGCACATAGTCATCCTTGCCCTGCTCATTTGGAGTATCTTTATTCTTTCCAATATTGATGCCAAGCACGCCCTGGTACTGCGCTTTTTTCACATTTTCGACCAGGTAATCCACGCCTTTGTTGTTAAAGCCCATGCGATTGATAATCGCTTGAGCCTGCGGCAACCGAAAGATGCGTGGTTTATCATTGCCGGCCTGAGGGCGCGGGGTCACAGTACCCACTTCAATAAAACCAAATCCCATCTGCCCAAAAGCATCAATGCAGTCGGCGTTTTTGTCCAGTCCAGCGGCCAGACCTATCGGATTATCAAAGGCAATACCAGCAACAGTGACAGGTTTGCTCGGTAATTGCTGGCGCCAGGCCATCGCCAATGGCGTATGTGCCAGCCGCTTCAGGCTGCCAAGGGCAAAGTTATGCGACCACTCGGCATCGCAGGCAAACATTAAGCTTCTGGCAAAGGGGTAGAACATGACAAGGCTCCGCATCGTTTGTCAGCAAAAGAAACCCCGGTTGCCTTGGTAGTGTTACCAGCAGGACCGGGGTTATCTGGATTAACCTATCGGGTATTTTACCCTGTTGGTTTAGGATTTAACAGGTTCACAGTGATGGCTTAGCAACATCAACTCACGCAAAGCAACAGAGAATTTTGCAAACTCATGGCTCTTAGTGGTTTTAAACTCAGCCAACATCATGCGCCAGCGCTCCAGCAACGCATCGTGCTCGTTAAGCCAGCTTTCAATCACGGACTCGGCATCGCAGGCTCCGCCACAACTACGAACCACCACAGCTGCCAGCGAGCGTTGTTGCCAATCCAGCTCTTCGCGGTAACTCGCGCGCGCCAGTGCCTGCCAGTGGTTTGCCACCGGTTGCTGGGTAATCTGTTCCAGGAACCAGTGCAGATCCAGCCGATCTCCCAACTTGAAGTAGATTTCAGCTGTCAGCGGTACTGATGTTTGTTCCGCATCCGCCACCTGAGCAATATCCATCACCGAGAATACGGTGCTCAGGTAAGCCAGGTAGCGAGCAGTATCTGTCGGGATACCTTTATCCTGATAGGTTTTAAACTGCTTATCCAGCTCGGCCATTTCTTTTTCTGCCATAAAGCGTGGCAGGTTGTCCGACACTTCTTTAAAGGCCGGCTTAAAGAACGTCAGGGTCTGCTGAATATCCAGCGCCTTGTTACGGTGACGCAGGAACCAGCGGGTGGCCCGGCGCATGGTGCGGCGCAGCTGATGCAACAGCTTGGTCTGTAAACTGGCTGGAATTTTATTATCAAGAGCACGGAGCGCATCCCAGTGCGTGGATACATCAAGCAAATCACGCGCCATGGCATAGCAGAGCAACAACTCAGCGACGCTACTTCCGGTTTCCTCACTCATACGCTGGGCAAAGTTCGGCCCCATCTCATTAACCAGCTGATTAGCCAGCTTGGTGGCAATGATCTCGCCTTTCAGCGGGTGCTGCTCCATCTCGGCGCTGTACTTTTTCTGTAGGACCAATGGGAAAGCCGCAAACAACTCTTGCTTGAAGTAAGGGTTCTCATAAATCTCCGGCAGTACCAATTGCTCTTTCAGAACCATCTTGCCGTAGGCAGTCAGGATAGCAAGTTCAGGCCGGGTTAACCCCATACCACGCGCCATGCGATCGGATAGCTCGTCATCAGACGGCAGGAACTCCAGCTCGCGGTTCAGCTTGCCTTCTTTTTCCAGGGTATGGATAAAGCGGGTGTATTCTTTTAACTGATCGGCACCTAACAGACCTGAAATCGAGATGCTTTCGGTTTGCTGGTAACAATCTTCAATCACCAGACGTGCCACATCATCGGTCATATCGACCAGCAGCTTGTTGCGCTGTTTCAGGGTTAAGTCACCCGCAGCCACCAGAGCGTTCAACAGGATCTTGATGTTGACCTCGTTGTCCGAGCAATCCACTCCACCAACGTTGTCAATAAAGTCAGTGTTGATACGACCACCATGGGCAGCAAACTCAATCCGGCCACGCTGGGTTGCCCCCAGGTTTCCGCCTTCACCAAAGATCTTGGCTTTAAACTCACTGCCATTTAAGCGCAGTGCCTCGGTACCGCGATCACCCACTTCGGCATGGCTTTCATCGCTGGCTTTCATGTAAGTACCGATACCACCGTTCCAAATCAGATCGACCGGCATGGCAAGACAAGCGCGGATCAGTTCCGTTGGTGTCATAGTGGCTTTGCTGGTACCCAGCATTTTTTTCATCTGCGGCGTAAGCTTGATGGATTTGGCGCTGCGCAGGAAGACACCACCACCTTCTGAAATCAGGGATTTATCGTAGTCATCCCAGGTAGAAGAAGGCAGTTTAAACATACGGTCACGCTCTTGGTAAGAGCTGGCCGCATCCGGTGTCGGATCGATAAAGATGTGCATGTGGTTAAAAGCCGCCTGCAAGCGAATGTGCTTCGACAGCAGCATGCCATTACCAAACACATCCCCCGCCATATCACCGATGGCAACACAGGTGAAATCAGTGGTTTGACAATCGATGCCAATTTCGCGGAAATGGCGTTTTACCGACTCCCAGGCACCGCGCGCTGTGATACCCATACCTTTGTGATCGTAACCATTAGAGCCGCCAGAAGCGAACGCATCGCCCATCCAGAAGCCATACTCTTCCGAGATACCGTTGGAGATATCCGAGAAAGTCGCAGTGCCTTTGTCGGCTGCCACCACTAAATAGGGATCATCTTCATCCAACCGCACCACATCCTTCGGTGGTACGATATCACCTTTGACGATGTTGTCGGTGACATCCAGCAAACCACGGATAAAGGTACGGTAGCAGGCCTTACCTTCATTGATGAACGCTTCACGGCCACCCGTTTCAGGCAGTTGCTTACAAACAAAGCCACCTTTGGCACCCACCGGCACAATCACAGTGTTCTTCACCTGCTGTGCTTTCACCAGGCCCAATACTTCGGTACGGAAATCTTCACGGCGATCAGACCAGCGTAAACCGCCACGGGCAACCTTACCAAAGCGCAAATGCACGCCTTCTACCCGCGGGGAGTAAACAAAAATCTCGAACGCTGGCACCGGTAATGGAATTTCCGGGATCAGATCCGGTTTAATCTTCATTGAGATGTACGGTTTCTCGTTACCAAGCGCATCCGGCTGGAAATAGTTGGTACGCAGCACCGCATGCACAATATCAACAAATCGGCGAATGATGCGATCGTCATCCAGGTTCGCCACATGCTCCAGCTGATCGGTAATTTGCTGTTCCAGCTTCTCAATCGCTTTGGCTGTTACCTTGGTTGCCGGCGAGAACTTGTTGTTAAAGAGTTCCACAATCAACCGCGCCAACTGAGGATAACGGCTAAAGGTGCTCTCAATGTAACTCTGACTAAAAGTACCGCCGATTTGGCGTTTGTACTTGGCAATAGCCCGCAGCAAAGCTGCTTCACGGCCAGATAAGCCAGCAGCCAGGATCAGGCGGTTAAAGCCATCGTCCTCCAGAGCACCAGCCCACACTTTGGCAAAGGAGCTTTGGAAGTCTTGCTGAGCCTGCTCAAACTCATTCAGCAGTTCACAGTTCAGCTCCATGGTGAAATTCAGGATCCAGCTGACGGAGCCATCCGGAGTTCGCACCGGATAGGGTGTTTCACCGATGACCCGCAAGCCAAAGTTTTCCAGCATTGGCAGCACATCAGACAAATGAATAGGCTTGTCTTTGTGGAATAGATTTAGCCGTACTGCCTTGCTGTTGGTTTTTTCTTCCTGTGGCTGATAGAACAACATCTCTAAGGTGTGTTCTTCATTCAGCGATTCCAGTTTGCCAATATCGACCAGAGCATCGTTTGGCAACATTTCTTCTTTGTAGCCGCGCGGGAAAGCATTGACGTATTTGCGAGCCAGCTCACGGCCTTTGGCTTCGCCATAGACGCCAACCAGCGCCGACTCCAGCTTGTCTTCCCAGGTGCGGGCGGCTTCAATCAGATTGCGTTCGATTTCTTTCACATTCAACTCGACATGACTATCGTTGATACGAATGATGTAGTGGGTACGGGCCAGCACCGACTCGGAGAAGAAGGTGGTGAACTCAACCGGCTCATCAGTTTTCAAGAACTGCTGGAAGATGTGCTGCGTTTCTTTACGCAACTGAGTGTTGTAACGCTCCCGCGGTACATACACCATGGCAGACACAAAACGACCAAAGGTATCTTTACGCATAAAGACCCGGGTCATATCCCGTTCCTGCATTTGCAGCACGCCGGTTGCCACATCCAGTAAATCAGCTGGGCTAGCCTGGATCAGCTCATCCCTGGGATAGGTCTCCAGAATATTCAGCATGGCTTTGTAAGCATGGGTACCCGGGGTAAACTCGGACATCGCCATCACCTGGGCCAGTTTGGACTTCAACAGTGGAATATCACCAGCGCTGTTGTTGTACAAGGTGGCTGAATACAAACCGATAAAGCGATGTTCACCCGTCACTTCGCCTTTGTCGTTAAACTGCTTGACACCGACATAGTCGATGTAAGCCGGCCGATGGACCCGTGACTTATGATTGGTTTTGGTAAGGATCAGCAAAGCGTCATCCAGCGCCTGATGACGGGCATTCTCTGGCAGTTCGGATAACATCAGATCTTTCGCATCAGCACGGCGCATTAAACCAAGCGCCGTATTGGCCACGCCTTCAATGCGGTAATCCCCTTTCACTGGCTTTATCTTGTACTCGCGATAGCCGAGGAAAGTGAAGTTGTCTTTTACCAGCCAGTTCAGGAACTCAATGTGTTCTTTGCGCTCTTTGCTCAGCTCTTTACCGGCAAGTGTGGTCGGCAGCTCGCTGATCACCGTTTTGAGCTTTTCACGGACGATCTGCCAGTCTTGCACCGACAGAGTGACATCTTCCATCACCGAGTGTAGCTCTGCGGTTAAATTATCAATGGCAGCTTTATCGGTCTGACGATCAATCTCGATATGAAACACCGTCTGTCGGGTATCGGCTTTGCTTTTGGCACCTAGTTTATCAAAGTCTTCGATGACACCCTGCTCTGTACGTTTTGCTTGCAATGGCATATGCACAAAGAAATGGGCAGAGATATTCTGCCTGCTTAGCGCCATCCGCACCGAGTCCACCAAAAATGGCATATCGTGTACCACAATTTCGACAATGGTGTGCTTAGACTCCCAGCCATGACGGCTGATCTCTGGGTTAAACACCCGAATCACCGCACCATCCTGATGGTGATTGTTAAAGGTTTTCCATAGACTTAAAGCGGCTCCATAGAGATCGCTGTCATTGCGGCCAATTAAGTCTTCAGCAGCGATGCTGCCGTAAAGAATCGAGGCAAACTTTTCGACCAGAGCTGGCTGCTCTTTCACTTTCTGTTGAATGAGTTTTTTTACGTTTTGTAGTAGTACAGAGGGTTGACCATCTATCAGTGCCATTTTCATATCCTTTCTTGACGTCATGACGCTAAGGGCATGATTCAACGTCGCACCATTGCGCGCGTTAGCTGCGAAGTGTAGTCACTATTGTAGCCATTTTCGAGCTTTATTTCAGTGTTTTAGACTGGTGCAACCAGTGATTTCAAGTGCTGATGACAATTTATGCAATTCCCATAAATAGAAAATGGCCTTTCGGCCATTTTCATGTTTAGTCATGCATAAAGTTTTTTTGCATTATTTATTCTTTGGCCAGAAAAATGCCGCCAATGCTGGTAGAACCAAAATAGCCCCCAGCATATTGACCAGGAACATAAAGGTCAGCAGGATCCCCATATCGACCTGGAACTTCAGCGCCGAGAAGACCCAGGTACTGACACCAATGGCCAAGGTAATCCCCGTAAAGAGCACGGCACTGCCCCGCTCTTTCAGCGCTTCATAATAGGCTTCACGCATTGGTACCCGATCTTTGAGCATCTGGCTCATACTGGAGACAATGTAGATGCCGTAATCCACCCCGATACCGACACCCAGTGCAATCACCGGCAAGGTTGATACCGTCAGACCAATCTGTAGCAAGGTCATCAAGGCCATCGCCATGGTCGACACTACAAAGAGTGGCACCACCACTGCCGCTGTCGCCCTGGCAGAGCGGAAGCTGAGCAAACACAGAATAATCACAGCACCGTACACATAGAACATCATCGGCCGCTGAGCAGCAGAGACCGCTTCATTGGTCGCTGCCATTACCCCGGCAGGGCCTGATGCCAGCAAAAAGCGGGTGTCCTCATCGCCAAGCTCCGAGCCATAATCTTTCGCTGCCTGTACCACCCGGGCCAGGGTTTCCGCTTTATGATCTTCCAGGAATAAGATCACCGGCATCACCGAACAATCCCGGTTCAGTAAACCGCTGCTGGTTTCAACCTGCGCCGATGCCTGCACCAGGCTTTGGGTGGTTCGTGGCAACACACGCCATTTGACATTGCCTTCGTTGTAACCGGCATTGATGGTTTTCGCCACCGAAGACAGCGATACGGCAGATTGCACACCCGGCACATTCAACATTAACCACTGGAAGTGATCGATGCGCGCCATAATATCGTGGTGAGTACAAGCATTTGGAATGGTTTCAACCATCACATTGATGTAATCCACAGAAATGGCAAAACGATCGGTAATCAGGAAAGTATCCTGATTGTAACGCGAGTGCTCATGCAGCGCAGGCGCTCCAGCGTGCAAGTCGCCAATTTTTAAATGTTGGCTCTGAATCATGGCTGCAATAAATAGCAAAGCTGTGATCAGCAGCACCACGGCAGCCACCGGTTTGGTAGCAACAGCAGAGAGCTTGTACCAAATCCGATCAGCCGTTGGATTACCCGCTGCTGCCCGCTGCTGATAAGCCTTGCTGAAACGTACGTACGACATCAGCACCGGCAACAGAATCAGGTTGGTCAGAATAATCACTGCCACACCCAGACTGGCGGTAATGGCCAACTCACGGATCACGCCAATTTCAATGATCAATAAGGTTAGAAAGCCTACCGTATCAGACAGCAGCGCCACACCACCTGGCACCAAGAGTTTACGGAAGCTGGCCTGAGCTGCGGTTTTCGCATCCAGCCCCGATGCCACCCGTTTACCGGTCGAGTTGATCATCTGCACGCCATGGCTCACACCAATGGCAAATACCAGGAATGGCACCAGAATGGACATCGGATCGATACCAAAACCAATCACCGACAACAAGCCCATTTGCCATATCACCGCTATCAGCGAACAGGCAATCGGCAACACCGTGAGCATTAACGATCGCGAGAAAAAGAACACCATCAACGAAGTGATGGCAATGGCAATGGCAAAGAACACCAAGACACCTTTGGCGCCATCAGCGACATCCCCCACCATTTTTGCGAAGCCAATGATATGCACACTGATGTCATCACTTTCAAACTGACCACGGATTTGCTCTTCCAAAGTGGCGGCAAAAGCAATGGTATCCAACCGCTCGTTGGTGGATGGGTCAATCTCCAGCAACTGAGCATTGATCATGGCACAGCTGAAATCATCCGCCACCATGCGTCCCACAATACCGGCTTTCTCGACATTTTCACGAACTCTGGCCAGGCCGCGCTGATCGGGGACAAAGTCAGCCGGAATCACCGGGCCACCAGCAAAACCATCTTCCACCACCTCGACAAAGCGGGTGCTGGGACTAAACAATGAGCGAACCTGAACCCTATTTACACCCGGAATGTAATACAGCTGGTCGTGGGCTTGCCTTAGCGTTTCAAAAAATCCGGCATTAAAAATATTGCCACTGGCATCACACATCGACACCAGAATGTTATTAGCGCCACCAAAATCTTGCTCATGCTGCATGTAGGTTTTCATGTATTCATGCTTGAGCGGTATATTCTTACTAAAGCCTGCATCCAGCTGGATCTGAGTTGCTTTAAACAACAGAAAACACGTTGCCAGGGCAAACACAGCCAACACCGCAATACGATGGCGGAACAAGGCGTACTCAAATTTATTAACGAATCGATTTAAACTCATGGCTTATTCTGGCTTCTGTTGCACTAACTGACGGATCCCAAGCTCGGTAGCCAGAATCATCTGCTGTTGATAAGGTACCGCATTGACGATAGCACGGCCTTCGGCTTCTGTGCGGAAGGTAAAGTTCTGCCCCTGATCGGTGCTAACCGCCCAAAGGCCTGCGTTACCGGTTAAATAAATGGCTTCAGGCCGGACAATCACACTGTTGATGGTGGCTTGCGACGCCAGCACCATTTCCTGCCAGCTTTCGCCCTCATCTTCAGACAAAAACACATGGCCACGCAGACCAACGGCCAGCCAATGACCTTCAGCCGTGACCGCTACATCGAACAAGGACCCGTGGTAGAAAGGTTCTAATAACTCCCAGTGCTGACCAAAATCATCACTGATGGCAAAAAAACCAGCCTCGCCAACCATCATCAATTGGTCGCCAGCCACATAAACCCGATTAAAGTGCGGCAAAATAGCCGTCAGTTCGATGGCATAAAGCTCTGGATCATCCTCTTTTAATTCCAGCAGGTAATCCTGCTCTTCTTCGTCCAGCAACTCCAGATGAAATTCAGCCTGCCAGTTAGCACCACCATCGCGGGTGCGATACATCATGCCGTAAGCGCCTACCGCAATACCGTGCTCGGTGTTTTCAAACACCACATCCAGCAGTGGCTTATCCAGCTCGGGTAAAAACTGCTGCAACTGCCAACTGATACCACCGTCCTGGCTGTGCAAAATGCTGGCATCGTGCCCTACCGCCCAGCCATAATTTGCATCGACAAAATAAACAGCGTTCAGGTTGGCACGCACAGGCACTTCGGCTTGTTGCCAGTGAGAACCATTGTCACTCCACAAAATATGACCGCGCTCACCAACGGCTATCAGGCGGTTAGAAGGCAGCACCGTAATATCGGTTAACAGCGATTGTGTCGCCAGAGGCGCAATCACAGCAGGCTTTGGCTCCGGCTGTTCTATGGCTGAAGCTACCGGGATGGCGAGCAATAAAATGCCAATCATGCTGGGGATACTGCAGGCAAATTTCATCTGAATTCGTCTCGGTTAGATTGCAAAACGGCTGAGAGACTCAGCCGTTTTGGTTCGCTTGGTCCGGGCTTAACGAACGCCTTCGCGCCGCAAGGCTGCCGGGGTAAAGTCGTTGTCATTTAAAGTGACAGAGAAGTCATACATCACGTCTTCATTATCCAGGCCCAGCGCAATGTAACGGCGTGAATTCAGATCGTGATACACTTCCAGCGTACTCCAGTGGGTTGGCACTTCGTAGTAGTTCAGACCATGCGCCTGGGCAACACGGTACAGATCACCACGGTTGTCGTATAAGTCAGCCACGTGGATCTGCCAGCTGTCTTCATCAATGTAGAACACCCGCTTACCATAGACATGACGCATGCCATCTTTCAGCGTGGCTTCCACAACCCAAACCCGATGCAACTCGTAACGTGTGTGTTCCGGGTTAATATGACCAGGCATCAGAATGTCACTGTACTTCAACTCTTTGCTATGCAGCTTGTAGCTGTTGTACGGGATATACATTTCTTTTTTGCCTTTAAGCTCCCAGTTGTAGCGATCCGGTGAACCGTTGAACATATCAAAGTCATCGGTGGTACGCAGACCATCCGAGGCGGTACCTGGGGCATCATAAGCCACGTTTGGCGCACGACGCACACGGCGCTGCCCGGTATTGTAGGTCCAGGCCTGACGCGGTGTTGCGATCTGGTCCATGGTTTCATGCACCAGCAAGGCGGTACCAGCCAAACGAGCTGGCGAGGTAACACTCTGTTTAAATTTAAACAAAATGTTTTCCGCCATCAGGTTCTCTGGCGTCGCATCAGGGTGCGAGTACTTGAACATGATTTGCTCGTCAAATCCGATAAAGGTGTAAGCACCGGAAGCCGTTGGCGCAGCCTGGCCGCCGTTACGGGTTGCTGCTACACCACGGTAACGCACAATGTGGTTCCAAATTGCCTCTAAACCATTGCTGGGAATGGGAAATGGAATACCAATGGCTGCATTGGCCAGACCATTACCACCTTCAATCAGCTCAGCCTTGGTGGCAATTTCTTTGGTTGCATCGTAAAAGTACTGTGGAAACGAAGCGGAACGCCGCGTTGGATAGACCGGCATTTTGAAGGTATCCGGATACAGTTCAAACAGCGCGATCTGACCTGGGCTCAATTTATCACGGTGCTGGTTCACATTGCTGCTGTCGATGACAAACTTGACCTGATCATCAGCAAAGGGATCCGGGTGATGATCACCTGGGGTGTAACCAGCAGGTGGTGTCAGAATACCGCCCGTCCACTCAGGGATAGTCCCTGCAGCATTACCAGCGCGCTCAGCGCCAATAGGCGTAAGATCCTGACCAAGACGAGCAGCTTGCTCCGGCGTAATTTTAGCCAGTGCACTGCAGCTAACAACCATGGCTATTGCACTAGCCAGGAGGGTGAGTTTTTTCATAATCGTTCTCGTCCCTTACTTAAATGGAATACTTAATGTTAAATGACACGAAATCACGGTCTGCCAGGTTATTGGTGGTGCCTACGCCCCCCCAGAACCAATTGTAAGACAACTCTGCGGACCAACGATTCAAATAATCAAAGCCAAGGGTATAGCCCAGCGACTTACGGCCCTGCACAAACATAAAGAGTGGATCAGGGGTAATGCCATTGACATCATGCGCGAAATTCACCCGATGCGTCATATTGGCACCAGCAAACACGTTGTTGTACTGGGCCTGAGCAAAAACGCGGTAACCCCAGGCAGAAGCCGTTGGGAATGGGTTTGGCTCAGGGCCATCAGACAACGCAATATGCAAACCTTCCGATGGGCCATTATCGCCAATCAGGGGTCCGCCACTGCGATCGGTATTTGGGCCATTTAAGCGCAGTACGCTTTGATCTGGCATGCTGTGAATTTTGATACCACCAACTTCAGCCAACATGGTGAAGTTGTCGGTTCCAAGCACAGGTCCAAACAAGTGGGTAAAAGTCATTTGGGCTTGAGTCGTATCACGCTCGATATAACCCTGTGCCAGCTCACCTGAGCCGACTTTTTGACCGATAACGCGACCAATTTGTGAAATGCCGGCTAGTTCAGCCCGACGCCACGGTCCATCTGAATTAGCAAGTTGTTCCGGCATACCAGCGTACAAAATTTCGACATCATCGATTTGCAATGGTTCACCACGACGATGGGCTATTTCACCCGCGACGGAAGTGGTGCCTACCGTAGTGTTGAAGCTAAAACCATACAGTTTGATGTCTTCAGGGTACTCCAGCAAACCATGCGCAAAACCTTGCAAATTCAAGATGGTATCTTTATCAATCTGCCCGGCATTTTGCGCAAGATAGCCAAGGTCCTGTATCACCGCAGCCTGACGAAAATCGGATGTCCGTCCTGAAATCAGCGGCACACGACTGTGGTAGTTCATGTAATAGACTGCAAATTCAGTATCATTTAACTCTGGCGAGAAGTATTCAAGCTTCACACCGTACTGACCACCATTTTTAGGTTTCAACTCACCATTGTTACCATGAGGCCGCAGGGCAACCTTGGTCGGATAAGCTAGATACCTCGATACTGCGGTAGCCTGATCAATCGCGCCCGTAGCAACTAAAGTGCCTAGTTCGTTCAGCCCTTGAAGCACATGGAATAAATCGATGTCTGGATTACCGGCAAAACCAAGCTGAATATTTTGGTTGTGTCCACCGGCACCGGCAAAATCATTGGTAGAGAAATAGGTGCCAGGCGCAGGCAGGTAACTGCTTTCCCAGTCGTACTGATAAAACACTTCTGCGGACAGGTTGTCAGTAATACCCAACGCCATGGTCAGCATACCAACCGGGATAAAAGCTTCTTTTAAATCAGAACCTGGAGCACGCAAGATACCGACATCCACTGGCGTAATGTTGATGCCATGCGGAATGAAGGTGCTTTCGCCCCAGCTCAGTACTTGCTGACCCAAACGAACGGTCAGAGGGTTCATGCCGTCATTCAGCGCAAAGTTACCATAGATGTAGGCATCCAACAGCCGGAGGTCACGGCAGCTGAGTTCGCGTGCTCGTTTATCGTCACAAGGATTGACCTGCTGACCAGAGACCGGATTAGTATAGGCATAGTTGCTGCCACGCTGGGCAAAGTCGTAAAAATACATAAAGCGGCCAAAAAAGCCGATGTTGTCTTTACGGATGGATAAATCGTGGGTACCTTTCAGCATGTTACTGAACATATCACCACGATCGAAGTTCAGGTTACCCGCATCGCCATTGCTGGAATAGGCACCAGGCTGAGCCCAGATATCCTGCGGGGTGTAGATGACGTTGGTGGCGGCATTGTAGCCTTCCCAGTTAAACCGCGGATGGTTCACTTTACTGATGGAGTCCCAATCACGCTCGGATGTCCGCCAGCTGGCACCATAGGAAAACGTCGAATCAAACTGAATATCAACATCCCCTAGCCGGAAGCTGGCAGCCTGGGAGCTGGCAGACATTGCAAGCAATGCTGCAGCTACACCCATTGCCAAAGGCTTTTTATGGAAAAGAATTGGCCTTTTATTCATTTCAGTTTCTCCCCCCTGTCCCTGCAGGTCATTGTTATTTTTGTATCGACACACTGGCCACTCATCGGAGCTCAGCGCACATGAATAAAATAATTACATCATTTCGGTAGCTTCGCAAGGCTTCTCACCGGCTAAATCTGTTGATTTGTATTTGTTTTTTGCATCACCAAACGATTTTCATACGGAAAGATACCTTATTAGTTTAATCAGCTTTTGAAAAAACCCAAATCCTGAAACTAAGATAATGATAATTCAGTTGAAATAACACCTGGGAAAGAACAGTTGTTTCAAGCTGGCGTTTAAAGCAATAACTCTAACTATTTTTTATTAATTTTATTAACTTACCATCCTTATCCAGCAGGATGGTAAAGAGGCCATGAATACCGTCCTTTTGAATAAAGCGATGAAAGTGTTTCGCTGGGATCTGGATACGCTCACCGCTTTTTGCTGTGACTATAAGATTGCGATAATGGCCCTGATAATAACCAAGGCACTCCTCTGCAGATAAGTGCAAAAAGAACTGATACAGCGCCACCAAGCGATCCTTACTCGTTCGCTAAGGCTTTGCTGACTTTCTCATACAGATCATCACTGATGCCCTGCTGAGAAGACAATCGATGGAGGGCTTCTTTCATTAAAGTCTGGCGCTGTGAATCGAAACGCTGCCAGGATAACAGCGGAGTCACTAACCGAGCCGCAACTTGCGGATTGATTGGGTCCAGTTTCAGTAAGGTGTCGGTCAGGAGTTGATAACCACGACCATCCAACCGGTGAAACTGTCCAGGGTTTTGCATGGCAAAAGCATGAAATACCGCCCGAACCCGGTTAGGGTTCTGCCAGCTGAACTTTGGGTGTTGACAGAGCAATGACATTTGCTCGAATACATCAATGGTTGGATTGGCTGCATGCAAACTAAACCACTTATCCAACACCAATACATCATGCTGCCACTCATTGGCAAATTGCTGCATCAGGCTCAAGAAAGCCGGGTGCGAACTATGTAGACAGGCTTTGAGTACCGCCAGCTTATCTGTCATGTTGTTTGCCACACCGTATTGCTGCTGCAACAAAGATTTACTGGCTTGACCTTGGACCGCCAAATAATCCAGGCAACGGTTTTTCAACGCCCGCAGCCCCACATTGGCTTCATTGTAATCGACAGCAGCTTCGCTGTGCTGCTGATAGCAGCTCTGCAGCTCGGATGCTAAGCGTCGACAGATTTGTTGGCGGAAGCTATCAATTGCGCTCAGAATCGCCTGGACAGGTATTTGCTGAAAACTTTCAGCAAATACGCTGTAATCCGGTACTTTTAAAAGCTCTGCTGACAATGCTTTATCGTCCAGAGGTTGGCTTAACAGCTGCTGATAAAGCTTAAATAGAGCATCAGGCAACACAAAATCATTCGCCTGCTCCATCGATTGCTGCAACCAAAGCAACCAACAAGATTGCAGAGCATCCCAACGGGCAAAGCCATTGGATGCCTCTTTTGCAATGCGTAATAGCTCCTGCTCAGTATAATCATGCTTTAAACGGACTGGTGCAGAAAAGTCTTCCAGTAGTACAGGTAAAGCCTGCGCTGATACACCATCAAATACCAAAGTATCACTGGATTTCTGCATCACAAAGAGCCCTGACGGGCTGCTAGTTTTATCCAACAACTGGTAGCGGATAGGTAGTACCAGAGCAGCTTTATCCGATTGATCGGCCGTGGCCAGCGTCTGCTGGCTCAGCCTCAATGTCAGCCGTTGGTTCGAGGCATCATAATGCCGCTCCACAGTGAGTTCTGGCGTACCCGACTGCTGATACCAAAGCCGAAAGGCCGTTAGATCGTAGTGGTTAGCATCCTGCATCGCTTGCACAAAGTCGTCACAGGTGACCGCCTGGCCGTCATGACGCTGAAAGTACAAACGCATGCCAGCCTGAAAGCCAGCCTCCCCCAAAAGGGTATGCAGCATGCGAATCACTTCGGCACCTTTATCGTACACCGTCACGGTGTAGAAATTATTCATCTCCATCACTTGCTGTGGCCGGATCGGATGCGCCATTGGGCTGGCATCTTCGGCAAACTGGGCAGTACGGATCACCTGGACGGCATGAATACGATTGACTGTAGCAGAGCCCATATCGCGGCTAAACTCCTGATCGCGAAACACCGTAAGCCCTTCTTTTAAGCTCAGCTGAAACCAATCACGGCAAGTGACCCGGTTGCCGGTCCAGTTGTGAAAGTATTCATGGCCAATAATCGACTCAACATTAAAAAAGTCGGTATCGGTGGCTGTATCCTGACTGACCAGCACATACTTGCTGTTAAATACATTCAGGCCTTTGTTTTCCATGGCTCCCATATTGAAGAAATCAACCGCCACCACCATGTAAATATCCAGATCGTACTCCAGCCCGAAGCGCTGTTCATCCCATTGCATAGAGCGCTTTAACGCATCGAGTGCAAAAGCCGCTTTACTGCCCTGGCCTTTTTCTACGAAAAAATCCAGCCCAACAAGGCGACCGGATCGGGTTTGATACTCCCCTCGTAGCAGATCAAAATCACCTGCCACTAAAGCAAATAAGTAGCTGGGCTTTGGAAAAGGATCCTGCCAGCAGACCAGCTTCTGACCATTAGTCAACTGTCGCTCTTCCACCTTATTGCCATTGGATAGTAAATAAGGATAATGTGCAGCATCCGCGATGATTGTGGTGCTAAACACTGACAGCACATCAGGCCTGTCCAGGTAATAGGTAATGCGCCGAAACCCCTCAGCTTCACACTGTGTGCAAAAGCTGCCATTGGCATAATACAGGCCTTCGAGAGCAGTGTTGGCCTGAGGGTTAATCTGTGTCTTGATAGTCAGACGGAAGTTATTCTCTGACACCTTCAGGCGCAGTTGTTGGCCACTGCAGTTGAATTGATCATCTGCCATCAGACTATCGTTGTAGTGCAGGGACAACAGCTGCAACTGCTGACCATCCAGACACAACTCACTGGCTTGTGAGTCCAATCGACGCAGATGAAGTACTGCAGTTACCACTGTCTTGTCGACATCCAGTTCAAAAGTGAGATCGGTACGGTCTATGGCAAAGCCCGGTGGCTGATAATCAGACAGACGTTTTACCGAACGATTCAGGGTTTCTGCAGACATAGCAACTCCGGTAGCAGGTTTCCAACAGCTTTTTCTGAGTATAACGTGAAACAGCCTGAGCTGGGCTCAGGCTGTTTGTGTTAAGACTTTAAATGCAACTCTTGCTGCACACTGTCTGGCGGTGTCAGCTTCAAGATTTTAATTCCACAGTAGGCATAAATTACAGCCAGAACCGGATTAATCAGGTTAAAGAAAGCATAGATAAAGTAATCAAGCGGGTTAACATTAAGCACGCCGTGCATATAGGCACCACAAGTGTTCCAGGGAATGAGTGGGCTGGTGATGGTACCACCATCCTCCAGGGTGCGGGATAAATTCACGGGTGCCAGACCTCGACGCTCGTATTCTTCTTTATACATGCGACCAGGCATGACAATGGCCATGTACTGGTCGGCAGTTAGAATATTGGTCGCGATACAGGTTGCAATGGTGCTGGTGATCAGGGAGCCTGTGCTGTGGGCTGCTTTTAAAATCGACTGCACAAACTTACGCAGCAGACCAATTTTCTCTATCACAGCGCCGAACATCATCGCAGCAAAAATTAACCAGACGGTATTCAGCATACTGGACATGCCGCCACCGCTGAGTAGACTGTTTAAATCATCGGAGCCGGTTTCAACAGCAAAACCATCAAACAAGGTGGCCCATACCAGTTTAAAACTACCAATGGTCGCGCCTAAATCTTGCTCCATCAAATTTTGCATCAGCTCGCGTTGAAACAACAAGGCCCAAACGCCACCAAGCAAAGCACCAATAAAGACTGTTGGAAAGGCAGGTACTTTTTTAATCGCCATGGCTAGTAGCACAAACAGCGGGATCAAGGTCCAGAAACTGATGGCGAAATGCTGCTGCAAGGTACTGCTTATCAAATCAATGTGCACCGAATCAGCTGTGGCAGAACTGTTTAGGCCAATGATGATAAACAGTACCAAAGCTAGCAGAATACTGGGTACTGTAGTCCACAGCATGTGACGAATATGCGCGAATAACTCGGCACCAGCCACTGCTGGCGCCAGATTAGTGGTTTCACTCAATGGCGAAATTTTATCGCCAAAATAAGCCCCTGAAATAATTGCTCCCGCAGTAATAGCTGGCGATAAACCTAAACCGGCGGCAACCCCAATCAAGGCAACCCCTATGGTGGCCGCCGTCGTCCAGGAGCTGCCAATACTCATGGCGACAATGCCACACAAAATACAGCTCGCTGCATAAAACCAGCTCGGGCTCAGTAGTTGCATGCCATAGTAAATAAGCGTGGGGACTGTTCCGGCCAATAACCAGGTGCCAATCAAAGCACCCACCGCCAATAAGATAAGCACGGCACCAAGTGACAGCGAAATACCTTTGATCATCGCCTGTTCAATATCCCGCCAGCGAAACCCATTTTTCAGGCCAATAACCACAGCGACGGCAGCGGCGATAAACAAGGCAATTTGATTCGGCCCATAGGACGAGTCATCACCAAACAAGATGACGGAACTGGAAAGCAATGTAATCAGTACCAAGATCGGCAGCAGTGCATCAAGAAAACTAGGTTCTTTTATTTTAGTTGTCATGCGAAATCCTATAACCCAAGCAAGCGCAGCAATCGATCAAGCACGCCAATCAAGTGCAAAAATACAATCGCAACAGCGACCGGTGTAAACCAGCGAATAGCAAAACGCCAGATGCCATACATCAAAGCCGATGTCTGTAACTCTTCCTCGGTGATTTTTTTCTTCATCACCCAACCAGTAAAGACTGCAATAACCAAACCACCCAAGGGTAGCATGATGGCAGAAGTCAGGTAGTCCACCACTTCAAAGAAACTGGTAATGGGTTTGCCAAACACAGTGAGCTCAAACGTCGCCCAGGAAGCGCCCGAGAACGAGAACACCGTCAGTAAGCCTAGCAGCCATAAGGAGCCTCCGGTTGCAGCTGTTGCTGTGAAACGGCTCAAACCTTTACGTTCCACCAGCCAGGCTACGGTGGACTCGATCATGGCAATGGCTGAAGTGAAGGCTGCAAAAACCAACATAACAAAAAACAAGGTGCCAAAGAAAGTACCAAAAGGCATGGAGCCAAAGGCAATCGGCAAGGTAACAAAAATCAGCCCGGGCCCTTCAGCAGGTGTCAGGCCATACTGGAATACCAGGGGGTAAATAGCCAGACCTGCCAGCATAGCAACCGCAGTATCCACCAAGGCTATCAGCATTGAGGTTTTCGCAATGGAAACATTGGACGGCAGATAAGCGCCGTAAATAATCATGGCTCCCGATGCCAGGCTCAGAGTAAAGAACGCATGCCCCAGTGCCAGCAAAACTCCGTTGATGGTGAGCTTGGAAAAATCCGGTGTAAACATAAAGGCAACAGCTTCACCCAAAGCACCATTGGTGGCAGAATAAATCGCCATAATGCCCAACAGCACAAACAAGCTTGGCATCAGGAAGTTAACGGCTTTTTCCAACCCCTTGTGTACGCCCCGCCCAACCACATAGACAGTGACAAATAAAATAACAGCAGACCATGCCATTAGTACCCAGGGGTTGGCCAAATGAGCACCAAATTGAGCACCTATGGCCTCAGCTCCAGCCCCCTGAAAATCCCCACGCGCTGTTTTAATGACATACGCCAGCGCCCAACCAGCCACGACGGCGTAAAATGATAAGATAAGGTAACTGGCAACCAGACCACTCCAGCCAGCGATTTGCCAACGAGGACTAGCACTGGCCTCCTGTGCCAGGGTTTTTACGGAAAGTCCCGGGCTTTGCCGACCGCGACGACCAATCAGCACTTCCGACATCATCACCGGAATACCGATCAGTACAATACATAACAGATAAACCAGGACGAAGGCACCACCGCCATTCTCGCCCATGATGTAAGGAAACTTCCAGATATTACCTAAACCGACAGCCGCCCCGGTCGCTGCAAGAATAAACGCAAATCGACCGGACCACATGCCATGAACGGATTCACGTGCTCCCGACATAAAACCAACCCTATTATTATTTATTGTAATCGTTATATAGAAAAGGCTGGCGATAAAAATCGCCAGCCTGTCACACCCTGGTTATTGTTTCGCGTAACGCCCCAACTGGAGAAAGTCAGCGGTAATTAGTACGGTTTCTTCCAACAGTGGATCCAGCTCATTAAGGATTTCAGGCAAATCATCCGCATCCTCCACGGCCTCTTTCCCCAACAATGCCAAGCGCGCATTGGCACGGGCCAATTGACGCTGTTCGCGCTCTTCACGCTGTTGCAGTCGCTCGGCTTTTACCAGCGAGACAAACTTTTCATCTCGCTGACGCCGATACTCTTCGATATCATCCTGCAGATAGGCGAACTCAGGATTTTGTGACACTCGGTTTTTATGGCGCTGCAACAACAGTGGTAAATGTGGCTCCAGGCTATCCAACCGCTGATAAGTAGCCGCTGGAATGGAATCCCATGGCAACGCATTTTCTTCACGGCTTTCACCCCAATCTTCCGGGTCAATCGGTGATGGGAAAGAAATATCTGGGATTACACCGCGATGCTGGGTGCTGCCACCGTCAATGCGGTAGAACTTGGCAATGGTGTATTGCACACTACCCAGGCTATTTTCAAACATATCGTAGATGCGCCCCAACCCACGATGTTGTTGCACAGTACCTTTACCGAAGGTTTGCTCTCCAACCACCAAAGCTCGGCCATAATCCTGCATCGCTGCCGCAAAAATTTCGGATGCCGAAGCGCTGAATCGATCTACCAACACGGTGAGAGGACCATCGTAATAACTCACACCATCACGATCCTGACTGACTGAAATACGGCCAGAGCCTTCACGGATTTGTACCACCGGACCACGATCTATAAAGAGGCCGGTCAGTAAAGTAGCTTCTTGCAGCGAGCCGCCGCCATTGCCGCGTAAGTCGATGATGATGGCATCGACCTTTTCTTCCTGCAGCTTCGCCAGTTCTTTTTTAACATCCTCAGACAGGTTGTTGTAAAAACCTGGGATGGTAATCACACCAATACGCTTATCAAGTTCCGAGAGCATTGGTTCGAAGACTTCACCTTTAGCGGCACGGTCTTCCAAACGGATTTTATCGCGCACAATGGAGACCACATTGGTAGTACCGGATACCATGGAACCGCCACTTTGCACCTGTAAACGAACAGTACTGCCTTTAGGGCCTTTAATCAGTTCCACCACATCATCCAGTCGCCAGCCCACTACATCGACAAACTCTTCATCGTCCTGAGCAACGCCAATCACCCGATCTTTCGGTTTGAGTTGCTGAGTTAAGTCGGCAGGCCCACCAGGAACCAGGCTTTGAATAACCGTGTAGTCGTCTTCAGCACGCAAAACGGCACCAATGCCCTCCAGAGATAAATTCATATCCTGCTGGAACCGCTCGGCATTGCGCGGTGACAAGTAGGAGGTATGAGCTTCTATGCTACGACCATAGGCATTCATGATCAGCTGAAACACATCTTCGTTGTTGGTTTGCTTTAGACGGTTACGTGCGTTGGTGTAACGCCGTTGCAGCAACTCTTTGGCTTCTTCCTGAGTTTTGCCCGTCAACTTGAGGTTAAGGGTGTCAAATTTAACCCGCTGGCGCCAAAGCTCGTCCAGTTCGGCCTGAGTGGCTGGCCAGTCAGCATCTTCCCTGTCGTAGAAATACTGATCTTCCTGTTCAAAATCAAACTCGGTTTCCAGCAATTGCAAGGCAAATCCAAAGCGCTCATATCGGCGTTGCATGCTGGTATTGAACATATCAAAAGCGAACGCCAGGTTTCCCCGGTTCAAGGCATCACTGAATTGGTTACGATGACGGGCGAACTGATCGACGTCGGATTGCAGCAATATGGTTTTATTGAAATCCAGACTTTTTAAGAAACGTTCAAATACGCGCTCCGAAAAAGCCTGATCCAGTTGTACCGGTGCATAATGACCACGGGTAAAGAGAGCTGAAATGCGCTTACTGGCAGTCGCATGCTGTGACTCTTGAGTAAGCACAGGAAGCTCAGTAGGCTCCTTAGCACTTTGATCCCCGGCCCATAACGGAGCTTGCAAAAGGGTGAAAGCCAACAGTAAAGCAACGGATTGTTTCATAATACTCTCATCTGCTAAGCCGTGATCGCTAACAACTTTTTATCGCTAACCACTTAAGCCTGTTGAAACAGACTATCACGACTGGTTTTTATCACCATACCGGATTGCAGCTGCACCGTCACCTCGTTGCGAGCAACTTCAACCACAGTAGCGGACATCGGTGCCTGACCAAGCCGGACTAAAACACTACTACCAACTTTCAGTGCGGATTCCGAAACAGGTGCAAGTGGCGCCTGTTCCTTGCTTTGTACCGCAGCGGCTGGCTTTTGGTTTACTTTAGATTTTAGTTCCTGAGGATTAGAACGGCCAGAGGGCTTTTTGTTCATAACCTTTTTATTTGGGGCATTCGTCGCCTTTTGCCCGGCTTTGCGGCCTTCCTTGTTTGCTTTGTCTGTCTGAGCTGCTTTGGCACGTTGTTTACGCAGTTCAGCTGCCTTAGCTTTACTTTCGGCCAGTGTTTGGGCCGCATGGTCCGCTTGTTGCTGATCGATTTTCTCAACCTCGTTACCGGTTAAGTCGACACGAATTGCATCCGATTTGATCGACTCCAAATAACGCCAACTCGAGGTATAGACCCGCAACGCCTGACGTAATTGAGTTTTACTGATCGGGCTTTGCTCAGTGATTGCAGCTGCTAAATCCTGAAAAATACCAATTTTTAGTGGCTTGGCAGCGCCTGCAGAAGAAAAGCAATCAGGGTATTCGGTTGCAAGGTAAGCAATCACTTCTTTAACCGACGCGGGTTTGTTCGGCGCAGCAGTCGCGGCACCGCTGTCTGTCTCTGTTTCATTGCTGCTTTCTGGTGCCATATTGTTGCTGGTATCTGGCTCAACAGTTGCAGACGCATTTTCAGCTACTTCAGTATTCGGGGTTGTCATGCACAATTACTCTTCATATTCATCATCTTCATCTTCATCTGACGGCTCAGGATCGGCTGCCAGTTGATTTTCTACAAAGGCTATGGACCAGTCAATCAGCTCCTCTTCGCTGGCTTCCAGCACTAAAGAGTCGGCAGATAACTGTTGCCAAAGCTGACTTAACAATAACTCCACTTCGCCAGTGGCCGTATCGTCCGGAATCACCGACCAGACCGCATGATAGATTGCATTCATCTGATCTGCGACCTGTTCTTCTTCACCATCCCAGTCACCCACATCGCGAGGACTAAACAAATAGTCCTGCACTTCCATCAGGGCTTTCATACCAGACTTTGCTCAAGCAGCCGAACGAGCTGCTCCAGGGCGGACTGGTCCTCCGCAGCGAAACGGTTGAGCACCGGGCTGTCAATATCCAGTACAGCTATAATGCGGTCAGCGGAACGAACCGGTATGACCAGTTCAGACTCACTGGCCGCATCGCAGGCGATATGGCCAGGGAAAGCATGCACATCGGCAATACGCTGGGTTTCGCCCGTCGCCACTGCCGTGCCACACACGCCCTTACCTACTGGGATCCGGACACAGGCAACCTGCCCCTGAAAAGGCCCAAGTACCAGCTCACCTTCACGCATAATGTAAAAGCCAGCCCAGTTAAGCTCAGGTACGCTGTTATAAATCAAAGCGCTCAGGTTTGCCATTTTGGCAATTAAGTCAGGTTCATCTTGGACAAGGGCAGCGGCCTGCTGCAACAACAGTGGATAAAGATCGGTATCGAATGAACTCATGCTTCGTTTCTAAGAGGCTGCAAAGCCCTAACATTACTTGGTTTGGACGAAAAATTAAACCATTTCTTTACCAAAAGACTGAATTGCCGTCTCTGCTGCAGAGAAAACAACCAGACCGGCACTAAATCCACTTAGATACTCTTTTGCCACTGCTTCGGGTTTGCCGGGTAATAGCTGGTCGGCTGCATGGTCTGATGCTTAAAAAAGCGGGTATCTTTGTGCGGCAGCTTCATAAAACCACCTACCCCCTCACCAGTGATTTGTGGCACCTTGCGCAAAATACTAGCCAGTAAACCGGCAAACTCATGCTCCTTGGTTACATCCAATAGGCGATAATAGCTGTGAATTTTCATATACAGCGGCGTTACCTCAAAAATCAGGCAGCCGGTATGACGAATAAGGTTTAAGCGTGCAATGTCATCCATAATGTTGTCCGGCAGAATCAACTGCTCATCCGGATCCTTGCCATCTTCAAAGTAAGAATGTTGTTTGCTGGACGCATCGCTGCTCAGTACGGGTGCAATTCGGTAAGGGATACTGGCATCTTTTGGCGGTACAAAGGGCTGGCCCAGGCTATCCCGGCTGATATGGATGGTATTGCGGGCGTTGAACAAGCAGGCTTTGAAAATGCCGACCCGACCAATGGCCTGCGCAAGCTGGACGACATTGTTCACTGCCAGTGCAAAAGAGCGTATCAAGCTATCGTCGTACAAGTTCAAACTGGAGTCGATGTAGACGCCTTTGGGCTGCCAGTGAATCGCCAAGCCACCAACCACCGGGTACCGTGCCAACCGGCTGACTGCGGCAATAAAAGCTTTTTCAGTATCGCCCATGCCTTCTAAGTAGTTTTTGTAATAGCGTTCAAGCTGGGCATCATCGACAAAGCCAATGCCATCTTCGACACTGTGCTCACGCAAAAAAGACTTGCGCGATGAATACACCACGGTATCCAAGTCATGACGTACAGGGCTTACCCAAACCGGTAGCAAAGGCTGATCATCGAACAGTGGCAACTCCGGCAACACCAGTTGTTTTAGCCTTGGCATCTGCTGCAAAAAATAGTCACCAGCCTGACGGCGCAGCGTAGCATCTTCGGATAGCAAAGAGTCCAACATAGTCGCAAAGGCCTGCGGCAAGCCCAGGCTGCGCGCCGGTATGGCTTTAAAGCCAAAGCGGCAGGACTGGCCCGAGGCGAGTGCATACAAGGTACTGGCTACGCCCTGCTCGTCAAAGCGCGGGCTGGATAAAGCGCCGTTGCGTTGCTCAGGGCCAATAAAATAGACATCCCCTAAGCGGGCATTGGAGTGCTGCAAATCAGCCGACATCAGCCCCATCACATCGTTGCTGATAAACTGGCCCTGCTCGTCGGTTTGAGCAAACACCGATGACCCCCAATCGACCAGACTTATTTGCTCAGTTTCCATGTCGAATACCAGATTGGACGGTTTAATATCGCCATGCACGATAGGCGCCGGCAAGCCATCTTTTTTATGCTGACGCAGCAGTTGCAACAGCTCCGCTAGCTGTCCGGCCAGCTTGATCAGCAAACGGGCAGACAAACGGCCATGCCGTAAGCTAAACTGTTCTAAATCGATGCCCTTGGCCCGGCCCATCATCAAAATACCCTGCTTTTTAATTAGCTGGTAAGTGATGTAGCGAGGTATCGCCGGGTGTTGCACTTGCGACAACATATAGGCCTCATCGGCCAACCGTTCCTGAATATGCAGTGGCAGAGTAATGCGGGAGAACTTAAATACACACTGCTCGCCCTGCAAACTAACCCCAGCAAAAGCAAAGCCATAAGCGCCCTTGCCTATCAGCTCAATCTGCTGGTATCCCAGCTTTTCCAACTCGGAAATACAGAGCGCCACCCACTCTTTTAATTTGCGGGCATCGTTGGCATTGAGCAGGTAAAACGACTGCTCTTCCGGAATGTAAAAGTTACGCAGTTGGTGTTTATACATCATGGCGACATACTCAAGCTTTAACACAACGCGAACTAGCCCAGTGCCGCAGAGCTTCGACCGACTCGGCCATTACCACTGAGATCGGCTGGGTCTGGCTAAGCTCTTCCTGCAAATGACTGGCCGCCAGAGCCTCGCCGGCACTCTGGGCACGGAATGAAGCCCCGACTACGGCCTGCTCCAGCTCGGCTCCGGAAAAGCCTGCAGTGAGCGGTAAGCAGCGCTGTAAGTCCTCGGTTGCGATCGCCATGTCACGGCGCTGCAAATGCAAGTGCAACAACGCCAAACGCTCAGCTTCGCCGGGTAAATCGACAAAGAACAGCTCATCAAAGCGCCCTTTTCGAAGCAGCTCAGGCGCCAGTTCATGAATGTTGTTGGCGGTCGCCACCAGAAACACCGCTGCTTTACGCTCAGCCATCCAGGTGAGCAGGGTGCCGAGCAAACGTCGCCCCACGCCTTGATCGCCCTGGCCAGAGCTGATGCCTTTTTCAATTTCATCGATCCAAAGTACACAAGGAGCCATGGCATCCGCCAATTGCAGGGCCTGCCGCAGGTTTTTTTCGGTTTCACCAATGTACTTGTTGTACAAACTGGCCATATCCAGCAACAATAACGGCACGCCAAAAGCGCCGGCAATGGCCTTGGCGGCCAGACTTTTCCCGGTACCTTGCACCCCGGTAAGCAGTACCCCCTTGGGTGTATCGCGTTGCTGCTGCAAAAAAGCAGGTCGGCGCTGCAACAGCCAACTTTTCAAATTATTCAGCCCCACCACATCATCCAATGCCTTGGTGTCGTATACCTGGCTAAGCACCCCTTCGGTTTGCAGCAAACGAAATTTTGCCTGGTTCACCCTACTGACATCCGCCGCGCTTATAGCGCCATCATTAGCAATGGCTTTGTAGGCCAGGCGTTTTACTTCCTCAAAAGTCAAACCACGTAAGTTGTGCACCAATTGCTGCACCGCCTCCGGCTCCAAATCGGCTGGTTCACCGGTTTTTTTCAGGTAAAGCTCTGCCGCTTCCAACACCAGCTGACGTACTTGCTGATCACTGGGTAAATGCAGTTCGAACCGGTAACAAAGACGGGCCAGCTCAGCAGGCATGTTCAGGGAGTGGCTAAGCAGCACCACGGTATGACCCACGGTATCGTGCAGCAAGGCGATTTCTTTCAGAAAACGAATATGACGTGGCTCCGTTAAAAACGGATGGAAATCACACAGCACATAAATACCCGGGTTTTTGGTGCCTTTGATTTGAGCCAGGACTTGCTGCGGCTCGGTATTGAAGGTCTGCGCATCGGATGGCACGTCCAGCCGCCTTAACCCTTCGGTGCAGGTCCACTGGAACAGCGGCCGAAACAAATTCACCGCCAGCCGGCGGATCAATTGCAAGGCCCTAAGCTCTTCATAGCTTTCAATCACGATCAGCGGGCTGCGAGCCTGCAACAACACTTTTAAATCGTCAAATTCGTGCATCGATAACTCAAGGAGAAGGCTTTGTGTTTATAGTGCCGTAGGAAGCCGGGCTTGCCAAGCACAACTGTCCTATACAATGAAAGCAAAGTTATAATGAAGTAAGCATAGAAACAACAAACCCATGCCGGGGCATGGGTTTGTCTGGAACAGTCACACGGTGCGTTACTTCATCGCTACCAGCATGGCAGCGGGTTGCTCCAGGAACTGTTTCCACAGGTTGCAGAAACGGGCGATGGTGCCACCGTCAATCACCCGGTGATCGCCCGACCAGCTGATTTGCATCAGTTGCCGTGCTTCCACCTCGCCTTTGGCGTTAAAGCGCGGCAAGGTTTGCACCTTACCCAGCGCCACGATCGCCACTTCCGGCTTATTGATGATGGGCGTTGCGACAGTGCCGCCAATAGCGCCGATATTGGAGATACTGATAGTACCGCCTTTTAGCTGATCCGGGCTGACCCGCCCTGCTCTGGCCTGATCGGTTAGCTCAGTCAGTTCTTTGGCAATATCCACAATCGATTTCTGCTCACAGTGCTTGATGTTCGGCACCAGCAGGCCAACTTTGGAGTCTACCGCCACACCAATGTTGTGCGATGCTTTGTAAATAAGCTCGCTGCAATCGGCATTGACCTGGCTGTTCAGGATCGGGAACTCACGGATGGCCATGGATAAGGCTTTCATAAAGAACGGCATCATGGTGAGCTTCACGCCTTGCTCACGGTACTGATCTTTGAGCTGGTTACGCAGAGCCGTGAGCTCCGTTAAATCAATCTCGTCGCAATAGGTAAAGTGCGGGATGCTGCTCACCGACTCCATCATCTGGCGCGCCATCGCCGCTTTTACACCTTTAATCGGCTCGACTCTGTCTTCTGCTGCAGCCACGGCCGCAACGGAGCTGCTGGCTTTGGCCGGCGCAGCTGACTTGCTACTGGTAGCAGTGGTTTTGCCATCGGCAAAAGCGCGTACATCGTCTTTAAACACCCGCCCTTTATCACCAGAACCAGGCACCTTGCTGATGTCCACATCCAGCTCGCGGGCTAAACGCCGCACCGCCGGGCTGGCTACGGCTTTACCGGGGCGCAGTTCGGCTTGCTTGGTCTCGGTGTTTTGCACACTGCAACTGGCTTTCGCGCTTGAGCTAACTGCAGGATTAGCGCCACTCGCAGCGGTAGAGCCCGCAATACGCATACCAAACAATGGCTGATGCACCTTGGCAATATCGCCTTTTTGGTAGTACAGCTTGGTGACAGTACCGGAGTACTTGGCCGGAATTTGCACCAGAGCTTTGTCGGTCATCACATCGCAGACCGGCTGATCTTCTTCGATGCTATCGCCTTCGGCCACCAGCCAATCGACAATTTCGCACTCAACAATGCCTTCGCCAATATCCGGCAGAATAAAGTCTTCTTCGGCTTCCGCCTGGCTGTTGGCTGGTGCCGCACTGGCTGCAGGCTCCGAGGTGGTTGTATCCGTGGCCGTGCCATCGCCAGCCAGTTCCATTTCAAACAAAGGGCCATGCACCTTGGCAATATCGCCTTTTTGGTAGTACAGCTTAGAAACGACGCCATCGTGCACCGCAGGAATTTGCACCAGAGCTTTATCGGTCATCACATCGCAGACCGGTTGATCTTCTTTGATGGTGTCGCCTTCCGCAACCAACCACTCGACAATTTCACACTCGACAATGCCTTCGCCAATATCTGGCAGAATAAAATCTATTTTCATGCTGCCCTCACTTAGAAGTTCATTGAACGCACAATGGCTTCGTAGGTTTTCAGATGATCGGCGACGTATTCTTTCTCCAGCGCCAGCGGATAAGGCACATCCAGACCACAAACCCGTTCAATCGGGCTTTCCAGATGCAGGAAACATTGCTGCTGGATGGTCGCTGCGATTTCGCCGGCAAAGCCGCCGGTCAGCGGTGCTTCGTGGTTGATCACAAGGCGGCCTGTTTTCAGTACCGATGCGGCCACGGTTTCAACATCCCATGGCAAAATGCTACGCAAATCAATAACCTCACAGGAAATCCCATCGTTCTCCTTGGCCATGTCAGCAGCTTTTTGCACGATTTCCATCTGCGCACCCCAGGCCAGCAAGGTTAAATCCGTGCCTTGTTGCACCACTTCGGCTTTGCCGATTGGCAGCTCGTAGTAGTCTTCCGGCACTTCACCGACAGCAGCACGGTACAAGCGCTTAGGCTCGAAGAATATCACCGGATCCGGGCTGTTAATAGCAGCCAGCAGCAAGCCTTTGGCTTGATAAGGATCGCGCGGTACGACAACTTGCAACCCCGGGGTATGGGCAAAATAGGCTTCCGGTGACTGACTGTGGTAATGACCACCAGCGATACCACCGCCATAAGGCGTGCGAAACACCAGACCGCCGACATTGAACTCATTGCCAGAGCGGTAACGGAACTTGGCAGTCTCATTGACGATTTGATCAAAGGCCGGGAAAATGTAATCGGCAAACTGGATTTCAGCTACTGGCTTCATACCTTGTGCCGCCATACCATTGGCAAAACCGGCAATGCCCTGCTCGGTCAGCGGGGTGTTGAAGCAACGCTCACGGCCGTATTTTTCCTGCAACTTGCTGGTAGCCCGAAATACGCCCCCGAAATGGCCCACGTCCTCACCAAAGCAGACGACGCTGTCGTCTTTTGCCATGGCCAAATCCAGCGCATTATTAATGGCTTGCAATAGATTCATTTTTGCCATCAGTCGATTCTCCCCGCCGTCACCGGATAAGCATCCGGGTATTTTTTAATGTGCGCTTTTAACTCATGCAGTTGCTGCTGCAACTGCTGGGTTGGCTCGGCATAGACATCGGTGATCATGTGTTCGATCCCTGGCTTGGCTACTTTCTCGGCCACTTTCAATGCATCCAGGATTTCCTGACGCAATTTGCTGGTTTGTTCGGTATCGGCGGCATCGTCCAGCCAGCCTTTGTTAATCAACCACAAACGGAAGCGGCTGATAGGGTCATTTTTGCGCCACTGCTCTTCTTCTTCTTTCGAGCGGTAGCCACTTGGATCGTCCGATGAAGAGTGTGCAGCCAAGCGATAGGCCATCGATTCCAGCAAGATGGGCTCATTACCCGCTAAAGCTTGCTCGCGTGCCATTTTTGTAGCCTGGTACACGGCCAGGATATCGGCACCGTCAACCCGCATGGTTTTAATGCCATAACCGACACCACGGCAAGCAATACCATCCCCCACAAATTGCTCATTGGCTGGGGTGGAAATTGCATAGCCATTGTTACGACAGAAAAACAGGACCGGCGCTTTGTGGACCGCCGCCATATTCAGGCCGGCATGAAAGTCGCCTTCTGAAGCCGCGCCTTCACCAAAGTAACAGAGGGTGACATTGCTCAGGCCGCGCAGGCGCTGAGCATAGGCATAACCACTGGCCTGAGGAATTTGGGTGCCAAGCGGCGATGACACCGTCATGTAGTAAATATCTTTGCTGCCGTAGTGCACCGGCATCTGACGGCCCTTGCCCAGATCTTTTTCATTGGAGAACAGCTGATTCATAAACTGTTCCAGGCTAAAACCACGGTAGCGCAGCGCGCCCTGCTCGCGATATTGCGCCATAATCATGTCCTGGTCGTCCAGGGCAGCAGCACTGCCAACGACAGCGGCTTCTTCACCCAGACACTGCATGTAGAAACTGATACGGCCCTGTCGCTGGGCTGCTAACATCCGCTCGTCCAACACCCGGATAAACACCATGGTGTCGTACATTTTTAAGGCGGTGGCTTTATCCAGTTCTGGCTCTGTCACACCTTCGTACAAGGTGCCATCGTCTTTGAGTAAGCGAAGCGTGGGAATACTTAACGCGTGGCCGCTGGTGAACTCTGCAGAATGCACCGTGGTATTGGTGGCGTTATTTGGGTTGGTCATAGGGTTTCTCTTGGTTGTTTACTCCAGCCAGCTTGACGTATACGTCAAGTAAAGCCCGAGGTTGAACATGCTAAGCAAGCCAACGTAGTACGGCTAGAGTATAGCTGCCGTGGCCTGCTCTTCCCCATTTTGTCTGCTACTTAAGCAGCAGATCATTGTTATGGTTGTTATTGTCGCTGCCAACTTTACCTTTACGTAAACTGCATTGCAACTCCGTCCAGCGCCTTTTCCAAACCAAACAGCGCTGCCAGTGTCAGTTTTGCTGTACTGTTTTCTAAACGGACGCGCTGGCTCTGCTCTTTATAGTCGCCAGATAGCACAATGCCCGGTAAAAAGCCGGGCATTGTGGTTGAAATACCAATGGAGGCGCTTGTTTACGCCAGTTGTCCTTTGACCGAGCGCGGGATCACCATCAGCATAGCGCGCTGACCAATAGCTACTTTAGCATTGGGGAAAATCAGCGCTTCGCCTTCTTTCTCTACCCGATACTCAGTATCGCCATCGGTTGCCAACAAGGTACCAACCGGATAGGTGGTAAAGTTTTGCACATCATCGGCAAAATGCAGTTTAAAATCCTGAGTTTGCTTATGAATAGAGCGATAAACCTCGTACAGATGAAAATTAGCTTCATCAAAATCTTGGGTGGCCAGTGGCGCATCCGCAACCAATGCCCGCAAGCTGGCACGAACTTCGGCAAAACGGCTCATATCGTTTTGGCCAAAAGGCCGAACTTTGCCAAGCTCCACGGTAAAAGCATCGGCACCATGGGTATTGGAGGCATAATAACTGAAGGTGGAAGCAGCCGTTTGCATCAACAGCACAGTGCTCACCCCGCAAGCCTGCAGAAACTCCAGCTGATTCTTCTGCCAGGGTTTACCATGCAAGAAAGGATAGACGGCAAACTTTTCAAAACGCGAACCGCGAATAGCTGTATGCAAGTCGTACAGATAGCGTTTACGGCTGCCTTCAGGAGCCTGCTGGTAGAAGCGGGTCACGTAGTGCTCCAACGCCTGCGCCCGCTTACGTTCGTCGTTAATTAGCCCGGCACCTTTGCTGTGATGGCCGGAAAACAAGCGATTCAGGTTTTCTTCCACTTCACGCTTGCCGGCATTAATAGCAGCCGGATTGCCAATCAGTACCAGAGTGCGCTGTTTCGGCAGAAGTTTTTGCTGCAGTATGTCTTGCACCAGCTCAGCGCAAATCTCAATAGGGGCGGTTTCATTGCCATGCACACCGCAAGCCAGCACGATATCTTTGTCACCCGCCTTAGCCGGCTCAAAACAAATCACACCGCTATCCCATAACTGCACGGTCACGCCATTATCCAGACGGAACTCGCAGGGAGAAAGCCCGGTCGGGTTATTCAGGGTATGGCGAAGAAAATCATCGTTTGGGATCCACTGCTGGCTCATGCCAAAGGCTCCTTGCAAGTTAAAATTTCTGTCTTTAAATTCGCTGTTACTATACCAGCCGTCAAAAAAAACAACAGGTCTGGCCGATTGATTGCTGCTTGTTCAACCAGCCGCGGCTTTAGTCGCCAAACTGCGGCTGGCTTTTCACAGCAGGAGTGCCGGTAAAAAAGTGTACCTGATTGCGACCACCTTGCTTGGCACGATACATTGCTTTGTCCGCATCAGCCAGTAGTTGCTTTAATTCATAGCCGGAGGTATCACTGGAAGTGACCCCAAAACTGGCGGTCAGCAAAAATTCATGACCACAGCGCTTGGTATCAATATCCTCTATCGAGTCACGGCAGATTTCTGCCAGCATCAGGGCTTTGTCGGCATGGCAACCGGGCAAAACAATAGCAAACTCCTCGCCACCAAGGCGGCCGAAAATATCATCCAAACGCATAAAGTTACGACAGCTTTGCACCACTTGTTGCAGCACCCAGTCGCCGGTAGCATGGCCAAATTTGTCGTTGATTTGCTTGAAGTGATCCAGGTCAAACAAAATTACCCCGACGGTCATGCCCTGCTTTTTACAGTGCAACAATGACTTTTCCGCCAGTTTGTTAAAGTGGTAGCGATTGCTAATGCCGGTTAGCTCGTCGTTTTCGGCCATAAATTTAAAACGATGGCGGCCTATCAGGCCTTGATAAGCTAAAAAACCAAGCGCAAGCAGCATCAGTACAAAGAGGCCAAGCAGTAAACGGGCATTTTGGGCTTCTTTACTGAGTACTTGCTGCTGTAAATATAAAAGGCTATTTTCCATATTCAAGAGTTCTATCTGTTGAGTTTTGGCCTCCATCACTGCTTTCGACTCATAGAAGCCCCGTATCCGTTCTGATTGAAGATCACGATATTGCAATTTACTCTGATGCAATAATTTGTGATAGTGCAATGCAGATTTAAAATCACCTTTTTGTTCATATACTTGATATAGGGTTTTACTGGCAATCACATGCGTTTCAAAATACTGATGATTATCAGGATTAGCAGTGACTATCAGAGCTGCTTCCTCCGCAGAAGCAAAATCATCCATCAACAAATACACCTGGGCCTTTAATGCTTGATAGAAAACACGCAAAGGCTCGTAACTCAGTTGTTGTGCAGCCTGATAATGCTCATCCACCATTCGAGCCGCACCCTGTAACTCCTCAATATCCAATAAATATCGGATATAAAAATAGTGTACCAGGCTCTCGAAAACCGGAGCGCCTGCCTGCTGGCAGCTGGCAACTGCAGTGGAATAAATCTCATCCATATTTTCTGCGTGCTGCAACCGATAATAGGACTCTATCATCAGTTGCTTAGCAGCACATGCGTCACGATCATTGCTACTCTGTTGTTGCGCCAGCGTAGAGTAATACAGTGCTTCCTCATACAAACCAGTCTGATTGTATAACAAAGAGAGAACCTGTAACGCTTGCAGGCGAGCTATCGTATCTTCAACCCCTGGTACTTGCTGAGTAATCTCATTTGCCAAGACAAAAGCTTCGGCAAATCGTCCCTTGATTGTAAAAATATTTAGTAGCGTAGACTGAGCTCGCAAAAGCAGCACTGTATTCACAGGCTCCAGGGTGATAGATTGAAGAATATGAATAGATTGCTCAAAATTGCCAAGGAAAACTTGCTCATACCCGTCCAGGTATTTCAGATAAATTTTTTGTTCGGCAGTTAGTTGATTTGACTTTAACTCAATAGCTCGCAGATGGCGTTGAAACTCTGCAAAGTCAGTACTTTTAATGCTATCTGCATGCTCTAGTTTCTCTGTAAGGTTTTCGGTTGCAGTGATCGCAAAAGGCAGTATGCCTACCATCAACGCTGCAAAAAAGTAGTTCTTAAACATTTAACCCACATATCGAAGTTGAGCACCAGCACCATTTAGCTGAACACTATTTGACTGCTTTTCCTCTTCTTTTTCCTCTTCATCATCTTCTTTTTTCTTGTCTTCCTTATCAGGATCTTCTGCAGGATGAATCCCACAAATCAGCTGAGCCCGCACGTTCAGAATCTGGTTTAGCAGTTCAACATTGCCTGCACGCAATGCTTGTATAATCTCTGAAGACTGCTCCTTTACAAGCTCATGTTCAATAGCCAGTTTATCGTTTTCAAAACAGGTGGCTTGCCCCATTTTTTCCAAAATACTTATAACATTTGTCATGCAATTCTCTCTTGTTATTCGCTTTTATTCTGAGAAGACTTATAACCCAGATAGACGTTATCTGAGCTTTTTTTCCAAAAAAGTTAATACCTTGTCATCATTAAGTTTATCTGTTGAAATAACACCATGCAGGTGGTGCTCTACAAGATAACACTCTATCTTTATTTTTCCCATAATAGCAATAGTCTAATGCCATAATGAACTGGTACCTCAAACTACTCAGTAAGTGAGTCTTTAAACACTGGAATATTCATGTATTCGACAGTTCTTTAAATCCGCCTTTAGACCAGCCATGCGAGCCACTTTTAGCGCTGCTTGGTTCTCTTCCGCTATATCAACCCATACTCTTTTCATCCCCATACTATGGATAAGATGCGTCAAACAGGCTTTAGTCATCTCCACAGCATAGCCTTTACCTTGCCCTTCCCGAGTGAGCATAAGACCATACTCTGCACTGGGCTCTTGCCAGTTAAGTGAACTAATCCCAGTAATACCGAGCGGCAAAAAATCTTGTTTTCGCTCTACCGCCAGAAATAACCGTTGCAGCGGGCGCTTTTCAATACAACGTAAAGCATAAAAAAAGCTCTGATCTGCAGCAGCTTCCGTTAGCGGCTTCATAATGTAACGCATCATGGTTTCGCTGCTGTACAAGCTTCGGTATAGCGCTTGATCAGCTTCGGATAGCAACCGGCATCGTAAGCGAGTGGTTTCAAAACAGAACTCATTAGCCTCTCTATAGGTTGTCTGTGCAGACGAAACAGGTCGCATTTATTCCTGCTCCGACAAAAGTTTTAATTTAGCCAAAACGGCATCATTGGGTTCCATTTTACGGCAAGGAGGAATAACCAGGGTCGCTTTTAAATCCATTGAAGCTTCAGGCAGTGCATGCAAGGCTAAGCGCTCTATTCTGGGAGTTTGGATAGGCAAACAGACAGCCTCATACAGAATTACCTCATGCTCAGCTGGATAATACTCGGTCAATAACGAGACCAGCAGTTCTCGGTAAGCTGGCCCGGTGGTAAATTTTGCCAAAGAGCGATCCCCGGCAACACCCACCTGCCACAGGATCAGATAGGCAGAAGGATCAATGATCCGCTTATAAAACATCAACTGGCTGGCTTCGTAATGCTGGCAGCCATAAGTTCCAGGATCGATGCCCAGATCGGCAATTAAACAATCTTCAGCCGAAATTCCAGGCTCCATATGAGCGCCATAACCTTCCTCACGCGCTGTAGCAATAGCATTGTGCGGCACCCAGGCAAAAACGCCTGGATGGCCATAAAAAGCTCCAACGACCTTCTTACCTGCCCGTACTTGCTCCAGCATGGTTGCCACCATCTGCCGGTAGGTGATCATACGGGATTGCCCTTCACAATAAAAAGGCTGCAGGCTGCGCACATCGGCATTCATGCCTTCAATCCACTGCTCGGTAATACCATCGGCTACCAGCACAAAGACCACATCGGCCTGCTCAATATAACTGCGGCTTCGTGGGCTGATATGCGCCCCAAGTGTCATGCCGGTTCCAACGCAAACCAGACTGCCTTGCTTCATTCCTGCTCGCCCTTGAAATTTTTGCTTAGCATACAGAAATTTGAAATTGGATCCAGCCAGCTGCCAAACTTTGCCTTTTAATGCCATACTTAGCCGTGAGCTTTAAAAGAAGGTCGCGTGCTGTAATGTGTGATCCAAAGTTGTTGTCACTGCTGCTTGCTGCGCTGTGCTTGCCCTCACTGGCCGAGCAGCCAGTCGATCAAGCCACTTTACTGGTTGCTCTGGGAGCCGATAAACCACCTTTTGTACTATCCGATTCGGAAACAATTTCTGGACTGGAAGTCGATATCTTCCGAGAAGCCATGGCAGGTTCAGGCTATCAGATCGAGTTTGTTGCCTTGCCCTTTCATCAACTAAACCGTGCTTTGTTGCTTTTCGCTGATCTGGATATTGCCGCCGGCGTTGGCACCGAGTTTTTCGACAAATTACATTATGTGGATAAGTTCAGTTATTACGAAAATGTCGCTGTCAGTAGAGCCTCATCCGGCATCCAACTGGAGTCCATCCGGGATTTACAACAGTACTCGGTGGTTTCCTGGCAAGGAGCCAGCCAACCAGCAACACCGCTCGGGCCGGTTTTTCATCACCTCTATGGGGCCGCAGAGCGCCAACCTCACCGAGGCTATCAGGAGCTAAGTCAATACAGCCAGAACGCTATGTTTTGGCTGGGACGAACAGATGTGATTGTGGTAGACCGGGCTATCTTCAGTTGGTACCGCCGCTTACTTGCCGACAGCAAAGATACCTCAGTGGAAGTCAATATCCACCCTTTGTTCCCTGAGCGGCAATACACCAAGGTCGCTTTTCGTGATGCTGGGCTAGCCGATGTTTTTGCTGCAGGCTTGGAGCAACTCAAAGCATCAGGCCGATACCAGCAGCTGTACCAGCAGTATCTGGATTAATGGGCTTTTCGTTTGGGCCGCTTCGTTTGCTGGCCTTTCTTAGCTGCAGGATCCAGGCCGGTGTGTCGGGTTAGCGCCTGCTGGCCAGGTTTTGGCTTGGCCGGGCGTCTGGCTAAAGGCCGGTCTTCCGGTGGTACCAGGCAGTCTTTGCCGCGGCCAATCAGGTGCTCCATTTTGTGTGCAATCAGCGCTTCACGAATTTGCCCCCAACCAGCTGGATCGTGGTAGCGAAGCAACGCTTTGTGCAGCCGTCGGTTGCGCTCGCCTTTAGGCACCGGCACATCCTCAGTGGTGTGTTTGTGGATGTTTTTCAGCGAGTTTAAGCCAGTGTGGTAAATGGTAGTTGCATTGGCCATTGGGCTGGGGTAAAAGTTCTGTACCTGATCCAGCTTAAAACCGCGCTGCTTTAACCAAAGCGCCAGATTGATCATATCCAGATCGGTGGTGCCCGGATGCGCCGAAATAAAATAGGGGATCAGGTACTGCTCTTTACCGGCTTCTTTGCTGTATTGCTCGAACATGGCTTTAAACTTATCGTAAGCGCCCATGCCCGGCTTCATCATTTTCGACAAAGGCCCTTCTTCGGTGTGCTCTGGCGCAATCTTCAGATAGCCACCGACATGATGCTGCACCAGCTCTTTGACGTAATTCGGGTCTTCCACCGCTAAATCGTAACGCACACCGGAAGCGACCAGCACTTTTTTAATGCCTGGCAAGGAGCGCGCTTCGCGATACAGCTCCACCGTTGGGCTTTGATCGGTATCCATGTGTTCGCAAATGCTGGGGTAAACGCAAGAAGGCCGGCGGCAGGTTTGCTCCGCACGCGGATTTTTGCAGCGTAGCCGGTACATATTGGCAGTTGGGCCACCCAGATCGGAAATCACACCGGTAAAGCCAGGTACCTTGTCACGAATTTGTTCAACTTCACGCAAAATGGATTCTTTCGAGCGACTTTGAATCACCCGCCCTTCGTGCTCGGTGATGGAGCAAAAGCTACAACCACCAAAACAGCCGCGCATAATATTGACCGAGGTTTTGATCATCTCATAGGCCGGGATTTTGGCCTTGCCATAGCTCGGATGCGGTACCCGCTGATACGGCAAACCAAACACCAGGTCCATCTCTTCGGTGCTTAGCGGAAAGGCCGGCGGATTCACCCAGAGGTGGCGATCGCCATGGCGCTGCATTATGGCGCGGGCACAGCCTGGGTTGGTTTCCTGATGCAAAATACGCGACGCATGAGCATAAAGCGGCTTATTGACCGAGACCTGTTCAAAAGCAGGCAGTTTGACGTAAGTAAGCTCCCAGGGCTTTTGCTTGGCGGGCTGCACCACCACGGCTTTGGCCTCCACCGGTTGCGGCTTGGTTAAGTCAATGCCGGCTTTGGCAAATTCGGAGTAACTGCTGCAACCGACATCATCCGCGCCATAGGGGTTGGCAATGGGATCAATCTTGCCGATTTTATCCAGCGCAGTCGAATCGACGCCACGCCAGCCAGGCAGCGGCTCTTTACGAATGACCGCGGTACCGCGTACATCCTGAATACTGCTCACTGGCTCGCCGGCAGCAATGCGGCTGGCTACTTCAATCAGTGGCCGTTCGGCATTGCCGTAGATCAGCAAGTCGGCTTTAGCATCAAACAATACCGAGCGACGCACTTTTTCCGACCAATAGTCATAATGCGCAATACGGCGCAGACTAGCTTCAATGCCCCCAATGATCACCGGTACTTCTTTGTAGGCTTCTTTGCAACGCTGCGAGTACACCAATACAGCTCTGTCCGGGCGCTTACCTCCAATATCCCCTGGCGTATAGGCATCATCGTGCCGCAGTTTTTTATCGGCGGTATAACGGTTGATCATCGAGTCCATATTGCCGGCTGATACGCCAAAAAACAGATTGGGTTTGCCAAGGCGCATAAAATCGTCTTTGCTGTGCCAGTCTGGCTGGGCAATAATCCCTACCCGAAAGCCTTGCTGCTCCAGCATCCGCCCCACTACCGCCATGCCAAAACTGGGATGATCGACATAAGCATCGCCCACCACCAGAATAATATCGCAGCTGTCCCAGCCTAGTTGTGTCATCTCTTGGCGCGACATTGGCAAAAAAGGCGCTGTGCCATAACACTCCGCCCAGTATTTTGGGTAGGAAAACAAATCACGCTCTGGTGCCATGCGGGCGACCTGAGTGCGGGGACGAAGTGAAGGTGCTGACTGCGACATGAAAACGGCCTGGTGAATAACAGGCCGTTAGTATAGCGGTTTTATGGCAGAACTTACAGACTCAGCCTGTTAACTCTGCGGTGCTTTCTGGGCGGTAATACCGTAACTTTAACTCCTCCAGCACACTGTAGGCGGCAGGGACCAGCAACAAGGTCAGCACTGTGGCGACGGTCATACCGAAAATAACGGTAATCGCCAAAGAGGCATTGCCATTGCTACCTGGCCCGGCGTCAAACGCTGCCGGAATCATCGCAAGAATTAAGGTCAGGGACGTCATCAGCACAGGCCGTAAACGGACCGGGCAAGCGGCTCTCAGTGCCTCATTGATGCTCATGCTATGCTTCTCGCGGTACTGATTGGTCAGATCTATCAGCAAAATTGAGTTTTTGGTGACCACGCCAATTAGCAATACCATGCCGATCATCGAATAAATATTCAGCGAGTAGCCGGTTAAACCCAACCCCAGGAAAGCCCCCATTACAGCCAGTGGCATGGCGGTCATAATAATCACTGGCTGCAAATACGAGTTAAACTGGCTGGCCAACACCATATACACCAGGATGATGGCAATCAGAAACACAAACAGCATAGCCTGCACTGTGCGGCCAAGCTCTTCCGCCTGCCCGGTCAATGCGATGCTGTAGCCATTTGGCAAAGTGGTTGCTGCCGTGCTGTAAAGTTGCTCAATCGCATCCGACAGTGGCATATCAGGCGCAATGTAAAAAGGCACGGCATACTGCAGGTTGTAACGGCTGATCACGGCAGGAGCGTGACTTTGCTCAAAATGAGCCACCGCATCCAGTCGGATCCGCTGCCCTTCGCTGTTGCGAAGCCAGATACGGCTTAAATCAGCTGGTGTGGTGAATTGATCGTCACGGCCTTTTAAGCGAATGCGAAAGCGCTCTCCACCGCCAAAATCATCATCAAAGCGGGCAACATCGGCGCCACCGATAAAGATATTCACAGCCTGAACCACGTCCGAGGTCCGCAGCCCCATAAAATGAGCCCGCTCCCGATCCACCCGCAATTGCAGTTGCGGTTGATTTTGACGCAGATCCATATCAATCCGCCCAAGACCTCTTTGTTGCAATGCCACCAGCAGGCGCTCGGACTCAACCGCTAATTGCTCCTGGTTGGTTGAACGTACATTGAATTGCAAGGCCTCACCACGCTGACCACCAAACAGTCCCTGCGACGAGGTAAAGATCCGCACCCCGGTTACCTCAGCAAAAGCCCGGTCCAGCCGCTGCATCACTTGTTGCTGACTATCACTGCGCTGTTGCCAGGGCACCAACCGCACAAAGGCAGCTGCTTCATTCACACCGGCACTTCCGGTACCAATAGAAACAAAGTAGTTATCTACCAGTGTTTCCTGCGTCAGTATGGCTTCCATTTCCGCAACTTTATCATCCATGTAATGAATGGATACACCTAATGGCGCACGCATGGTCACTACAAACTGGCCTTCATCTTCTTCCGGTGCAAACTCTGCCGGCAGTTGAGTGCCAAGCCACAAGCTGGCCAGTATGGCCAGGCCAGATACGGCAATCACTTTGGTTCGGTGAGCCAGGCCCCACACCAGAATGCCTTGATAGTGGTTGTCCAGCCACTTAAAAGCAGCTTCTAAGCGATGGTAAGTTTTGCCATGCACTTTTGGAACCGACAAAAAGCGCGAGCACAACATCGGTATTAAGCTCAGGGCAATGAAGGTGGATACAGCCACTCCAAAGACCACCACCACGGCAAAGGATTCAAAGAAGCGCCCTATAATGCCTTCCATGAAAATGACCGAGCCGAAAATAGCAATAAGCGACAAGGAAGAAGCAATCACCGCGGTAAAGACTTCATTCGCACCGATACCAGCCGCAGCAACCGCATCGGTTTCTCCTTGCTCCCGATGGCGCCAGATATTTTCCAGCACCACAATGGCATCATCCACCACCAGACCTATCAATAATAAGATGGCCAGCATCGTCATGGAGTTTAGGGTGTACCCTGCAAAATACATTACGGCCGTGACTGCCAGCAACGAGACCGGGATGGCAACTATGATGATCAGTGTCGAGCGCAGGTTTTTCAGAAACAACCACATCACCAGGCCTGCCAGCACCACAGCCAACAGCAAGGTTCTTTCCAGATTGTCGATCATGCTTTTAATGAAGGTAGATTGATCAGAGGTCACCGCCAGTTCAATCCCAGCTGGCAGCGATGGTCTGATTTCTTCCGCCAATCGCCGCTCAATTTCCTGCACCACCTCAAGGGTATTGGCGCCTGCTACTTTAATCACCCCAAGTCCGACACTCTCCTGGCCATTGAAACGAGCCAGCCGACGATAATCCGTTAAACCATCGACCACAGTACTGATATCCTGCAACCGCACCAACCGCTCACCACTGCGGCGGATAATCAGGTCATTCAGCGCATCGACGTTGTGGTATTCCAGATCCAACCGCAGCATCCGCTCCTGTCGTCCCCCCACCAGAAAGCCACCACTGGCTAACACATGCTCGTTGTCTATCGCCGAGCGAACATCGGCAACGGTCAAGCCTTCACGGCTCATGGCATCGGCATCCAACTCAACCCGGATCCGGCGGTTACGACTGCCACCCAGGCGAATTTCACCAACACCATTAATTTGTTCCAGCTGAGGTCGTAAGGTTGTTCGGGCATACTCCGTTAATTGTTGAATGGTACGATCGCCTTTGACGATCAGCCACAAAACAGGTTGCGAGTCCGCCTCCACCTTCTTAATGACTGGCGCGTCGGCATCATTGGGCAAACTGCCAACCACTTCACTGACGCGGGTTTGTACCTCTGAAAAAGCAACATCAATGTCCTGGCCCATCATAAAGGTAATATTAACGGTAGAAGCACCAGGAGCAGAGACTGAACTAATGTTATCGATGCCAGGAACCGTATTGACAGCCCGCTCGATAAATTGCGTGACATTAGCATCAACCGTATCCGGATCGGCTCCGGATAAAGAGGTACTAACCGAGATCACCGGGAAATCAACATTTGGCACCCGATCATTGCCAATATCCTGATAAGCAATCAGGCCAAATAGCACCAGCACAGCGCTCATCATCACCGCCATAACATGGCGGCGAATAAAAAACTGCGGTAAGGACATCTTAACGTCCTCCCTGAGCACGCACCTCGGCACCATGCGTCAGATAAGCGCTGCCATCCACTACAACACGCTCACCGGCACTGACACCAGACAACACTTCCACCCGCTCGGCTGTTCGCTGACCAAGTTCAACACGGCGCTCCTCGACCTTACCGTAATGATCACTGCCCGGTAAAACATACACTACTGTGCGTCCGGGTCTGTCAACAATACTCTCTGCGGGTACCTGCAGTGCATTAGAACGCTGCGCGACTTCAACAAGACCTTCCAGCATGGTGCCAGAAGGCCAGGATGATGGCGGGATAAACTCGACCACAGCCGTTACCCCCATGCCATCCTCAACCGACGGACGCAAACGGGTAAGCTTACCGTCTATCCAATAATCATCGCTACCTAAACGACGTAACTTAACCCGCATACCGGTTTCCAGCCGACTGCCAACCCGCTCAGGAAATGGCAAGGACACGCGGGCACTGCTTTGTGGGATCATACGAAAAGCCCGATCTCCGGCGCTGACAAAATCGCCTTCAGAAATATGCCGCTCATCAATGCGTCCGGCAATTGGTGCCTGAATACGGGTATGAGCGACCTGGCGCTGCGCCGCTTCACGTCGGCTTTGGGCCGCCTTTAGCTCCTGACGTGCGGTATACAAATCTGCCCGAGCCGACTCCAGGTCCATCTGACTGACGTACTGGCCGCCACCGACCATTTCAAGCCGGTTAAGATCGCGCGCTAACTGTTCTGCCCGCGTTTTCAGAGCAGACTCATCCGCCTGCGCAGCCGCTAACGCCAGGGTATAGGAACTGTCATCCAACCGGGCAAGGATAGCACCCTCTTCAACTTCATCGCCGATATCGTGCAGCACTTCAATCACCCGGCCATCCACCTCAGGCGAAACTTGTGGGCTGGAAAAAGCCTCACTACGCGCCATAGAGCGCTCAGTTTCCACCACCGTGGTGATGTGAACGGATTGCACCCGCACCGGCGTCCCCTGCTGAGCTTCAGCTTCATCGCTATTAATTGGGGAGCAAGCGATAGAGGATAAGCCTAGAAAAACGACTGAAGAGATCAAAAAAACCCGATGACAACTTGCCTGCATGCATACGACTCCCTAACAACTCAGCACATAATATTATGCCAATGAAGCTGAGTCCTAGCTGAATTCATTGAAGATACTACCCGAGAAAGCGCTGTACTGCCACGAAAACGCTTTCACAATTCATTTGATGCGTGCCATCCGTGCTGCAAACTTGAATTATGCTGTATAAAAAGTATACTAAAGGTTCACTCTAAATCGTCGCAGGAGGTTTATCATGGCAACGGTGGAAAGTACCAATCCGGCCGCATTTGAAGCCAGCCAATTACTTGGTAACGCCCGCCCTGAGCGCTCAGTTGTGGCAGAGCAACCAGCGAATCAAACCGCGCTCCAAGCGAACAATGGCGACAATACAGCCAGCGATGTTTCCTCGGTAGATATCAGTCAGGAAGCACGAGCTGCCTTTGAACAGGACAACGCTGACTTTCAGCAAGCTCTGCAGGATCTCCGTAGCCAGAATGCACAACAGCCAGCCCAACTTGTGGCCAACCTGTTTGACGGCGCCGCTGGCAGCGGCAATCAATCCCTGACCGACGCCCTGGCGCAATTAAACAACTTGGCTGAACGGTTAAACGACAACCGGCAAGCTGCTTTGGCCGATACGGTTGACCTTCAGCAAAACGCCGAAACAACACCTGCTGAAGAAAGCGAGCCAGCGGTAGAGACCACTGTCACAGCCACTGAAACGGAAGCCACCAACACCGATACTGAAACGCAGGAGTTCAGTCAGCGTAATGCGCTGGAAGAAACCGGCCTGACTCAATCGTAACGCTTTTGTATTTGCTCCAGCTGCTGGAGAAACTCATCCAGCAGCTTTTCACTGTCGGCATTGCTGTGCCAGGTATTGTGAAAACCTAAAGTGAGCTGCACCCGGCTGTTGTCAAAAAATAATTCGTAGCCATCAAAGCCAGCGGACACCTCCACCCCATCCAGCAAGTAGCCTTGCCCCCACTCAGTCTTGGTAGCAGCACCATGTTTTTCAATTTTGCTGTAAACATCCATTAAAAACTTGCTGGTTATTTTGTGTTCCATCGGCAACTCCTGGCAAAGGTATCTTTGTTTGTCAATGATACGGGTTAGTTGTTCAACCAGTTTCCCTGAATTTGAACCTGAGGGCCGTTCTGGGTATAGTGCCTGCGGACCCTTAAACTCAATGGAAAAAGCCATGACAAAAAAAATAACCAAGCCTCTGCTGCTTTCTGCCGCGGCCCTTGCCGTATCTTTTGCTACTCAGGCCAACATTGTTGCGCCAGCTCCGCTGGTTTCCATTCCCACGCACGATGCTTTTTTTGATCACCTGCGCGCCCACTGCGGTAAAGCCTATGAAGGCAAAGTAACGGTGAATAACCCGCCAGCCTCTGGTTTTGAAGGCCGCCTGGTGATGCATGTCCGGGTTTGTGAAGATCATCAATTGCAGATCCCTTTTCATGTTGGTGACAACCACTCCCGCACCTGGATCCTAACCAAAACAGGTTCTGGCATCAGTCTGAAACATGATCACCGCTTAGAAGATGGTAGCAATGATCCCATGACCATGTACGGTGGCCATACCGTCGATGCTGGCTTTGATCGGGTACAGTCCTTCCCGGTTGATCAATACTCGATTGAAGAGTTCGTCAAAGACGGCATTCCAGCCTCCAACACCAACATCTGGCAAATGTACATTTACCCGGAGCAATTTACCTACCGCCTGATCCGTGAAGGCCGTGAATTCCGGGTCGATTTTGATTTGACCAAACCGGTGGATCTGCCACCAACCCCATGGGGCTACCAGTAAACAGAACCCCCACAGCCAGCAACTCAATCCGAGTTGTTGGCGCCCCTACCCTGTTCAGGTTAGTATAGCTTTGCACTAAACCCATTATAATTACAACGAACTTCACTGGAGTCCATTTATGAAACCTTTGCATTGGTTTTCAGGAACCCTGGCAGCCGGCTGCTGCCTTGCATTGACTGGCTGTGGCCAACCAGCGCCACAATCAGAGGTCGCAGTAACCGCTGACGACACCCCATGGTATCAACAAGATACTGAGATGAATCCACGCCTGGCTGAGTACATCAAAACCCTGGCTTCAAACGAGTTCCAGGGGCGGGCCCCGGCAACAGCTGGCGAAACCAAGACCGTCACCTATCTGGAAGATCATTTTCGCCGTATTGGTTTAAAGCCGATTGATGGTGACAGTTACAAACAACCGGTATCTTTGGTGCAAATTGATCCGGTGCAGGTCAGCGGTATGAGCCTGGCCGGTGCGCTCGAAACCACCCTGGCGTACCGTGATGAAGTGATGGCCTGGACCACCCGGGTGGTGGATGGCGTCGAACTCAAAGACAGCGAGATGGTGTTTGTCGGCTACGGCATTGTGGCGCCAGAATACGACTGGAACGACTACGAAGGGCTTGATGTGACCGGCAAAACCGTAGTGATGTTTGTCAATGACCCGGGCTACGCAACTCAGAACCCGGAGCTGTTTAACGGCAATGCCATGACCTATTATGGCCGCTGGACCTACAAATTCGAAGAGGCGGCCCGTCAGGGCGCGGCTGCCGCCCTGATTATCCATGAAACCGAGCCTGCCAGTTACGGCTGGGGCGTGGTGGCACATGGTTCACCGATCAAATTTGATTTGATTAGCGACAATAAAAACATGGACCGCTCCAAAATCGAAGGCTGGATCACCGCGGAAACTGCAGCGCGTTTATTTGCCGCCATCGATACCGATATTGAAACCTTACGGGCTCAGGCTCTATCTGGTGAGTTTACGCCGGTGCCGCTGAATACCAATGCTTCCATTTCGGTAAAAAATAACTTCCGGGAGCTGACCTCCAGCAACGTGGTTGGCTACATAGAAGGCAGCACCTACCCGGATGAAACCATTGTGTATATGGCGCACTGGGATCACCTGGGCATGGATTTCTCCAACCCAAGTAACCCGGTGTTTAATGGTGCACAGGATAATGCCAGCGGTACCGGCGCCGTGATGGCTTTAGCTGAATACTTTATGCAGCAGCCACAGCCTGAACGCAGCATTGCATTTGTGCTGGTAACAGCAGAAGAGCGCGGCTTATTGGGTTCTGCCTGGTATGCCGAGCACCCGGTGTTCCCACTGGAAACCACAGTGGCCGCCATTAATATGGATGTGATGAATGTCTATGGCCCGATGAAAGACATGGTGATTGTGGGTTTGGGCAATACCGATCTGGAAGAAATTCTGGTGAAGTACACCGAGCAACAAGGCCGTTATGCCGTGCCTGAACCAAACCCGGAAGCTGGTATTGCCTATCGCTCGGATCATTTCAGCCTGTCGAAAAAAGGCGTGCCAATTTTGTACGCCAAAGGCGGCAATGATCACTACCAACATGGCGCGGAATGGGGGGCAGCACAGCGCGCCGAATACAACCGTTGCTGCTACCACAAAGTGCAGGATGAGTGGAGCGATGACTTTGACCTGCGCGGCGCGCAGCAGGACATGTTCCTGTACTTCCGTGTAGGCAATGAGCTGGCCAACAGCCGGCAGTGGCCAAACTGGTATCAAGGCAATGAGTTCCGTGCCATCCGCGATGCCAGTGCTGGCTCGCGTAACTAACGAAAACGAACGAAACCAGGGTAGCTTCGGCTGCCCTTTTTTATACCCGCCAAAGCCTTTTTATCTGCGCTGAACCACAAGCAGGCACAAAAAAAGCACCCGAAGGTGCTTTTTTAAAGACGGTTGGCAACTTACGCAGCCAGACCTTCTTTTGCTTTGTTGACCAAAGCGGTGAATGCCGCCTTGTCGTACACAGCGATATCCGCCAGGATCTTACGGTCGATTTCCACTGAGGCTTTTTTCAGGCCTGCAATGA
>NZ_JAFIFQ010000014.1 GCF_020831925.1 Alkalimonas sp.
GCATGCTGGCAAAACGGATAATACCCTGCCTGGATGTGCGGGATGGTAAAGTCGTGAAAGGGGTGCAATTTCGCAACCACGAAATAGTTGGCGATATCGTGCCTTTGGCCGAGCGCTACGCCAAAGCTGGTGCCGATGAACTGGTGTTTTACGATATCACGGCCTCGAGCGATGGCCGGGTGGTTGATAAAAGCTGGGTGCAGCGCATTGCTGAAGTGATTGATATTCCGTTTTGCGTGGCCGGTGGTATCAAAAGCGTTGAGGATGCCGGCCGAATTCTGGAAATGGGTGCCGATAAGATTTCAGTCAATAGCCCTGCCCTGCTTCGGCCCGAGCTGGTGCGGGAGCTGCACGACACCTTTGGTCAGCAGTGCGTGGTGGTAGGCATCGACAGCTTCTTTGATGTGGCCAGTGGTCAGTACCAGGTGTATCAGTTTACCGGCGATGAAAGCCGTACCCAAAAGACCCGCTGGCTGACCCGCGACTGGGTGCAAGAGGTGCAGCAACTGGGTGCCGGCGAAATTGTGCTGAACTGCATGAATCAGGATGGGGTACGTAAAGGCTATGATATTGCCCAGCTCTCGGCCATTCGCGCTTTATGTCAGGTGCCTTTGATTGCCAGTGGCGGTGCCGGGGCCATTGAGCACTTTGCCGAGGTGTTCCAGCAAGCCGATGTCGATGGCGCCCTGGCCGCCAGCGTGTTTCACAAAGCGGTGATTGAGATTGCCGATTTAAAGGCGCAGCTGATTGCCTCTGGGGTATCCATTCGGCCTTGATATTTATAAAGCAACACAAGCAGACTGCACACGGAGACGCCGTACATACATCCTTGTAGGCTCTGCTTTGGCATCCATGCCAAAGAAGCTCCGTTTAGCAGCCCGCTCCTTGCTGGCAAAGTTTGGTGTGTCACCAATGAAACCACAAACTAATAAATACAAATTTGAGAAATGACCATGAATAAAGACACCATCAGCCAACTAACATGGCCTGAAAGCGGCCTACTTCCGGCCATTGTCCAACACGCTATTTCCGGCAAAGTGCTGATGCAGGGCTATATGAATCAGGACGCGATCAGCAAAACCCTGACCAGCGAAAAAGTTACCTTCTTTAGTCGCAGCAAACAGCGACTCTGGACCAAGGGTGAAAGCTCAGGCCATACGCTGGATTTGGTTGCCATCAGCAGCGACTGCGATGCCGACAGCATCCTGGTGCTGGCCATGCCCAATGGCCCGACTTGCCATGTCGGCACCGAAACCTGCTGGCACGACGACAGCAGCAACAGCCCACAGCTAAGCTTTTTATACGACTTAGAGCAGGTGATTAAAAGCCGTAAAGACGCTGATCCAGCCAGCAGCTACACCGCCAGCCTGTTTGCCAAAGGCGTAAAACGGATTGCACAAAAAGTCGGCGAAGAAGGCGTTGAATCCGCCCTAGCGGCCATGGCCGGCGATAAAGAAGAGCTGGCCAATGAAGCGGCCGATTTACTGTTTCACCTGCTGGTATTGCTGCAAAGTCAGCAACTGGAACTTAGTGATGTATTGAAGGTGCTGCAGCAACGGCATAAATAGAGCGGCAAGAAGCGGTACAGTGGCAAGCTAGTGATACAACTGCAAGCTCTCGGCTCTGAAATGGTTGCAGAATGCTATAGCTCAAATAGGTTGTCTGCGCTAGAATTCATTAGACATGACTAAAAAACAGCCACACCTGCATCGTGAGGCAAACCTTATTCAGATGCTGGATCCACTCTCCAGTGACTGGAATCAGGCATTGCCAGCACCAGACCACTTAGCTACCCATGAACTGGTGGCCGCAGCCGATTTTTCACAATTAAATACCTTGTTCGAGAACTTTCTGGAAGTTATGGGGATCCCCATTGCTTTGCTGGATTTACAGGGCAAGGTGCTGGCCTCGTCACGTTGGCAACGTGCCTGCATGCAGTTTCACCGCCAGGCCCCTTCTACATTAAGCCGCTGTCTGGAAAGTGACAAAGACCTGGCCATACAACTAGAGCAGGGTAAAAACTACTCTGTCTACCGCTGCCGGAATGGGCTGATTGACTGTGCCACCCCCATCATGCTGGAAGGACTGCATATCGCCAATCTCTTTATTGGCCAGTTTTTTACAGCTGAACCCGATCTGGATTTTTTTACCCAACAAGCAGAGCAAGCTGGCTTTAACACAGAGGACTACCTATCAGCTATACGGGAAGTGCCTATTGTCGATGAAGCCAAACTGCCTGCCATGCTGAACATGCTCTCTGCCCTGGCACTGCAAATTAGCCAGCTCAGTTTACTGAACAGCCGCTATCAGCAAAGCTTGATGCACACCGAGCAGTTAGTGGCTCAGCGCACGCTTGAGCTGACCATGCAAAATGACATTCTCAGCCTTATCAGTGAAGGTGCTGAACTCTCTGCCGTCTTACATCATTTGGTATTGCAGGTAGAACAATTGCAACCAGGCACCATCTGCTCCATCCTGCTGCTGGATGATGATGGCCAAACCCTGCGTCATGGTGCGGCTCCTTCCTTACCCGATGCCTACAATCAAGCCATTGATGGTGTGCAGACCGGCCCAGGGGTGGGCTCATGCGGTACCGCAGCTTTTAACGGCAAGACGGTGATTGTCAGCGATATTAAGAACCATCCCTACTGGCAGCCATTTTTGACACTGGCAGAGCTGGCTGGCGTGAAAGCCTGCTGGTCTGAGCCGGTAAAAAATGCGGAAGGAAAAGTATTAGGCACTTTTGCCATTTACCACCGGGAACCTGCAGAGCCATCGGAAGAATTGCTCAATAAAATCAAAAGCTACAGCAAACTGGCTGAGCTTGCTATCAGCCGCAGTTTGAACAGCCAGCAAATTCGGCGACTGGCGTTTTACGATAGCTTAACCGGCCTGGCCAATCGCCGGCTGTTGGAAGAGCACTTACTGCAAGCCATCGCCGCCAGTCAGCGCAGCCAAAAATTTGCCGGCCTGATGTTTATCGATCTGGACAACTTTAAACCGGTCAATGATCTGTTTGGCCATAAGACCGGGGACTCCCTACTGAAGGAGGTTGCAAACAGACTGCAGCAAGCCGTGCGAAGTGCCGATACCGTAGCTCGTTTTGGCGGCGATGAGTTTGTGGTTCTTATCCGGGAAATCGATGCTGACGAATCCAAAGCCCGGCTGCAACTGGAGCACCTAGCCAACAAAATTCAACAACGGCTGCAGCATCCATACCCCTTACCCAAAGGCCGGATGCACCAATGCGCCAGCAGCATTGGTCTGGTTCTTTTTAAAGGAGAAGCCAGTAGCGATGAGTTACTGCGTCAGGCAGATTCCGCTATGTATGCCGCAAAAAAACATCACCGTCAAACCTGCTGGTACAATCAGTAGCATGAAGGCTCTCGCCGAGGTTAGCGCTCCCCTAGGACTCCAACAGTTGACCCGCCAAACGCACAAAGTCCGAAGAAGTCAGGATCCCCAGCAGTTGCTCGTTTTCATCCACCACTGGCAGGCAACCATGCTTATTTTTTAAAAAATAACTGATGACTTCAGCCAGCGACTGCTGTGGCTGTACGGTCGCAAAATCGGTATCCATCAGCTCACCAATGATTTGCTGTTTTTCTTTGCGCTCGAGCGCACTAGTACCGTATTTAGCAAGCAAGCCCATCACAGTAGCTATCATTTTTTTCTGTGTCAGCACGCCGACCAGTTTATCCTGCTCATCCAGTACCGGAATATGGCGGATATTCTTAGTGCGCATCAAATCATGCGCATCTTTGAGCGTTTGGTCACGGCGAACAAAAAGTGGGTTGGCTGTCATCAACTCAGCCACATGTTTTGCAGTCATCATTCAAGCTCCCTAGGCATCCCAGTCATCAGCATAACCAAATTAGCGCAGACTTTCCCGAAGCAGATCAAGCTTTTGCTTCTTCTGTTACACCACCCGCCTCTTTGTTTGTTGTTTTGGTCAGACTGCTGCCAAGGGAGGCGGTGATCACCATGGCAATTGCCAGCCACTGCCAGAGGCTGAGAAACTCCGACAGCAACAATAAGCCAGCCATGGCAGCGACAGCAGGCTCTACACTCATCAGCACACTGAAGTTTTTCGAAGGTAAACGCTTTAGTGCCACCATTTCCAGGGAGTATGGCAGCGCACTGGACATCACCGCTACCAGCAGCGCGAGTGGCAAAATCTGCCATTGAAATAAATCGGCCCCTGCGCTAACCAGGCCAATCGGAAACAGATAAAGTGCTGCTATGGTCATACCTAGCGCCACCGTGGCACCACCAGGTGCTAAGTTGCCCGCTTTTTGGCCAAATAAAATGTAACCCGCCCAGCAACCACCTGCCGCCAGAGCCAGCATCACACCGACCGGGTCCAGCGCATCGGCCCCCCGCATATCCGGCATCAACAGCAATACCCCCGCCAGTGCAAAGGCAACCCAAAGCACATCCAGTTTGCGCCGTGATGACAATAAAGCCACCGCCAAAGGCCCGGTAAACTCCAGCGCAACCCCGACCCCAAGCGGGATCCGTTCAATCGCCATATAGAACAAAATGTTCATACCACCAAGACAGCCACCGTAAATGATCAGTGCCTGCCATTGCCGCCCCTTGGGCCAGTGCCGCCAGGGCCTGAATACCAGCCATAAAATCAAAGCGGAAAAGCCGACCCGCAGCGCCGTAGTCCCTTCAGGGCCAATCACAGGGAACAGTTGCTTGGCAATGGAGGCGCCGGATTGAATGCAGATCATGGCCAGCAGTACACTGATAATTGCTATCACTAACGTACTGAGATCGGATTTTAACATGCAACAAAGGCCTTAAATTTAGCTTCCAGTGTATTGTACAGTATACTGTTTCCTATCTATTAAGGTTGCTGATTATTTTTGCACTCGATCCATAGGAACGCTCATCAAGCCGGACGTTTACCGTCCATACTACTTGCCTTTGCTGGCATAAGAAGTGTTAGGGGAATGATATGACTGAACAAGCCAACGAGCAGAGGTTCGAAAGCTTCAAGGAATTTTATCCATTTTATTTGCAAGAGCACGCCAATAAGGTATGCCGCAGGTTGCATGTGGTCGGCAGCACTTTGGTACTGGTGGTGCTGTTTGCTGCAGTGCTTAGCAGTCAATTTATCTGGCTGTGGGCCTTACCGGTGATCGGCTATGGCTTTGCCTGGGTCGGCCATTTCTTTTTTGAGAAGAACAAGCCAGCGACCTTCAAGTACCCGCTTTACAGCCTGCTTGGTGATTGGGTGATGTATAAAGATGTGCTGACAGGAAAAATCCCCTGGTGATCAGGCTTTGGTTGTCTGCTTTGGCTGCAAGGCAAAACGCAGCACATCCTTCCATGACACAATGCCGAGCAAACGCTGCTCGGCATCAACCACTGGCAAACAGCCGATGTTGTATTGCAACAGCAGGTTAGCTGCTTCCTTGATGCTGGTCTTATCGCTGACGGTAAAAACCGGTGATGTCATCACATGCCGCACCTTGCGACTGCGAATGTAATTCTCGACACTGGTTTCAAAAGCCGAGTCCATCACTGGGCTGAGCGCCCTGAAGTAGTCTTTGACTGAAATAATCCCCTGCAACCTGCCCGAGCTATCCACCACCGGTAAGTGTTGAAACTTTGCTGCAGAGAACACCTCGCGCAGCGACGATAAGCTGGCATCCTCGCTGGTAGTCAGCACTTTGCGGCTCATAATAGCACCAATTCGGCTCATAGCTCTCCTAAGCAAAGCCCGGATGCTTAAGCATCCGGCTTATCAAAGCCTTCGATGGTGACGCCGGATAATAAACCAGAGCCACGGGTGTCGTTACTGCGCAATTTGATCATCAGACGCAGATCATTGGGTGAGTCAGCATGGTGCAGAGCATCGGCATAGCTGATTTGACCACGCTCGTACAGGTCGTACAGTGCCTGATCAAAGGTCTGCATGCCAAGTTCACGTGATTTCGCCATCAACGCTTTAATTTCCCCGACCTGACCGCGGGAAATTAAATCCGCTACCAGCGGCGAGTTCAGCAGGACTTCAATGGCAGCTACCCGACCGGTCCCATCCGCTGTGGGCACCAGTTGCTGTGCCACAATCGCGCGCAAATTCAACGATAAATCAAACAACAGCTTCTGATGCATCTCCTTCGGTACCAGGTGCATAATGCGATCGATGGCCTGGTTGGCATTGTTGGCGTGCAGAGTTGCCACACACAAATGACCAGTTTCAGCAAAGGATAATGCATACTCCATGGTTTGCATATCCCGCACCTCACCGATCAGAATCACATCCGGAGCCTGACGCAACGAGCTTTTTAACGCTGCGGAAAATGACTCGGTATCAATGCCGACTTCACGCTGGGTAATAAGGCTTTTATGATGCTCGTGCACAAACTCGATTGGATCCTCAATGGTCAGAATATGGCCCTTGGCATTGCGGTTGCGATAGCCCAGCAGCGCTGCCAGCGAGGTAGATTTACCGGTACCTGTACCACCAACAAAAAGCACCAGCCCTCGTTTGGACATAATGATTTCTTTTAAAATAGGCGGTAAACCCAGGTCGTCGGCATTAGGAATATCCGTCACAATGCGCCGAACCACCATGCCAGCCTGATCACGCTGCCAAAATGCCGATACCCGGAAACGACCAGCCTGATTGGCGATAGCAAAGTTACATTCTTTGCTGGTAACGAACTCCTGCTTCTGCTTCTCATTCATCGCAGAAACCACCAACTGGAATGAGTCGTCTTCAGTCAGCGGCTGCTCAGCAATAGGCAACAATTCGCCATTAATCTTAGCGGCCACCGGCATGCCTGCCGTGACAAACATATCCGAGGCCCCTTTATCCACCATGACTTGCAAAAATTCGGTCAGTTGCATAAGGTCTCCTTACATCCGCCCCATGGTACCAAAGGTGTTCTTATCCTGCGCTTTGCTTTGAGCATCTTTTTGCGACACCATGCCACGATTCACCAGATTGATCAGACACTGATCCATGGTTTGCATACCGTGCGAAGCACCGGTCTGGATCACAGAGTACATTTGAGCAATTTTATCTTCCCGGATCAGGTTACGGATAGCAGGAACCCCTATCATAATCTCATGGGCTGCAACCCGGCCGCCGCCAATTTTTTTCAGCAGAGTTTGCGAAATAACGGCCCGTAACGACTCCGAGAGCATAGAGCGAACCATGTCTTTTTCTTCCCCCGGGAACACATCGATAATCCGGTCTATGGTTTTTGGTGCCGAGGTGGTGTGCAAAGTACCAAACACCAGGTGACCGGTTTCCGCTGCGGTCATCGCCAGTCGGATGGTTTCCAGATCCCGTAATTCACCAACCAGAATCACATCGGGATCTTCCCGCAACGCCGAGCGCAGCGCATTGCTAAAACTATGGGTATCGCGGTGCACTTCCCGCTGGTTGATCAATGACAATTTGTTCTGATGCACAAATTCAATCGGATCCTCGATGGTCAAAATATGATCGTGCCGGGTGGTATTGATGTAATCAATCATGGCCGCCAGGGTGGTACTCTTACCCGAGCCCGTTGGCCCGGTTACCAACACCAGGCCGCGTGGGTTTTCCGAAATTGTTTTAAAAATATCCGGTGCTGCCAAATCATCCAGTGTTAGTACATCGCTTGGGATGGTACGAAACACTGCGGCCGCACCACGGTTTTGCACAAAGGCATTGACCCGGAAGCGGGCCAGATTCGGCACTTCAAAAGAAAAGTCCGTTTCCAGGTTTTCTTCGTATTCTTTTCGTTGCTTATCAGTCATAATTTCATACACAAGGGCATGAACTTCTTTATGATTTAAGGCAGGAATATTGAGTTTTCGGACATCGCCATCCACCCGGATCAGTGGTGGCACCCCGGCAGACAGGTGTAAATCCGATGCTTTGTGTTGCACACTAAATGCCAGTAACTCAGTAATATCCATGACAATTCTCACTTAGTACGATTGAATGTATGAATACCATAGCAGAACGCTTGCAAAGCGCCTACCAACAAATTGCGGAGCAATGCACTAAGCTTGGTTCAAACCCGGCGGATGTGCAATTAATTGCGGTAAGTAAAACTAAACCAGATGCCGACATTTTGTCCGCTTATCAGGCCGGGCAACGCCATTTTGGTGAAAATTACCCGCAAGAGCTGGCAGAAAAGGTAGCCGCACTGTCGCAGCACCAGGGGATATGCTGGCATTTTATTGGTCCTTTGCAATCGAATAAAACCCGGCTGGTGGCAGAGCATGCGACCTGGTGCCATAGCCTGGACCGGCTCAAAATTGCCAGCCGCTTGTCCGCTCAACGACCAAAGCACCTGCCGCCACTGCAGGTGCTGCTGCAAGTCAATATCAGCGGCGAAGTGAGCAAAGCTGGCATCAGCCCGGACCAGGTGATGTCACTGGCAACAGAAGTAGCAGCCCTACCGGGCCTTGAACTCAAAGGATTGATGGCAATCCCGGCCCCCACCGAACAAAAACCGGTTGAGCCTGCATTTGCCCGTATGCAGCAATTAAGTCAGGTGCTTAGAACCAACTTTCCTCAGGCGTGCGAACTGTCAATGGGGATGAGCGATGACTGGCAGTTGGCTCTAAAATATGGCGCAACTATGATACGATTAGGCACCGCAATTTTTGGCGCAAGGAATTATGAAAGACATGAATGACAACATGGTTGCCTTTATTGGTGCCGGCAATATGGCACGCTGCGTGATTGCAGCCATGGTCAAATCAGGCTATCCAGCCAGCAATATCATTGCCAGCAACCGTACCGAACCTAAACTACAGGCTTTAGCCGCCGATTATGGCATTCATACCACATTGGATAATCTGGCTGCCGTGCAAAAAGCCGATGTCATTGTACTGGCGGTAAAGCCGCAAATGATGGGCGATGTCTGCCAGCAACTGATTGAGCAGGCACCTGAAATTAAAGAAAAACTCTTTGTCACCGTAGCAGCAGGTTTACCTGTTAGCCGCTATGAAAGCTGGCTTGGCGAGGTACGTTTAGTACGCAGCATGCCCAATACCCCATCGCTGGTTGGGCTGGGCGTTACCGGCCTTTTCCCCAGCCGCTGCTCCAATTACGAAAAAGCCTTTGTTGATGCTATGTTCAGAGGCACCGGCATGACGGTTTGGTTGGACAACGAAGCCGAGATCGATCATGTAATTGCCGTCACTGGCAGCTCACCAGCTTATTTCTTCTATTTTATGCAAGCCATGCAACAAGAAGCCGAAGCATTAGGCTTTGCCCCAGAGCAAGCCAAAAAAATGGTGGCACAAACCGCTTTGGGTGCAGCTACCATGGCACTGGAAAGCGAGCATAGTTTTGCCGAATTACGTGCTCAGGTGACCTCCAAAGGCGGTACTACCCATGAAGCGGTCACCAGTTTTGCCAGTGCCGGTTTGGAGCAGATGGTTAGCCAAGCCATGCAGGCAGCTATTCGCCGGGCCCGTGAGATGGCGCAAACACTTTGATTGATGTGATAAAGAACTTTTGGGGACGCTATGAATAACGCGCTGTTTTTTTTAATCAATACCGGCTTTAACCTCTACTTAATGGTGGTAGTGCTTAGACTCTGGTTGCAGTTGGCCCGGGCGGATTTTTATAACCCATTCAGTCAATTTATTGTGAAAGCAACCAATCCCTTGGTCTTGCCTTTACGCAAAGTGATCCCCAGCCTTGGGCCGCTGGATACCGCCACCCTGGTGCTGGCCTGGCTGGTAGCTGTCGTTAAGATGCTGCTGTTGCAGCAGCTGCTCCTCGGTGGCATTGCAATTAGCCAAGCGCTGGTTGCCGGCGTACTTATTCTACTTAAAGAAAGTTTGAGCCTGATGTTTTGGATTTTGGTGATCCGAGCCATTCTGAGCTGGTTCAGTCAAGGGCGTAATCCGATCGAGCAGGTCATGCACCAACTGACCGAGCCATTGCTGCGTCCGATCCGCCGGGTGATCCCGCCTATGGGTGGGCTGGATTTGTCGGTGCTAGTGGCGCTGATTGCGCTGCAATTTGTGCAAATTCTGCTGGGCGATCTGTTGCGGGGCTTCTAGGCTACCAGTGCCGTGCTCCTGCTGCCGGATTGACTATACTTGCTCTATTCAATGCCATCGTAAAGCGGTACAGATAGCGTTTTACGATGGGCTCAAACCACTGTGAACACCCTACTGTGTTCACAACACTGTTAACCTATTGATGAGGTGTGGGATGAAATTCTGGCTTGCCTGTCTTTTTAGTCTGCTGGCCTGGTCGGCTCAGGCAGAACAAAAACAAACCCTGGGCCCCTGGGATGTGCATTACCTGGCCTTTAATGCCACTTTTCTAACCCCTGAAGTGGCCCGCAGTTACGGCATCGAACGAAGCCGTTTTACCGGTATTGTGAATCTATCGGTCCTGCGCAGCGATGATCAGAGTGCTCAGCAAGTGAATGTCACCGGCACAGCCCGTAACTTGCTTGGACAACAACGTACCCTGCGTTTTCAGCAGGTACGGGATGGCGCTGCGATCTACTACTTTGCTCCGCTGACCATTCGTAATGAAGAGTTATGGCGCTTTGATATCCAGTTGCAGCAAGGCAATGAGCAGCAGCGTTTGCGTTTTGAACACACCTACTACATTGATTGAGACCCCATGAAACAACTTGTTTTAGCCACTGGCAATCAGGGTAAAGTAAAAGAGCTGGCTGCCATGCTGGCTCCTTTTGCCTGCACCGTAAGCCCACAAAGTGAATTTAAACTGATCGATGCTGATGAGACTGGCCTTAGCTTTGTTGAAAATGCCATCATCAAAGCACGGCATGCCGCGCTTCATACCGGTTTGCCCGCCATTGCCGACGATTCTGGCCTGGCTGTCGATGCCTTGAAAGGCGCCCCTGGGATTTATTCGGCCCGCTTTGCTGGCGAAGGGGCCAGCGATGCTGATAATGTGAACAAACTACTGCACGCACTCAATCAAGTACCGACGCAACAGCGGCAGGCGCAGTTTCATTGTGTGCTGGTGTTTATGCGCCATGCCGAAGATCCGACGCCTATCATCAGCCATGGCAGCTGGCAGGGCATCATCCACCATCAGCCGCAGGGCCAGGGTGGCTTTGGTTACGATCCGGTGTTTTTTCTGCCAGAGCTCAATTGCACTGCTGCAGAACTTAGCAAAGAGCAAAAACAGCAACTAAGTCATCGCGGTCAGGCGCTGCGCCAGCTGCTTGGCCAGCTGCAACAAAAGGGGTACCTAGTCTCTTGAGCCTGCAACTCCCCCCCTTATCGCTATACATCCATATTCCCTGGTGCATCCAAAAATGTCCTTACTGTGACTTTAACTCCCATGCCGTTAAACAGGGGATTCCGGAGCAGGAGTACATCAGCCATTTGCTGGATGATTTAAATTTGGATTTAGCATGGGTGCAGGGACGTGAGATCCACAGTATTTTTATTGGCGGTGGCACCCCCAGTGTGTTTTCAGCCGCTGGTATTGCACGATTACTGGCCGGGGTGCGCGACAGCGTGCAACTTGCCAATACCTGTGAAATTACCATGGAAGCCAACCCAGGTACTTTTGAGGCTGAACGCTTTGCCGGTTATGTTGCTGCTGGTGTCACCCGTTTTTCTATCGGTGTGCAAAGTTTTCAGCAACAGCAGCTGACCGCTTTAGGTCGCATTCACAACAGCGAAGAAGCCCACCGGGCAGCCAGGCTGGCCGCTGAGTTACCCCTTCGCAGTTTTAACCTGGATCTGATGCATGGTTTGCCTGGCCAAACAGTGGCCGATGCACTGGCCGATTTGCAGCAAGCCATTGCTTTAAACCCGCCTCACTTGTCCTGGTACCAACTGACCATTGAACCCAATACCGCCTTTGCTTCCAGGCCACCGGTCTTGCCTGAGGATGAACTGCTGTGGGAGATCCAGGAGCAAGGCCATCGATTGTTGCTGGCAAACGGCTACCAACAGTACGAAACATCGGCCTATGCCAAAGCAGGCCATCAATGCGAGCACAACCTGAATTACTGGCGTTTTGGTGATTATCTTGGCATTGGTTGTGGGGCCCATGGCAAAGTCACCCTACCAGGCAAGCAGGCGGTACTTCGCACAACCAAAATCAAACACCCCAAAGGCTATATGGATTTAAGCCGTCCCTACCTGGATGCGCAGCGACTGGTAATTGCAGATGAATTGCCATTCGAGTTTTTTATGAACCGGTTTCGATTACTGGAGCCATGCCCCGTCAGCGACTTTACCGCACGCACCGGCCTGCCGGTCGAAAGTGTCTCGGCAGCCTTGCAACAAGCCTCTAAGCTGGCATTGATTAAGCAGGATGAGCAACACTGGCAGGTCACCGCCAAAGGTGCCCGCTACCTGAACGACTTGCTGAGCCTATTTATTTGAGGAACCATAATGACAACCCCATTTCGCCTGACCAGTTTAGCCCTCGCCATCAGTCTAAGCGTGCTGACTGGCTGTGAGCCAGCCAATCAAAGCAGCAACACGGCCAGCACAGCGAGCAGCAGTCAGCAAAGTAGTCAACTGACTGAATCACAACGTGCCAATGCTATCTTTGAGCAAATTTTTGACGAAGAGCTGGCAACCAACCCGCTGCGTCAAACCCAGCTGGGCCTGAAAACCAACCATGATCGCTGGCAGGATCTCTCCGAACAGCGCCGTCTGGCCGACCTGGAACTGACACGCCAGCATCAGTCACTGCTTGGCAGCATCGATAGCTCGGCACTCGACTCGCAAAGTTTACTCAGCTATCAATTGATGACGCAGCGTCTGCAACAACAGCTGGATAATGATCGCTGGCACTTATACAGCTATCCGGTTAATCAAATGCGCGGCGTCCATACCACGGTGCCTGTCACCTTGTTAAACCAGCATCGGATAGACAATGAACACGATGCCAAAGCCTACATCAGCAGGCTGAACGCTGTGCCCACGCTGTTTGCTCAATTGATTGAACAGCTGGAGCAGCGCGCCGAAAAAGGCATCATCATCCCCCGCTTTGTTTTTCCCTATGTGCTGAATGACAGTCGGAATGTAATCAGTGGCGCCCCCTTTGATGATAGCGACGACAACCTCATCTGGGCCGACTTTCAGCGCAAAGTGTCAGCTTTGCCTTTATCAGCAGACGAACAACAACTGCTGCTGAATGAAGCCGAGCTGGCCTTGATCACCAGTGTAAAACCGGCTTACCAACAACTGATTGCTTATTTAAAGCAGCTGGAACAACGCGCCGGGGATAAGGATGGCGTCTGGCGACTGCCTGATGGCCAGGCTTTTTATCAACATGCTTTAAACCGCATGACCACCACCCAGCTAACTGCCGAACAAATCCATCAAATTGGTCTGGATGATGTTGCACGTATTCACCAGGAGATGCGCCATATCATGCAGCAGGTGGAGTTTAGTGGCTCACTGTCAGAGTTCTTCGAATTTATGCGCAGCGATCCACAGTTTTATTTTCCGGAAACTGAAGAAGGCCGCCAGGCTTACCTGCAGCAAGCCACTGATGTCATCGACCATATGCGTACCCGTCTGGATGAATTGTTCATTACCCTCCCCAAAGCCGAAATGGAAGTAAGAGCGGTAGAGCCATTTCGTGAACAATCAGCTGGAAAAGCTTTTTACCAACGGCCATCAATGGATGGCAGCCGGCCTGGGATCTACTACGCCAACCTGTATCGGATGAGCGATATGCCCATCTACCAACTGGAAGCCCTGGCCTACCATGAAGGTCTGCCCGGTCATCATATGCAACTGGCCATTCAGCAGGAGCTGGAAGGGATCCCGCGTTTCCGACGCTTTGGTGGTTATACAGCCTACACCGAGGGCTGGGGACTTTACACCGAATTGCTGCCTAAAGAAATCGGTCTGTATCAGGATCCCTACTCCGACTTTGGCCGGTTAGCGATGGAGCTGTGGCGCTCTGCCCGGCTGGTGGTCGATACCGGCATTCATCACAAAGGCTGGAACCGTGAAAAAGCCATCGCCTATCTGGTTGAAAATACCCCAAATCCGGCTGGCGATGCGCAAAAAGCCATAGAGCGTTACATCGTCATGCCAGCACAGGCCACCGCCTACAAAATCGGCATGATCCGTTTGCTTGAGTTGCGTGAGAAAGCAATGACACAGCTCGGTGAAGATTTTGATATCCGCGAGCTCCACGATGTCGTGCTACGCAATGGAGCTGTACCGCTGGATGTTCTGGAAAAGCTCATTGATGCTTATATTGCTGATAAAACGCAATAACTGCATAAATCGTTCAGTAAAGGCGGGTAAAACCCGCCTTTTTTATCAATAATCGCTTGGCCTGAGCCTCAATTCCGTTTATAACATACGTGAAGCCTAAGGCATGGAATGTAATCGTTAATTTCTTAAAAAGGGACAAAAACATTACATCAGGGTCAAGATCATAATGAAAATAACAGAAAATCGAGTACCTTTAAGCACCGGATCCCCAGTTCAGGATTACAGCATCGTCAAAGCGCTGCAATACAATGATATCAGCATCACCTATCGAGCCTTGAGTTCAGCCAGCAACCGTCTGGTGACGCTGAATGAGTTTTTCCCTAGCGCACTCGCAAGCCGCCGCAGTAGTTTCAGTGAAATCAGTGTCAGCGATGTAAGCAAAACAGAAGCCTTGCAGGAGAGTATTGAGCGCTTTTCTCAGGTGATTCAACAACTCACTGACTGCAATCATCCTGCGTTAAACCGGACTCTGGCTTGTCTGCAACATGGGGGCACAGTGCTCAGCGTTCACGAGCGCATCGACAGCCCAACCCTGTTAGAGAAGCTTGAACAGGGTTCATCTCAGGGCTTCCCGGAGGATGACATCCGTGCCCTGCTCTTGCCATTGTTGGATGGCTTACAACACCTGCATAGCAAAGGCATCGTACACCTTGGAATTCAACCAGAAAATATCCTGCTTCGCGAGCCACTTGTTCCTGTTTTAAGCCATTTCTGCCAGTCTCAATTGATTGGCAGCAGCAACACCTTGGCCACCATCCTGGCTCTCGAGTCCGTATCACCCTATCTGGCACCCGAGCTACTGTCTAAAAAAACGCAGGTAACAGCGGCCAGTGACTTTTACGGGCTAGGCATGACATTGTACCGCCTGATGACGGGCATGGAGCTGCCGTATGCCCAGGACCGGCTCAACGCAACGCTGGACCATGAAGCTGATCCATTGCCCCCACTACGGGAGCAAAGCAAAGGCTATAGCCAGGGTCTCTATAATCTGGTGGAGTCCTGCGTGCGCCTGCGTCAAAAAGACAGACCGCAAAGTGTTGCTGAAGTTTTAGCAAGGCTGGATGATAATACCCAAACCCCAGCCGTCGTTGAGGCAGCTCTAAAGACCTCATCACCAGCCAAAGCACTTAAAGCAGAATCTGTATCAAAGCAAACCACTGCCCACTCTACGCAAACGGCAACCATGTCAGAACCAACCCCGGCACATGCTGCAACACCATCTGAAGCAGAAGTGAAGTCCGCCGGTTTTTCACGGCAATTGCAACTTGGCGCAGCTGCCATCGGGGCTTTATTGTTGATGGGAGTGACCTACGCCATCAGCAAGCCATCTGCTTCGGATCGACAATTACTGACAGAGCATCACAGCATGGAGCGCCTGGCCCAGATGGAGTCACAACGGCTGGAGGCCACCCGTGCTATGTACCAGTTGGTTGCCATCCCGACAGGCAGCTTCACCATGGGCTGTACGCAGGGAAACTGCCCGGAAGCTGAGCTGCCAGTCAGAAGCATTGAAGTCCCTGGTTTTGAGATGATGGCGCATCCAGTTACCTTTGCGATGTGGGATGCCTGTGTTGAGCAGGGCGGTTGCAAACACCGACCTCGGGATGAAGGTTGGGGTCGGGGTAACCGGCCTGTGATCAATGTGAGCTTCAATGAGATCACCATGGAGTTTATTCCATGGCTGAATCAGGCAGCACGCCAACAATTTCGCTTACCATCTGAAGTAGAATGGGAATATGCGGCCAAAGCTGGTAGCCAAACGCCCTATCAATTTGGTCAAAATATCACTTGTGAGCAAGCCCGCTTCGGACGGCGCAGTGGGGGTGAGTGCGGTACTCAGCTCGATGGGACCACTGCAGTGATGTCATTTCCGCCGAACCACTTTGGCTTGTTCGACATGCATGGCAATGTGTGGGAATGGACCATGGATTGTTGGAATCCAAACTATCAGCAAGCCGCAAACTCGGTAGCACCTGCTCTATCAGGGAATTGCGTTCGGCGCGTGCAGCGGGGTGGAGCCTGGCTATCTAGCCCTACAGAGTTAACCGCGACCTACCGCACCAGCCATGACGCCACTATTCGTCATCGCAATAATGGCTTCCGCTTGGTGCAGAGTTCGAACTAAAGAGTATCAGGCCCAGTACGGGCCTAGTTCTTTTGCACCACCAGATCGTAGGCCAGCAATTGCGGCAAACGCTGTTGCAGTTGCGACTCGATTTCATTCAACTCTTTCAACCGCTGGCAAAACAGAGCTGTTTTCTCCTCCAGCAAACTGGCTTTTTCATCCAGTCCTGAGTTGATGCGGTCAACCAAGTGGCCCACCGCATCCCACTGTTGTGGATCGGTTTGTTCAAAATTGGCATCGGTATGCTGCAAGGTATCGCGTAGCGCCTCCCAAACAGCACCAAAGGAATGGCGGGCCAGATTATTGAGTTGCGGTTTTAGTTCACCATTCAAAAAGTGCTCCAGCTCGTTCAAGCTTTGCGGTGCCAGATAAAAGTGATCGCCACTTCGGACAAAACGTGACATCAGCTGAAAGGTAGTTTCACGGATCAGATCATTCCACTCGGCTTGCTGCGAACGACTACCAACACCAGACAGCATGCGCTCCATTGAAGATAAGCCTAACTCGACCCCATCTACTGCAATACCAACAATTTCAGGTACAAACTTGCGCAGACCCTGGCTGTATTCTGTGACCAGAGCGGTATCTGCCTCACTCAAATCCTGCCACTCACCTTGAATAAACAACTGGGCATCATGATTGATTTGCATCAGCGTTCGATCATTACTCATGATACGAATTTGCTCCGGGGAAATCAGCAAACCATAACCAAACCCCATATTGCAATCACGAGCCTGAACCGACCAAACACAGATCAACAGGCTGAAAATTACCAGACGCATCACTACTTAATCCTGCTTACACCGACCTAACTAAGATGGTAGCTTATTCCAGCCATTTACTCAGCACAAACAAACGCAGCCAGGTATCTACTCATCGGAAAGTCGGACAAAGCGAACATAGAGTTGCTGCTCTTTGCCTTTGCGGTTGTTTTTACCACTGTACATCGCGATGGCCCAGGCTTCAGCTGGCATGGCCTGCACCGTAGTACTGGTCCAGATATTTTCACTGTTGGCATTTGGAAAAACATTCAGCCGAATCGCTGGATCGACACACTGACGCTCAACAATACTCATGGCTTCTTTGACATCCGGCACACGCCAGACTGTGGCAGGTACAGACAAGGTCGTGCTTTGTTGCAGGGCTTCCTGCCACGTCAACCGAATAGCGGTACCATCACAGCGCTGTTCAGCATTATTCCAGCTCTGTCCATACAAACAACGCTGCCAGATCAGTCCCTTACTTTGTTGATGTACCTGCCCGCCTGGTAAGGCAATAAAATCATCACTTTGGGTAGAGGCTGAAATTTCAGTAAAACACACCTGGCTCGCTTGGACAAAGCCAACACTGAGCAGCGCGCTGAACAACACAAAATAGCGCATAGACACTCCTTAAGGGCTCCGTACCAGGCGCACATAAGCACGGCTGTCTGCCCGTTTGGGTAATGAGTTATCGTTGCCATCATCCATGCTAATCACCCAGGCGGCATGGGCACCACCACCTTCGGCACTGCTTTGACGAGTCCAGTAATAACGGTGTGATAAAACCGTTGGAGCCGGCTCATGCCGGAACAGCGCTGGGTCCAGAACTTCTTTCTGGCCAAAATCTACCAGGCTATTTAACTCTGTCACCGTCGGTAAGCGCCAATTTGCTCCTCCACAGTACAAACTGGCATTCACCGCGGCCACATAGGTTGCAGTGCCGCAATCGCTATTACTGGGGCAACCACTCTGAGCGGGAGCAGCTTGCCCGGCATTACCACCGTTGCCATCAGCCGCACTGGTCCAACTGTAATAATTGCTGGCTGAGCGCAGTGATGCCGTTGACACGCTTGCGGCCACAGGTTCTTTCAGCTCCCAAATTAAGCCTGTGACGTTATCACGCAGACAGACGAAATCGGTCGCATCACGCGGTAACTCATCACCAAATGCATCCAGCTTGCTAAAATCAAAGCCAGCCCGGCCGATACCTATTTTGTTCAGAAAAGGAGCGACTGAATCGCGACCAAAGTCTGCATCCTGCCGAGGATAGGCCTGATCGTCACAGGGAATTACTGCCAGTTGATCGTAGCAACGACTTTGCCCGGTATCCACTTGATAGTGCAGCGCCGATGGATGCACAGTTAATCGTAACTCGGCCGAGGCACTGGCACCACTGCTATCTTGTACCTGCAACTGAAAACGCAACTCTGGCTGCAACCGGCTATCCGGCACAATGAAATCTGTCTTACAGGCCATGGCATCGGTTAAGGAAGCACTATTACCAGCAACTTGGCTCCAGCTACAATTGACGCTACTACGCAGAGAAGCAGAATGACTACCATCCAACCAATGCCGCTTAAACTCCATCACCGTTTGATCCGGCCCCGGATCGGCAAAGATTCCCGCCGTGTTGCCTTGAACCCACACCTCAATGTCTGCCTGATCACTCAAGCCAGCAGCATTTTGCACGGTGAGTTCGAACAGGAAGCGGCTATCGGTGGCCAGCAAGGGTGCTTTTAGCTGCAACTGTTGCTGAAACAAATTCATCCCATCCAACCAGTAGATATCACCTGCAAGTTGTTGCCAGGAAAAGGAAAGGCTTTGCCCTTCCGGATCGAAAGAAGCACTTCCATCAAGCAACACCAGCTCTCCGGTAGTCGCCAGTTGCTCGGTAGTCAGCGAGCTTTGGATTAAAGCAACCGGCTGTGACACCCTAGGTAGAACCTGCACTTGCAGTCGGTCCGTTAGCAAACGGCCATCCAGTAAACGGTAACGGACTTCAAAGATAAAGAGGGCTTGAGTGATCTCCTCTGGCAACACCAAGGAGACCTCAGCCCCCGCATGAGGAAAACCAATGAGAGCGGGGCCGCTCAGCTGATGCCAGCTGAACTCACCGCCAGAAGGATCACCGCGGGCAGTAAGCGTTAATACAGCACCTGTATGTAGGGTTTGATCCGGGCCAGCATTCACACTGGCCAAGCTTTCAGCTTCAGACCCCTTACCACCACAGGCAGTCAGCAACAGTAAACTTATCAGCAGTATCCAACGAATGTTTTTCATGCTATTTCTGTCATTCCGGTATAAACGACTTGGGCAACCATGACGTGCAGCCGTTCTTCTGACAGAAAATATAGCAAGCTTCAGGCCAATCGGCTCAATGCGAAAGAAAGGAATTACAGCGGCTCAATTTCTGGTTTGCCACCTACGATGTGTACTCTTGATGGCCCATACTCTCGCCGGCTACGAACCACTTCTTTATCAAACTGCACTTCAACAGCAGAGAAAAGTTCGTTACGGGCAACCACCTCGGCCTTGCTTAAAAACTCTTTACGTTGCTCTTCCAACTGGCGGATATCGGCAATGAGCTCTGTGGCTGTACGGCGATATTCTTCAAACTCAGTCGCCAGCTCTTTCAGTCTTGCCTCGATAGCCGGGCTCCCCTCGAGCTTCTTAAACTGATCAATTTTCTCCTTGATTGCGGCCATATCTGTTTTAAGGCCAGTCACACTGGCACGCAACACTTCTTGCTTTTCCACGATAGGATCAATCAAACGATTCAGGCGAATAAGGATGGAGCTGATGGACAATGCCCCCAAACTGCCGGCATAAATCCCTTGATCCAGATAAAAACTACCGCCGATAATTTTACCGGTCGGTTTTTCCTCAGGACCGGCAAATACTGTATGTGCTTCAACCGCACTATGCACCAGCTGCTTGTTGACATACAAATTACCTCCGCAGCTAAAGCGCGCATACTGCGCCATATTGCATTGCACATCGCCTTTAGCTTTCACCACTGTGCTGTAGTCACTCTCTGCATCTGGATTGGAGATTTGATGCCCAATCACAGCGCCCTGAATGGTAACATCGCCACCCGCTTCAAGTAAGGTTCCTTCCATGATGCCTTTGACAAAAATAGTACCACCCGCGATGACTTTCATGCCTTCACGAACATCACCATTTACCACCACAGAGCCTTTAAAGATAATGTGGCCTGTACTGTTATCAACTTCCTTAACGCTAAAGACTTCATCCACAGTGGCACCGGACTCAATCACACGAGGCAAGCCATCACGCGTGGCTTTTAGCAGATCAGGATCTTCGGCCGATAAGCCAACCCCTTCCCCCAAATTCCACTCCACGGTCAGCCCCGGCATGGCAGGCATCGGCTCACCAGTAACTGTCATACCTTCTTTACCGCTCGTAGGCGGATGGCGGCGCATTAGAGGCTCGCCCGGAGCAATCGAAGGGATCACGCCAAAATCACGCAAATCAGCTTTTTTATCATCCGGGTTAATGACAGGCCGGTTACGACGACTCTCCATCGCAGGAATCAAGGGCTCAAATCGAGAGTTCTCACCTTGGGTCACAGCACGACCCTGGGCAATAGTATGCTTTAATTTCGCACCAGCTTCGGCTTTACTGGCCTGACTTACCAGATGAATAATGTTATTTTTGATAAAGCCAAACACAATCCCTTCTTTTTGTGCTTCTTTTACCAGTGCATTCGCTGAAATAGGTTCTCCACCAAAAGCCGCAGTAATGTGCGCACTTGCCGACATCTTATCTTCGGCAATGCTAAAACTAAGTTCTGCCGGAATCTTTTCAGCCACTAGATAAGTCAGCTCTTTACTGGCAGCAGCTTGCAATTTCTCTTTAACTTTCTGCTGCTCTTGTTCGTAATGCGCCAACAGGTTTTTAATCTGCTCTGGTACCAACTTACAACGACCAAAACCAGCCTGTTGCAACTGCTGTTGCAACAACTCTTTCGTTAGGGATGATGCTGTAACAGCAACCACCGCATGTACTTGCAGTTCTTTTTCTTTAAAACTGATAACAGGATCACTCACAGGACTATGACACCATGCAAGACTTAATACTGCTAATGAAACAAAAAATCAGCGGAAAGGCAAGCCCTGTACCTGTTAAAGCCAGGGCAAAAGCGGAAATCAGATGTAATTATCCTGATGCACTCGAATAAACAGGTTGGTATTGGCTTTGCTATAGTCGATTTTGTATTCTTTGTTATTCAGTGCCTGAACAAACAATAAGGTCTTACACTCACCAAACACTTCGGTGCTGGAAATATCAACAAGTTCCAGATAGCGCTCTTTGGCTTCTGCCCGGTTGGCAGGAACAGCTTCCGTAAAAGGTTTGACGCCATGACGGGTTACGATCAACGGTGGATCTTCATCATCATTGACAATCACCAAATCCACTTTTTTTAACTTATGAATAATGGTATTTCGACCACTTACCAAGAATGCTTTTTCGTAATTATTCATGCATAGCCACCTGACTTCTCAGTACTAATTTAGTTTCATTATGATACAGCCACACTCAACTGTCTAGCTTAAGACTCGGCACTAAGACGCTGCATTCGCATCCAATTCACTTCACGACAAAACTGCTCTGCAGGCACATCAACGCAGTTTACCGGAATAAACAATTCAAAACCGCAAAACAGCCCGAGTTTCTGCATTCGATTGGCAAACATGGCCAGCACCCCATCGTATTGTCTTTGCGGCGTCGAAAATCGGTCTTTCTCAGCTAACCATTCAGTAGCGCATTGCCCTTGAGGACACTTCTCTTTTAAAACAGCAAACCAAAGCGCACGTTGTTCCATCATCAATTTAATGGCTAGCCGCAGTGGCAAGTGTTGCAAAAAAGCGTGCATGTCAGTCACTTTAAAAGCAATGTAGTTGACCTCATGCTCCATATCTGGCTGCGGGCTGCAATGAGAAAATGCCTGCCATGGCAACATCCAGCTGCCTCTTTTATGGTGGTAACGAACACCATCCTCATCACAGACGATACCGTGCAATGGCTCAGCCAACTTTGCCCAACCTGCGTAGATGCCAACGGAAGCTGCAATAAAGCAAATAGCCAGCATAGGGTTGGCCTGATCGACAAAGAGCCAGGAATAAAGCACCAGCAGCACAAAGAGTGCAGCACTGATCAGCATTGTTTTAGCACCACCTTCATTACCACTGGCTTTGTATGCTTTTACACTGACCGTTGTATCTTCCTGTTGCGACATCGTGGTTCTTCCTTACTTTACATCCACCGACAACTATACTGTATTTGCTTTGGGCATGCTATTTCGCTTTCGTCCGTATCAGAATGGGTTTTATACGACCAATACCGTATGCACTGCGACAATACGAAATCCAAGGGGCACTAATTTACATACAATAGCCATGCACTCGTATTTATCTTAGCTCTGGAGTTATTGTGGCCAAAAAACATTCCGCTATTGTCCTTTTCTTGCTGGCAGCTTTGCTGTTGTTTGCGGGGTACTTGTTTTATCAGACACAGCAAGAACCTAACGGACAGCGCCCACCGGCCCGCGCAGTTGCCGTGAAAACCACTGAGGCAGCAATACAACCTTTAGCCAGACAAGTGAATGCTCTGGGAACCGGGCTTGCCAATAACTCGGTGCAACTGATCGCATCCAGCAGCGAGTATCTGACTTATCTCAACGTGATTGAAGGCCGAAGCGTGCAACGTGGCGATGTGATAGCCCGGTTGAATGATGTAGAGCAACGTGCCAGGGTTGCCGAGCTGCAAGCGCAATTGACCGAACAACAACGCCAGTTGGAGCGTTTAAAGAACCTGGCTGCGACACAAGCCACAGCCCAGTCGATGCTGGATGAGCAGCAAACCAGGGTGAATACGACGCTGGCACAACTGGAAAGTGCTGAGTCACGCTTACGGCAAATGACCATCCGCGCACCTTTTGATGGCATTTTGGGCCTGCGCTCTGTAAGCCAGGGGGCTTATGTTAACAGCGGCAGCGTGATTACCACCCTGGATGATATTTCTGTGCTTCGGGTCGAGTTTAATGTGCCAGAACGTTTCATTGCAGAGCTGGCTGTCGGCATGCCAGTAACCATTGGCAATGTCGCTTATCGGAATGTGGATTTTAATGGTGAAATCAAAGCGATTGATCCCCGTATCGACCCGGTGACCCGCTCAGTTCGGGTACATGGTGTGGTGGATAACCAAGACTTGCGTCTTCGTCCTGGTATGTTGCTGGATGTTCGGGTAACACTGACCAACCAGGATGTGCTCATGGTGCCCGAGAATGCCCTGGTACCACTGCAAAACCGACAGTATGTCTACAAAGTAGGTACCGACAACAAGGTCACTCAAATTCAGGTGCAGATTGGTGAACGTATACCTGGCTGGGTTGAAATTGTCGATGGTTTGTCTGAAGGCGACGAAATCATCATCGAGGGCGTACAGAAAGTACGTACTGGCGTCACTATTAGTCGGGTGGAGTAACCTATGCTGTTATCAGACTTATCGGTGAAGCGCCCGGTCTTTGCTACCGTCGTCAACTTGCTACTCCTTACCTTTGGCATCGTCTGCTTTACCATGTTGCCGCTGCGTGAGTATCCGAGTATCGACCGGCCTGTGGTTAGTATTAGTACCGTCTACCCTGGCGCCTCGGCAGAAATTGTCGAGTCACGCATTACTCAATTACTGGAAGATCGAATCAGTGGCGTGGAAGGCATCAAAAGCATCAACTCTACCAGCCGCAATGGTCGGTCGAATATTACCATTGAGTTCAACATCAGCCGGGACATTGATGCCGCTTCCAATGATGTGCGCGAGCGGGTATCCAGAGCGCTGAACAATCTGCCGGATCAAGCCTTTCCACCTGAGGTATTCAAAGCAAGCGACGATGATGATGTCGTAGTCTGGTTTGTGCTGAACAGCACCAACATGACTTCACTTGAACTGACCGACTATGCCGATCGCCACATTGTGGAGCGATTCTCGGTGGTGGACGGTGTGGCTAATTTACGCCTTGGAGGCTCCAGACGCTATGCCATGCGTATTTGGCTGGATCAGGAGGCCATGGCATCGCGCCAGGTTACCATTCAGGATATCGAGAATGTCCTGCGCAGTGAGAACGTAGAATTGCCGGCTGGTAACATCAAATCCATTGACCGCGACTTTACTGTGCGGGTGGCCCGGACTTTTTTAACTCAACAGGATTTTAGAAATCTGGTGATCAAACGCGGTGCCAACAACTATCTGGTTCGACTTGGCGAAGTAGCTCATGTGGTGCTGTCTTCTGAAGATGAAGAGAGTGAGTTCCGTAGTGATGGCCGCAATGTGCTTGGTATAGGTATTGTAAAACAATCCACCGCCAACACCCTGGAAGTGGTGCGCAATGCCCGCGCCGAGATGGAACGGATCAAACAAAACCTGCCACCTGGCACCACCATAGAGCCAGGTTATGATTCCTCGTTGTTTATTTCCGAGTCAATCAAAGAAGTGTACCGCACCCTGGCCATCGCCATGAGCATGGTGGTGCTGGTGATTTACCTCTTCCTTGGTAATGTTCGCGCAACCTTTATTCCTGCCATTACGGTGCCGGTGGCATTGATTTCTGCAGTGACGGTACTTTATGCGCTGGGCTTTTCCATCAACCTGTTGACCTTACTGGCGATGGTGCTGGCCATCGGCTTGGTGGTGGATGACTCCATCGTGGTGCTGGAAAATATTTACCGCCGGATTGAGCAAGGTGAGCCCCCCTTATTAGCCGCCTACCGCGGTGCCCGTGAGGTTGGCTTTGCTGTTATTGCTACGACCCTGGTGCTGATTTCAGTCTTTGTACCTCTGGTCTTTATGGAAGGACAAATTGGCCGCTTATTTACCGAGTTTGCACTGGCGGTCGCGGCTGCAGTGGCATTTTCGAGCATTGTGGCTCTGACGTTGTCTCCGATGTTATGCAGTAAAATCCTGAGTCACCGCAAGCGTGAAAGCAAGCTCGGCAACTGGCTGCATATCGGCTTTCAGAAGCTGGAGTCCGGTTATACCAATCAGCTCAAGGTGGTTACCCAAAGTCGTTGGCCGGTAATCGCCCTGGTGGTAATTTGCATGATCTCCAGTTTAATGCTGTTGCGTTTACTGCCATCCGAGTTGGCTCCTTCTGAAGACAGAGGTACCTTTTTTGTCAGCATGAATGGTGCCGAAGGTGCCAGTTACAGCAGCAACAGTCGCAACATGAGCCTGGTTGAAGATGTGCTGCTGCCTTACTACGAAAGGGGTGAATTCAACCGTTTGCTGATCCGTGTGCCTGGCTGGGGCAATAACGGTGGTATCGCCATTGTTGGTTCTGAGAACTGGCACAATGACCATCGCCGTACCGAGGAGTTAATGAATGAAGTGCGGATGAAGCTCAATGAGTTGCCGGATATCCGTGCCTTTACCTTTATGCGCAGTGGTCTTGGTGGCGGCGGCGGTGGCGGCCGGCCCATTCAGTTTGTGTTGCAAGGCAATACCTACGAGGATCTGGCGCGCTGGCGCGACATTGTGCTGGAAAAAGCAGCCGAAAACCCGAACCTATTGATGCTGGATCACGATTACCGTGAAACCGTGCCGCAGGTGCTGGTAGATATCGATGTAGAGCGGGCGGCAGATCTAGGTGTCTCCATTGGGGCTATCGGTCGCTCACTGGAAGCCATGCTGGGCGGACGCCGGGTGACCACCTTCCTGGATCGGGGCCGTGAATACGATGTGCTGCTGGAAGGTTGGGACGATGACTTCCGCTCGCCATCGACTATCAGCAATGTGTACATTCGATCCAGTACATCCAATCAGTTGATCCCTCTGGATAACCTGGTGACCTTGCGCGAAGAGGCAACGGCATCCAGTTTAAATCGCTACAACCGGATGCGCGCTATTACCATTAGTGGCAACATGGCGCCTGGTTACAGCTTGGGTGAAGCACTCGCCTACCTGGAAAACATTGTGCGCACCGAGATTGACGACTATGTCAGCATCGATTACAAAGGGGAGTCTCAGCTGTACCAGGAAAGTGGTGATGCCACCTTACTGGTCTTCTTACTGGCTTTGCTTATCACCTATCTGGTGCTGGCGGCGCAGTTTGAAAGCTTTATTCACCCGCTGGTGATCATGATCACGGTGCCTCTCGGTTTGGTAGGTGCTTTAGCTGGCCTCTACTTCTCTGGCATGACGCTGAACATCTACAGCCAAATAGGCCTGGTCATGTTGATTGGCCTGGTGGCGAAAAACGGCATTTTAATTGTCGAGTTCGCCAACCAGTTGCGGGATGCGGGTGTGGCGTTTGAAGAGTCGGTGCGGCGGGCTGCTGTGCAGCGTCTGCGCCCCATCACCATGACCGCCTTTACTACCGCCATGAGCAGCCTGCCACTGATTCTGGCTTCAGGGCCAGGCTCTGAAAGCCGGATGGTGATTGGTACCGTCATCTTCTCTGGGGTGGCGCTGGCGACACTACTGACGCTCTATGTGGTCCCTGTGATGTACATTGCGCTGGCTCGCAATACCGGCTCGCCAAAACGACTGGCCAGAGAACTGGCTGCACTGGAAGCCGAAGCCGGGCCAGAAAAACGCTAAACGAAAAAACCAACAACGGGCCGGTAATGCGGCCCGTTTTCGCGTATGATAGCTGCATTCATTGAATTCACCCGAGCTATCCCTATCACAGCCTCAAGCATCCCTATCACCAACCTCGCCACATCATCAGAGATTTCATGCCAACAGTGTCAGGCCTGTTGCTGCCGGCTGGAAGTACTGCTTATCACCGATACTGGGGTACCTAAACAGTACATAGCGGTGGATCAGTGGGGAGGAGAGACCATGGCTCGCCTTGACGATGGCTGGTGTGCAGCACTGGACAGGGCCAGCATGCGCTGCACCATTTACGAGCAGCGCCCATGGATTTGCCGTGAGTTTGAAATGGGCTCCTATGAGTGTAAGGAAGAGCGGGCCGCCTGAGTTCGAAAAAACAGGTTAGCCAAACATTATCAAAGCCATCACCCAATCAAAAAGGTAGTGGCTGGCCATCCCAGTTCAGCAGCAAACCCGTCTGCTCAGGCTGCAAACGTGCAGCAACCTGAGCAAGACGACTGGCCGTACTATCCGGGCTTTGCAATTGAGCCGCCGGCACTCTGGCCTGAAAGGGCGCCGATAACTCCGATGCGGTGGTGCCCGGGTGTACTGTGACCAAGGTAGCCGTTTTATTGCGCCGCTTCAACTCAATACTGGCCGTTTTTACCAGCATATTCACCGCCGCTTTACTGGCCCGGTAACTGTACCAACCGCCAAGCTGATTGTCCGTGATACTGCCCACTTTGGCGCTAAGCACCAGCACTTTGACCCCGGGCTGGCGAAACATATAGGGCATCAGCGCTTGCAGATACCTGGCAGGTGACAGCAAGTTGACAGCAAGCGACTGCAGCAAGTGCTCGTCAGATAACTGGCTGATGGCTTTTTCCGGTAAGGTCTTTTCATCATGCAACCAGCCCTGACACAGGTAAATTATGCCAGGAGCTCTGCTAAGGCTATGCTCCAGTGCAGTATTCAGACTAGCGCTATCCTGCTCATCCACCGACTGCCAGTGCAGCCAGCCCCGCCCTTGCACCCAGGGTGGCGCTGCCTTGCGGCTAAGCGCCGTCACCCTATCCCCTAAAGCGCCATAGTGCTGTATAAGCGCCGAGCCAATAGCGCCGCTGCCACCGACAATCAACACATCAGACATGAAACACCGCCTTAGCCGCCTGTTGCCCAGCCAGCCAGGCATTTTCAACCCGGCCACCAAGGCACCAGTCCCCAGTGACTACGCAAGGAAAGCGACGGCTTATCAGCACGCCCGGAGCGGCCTGCTCTGCATCGACAATGGCATAGAGCCAACGCTGATGCACGCTTTGCTCGACCTGAACGTCTTGCTGAAACAGCAAGGATAACTCGGCCTGTGCCAGCAAGCTCAGCTCATCGGCTGTTGCTGTCAACTGCTGCTGACTAAACTCAGGGGTAAAATGCAGCACCCAGTGCTGGCTATCGGACTGTCGCCCGGGTTTATCGCTGTTGCAGGCCACCCAACTGACTGGCCGGTCTTTGACAAAAACAGCCGTTGCCGGATGAGCAATTGGCTCTGCCAACCGAAGAGCAATAGCCTGACAAGGCTGCAGCATGCTAACGGGCACTTGCTGACGCAAGTCCTCATCTTGGTCCAATAATTCGCTGACCTGCGCAGGGGGCAGTGCTAATACCAGAACATCAAAACCCGTGAAGCTACGACCATCCTCAGCCTGCAACTGCCAGCCTTGCTGGTACGATATAGCCTGGATGCGGCAATTAAGTGTGATCGCCTGCTCCGGGAGCCCAGATCGCCAGGGACTGTGCATGGCCGGCAAGCCAACATAGCGTTTGATATCATCAGCGGATTGCTGCAAGTGCCCTTCGGCAAAACGATAGAGCTTGGCTGGCCAGGGAGCGACCAGTTGCTGTTGTTGCCAACGCTCAACCTGCTCTTGAAACGCTAGGTGACGTGCCGTAAAGTACTGAGCGCCTAAATCGACATGGTCACCAAAAGCTCGCTTGGCCGAGGCACGACCAGCAGTGGCCCTGCTTTTATCAAACCAGTGCACCTCGGCACCTGCTGACAGCAGAGCCTGGCCACAGCTCAAGCCGGCAACGCCGGCACCTACAATTGCAACACGCATAGACATTTCCATTCATCCAATTGAGCTGGTGTACGTATACTAGAAGCGCTACGATCAGCGTAGCATTGCAAAAGGAATGAGTATGACTACCCAAACTGCTACATTTGGCGCCGGCTGTTTTTGGTGTCTGGAAGCCGCCATGAATCAGCTGCAAGGGGTTGAAACCGCGATCAGTGGCTATATGGGCGGCCATACGCAAAATCCCAGCTACCAGCACATTTGTACCGGCCAGACCGGCCATGCCGAAGTTGTACAGGTCCGCTTTGATGCCGATGTCATTAGTTTTCAACAGCTGTGCCAGATTTTTTTCTGCCTGCACGATCCAACGCAGCTCAATCGTCAGGGCAACGATGTTGGCACCCAGTACCGTTCGGTGATTTTTTTTCATAACGAGCAACAGCAGCAAGAAGCCAGCCAACTGATGGCAGAGCTTAGCCAGCAACAGCTGTTTGCCGCACCTATCGTGACCGAACTAAGCCCGGCCAGTACCTTTTATCCGGCCGAAAGCTACCATCAGGGCTACTTCTTGCAAAACCCGAATCAAGGCTACTGTCAGTTTATGGTGGCACCGAAGATGGCCAAGTTCCGCGCACAATTTACCGCTTTACTGAAAAAGCACTGACCGCACATGCGATCAGTGCTATGGCTATCAGAGCCCCTGATAACTCAGACGCAAGCCAATACTGCGGCCTGCGGTGGCGTAACCAATGCTGGTCTGGTAGGTTTTATCGGTCAGGTTATCCAGTTTAGCCCGAAGCTGCCACTTTGGGCTTAGCTGGTAACGGGCAGCCAGACCCAGCACGGTGAACCCACCGAGATCCGGGTAATTGGCCATGCTGTTCCAGTCAAAGCCCTGAAAGGTTGCGCTTTGGTAATCGAGTGTTGCATAGGCCTGCCACTGCTCGCCCTGCCAGCCGCTGCGCAGATTGACGCTGTGCTTCGGCCGTCGCTGCAAAGGCTCGCCCGTCTGTTCATTGCGAGCATCAAGCCAGGTATAGGCCACCTGATGCTGCCAGTGTGTCAGGTTGAGGCCTAGGCTGTACTCCACCCCACGCACTTTGGCCAGCAGTACATTTTCAGCCATCTCGCTGCCCTGGATCAGATTGGCTACTTCGCGGTCAAACAGCACCAGCTCGGATTGCAAGCCTGTGCCACTAAAGCGCAGCGCCACCTCATCCGAGACCGATTCTTCAGGCTTTAAATCCGGATTGCCAAAACCAGGCCAGTACAGTTGATTAAAAGACGGTACCTTAAAGGCCGTGCCGCGACTTAGTCGGAGCAACCACTGCTCGGTTACATAATAGCCAGCAGCCAGTTGCCAGGTGTGCTCCTTGCCATACTGACTAAAACGATCCTGCCTGGCCGCCGCCTCAAACAACCAGTCGGCAGGCTGATAGTTGATACCGGCAAAGAGCGCTCTGTTGTTGCGTTTACTTTCCTCGTAAGCAGGCGCTGCTTTAGCCACTTCTTCCTGGTACCAGTTAGCGCCAACCAGCAGATCCAGCTCCGTCCGCAGACTGTGGTTCAACTGGTAGTTCACTTCATCACGAGCAGTACTAAAGGGGCTGCGTGAGTCCGGGCCAAAGGTGGTATCGCTATCGAGATTACGGCTTAATTGCAACTGATGGCCAGTCTCAGCCAGTTGATGTTGCCAGCCCACTACATGGCTGCGCTGCAAGACCGCCGAGCGATCTTCACTGCCCCAGGCGGTATCAAAATCGTATCGCCCCGTATTGATATGGCTGTGCCAGTGAAACTGCCCCAGCTCGGATTGATAGGCCGCACCTAAACGGGCAAAACGCTGCCAGAAACCATCTTTATCCGGATCCAGCGCTGGCTGCACATCGAAGCCATCCGCCCGGCTGTAGCCGAGATTGGCGTGCAGCTGCCAGTCGCCCTGCTGATGCTGTAACCCCAAATCCGTTTCCAGCAGACCATAGCTGCCGACACCGGCATTGAACTCAGTATGCTGCTGGCGACGGGTAGTTATGGCAATAACCCCAGCCAGTGCATCCGAGCCATACCAGGCGGCGCGCGGGCCACGGATCACTTCAATTCGCTCAATCAGATCCAGCGGGATCATCGACAAGGAGCTTTGTCCCAAGGTGGCCGAGCCGGTACGGACACCATCCACCAACACCAGGGTATGGCCAGTATTGCCGCCACGAATAAAAACCCCGGTGTTTTGACCTCGGCCACCATCGCGGGAAATGGTGACACCAGGCAGCTGGTTTAACAACGCCGGTAAATCCTGCGCCTGACGAGCGACGATATCTGCGCGTTCCAGCACAGTGACGCTAGCCAGGCTTTGTTCTACCGCAAGCGGCTGACGGCTGCTGTAAATGGTAATGGTTTCAATCGAATCGGCAAAAGCTGCAGGCAGCAGCGAGGTGACAGCCAATGCTGCCAACGAATACTTAAACATAGACACTCCTGCAATGTGCCCACCGCACATTGGTTGGTTGATGGACTTTTCAGGCCGGTCTCCGGGCTTACAAGCAGATTCTGTCCTCACCTTCCCATCTTGCGACAGTGGTTTTGGACCAGGCTTGTTACCGTTGCGGGGGCAGCTCTGGTTTTTCACCAGATTCCCGTTTCACTGCGTGTTTACGCAGCACCTGAAAAAAGCGGGCTCAGTGTAGCCTGCACACAAGAAATGTCAATAGAAATCCAGATGGCTAAATTGGGCTAGCAAAGACAGAACTGAGCAGGCTGTCTGTCTTTGCATAGAGAGCGGGAGTTAATCGCGGAAGTTGGTAAACTGGAATGGCTGCTCCAGCTCACTTTGTTTCACAAAAGCGATGGCTTCTTGCAAGTCATCCCGCTTCTTGCCGGTCACCCGCACCTGATCGCCCTGAATGGAAGCCTGTACTTTCAGTTTGCTGTCTTTGAGCAGCTTCACCAGTTTTTTAGCCGTTGGTGTATCAATGCCCTGCAGCAGGCTTAAACTCTGGCTGTAGGTTTTACCCGAGTGCACCACCTCGTTTTCTGTAAAAGAGCGTGCATCCAGACCGCGCTTGATGACTTTGGCCCGAAATATTTCCAGCATCTGCTGCAACTGAAACTCGGCTTCCGCTTTCATGGTCACCACCTGATCACTCAGGGTAAAGGTGGCTTCCACGCCACGAAAATCGTAGCGGGTGTCCAGTTCCCGGTTGGCATTTTCCACCGCATTCAGCACTTCCTGCTGTTCCACTTCCGACACAATATCAAATGAAGGCATACAAATTCCCTGGCTGATTTAATCTGCTGACTATACCCCGGTGATTATACGCAAGTAGGCTCAAAATGCGAAGCTCTGCGCTGTGAGAACACTTGGGTAGAACACGGAACAACTGCTACAATCCGGTCATTATTGGCAGCTGGCCCAAGCATGATAGATTCATATACAAGCACTCCCCAGGATTGGCTGGTGGTCGGCCAGGGCGCTATTGGTCTGCTCACCGCCTGCCAGTTGCAACAGCAAGGGGCTAAGGTCCGGCTCTGGCTACGCCAGCCAGTCTCTCTGGCTGTCCACTTCAGGACGCTTGATGGCAACAGCCGCCATCACCGGTTCGAGCCATGGCCAACCGACCAGCCAATTCACACCGCCTTAATTGCGGTAAAAGCCTACGATGCGCTCAGTTGCATACAGCAATTGCAGCCTTTACTGGCAGAAGATGCGTGTCTGATTTTAAGTCATAATGGCCTGGGGACTCTGGAAACTATTCAGCCACTGCTAAAGCCCAAACAGCAACTGTGGTTTCTGACCACCACCCACGGCGCTTACATCGAGCCAGGCAATCAGGCTGGCCGCCAACTGGTGCATAGTGGTGCTGGCAGCAGTGTTCTAGGCGCGATTCAAGCCGAAAGCCATCCGATTCCCACCTTTGCAAACGCACTGAACACAGCACTTGGGCCCTTGCAGTCGGTTACAGATATCCTGCCCTATTTGTGGAGAAAACTGCTGATCAATTGCCTGATCAACCCTTTGACCGCATTGCATCAAGTACAAAATGGCGAACTGGCCAGGCCTTGCTTTGCCGCTGAGTTAACGCAGTTACTGAATGAATTCTGTCTGCTGGCGGAGCTGGCAGGCTATCCGCAAGATAAAGCAGCGGCCTGGCAGCAGTTGCAACAAGTGATTACAAGCACTGCTCGCAACCGCTCCTCCATGCTGCAGGATCGGCTGGCAGGACGCCGAACCGAGCTTGAGTATATAACTGGCTTTGTGCTGCGCGAAGCCAAGCGATTTGAACTGCGGTTACCAGGACACGAGCAGCTTTATCAGCTTTGTCAGGACGCAGGCTTTTGATACACTCCTACATTCTGATAGCCTTCATCTTTTAACAACAAAGCCTGCATCCGGCTCATCACTCCCTGATCGCAATACAGGAAATAATGTTTGTCCTGAGCCAGGCTACTAAACTGGCTGCTCAGCTTGTAAAATGGCATTTCCAGCACCTGATGCCCAGCTACCTCAAGCGGCACCTGATCGCAGTCATCCGGACGGCGAATATCCAGTACGATGGCATCAGCGGGCATCGCCTGCACAGCTTCTACCGTATTTACTTGCTGACTGGACTGGTAATCGATGGTGCGTATATCCAGGATCTTGGCGGCAGCCACCACGTTGGCCAGCACCTCAGGATCGAACCGCTGCTCGTTGGCCTCAACATCCGCCAGTCTAGCCTTAACGGTGGGTTTATTGGAAATCACCCCACAGTACTCAGGCATACTGGCAGCCATATCCTCTACCCCGATTTTACGGGCAATATCAATGATATCCTGCTTATCCTGGGCGATTAAAGGCCGCAGAATCAGCATCGGCGTCACGCGGTCTATTACATTCAGATTGTCCAGCGTTTGACTGGAGACCTGGCCAGCACTTTCCCCAGTGACAATAGCCGGGATGCCTAACTGCTCAGCGATTTCAGCAGCAGCGCGCATCATCATCCGTTTCAAAATCACGCCCATCAGGCCTGGTTCGGATTTTTCCAGAATTTCAGCCACCACAGGCGCAAAGTCAACGCTGATGAATTTGACCTTGTGCGACAAGCTGTACTTCTGCCACAAAAAGTAGGCAATCTCACGAACCCCGGTCTCATGCGCTTTACCACCCAGGTTAAAAAACAGGTAGTGATTGCGCATGCCCTTTTTGATCATCAAATAACTGCTTACAGCAGAATCAAAGCCACCTGAAATCAATGACAAGGCATCTGATTGGGATGGTAAAGGAAAGCCGCCCATACCAGCATACTGAGCGCGCACCATGATCAGCGTCTCTTTACGAATTTCCAACTGCACCGTCAAATCCGGGTTCTTCAGTTGCACCCGGGCTGAAGGCACCTGTTGATTCAGACCACCACCGATATAGCGCTCAGCTTCGGTTGAACTAAACTCATGCGTACCAGCACGACGCACCCGCACGCAAAAGCTTTTGCCGGCCAGCTTATCTGCAAAAACTGGCAAAACCTGCTGATAAATATCATCCAGGCTGCTAAAGCTGCTCGATTGCATCTCGGCAAACTGGGCAATGCCTGGAATGCAGGCTAACCGCTCAATCAACTTCATCCGCAGCTCTTGACTGGCTGCTGGTACCAGCACCATCAGATGATCCCAATTACTTTCTATCCGAATATCCGGATCAAGTTGCAGCAGAATGGTTTTTAGGTTTTGTTGCAGCAGTTTGGTCTGGCGCTTACGCACCGATTTGCTTTTGATGGTGATTTCAGAGTGCAGTTTAATAATAAATTCGAGCATTGCCGGGCTAATCTAGCGAATAAAGCCCGGCATTATACCTGATCGCTCAGGTCGTGACTAACGCTAGTACTAATTTTCCAGACTGATTGGATCCGACTCTTTAGCTTGCCCTTGCATAATGGAAATTTCGACCCGACGGTTACGCCGTCGGTTTAGCTCGCTGGTATTTGGCACCAGAGGCCTGGTATCGGCATAACCCACTACCGCAAGCCGATTCTTATCAAAACCAGGTGCTTTGAGCATTTCGGTCGCCACAGCAACCGCCCGCTTGGCCGACAAGTCCCAATTATTATCATGCAGCTCATCTCTTATCACAGCATCATCGGTATGTCCCGTCACCGTGATTTCGCCTGGGATCTCGGCTAACAACCCACCAATCTCCTGAATGATCGGCTTAAAGCGAGGCTGTAAAAAGGAAGAACCTGAAGGGAAGGAGCCGTTCTCCCGAATGCGAATGATGATTTGCTGCCCCAAGGATTCAAGCTCGATGGCACCATCTAAAATTTGTTGCTCCATCTGCTCAGCAATCCGCTTGACCAGCTCATTAACTTCCTGCTGAGCTGCTGCAGCAGCGGCATCACTTTCAGAGATTTCGTCGTCCATGCTGGTCGACATGCCACCGGTTTGATCCTGTTGCTGCTCCTGACGACCACCGGCCGAGTCCTCTTCACCGGCCTGAAACTCGATCATCTGTTGAGTAATTTCGATGGTTTGCTGCTGCAGTGTTTCAATCGGCGTAGGATCGGGCCGGCCAGGGCGAAACTCCAGCGCTATGACACTGGTGCCTTTTGGAATATCTTCCACTTCAATTTTGTTTTGCACCCCAAAAGCAAATTTCATCGAGCCGGCAATTTGCTTAAACTTCAGCACATCCATTTCAGAGAATGCCAACAGCAGCACGAAGAAGCACATCAATAGTGCCATCAAATCCGCAAAAGTACCCATGTAAGCCGGCAAGCCTGGAGGGGGGCATTTGCACTCTTCTTCAGCATCGTCTTTCATTACTGCTAGCCTTCTTCTACAGCAACATCACGTTTTCCCTGAGCGATGTAGTTTCGTAAAATCCCTTCTATAACTTTGGGGTTTTGTCCATCCTGAATTCCAAGAATAGCATCTAAAATCAACTGGTTGTTTAACTTTTCCTGAGCATTACGTAAGGCTAGCTTATCGGCAATGGGTATCGCAATCACGTTGGCAATAAAAGCACCATACAAAGTGGTGAGAAGTGCAACCGCCATCGCCGGGCCTATGGCTTTGGGATCGTCCATATTCGACAACATAGCAACCAAACCAATCAGGGTACCTATCATGCCCATTGCCGGTGCCACATCGCCCAAACTTCTGAAAATGCTTATGCCCTGCTCATGGCGCTTTTCCGTTAGACTAATGTCTTTCATCAAGGTTGCGCGAACCACATCACCATCGTGGCCATCGACCAACATATTGATGCCTTTTTGCAAAAAGGGATTGGAGATTTCAGCTTCTTCGAGCGCCAGAAACCCGCCTTTCCGGGCTGAGTCAGCCAGTTGGACCGCTTGCTCAATCAGCTCTTCAGCTTCTTCGATTTTGAACATAAAAGCTTTGACGACCACTTTTCCGGCACCAAAAAACTGCCCCAGAGGAAACTTGGTAATGACAACAAATATAGAGCCACCCACCACAATCAATATGGAGACTACATCGGCAAACATGGCTGGATCGCCAGAGCTAGCCAAGATCATCGCCATTATTACGAAACCAATGGCGCCAACCAGACCTATGAGTGTTGCTAAATCCACATCTGACTCCCCACGCTGGACAAATGATTGAGCTTTATTGCTTTTATCTTAGCCGATAGCTGTTTATCGACAAAGCAAAACAAAGCTTAAATTCACTTTTACAGCAAAACCAGTTCAAAAGCAGTGGTTGATTCGCCATAATAGCGGGTTAAGGCACTTCGGCCGCGGCTTTGCCACCAGGCAATAATGAAGTCAACGAGGAACGCATGGCAAAAAAGAAAACCGATCTGAGTCAGTTCGAGCAACAACTGGCAGAACTGGAGCAGATTGTCAGTCAACTGGAGCAAGGCGATCTGTCACTGGATGAGTCACTACGCCAATTTGAGCGAGGCATTCAGTTATCACGGCAAAGCCAACAGCAACTGCAACAGGCGGAGCAGCAAGTGCAGCAATTATTGCAAAAAGATGGCCAAGAAGAGCTTGTTCCCTTTCTCAACCCGGATGATGACCCAGCGTGAAACCAGTATTTTTAGCACTTGACCAGGCACGTGTTGAGCAAGTATTGCAGCAGGTATTGCAGCAACAAAGTGGCGCAGCAACGTCATTGCATCAGGCCATGCACTACAGCATTTTACTGGGTGGCAAGCGTATACGCCCCTCTTTGGTATATCGTTGCGGCCTGATGTTAGGAGCCCGGATTGAAGACTTAGATGCCCCTGCTGCTGCTTTAGAAGCCATTCATTGCTATTCTTTGATCCACGATGATTTACCGGCCATGGATAATGATGCCCTTCGTCGTGGCAAGCCAACTTGCCATATTGCCTTTGATGAGGCGACTGCTATTTTAGCGGGCGATGCGATTCAGAGCCTTGCTTTTGATATTCTGAGCAGCCATCACTTCCATCAGGTTCCCGCTGAGCGGGTACTTGCCATGGTAAAGCAACTGGCCAATGCAAGTGGTGTCCTTGGTATGTGTGCAGGTCAGGCGATTGATCTGGCGCATACTGACCAGGATTTTACCCTGGACACACTGGAGCAAATGCATCGTCTGAAAACTGGTGCTTTGATCCAATGCGCGGTGGAACTGGCTTGGTTGGCCAGTCCGGCATCAAAGCCGGAAGATTTGGAACTGCTGCGCCGCTTTGCCGCTTCATTGGGACTGGCGTTCCAGGTACAAGACGACATTCTGGATATTGAAAGCGATACCGAAACCCTGGGTAAACCTCAGGGGTCGGATCATCAGGCCAACAAAGCAACTTACCCTGCCTTGCTGGGCCTGCCTGAAGCAAAACGAAAAGCAGAACAATTGTATCAGGATGCAATTGCAGCCTTGGTGCAACTGCCCTACCCGGGCGATGAATTACAAGCCTTGGCGCAATTTCTAATTGCCCGTAAAAATTAAAATAAAGGCCCATGCATGACAGTTGATATAGACGACTACCCATTGCTGGCGCAGGCTGACCTGCCCCAGCAGCTGCGACAGATCCCACAAGATAGGCTTCCTAAGCTGTGTCATGAGTTACGCGATTTCTTACTGAACAGTGTCAGTCAAAGTAGCGGCCATTTCGCGTCCGGGCTTGGTACAGTTGAGCTAACGGTTGCTTTGCATTATGTCTACAACACCCCTTTCGATAGGCTCATTTGGGATGTAGGTCATCAGGCCTATCCACACAAAATCCTGACCGGTCGTCGGCACCGTATGAATACCATCCGGCAAAAGGACGGTCTACACCCCTTCCCTTACCGTGAAGAAAGTGAATACGATACCCTCAGTGTAGGCCACTCCAGTACCTCCATCAGTGCCGCTTTAGGCATGGCGTTAGCAGCACAGGCAGAACAAAGTGGCCGCAGGGTTGTTGCCGTGATTGGCGATGGCGCCATTACGGCTGGTATGGCGTTTGAAGCTTTAAATCATGCAGGGGAAACCAAGCCTGATATGCTGGTGATCCTGAACGACAACGACATGTCGATTTCTGAGAATGTAGGTGCTTTGAACAAATACTTTGCCCGCATCTTATCCGGTAACTTTTACACCAACCTGCGTGAAGGTGGTAAAAAAATTCTTAGTGGTGTGCCCCCTCTGCATGAGCTGGCCAGCAAGGCAGAAGAGCACTTCAAGGGCATGGTCACTCCTGGTACTTTTTTTGAAGAGCTGGGCTTTAACTATATCGGGCCCATAGATGGGCATGATGTGCTCAGTCTTACCGATACCATTCGCAATATGCGTGGCATGAAAGGACCACAGCTGCTGCATGTCGTCACGAAAAAAGGCAAGGGCTACCACCCCGCCGAGCAGGACCCCATCGGCTATCATGCGGTTTCGAAATTCGACCCCAGCAGCAGCAGTCTGCCAGCTAAAGTCGCTGGTCGTCCTAGTTTTTCCAATGTATTCGGCCGCTGGATCTGCGATATGGCAGAGCAGGATGAACGCTTGCACGCCATCACACCAGCTATGCGTGAGGGCTCTGATCTGGTCGAGTTTTCCAGGCGCTTTCCTCATCGATATTACGATGTGGCCATTGCTGAGCAACATGCAGTTACCCTGGCAGCCGGGCTTGCCATCGAAGGTTTGAAGCCAGTGGTAGCGATTTATTCAACCTTTTTACAGCGGGCCTACGATCAACTAATCCACGATGTAGCGTTGCAAAATCTGGATGTGTTATTCGCCATTGATCGTGCTGGTGTCGTTGGCCAGGATGGTCCAACCCACCAAGGAGCTTTTGATATCAGTTTCATGCGCTGCATTCCTAACCTGGTGCTTATGGCACCGGCTGATGAAGATGAATGCCGGCAAATGCTCTACACTGGTTACCAGCATCCAGGACCAGCAGCAGTTCGTTACCCGCGGGGCAGCGGCAGTGGTGTGGTACCGAGCGATACGATGCAAGCCCTGACTATTGGTAAAGGCTGCAAGCTACGCCAGGGCAGCAAAGTGGCCATACTGGCTTTTGGCCCATTGCTGCATGAGTGCAAGGCTGTGGCAGAGACTCTGAATGCAACGTTGGTCAACATGCGCTTCATCAAGCCACTGGATCAGGCGTTGATCGCTGAGCTTGCCGCTGAGCACGAACTGCTGGTTACCCTTGAAGATGGTGCTGTGCAAGGAGGTGCTGGCTCTGCAGTGGCTGAAGTCTTATTGCAGCTACCACAGCGTTGCAGGTTGTTGACGTTAGGCTTACCTGATCAATTTATCAAACATGGTAGCCAACAGGAAATTTATGCTGAGCTAGGCCTTGATCAGGCAGGCATTTTACAGAAAGTCCGTCAACACCTCGGCTGATTACTGATTGATTCAGGGCACATCAGTCTCACTGATGGGGCCCTGATGATTGGCAGCCTGTATTTTGAACTGAGCTAATCCTTCCGACAGGAGTTGCTCAATCTGAGCTTCAATATGCATTGACTCCTCAAATTCGAAAGCATCGACCCGGCCATCAAACACCAGCGTAGCCACGCCATCTTTGCCTTCATGTTTTACCCGATAGAGTGCCATCTCTGCCAGTTGCAGCGACAACTCCCAATTCATCAACTGCCCCCCAATCAGTTGCAACGGATAAACTGAGTAACCAACGGAGCAGGTTAGCTGAATGCGCTGACCATCGGGTAATGGGTAACGGGTGGAGCCCACCAACGCATGCAGTTTATTGGCAAAGTCCCACAGCAAGCTGATATCGATATCACGAAGTACCAATAGAAACTCTTCACCGGCATAACGTACCACATAATCTGAGCCCCGGGTTTCCCGCAGTAGCAAGGCACTGATTTGTTGCAATAAACTGTCGCCAGCACTTTGGCCATATTGATCGTTAATGGATTTAAATCCATCCAAATCCAGGTGGATCAAGGCAACGCATTTTCCTTGTTGTTGCAGGCTCTGACGGTTGCGTTGGTAATGCTCAATATCCTTCGGTAATTGCTCGAACAAAAACCGCCGGTTGCGTAAACCTGTCAGCGTATCTTTATGCACCAACTGCCCCAACTGGGCATTCAGCTCGTTTAAGCGGTTGTTGCTATTTTCCAGCTCCTGAGTACGTTGCCGCACCAAACGTGACAAAGCCAGTTGCTGTTGCTGATTATTTCTACGTACCAGCCAGAACACACCGGATAGTATCAAGCCTAACAGGGCAAACCACAGTACTTGGTACATCCAGGTTTCATCAAAACGACGCGGCACCACCAGTTCGATCTGGCTACTCTGAGCTTCAGCCCAGGATTGATTTTGTTGTCGTACCTGCACCTCAAAATAATAATGGCCAGGTGGTAAATTGGTATAAATCGCTTCGCGCCGACTGGCGGCCTGTTGCCAACTCTGATCAAAACCTCGTAAGCGATAACGAAACTGCAGCGATGTTGCATTAAAGAAATCCAGAGCCGTATAGTGAATCGTAAAGCTGCGTTCATTCACTGGCAGCACCTGTCGCGGCTGTTGTGCCTGCAGTAAATAAGATCGTTGGCCCACTATCTGCTGCAGCAGAGGCCGGAAATCAGGATCATTGCTTCGTTGAAAAAATCGGTCTATCGCTACCACCCCCTGCAGAGTAGGAAACCAGAGCTGATCCTGCCAAAGCACCAGCTTAGAGTGACCAGCCCCATTGCAGCAACGACCAGGCGTGTTACCAAGTTGACGTTGGTAGGGCGTCAGGATTTGCTCAGCCTGCAAGGGATCTTGTTTTAACAGTGATAGCGACGATAAAGGCAGACGAAATACACCTTTCAGGGTACTGAACCACAATTGCTCTTGCTGTTCATCAAGCAACATAGCAACCACAGGACCATAGGGTAAGCCATTACTATTATCAAACTGTCGCCACTCGCCATTTGGGAATCGGACAAAGAGACCATCATCAAAAGTTCCTATCAGCAAGGTCTCATCCGGCAGCACCAACAGCGAAATAATGTAGCTGTTGTATAAAGGGCTACCAATACCTAACCGCTGCAAGCGCTGCTGTTGCAGCTGGTACAAGCCGCGAGTCGTCCCGATCACTTGGTACCAATTTTGATCCTGGATGGTGGTGACGTGTCTGGATTCCAGCTCACGGTTAAAAGCAAATGGCCGCAGCTGCTGATCTTGCCAAAAAAACAAACCCGCTGCACCACCTACCCACAAGCCACCAGCATGTCTTGGCTGCACAAGTCGCACGGTGCTGCCATCCAGCTCACTTGCCAGGCTAGAAATGTACTCAGTGCCAGGTTCATAGCGAAACAGGCCACTATCCATCGCCAGCCACCAGCTATCGTCTGCAAAATGAATGTCATGGATGCTTTGAGAACCGAGCACCGGCTGGTCAAGCAATGGTTGAAAATGCCCTTGATGGCTTAAGTACCCTAAGCTCGATTGGGTCGCAATGAGTAAACGCTGTTCAGGCGTCACCGCTAGCGAGCGAACCACAGGATCGGTTTGTCCCTCACCAACAACCCGACGCACGTGGCCAGGGGAAGCACGAAAAATTCCGTCACTGAAGCTTGCCAGCCAGATGTTGTTATCTTTATCTTCAAAAATATCATAAAACCAGGGACTGCTACCCAACTCAGTGGCGCTGATTTGTTGCCACGTCTGTCCCTGGTGTCGCTGATGTAAACGGCTGTAGCTGGAAATCCAGTCAGAACCACGACTGTCCCTGAAAATCCGGTAAGTAGCCATGTGTTCCTGCAGCAACTGATCGCAACGGACCACCTCTCCATCGCTATTCAGATGGTAAAAACCAACCTCAGTCGCCAGGTGAACCTGGCTATCCGTTAAAGCAATGTCATAAATAGGGTTTTGCTGCAATTCTCTGGGTAACAGATAACGCTGCATCTGACCGCTTTCCAATTCATAGCGAATTAAATGCTCAGTGGTCGTTAACCAAACATAATCACCACTGCTACGCAATTGACGCACGGGTTGGCGCACTGGGCTGATTCGGCTAACCTGACCTGCCTGGACCCGAAATAGCTGCTCAGCTGCGACCCATACTTCACCCGGACGTACCTCAGCTATGGCAGTCACTTCACTTAGAATATTAAAACGCTCAAAACTTAGCGTGTTCGGGTCCAACCGGCTTAAGCCTGATTTGGTGCCAATCCAGACCAATCCCTGACTATCAGTCATCAGTTGGTTGATAGCATTACTGGCAAGTTGACGGTATTGTTGACTGGTGAAGGTATCAAAGCGATAGCCATCAAACCGGCTTAGACCATAAAGAGTGCCTGCCCAGATGTAACCCTGCTGGTCTTGGGTCAAAGCACGAACCGAGTTGGATGCCAGGCCGTCGGCACTGTCCCAGTGTTTGATGTCGTAATCATGCAAGGAACGTTCAATCGCCTGAAGCGAACAGCTGAACAACAAACAGATCCAGCACCACCTCAGCATCATCCCTGAACTCCCGTTAGCCAAAACACCAAAGCGTAGCATGCAATACCAAACAGGCCATCAATCCAGCAACGATATCATCCAGCATAATACCATGCCCGCCTGCTACTTTTTTATCCAGCCAACGAATGGGCCAGGGTTTCACAATATCAAAGAAGCGGAATAATACAAAACCCAGCAGCAAATTCCATGCGCTAAGTGGTACCAGTAGCATAGTGACTGCTAAGCCGACAATTTCATCCCAGACAATGGCACCGTGATCGTGCACGCCAACATCGCGGGCTGCAACCTCACAGACATAAATGCCTAAAATCCAGGCTAGCATAACGATCAACAGATACAACCAAAGCGGACTTAGCATCAAAGCTGCCACCAAGGGCACAGCCGCCAGGGTACCAAAAGTCCCCGGCGCTTTCGGTGCCAGACCAGAGCCAAAACCAAGTGCCAGCAAATGCTGCCATTTTTTCAGGTTAAACTTTGCTGTCATTTTTCAAAATGCTCGAAGCCACGATGCTCATAGGCAAAAGGTTCATTACCAGCACGTAGCTCCAGTTTTCCAGCAGCGCCAGTGATTCGCCCGATGCAAGTCACAGGCACACCATAGGGTGATAGCAAAACATCCAGCATGCTCTTTTTGCTTTCTGGTACCGTAAACAACAACTCGTAATCTTCACCACCTGATAATGCGAGCGCCAAAGCAGTACTTCTATCACAGCTGTCTTTCAGTGCCTGGGACAACGGCAAGCGTTCGATATCCAGGCTGGCACCAACTGCTGAGCGATGCATCAGGTGTTGAATATCGGAATAAAGGCCGTCGGATAAATCCATGGCGCTGCTGGCTACGGTGCGAAGTGCCTGACCAATGGCAAGGCGCGCGGTTGGGTAATGAAAGCGCTGTAAAATGTGGGCGCTGTGTTTTTTACTGACTTCGACCTGCCCCTGACAGAGCCGCAGACCCAAGCCTGCGTCGCCTAAGGTTCCAGTCACATAAATAAAGTCACCGACTTTAGCACCTCGGCGCGTGAGCATTTTGCCATGCGGTACCTGGCCTTTCGCCACCACGGTAAAGGTCATAGGACCGCGGGTAGTATCGCCACCAACCAGCTGACAATCGTAGTAATCTGCCGTTTCACTGAAAGCATCTGCAAAAGCAGCCAGCCATGGATCCTCGACTTTAGGTAGAGTCATTGCCAGTGATAGCCAGGCAGGCTCTGCCCCCATTGCCGCCAAATCACTGATATTGACTGCCACTAACTTGTGCCCCAATGCACGTGGGTCGACATCAGGAAAAAAGTGGGTGCCTGCCACCATGGTATCGGTGGTAACAACCAGATCATAGCCTTCACGCAGCTGCAGCACAGCCCCGTCATCCCCAACACCAATTAAAGTGTCTTTGCGGGCACGGCCAGAATTGGCAAAGTAGCGTTGAATAACTTCGAATTCACCCATAACAGAAAAAGCCGGCAAGGGATGCCGGCTGTCCTTTAGTTTGGTCGCAGTGTGCGGACAGCTTTATCCAAAATGCCATTGACAAACTTATGGCTGTCATCGGCAGCAAAGGATTTAGCCAGCTCAATGGCTTCGTTGATCACCACTTTGTACGGTACATCCAGGCGGTACTTCATCTCATAACCTGAGACGCGTAAAATAGCTTTTTCAACCTGATCGATTTCATCGAAAGGCCGGTCCAGATAAGGCTTTAACAGTTCATCCAGTGTCTGGTGGTAACTCACCACGCCACGCAACAGATCTTGAAAATAGGCGACATCCAGTTGCTTGACGTTATTTTCCAACAACAGCTGCTGCTCAATATCCTGGATCTTATTCTGACTAAGCTGCCAGCTGTAAATGCCCTGCACAGCTAATGAGCGTGACTTACGACGCGCATTGGGTTTCATTCAGATATCCTCACAACTGCTCAAGCAGGTTGACCATCTCAAGCGCAGACATAGCCGCTTCACCGCCTTTATTACCGGCTTTAGTGCCAGCGCGCTCAATAGCTTGCTCAATGGAGTCCACCGTCAGCACGCCAAACGCCACGGGCACGTCCTGTTGCATCGCCACCTGGCCAATGCCTTTAGTACACTCAGACGAAACATACTCAAAATGCGGTGTACCACCACGGATCACAGCACCCAACGCAATGATGGCATCGTATTTTTTGCTGGCAGCCACTCGTTGAACCGCCAATGGCAGTTCAAAAGCACCTGGCACCCGAATCACGGTGATGTCTTCATCACGGACCTGACCAACACGTTTTAAAGTATCGATAGCACCTTGCAGCAAACTTTCAACTATAAAACTGTTAAAGCGCGCTACCACCAGGGCAAACTTTTTATTCGGGGCAGTCATGCCTGCTTCAATTACCTGCATCTTGCAGCTCCAATTGGTTCAAATTCAAAATTGCCGCGTATGATACCACAACTGCGGCTATGCCGAAGGATTATAGCAGCCGCCTACTCGCTGACATAATCCACCACTTCCAGGCCAAACCCGGATAAAGCGTGATACTTCTTTGGTTTGCTGAGCAAACGCATCTTTCCAACGCCCAAACTAGCCAGAATCTGCGAGCCCACACCGACGGTGCGAGAAGTCCCTTGCCAGGGTGCCGACTTAGGTTGCTCACCTTTGTCTTCCGCTTCGAAGGCTTGCACCATCCGCACCAGGGCCTCAGGGCTTTCATGCTTGCCCAACAACACAAGGACACCGCCTTCATCGGCGATGCGCTGCATGGCGTGGTGCAGTGGGAAGCTTCGGTTTGCAGCCCGATCAGCCAGCAATAAATCGCTGAAGGTATTGTGCAAGTGCACCCGCACCAGACAAGGCTCATCGGCTTTAATATCCCCTTTCACTAAGGCAAAGTGGATTTGGTTATCAATGGTGTCTCGAAAGGTTACCAGCTCAAAATCACCAACATCGGTACTAAGCTGACAACGAGCCACCTGCTCAATGGTGGTTTCATTCAGGTTGCGGTATTCAATAAGATCAGCGATGGTGCCAATTTTAATGCTGTGCTTAGCCGCAAATTTTTCCAGATCCGGCCGCCGCGCCATGGTGCCATCTTCGTTGAGAATTTCCACAATAACCGCTGCAGGCTCCAACCCAGCCAACCGGGTTAGATCACAGCCGGCTTCGGTATGACCAGCACGGTTTAATACACCACCATTTTGAGCTTTTAATGGGAAAATATGGCCAGGTTGCACAATGTCGCTAGCTCGGGCATCCCGGGCCACCGCTGCTTTAACGGTGCGAGCCCGATCAGCGGCAGAAATTCCGGTAGTAACTCCTTCAGCGGCTTCAATCGACACGGTAAAAGCAGTACTGAACTGCGATTTATTGCTGTCGACCATCAAGGGTAAATTCAGTTGCTTACAACGATCTTCGGTCAGAGTCAGGCAAATCAGACCGCGGCCATGGGTCGCCATAAAGTTAATGGCTTCCGGAGTAACGTATTCGGCTGCCATCACCAAATCGCCCTCATTCTCCCGATCCTCATCATCCATCAGAATGACCATTCGGCCCTGGCGAATGTCTTCAATAATTTCTGCCGTACTGTTTAATTGCATAAGAACCTTCTATGACTGAATCTTTTCTTTTTCAAAAAGCCGGCCAGCTCAGATAAAGCCTCGGGCTCGGAGTAAATCGGTACTGACGCCAGCTGCTGAAGGAGCTTTACCTTGCAGTAGGCGTTCCAGATAACGAGCAATCAAATCCACTTCCAGGTGCAGTGCTGTCCCCACCTCTGCCTGCTGCAAGGTAGTCACCAAGGCTGTATGCGGCACTATGGTGAGTCGAAATGCATCATCAGTGAGCTCATTTACGGTCAGGCTAATGCCATCCAGGGTAATGGACCCCTTTTCAGCAATGTAACGACTCAAGGCTTGCGGCATAGCCAACCAAAGCTCCCAACTATCCGCTTTCTTTTCGATGGCCCGAATACGGCCAATACCATCCACATGACCACTGACCAGATGACCGCCAAGCCGGGTACTTGGTAACAGAGCTTTTTCCAGGTTGATCCGCTGGCCGCTTTGATAATTACCAAATAAAGTCCGGCGCAGCGTTTCTGCCGATAGGTCTGCCTGAAATGCATCGCTGCTTTTGGCAATGACAGTCAGGCAGACGCCATTGCTGGCGATACTATCACCAAGCTTCACATCGGAAAAATCCAGCTGCTCGCTTTCAATCCATAGCCGCATGCCCTGCCCTGACTTTTGGCTGGAGCGAATATGACCAACTGCCTCTATAATTCCGGTAAACATGCTATCCTCAGCTCTGCAGCGTTGCAATGAAACGTATATCTGGCCCCAGCTGACGGATATCCTGCCAACTCAGTGCAATGCCGTCATTTAATTGGGTGAGTTCAGCTATCGCCACCAAGCCTCGCGCATGATGCCCCAAAATTATCGGGGCCTGATACAACCAGAACTCATCCACCAAATTAGCCTGCAACAAGGAGCCTGCTAAGCGGGCACCAGCTTCCACCCAAAGGGCGTTGATGTGTTGCTGCGCTAATTCCCGCATTAGTATCTGCAAATCAAACTGCTCCCTCTTCAGGGACGGAACGTATAAAACATCAGCACCAGCCGGAGCCGACAGTTTGCTGTCTTCCGGGTATACCAGTATCAGTTTACCCGGCAGGGCGAACAAAGCTTCTTTGCCTGTCAGACGCTGGCGTCGGTCCAATACCACCCGAACCGGCTGACGGTAGTGCCCATCCTGCAACGGGCTGATAGATGACAAGGCCTGTTCCGGCCGCACGCTCAAACGGGCGTCATCACGCAAAACGGTTTCCGCCGTGGATAACACAGCACAGCTTTGCGCGCGTTGCAATTGCACATCCGCACGAGCCTCTTTAGAGGTAATCCACTGACTGACACCATTATTCAGGGCGGTTTTACCATCCAGGCTAGCTGCCAGCTTCAAGCGCACAAAGGGACGCTGTTGCTCCATGCGGGTTAAAAATCCGGGGTTCAGTAACCTGGCACTTTCAGTCATCAGCCCACTTTGCACTTCAATGCCTGCGGCCTTTAGCAGAGTCGCGCCGCGGCCTGCCACCTGCGGGTTGGGATCCTGCATCGCCATCACCACCCGGCGCACACCTGCCTCGATTAAAGCCTCTGCGCATGGCGGCGTACGCCCATAATGACTACAGGGTTCCAGCGTGACGAAACAGTCTGCACCACGAGCCAGCTCCCCTGCTTGCCGTAATGCGACCACTTCGGCATGGGGACCGCCAGCCTGATGGTGATAACCTTCACCAACAATCTGGCCATGATGCACCAACACAGCGCCTACATTGGGATTCGGCGAGGTGGTAAAACGCCCTTTTCGGGCCAACTCAATAGCCCGGGCCATAAATCGATGATCATCGGCACTAAAGCTCACTGCTCATCCCCAAGTTTTGCAATGGCTTCACCAAATTCACGGATATCTTTAAAGGAGCGATACACCGAAGCAAAGCGTACATAAGCCACTTTATCCAGTTTCACCAGCTCATCCATAATCAGATTTCCCAGCAACTGGCTGCTGACTTCCCGTTCACCGGTCGCTCGCAGTTGTGATTTCACTTTGTTGATCAGCTGCTCGGTTTGTTCGGTCGCGACCGGGCGTTTTTCCAGGGAACGGAGCAACCCACTGCGCAGCTTGTCTTCATTAAAAGGCTCACGCGAGCCATCGCGTTTCACAATGCGTGGCATCACCAGCTCGGCCGACTCAAAGGTAGTAAAACGCTCATGACAGGCGCCACACTCGCGCCGACGACGTACCTGATGGCCATCGGCAACCAAGCGGGAATCAATCACTTTGGTATCATCTTTACCGCAAAAAGGGCAAAACATGCTTTGAGATCCTCTGAAAGCTGTGCTGATGGCAAAATGGCCGCTATTGCGGCCATTTTAGCATGAAAATCAAGCTTTAGGCATAGACTGGCAAACGACCACAAAGCTCTGAAACCTGAGCCCGCACCCGGTCAACGACCGACTCATCACCCATGTTATCCAGAATATCGCAGATAAAATCAGCCACTAAGCGCGCTTCCGCTTCTTTAAAACCACGGCGGGTAATCGCCGGAGTACCAATACGCAGACCACTGGTCACAAAAGGTGAACGCGGGTCGTTCGGCACGGAGTTTTTATTGACGGTGATATGGGCACGACCCAAGGCAGCATCCGCATCTTTACCAGTGATGTCCTTGTTGATTAAATCGACCAGGAACAAATGATTTTCGGTACCCCCGGATACAATGGTATAACCACGCTTGATCATCTGATCACACATGGCTTTGGCATTCACAACGACCTGCTGCTGGTACACTTTGAATTCAGGCTCCAGCGCTTCTTTGAAAGCGACGGCTTTAGCTGCGATCACATGCATCAATGGGCCACCCTGGCTGCCAGGGAAAACCGCTGAGTTCAATTTCTTTTCAATGACTTCATTGCTGCGAGCCAGGATCAGGCCACCACGAGGACCAGCCAGCGTCTTATGCGTGGTGGTAGTAACCACATCAGCAAAAGGCACCGGGTTCGGGTACAGACCAGCCGCGACCAGGCCAGCGACGTGCGCCATATCGACCAACAGGTAAGCACCTACTTTATCAGCAATGGCACGGAAACGCTGCCAATCAACAATGCCTGAATAGGCAGAGAAACCGGCAATAATCAGTTTTGGCTTGTGCTCCAGCGCCAGTTGCTCGGCCTGATCGTAATCAATCACGCCAGTTTCAGGGTGCAGGCCATACTGCACTGACTTGTACAACTTGCCTGAAGCACTGACGGTAGCACCGTGGGTTAAATGGCCACCATGCGCCAGGCTCATGCCCAGAATAGTGTCGCCGGCTTCCAGTAAAGCCAAAAATACAGCCGAGTTGGCCTGAGAACCAGAGTGTGGCTGCACATTGGCGTAATCGGCACCAAATAGCTCTTTGGCACGGGCTATAGCCAGATCTTCCACGATATCGACATGCTCACAACCACCATAGTAACGCTTGTGCGGGTAGCCTTCAGCGTACTTGTTGGTCAGCTGAGTGCCTTGTGCTTGCAGCACGCGTGGGCTGGCATAGTTCTCAGAGGCGATCAGCTCAATGTGATCTTCCTGACGCTGAGTTTCATCGGCAATAGCCTGCCACAAGGCTGGATCATAATCGGCAATATTCATGTCACGCTTCAACATAGGTTCTCCCGCAGCGTAGCTGCTACGCTTAGTTCATAGTAAGACTCGGCTTGAATGCGGCCTATTCTACCCGCAAAAACGTCAGGATGCACTCGGATTTTAGCCATCTAAACATCCGGATCAATTTTCAGTTACTGCAACTGTGCAAAAATAAGCACAGTTACAGGCATTTCAAAGCACAATGCTTGCTTTTTAGCCACAGCCACCTAAAATACTGTATATGCATACACATATTTGTACAAACAATGGCGCAGCGTAAAATCATACATATCGACTTGGATTGCTTTTTTGCCGCAGTTGAAATGCGCGACAATCCACAGCTAGGTGATCAACCCATAGCCGTTGGGGGGAGTGTCAGCAGCCGAGGTGTGATCGCTGCATGCAATTATCCAGCACGAACCTTTGGTGTTCGCTCGGCCATGCCGACAGCGCAGGCACTTAAACTATGTCCGCACCTGTTGTTGGTACCTGGCAGAATGCAGGCATACAAAGAAGCCAGTCAACAGGTCATGGCCATTTTAAAACGTTACAGCGATACCGTTGAACCTCTATCCCTGGATGAAGCTTATTTGGATGTAACCGGCAGTGTCTTGTGTCAGGGCAGTGCTACCCGTATTGCCGAGGCAATACGCCATACAATTAAATCAGAAACCGGCCTGACCGCTTCTGCCGGAGTAGCACCGAATAAATTTTTGGCTAAGATTGCCAGTGATGAACGCAAGCCCGATGGCCTTTTTGTTATCTGCCCACATCAGGTACCAGATTTTGTTGCTAGATTACCAGTACAAAAAATACCTGGCATTGGCCCGAAAACAGCTAGCCGCCTGCAGGAGCTCGGCGTGCATTATTGCCAGGATGTATTCAAAGTGCCTCTGGCTCGCTTGATCCGACAATTTGGTGCATACAGCCAAACCTTACTGGAACGCTGCCAGGGGCTGGATCAAAGGCCTGTCAGCGCGGAGCGGGTACGTAAGTCGGTTGGAGTGGAGCAAACCTATGCCAAAGATAAATGCAGCTTGCAGGACTGTGAAGCCGAACTTCCTGCTTTGTTGCTCACCTTGCAACAGCGACTGGAACGCCACCGAGCTAGCAGTCTGGTGCATAAAGTGGCTGTGAAATTAAAATTTCATGATTTTCAGCAAACCACGGTCGAACAGCAATTGCAAACCGCCGATCTGGCGAGCATCCGCTCCTTGCTGGTAACAGCCTGGCAGCGCGGTGAAGGCCGCCCGGTCCGGCTGATAGGCTTGCAAGCCGGTCTTGCCGAGCAGGATCATAAGCAACTGATGCTTGAACTTTAGTCAATAAAAAACCAGCGACAAGCGCTGGCTTTGCATGGAATGTGTTCCGGTTTAAGATACTACCGTCACGTTTTCAGCCTGAGGGCCTTTTTGACCGTCGACAATCTCAAAAGTCACTTGCTGACCTTCCAGTAAAGTCCGACGCCCGGTGCCGTTAATGGCCCGAAAGTGCACAAATACATCTTTGCCGCCTGCACGCTCAATAAAACCAAAACCTTTGTCTTCGTTAAACCACTTGACGGTACCGGTAATTAGATCTGACATAACTCTCTCTTACATTTAACTTTCATTGATCAGTGAGCTGATCATTGAGTGAACCTTGTGAGCAATCAGCAAACCTAACAGCTGGCAGCTGATCTTCTTCACCCTGCCAACGAGTTGACATGGTTATGGCACAGCAATGAAGCCAAATACCATAAAATCAGTGTAGCACTGAATTTGCGGAAAGTTGATGAATGCAGTATTAATTTTTTTTACGCCGTACCGGAATATTACCATCATCACCGGCTTGAAAAACTTTTGATGCAGCAGCTTTGTGTGGCTTGTTAGTTTCACTGCTTTTTTTGTCAGATGGCCGCTTACCAGTGGTTTGCTTTTTCACTTTGGGTTGAGAAGCAGGTTTATCCTTTGGCTTACCGGTAAATCGTGCCGGCAAGCTATCGATCACAGAGAACTGGATGGGGTTACGGAAAAAAGCCTCTAGTTGCTCCAGACTTAGCCAGTCTCTTGGGCCTACCAGTGAAATAGCCTCACCGCGCATACCTGCCCGGCCTGTGCGCCCAACCCGGTGCACGTACTCTTCGGCAAACTTAGGTAAGTCAAAATTCACCACATGCGATACCTGCAATAAATCGAGGCCGCGCGATGCGACATCGGTGGTGATCAAGATTTGGAATTTACCCTTGGCAAAATCTTGCATCACGCTGTTACGCTTTGCTTGGCTTAGTTTGCCGCTTAAACCAATGGCCTGAAAGCCTTGCTTAGCGAACCATTCAGGCAAGCGCTCGGTATCCGCTCTGGTTGCGGTAAATACAATGACTTGCCGCAAATCGGCAGCAAGCTTGAGCAAATGTGCCAGCAGCGCTTCTTTGTGGCTGAGGTTATCGCACAGATAAAAGTTTTGGCTGATATCGGCATGCTGCTGATGCGCATCATCGGTGGTAATGCGATGCGGCTTACGCAACAAAGCCAATGCTAATTCATTGACATCAATATGATCTAACGTTGCGGAGAACAACAGGGTTTGACGCAAACGATGAGAGGCAGCTTTATGGATGGTCATTAATTCATTGGCAAAGCCAAGATCCAACATCCTGTCGGCCTCGTCAAGAATCAACAACTCCAGGCCCTGCAAAAAAATCGAGCGGTGTGCCAGGTGATCGCAAAACCGCCCTGGTGTTGCCACAATGATCTGCGGCTGACGCTTTAGCAATTTCTCCTGATCGTTGAAGTTTTCACCACCTAAAACCAAAGCAGCCTGGATCGGGGTATTGGCAATTAGCAAACGCAGCTGACCATACACTTGCTTAGCCAATTCCCGCGTTGGCGCCAGTATCAAGGCCCTTGCATCCTGGCGTGATAAGGGTTTGCTCCGCAACAAACGCTGCATCATGGGCAACAGATAGGCCAGCGTCTTGCCAGAGCCGGTGCGTGAGGATACCAGCAAGTCTTTACCCGTCAGTACGGCAGGAATGGCTTCCTGCTGTATCTCAGTCGGCTCGGTAAAACCAAGGTGCTGCATCGAACGCAGCAAGCGCGGGTCAAGCGCCAAGTCGGCAAAAGGCGTCATCTGTTACTCCAAAAGGTCAATGACGCCATTATATCGCACAATCAGTCCGCTGGCTCGACTATTGCCTCAATCCGCCGGTTGCTTGCCCGGGCAGCCTCAGTGGTTCCTTCTGCTCGTGGCTGTGTCTTACCATAGCCACGGGTAGATACCCTGGCAGCGTCAATGTTTAAACGGTTAATCAAAATACTTGCAACCGCCTCTGCCCGTCGTTCAGACAAATCCTGATTGTATTCATAGGAGCCTTGATCATCGGTATGGCCAGCAATGGTCACCTTGGTATTGATAAAGCGCTTAAGATAATCAGCCAGCTCTTGCAGCTGAGGCAAGTACACCGGTTTGACAATAGCCTGATCAAAATCAAACAGAATATCCATTTCCAGTACCACCTGATCTTCTACAAAGATACTGCAGCCAAATGCATCTACCCTGTCTCCAGCCGGTGTATCTGGACAGCGATCGCATTCATCCGGAATACCATCCCCATCCGAGTCCACCACTACAGGTGGCTCTTTATGCACAATAGGACGCTGCCGCGGATCCTCGCTGCCCGCCCATAGCCACTGCGAACCTAGCAGCAGACTGATCAATAAAACAGCTTTGAACAAAGACATCATGCCTTCTCTCCATGTTGAAGGGTATTAGAAAAAAAAGGTTCGGGTTGATGCAAAAAGCCCTGATAACCATCAAATCGGTAATGCGATAATTGCTGCAATTGCTCCTCATCCTCGATGTGTACAGCCAATACCTGAATGCTAAGTGCCCGGATAGTCGAGACCAAAGAGGTTAAAAAGACACTCTCTTGCGGCGATGCCACCAAGGACTGTGTAAAAGCAGCATCAATTTTGACGTAATCTGGCCGAATTTGCTGAACATAGGCCATGGAAGAAAAGTTACGCCCCACTCTATCTAAGCCAAAGCGTACTCCATACTCACGCAATAACTGCACCAAGCTGATCACCGCAGCTTTGTTATAAAGCACGGTCTCTTCGGAACATTCCAAGCCCAAAAAAGGCAGTACATCAACATGTTGTTGAAGTTGCAACGCTAGCCAACGCTGAAAGGCCGTTGATTTGAGTGAAGCAGCAGACAAGTTCAACACCACCGATTGACCAGGGTCCTTTGCCAGTTGCGCGAGCACCAACTGAATGGCCAACTGATCAAAACGCAAACCTAGCTCATATTCATCCAGGGTTGACATAAAGCTAGCCGCAGGCAACAAAGTGCCGACAGGAAACTCCAGCCGGGCAAATAGCTCGTAATGCACCAACTGCTGATCACCAAGTAACTTAACCGGCTGTTTCGAAAAGCTCACAGCCCCTTGCTCTACCGCCTTTTGCAACATAGTCACTAACTCAGAGCGCTGTGCCACTTCACGACTATCGGTATGAATCTGAACTTGTTGGTTATTATCACTGCGCGCATGTTGCAATGCTTGGTCTACCCTCGCCATCACTTCAGCAATCGAGCCTGAGTGATTGATCCAGCAAGCACCAATCCAGACGGGTAGCTCTGTGCTGGCAAAAAACTCCAGTAAAGCCTGTTGCTGATGCTCCAGCAAAGCCTTACTTTGCTCAATGCTTTGACCCGGTAAAATCAGCGCAAACTCATCCAGCCCCAGGCGACACAGCACAGCGTCAGCTACCCCAGCACAGCGCTGTTGCATTAAATGGCTTGCGCGCGCAATGGCTTTATCCCTTTCCACAAAGCTCTGTTGATCACGTTGAGTCAAGGAAGGTATTTTAACTAAAGCTAATACACCACGAGGTTCCTGTTGTAGCCATGCTTGTAACTGCTGGTTGAAGAAGCGGCGATTACCAAGTCCACTGACGGGATCCCGAAATGCTTGATCTTTTAGTTGTTGCTGACGCTGATCACTTTCTGAGAAGTCCCGTTGCAGCTGTTGTGCCATCTGGTTTATCGCCTCAACAACACTGCGTAACTCAGGGGTCTTAGGCAAGGTTATAGGCTGGTCAAATTGATGCTGCCGGATCTGATCTGACACATGCTGGATCTGCTGTAAGGGTTTTAAAATCCGGCGGATTCCCATGGCTGCCAACAATACCAAAAGTAACGTCAGAGCAGCAAACCAGCTCAACATCTGGATAAAGGTCTGCCACAAGGTGCGATAGGCCATGCCCGGATGACCAATAATGGTCAACTCACCATACTGCAACCAGCCACTACTTAAAACAACATTGCGCTCTACCTGTGGTAAGAGTTCCAGGCCTTGAAACCATGCAGGGACGCCATGAAAATCTACAGTACGCTGCTCCTGCCAGCTGAGTTCGGAGTCGAACAATCGCACCTCTAGCTGCTGATAAAAGCCGCCATCGGCATAAGCCTTTAATACACTTTCAATCAGCACCGGTTGCAGCGGATCTAAATGTGGTTGCAAGGCGCCGGCCATGGAGACGCTGGCATTTTCAATATCCGTGGTCAATTGCTCGGCAAGAAACTCACGGCTATTGTCAAAGCTTAACCAGAGTGCGCCAGCCAAGCTTAGGGTCAAACTCAGTAAAATCAAAGCCAGCAGTTGTCGAAATAATGTCATTGTTATTTTCCTTTTCGCTGCTGCGGATGCGCATAACGTTGTAATAATTCCACCCACTGCGGCAGTCGCTCTGGCGAGCCGACCGCCTCCGCCCGGCCCCGCTGCCGGTTTAACCAGAGTTGCTGGCCATTAAAGCTAAAGACCGGTATCAAATCCGGCCGTTGACTGGCAGGTTTTATCGCCCCATCCAGGTTGTCCAGAATCAAGGGCACTGCAGTTGGTGTCTCATAGTAAGCCAGCACCATATGAAACTGATTAAGCTGAACGGCCTTGACATAAACCAGCCTAAGCTTCTGGATATCAAAGCCCATCTCTAGCAGCGTGAAATACTTGGCAATGCTGAAATCTTCACAATCACCTGCCCCCATGCCAATAAACTCAATGGGAGTTGCCCAGTAATCCTCTTGCCCCCACAGCACACTGTCATCAACAAACTGGAACAAATTAAAAAAACGATTCACTGCTTCCAGCTGAGCCAGCGCTGGTTGACCTTGCTGTTGTTCAATCAGCTGCCGCCAAGCGTGATAACGGCGGATAGCACTCTCATCAAAGTTAGCTTGCAGGTAGCTTAATGCATGCCGCTGTTGCGGTTCCGCCCATAACAGCCAGCCTGTGGTGACACAGACCAACAGCAGTAAGACGTTTAGCCGCAACATAAGCAAGGCTTACCAGCCGCTGGCCGAGTGCGCTTCCACCTCACTCTGTTGCCGCCCTTCCATGGAATAAATGTGCCAGCGCATGACTTCACCAGTCGCCAGATTGTAAGCACGAATACCAAGTTGATTTGCCTTCATTACAAATGGCTCAGCTGCAGTTACAGTCTCTACTTTCACCTCTATCGGCGGCAATTGCTCACGGTACTCAGCCCAAAGACGCTCTTTCAGATAAGCCACCCGGGTATCGAACAGCTCGCGGTCTAAAGCAGGTTGATCGGGAAGCTGATGCGCAAAAATAGTCAGCTTGAGCGGATCATCGCTTAACTGAAAGCGCTTAATAAGTGCCAGCAAACTGCGCAGTTCCTGACAAGCCAGAATAGGATCCACCCGGTAAAACTGCACTGCATGGACTGACGTAAACTGCTGAGCCTGTTGCTTGCTGCAGCCATCAACAGTCACTAAAGCACCGCTGATCGTTTGAGCACACAAATCACGCTGGCGAATAACACCATCCTGATCGGGATCTTTTAGCTGTTGCAGCTGTGCTTGGCTAAGAGCATTGACATCGTATTTTGGACTCTGACTACAAGCCAGTAGGCCTGTTGCGAGCAGAAAAATCATACAAGCTTTGTGCATGGTGGTTTGCATGGTGATCACTCCTGTCCCTGAGCCAGAAAAAAGTCATCCGGATTAATTCGTAATGCGGTAAGTAACTCGCCTTTGGCCTGCAAAATACGGTAATTTGCAAACAAATGATCGATTTCAGCACTCACGAAGTTACCACGAGCTTCAAACAACTCATTTTCTGTATCCAGCAGATCGAGCAATGAGCGCCGCCCTAAATCAAATTGCTCGCGATAAGCACTCTGGGTCTTGTAGCTTTCCTCCACATGCTCTTGCAAATACGCCAGTTGCTGAAACAAGGTACGCTCTGCTTGCCAGGACAAACGTGCACCTTCCAGCACCTGGCGATAGGCATGCTCACGGATCTCTTTGGCTTCAGCCGTGCGATAAGCTGTTTTCAGCTGCTGATTATGGTCGCGACGACCATTAAACAGATTGTAGCGCAAAACCAAGCGGGCTTGAGTGCGGTCCACGTAATCGTTATCCCGCTGCCAGCGATTGAATTTATTAGCCTGCACCTCCAGATGCAACTGAGGCCAGTAGCTGGAGCGTTGCTGAACCTGCAGCAACTCGACAGCACGCACATCAAAACTTGCAGCCGTTAGGATTGGATGCTGATCGCGCGCTTGCTCCAACAATTGCTGCTTTGATGCAGGGATCATGCGTATATCTGGTACCGGGGAGCGAAGATTCTGAGGGTAAAAGCCTGTCACCGCCATAAAGGCCGACTTGGCATCAGCCTCATTGTTTTGTGCCGCCAGGTAATTCGCATGAGCTCTGGCTAAACGACCGCGGATTTGCGATAAGTCAGATTGTGAGCCCAAACCCGATTCCACACGCTCTTTAATTTGCTCATAAATGCCACGATGCGATTGCAGGTTCTGCTCTGCCAGCACTTTTAATTGCTGTGTTTTCAATACGTTCAGATACACCCTGGCAACTTGCAGCGCCACTTCCTCTGTTGTTGCCAGCAGACTCCAGAACTCGGCCTGGGCCTCGGCACTGGTTCGGTCGACATCGCGGGCGGTGTAAAAGCCATCAAACAGCATTTGGCGCAAGGTTAGGGATACATTGCCTGCCCGGCCATCCTCAACATCATCCCGTAAACGGGAAATTGGCGACTCCGATTTATTGAGTTGTGCTACGGCTTGCAGATCCAAGGTCGGCAGCCAACCGCCGCGTGCTATACGGGTATCCTGTTCATAACTATGATACCGGAAAAACACTTCCCGAACCGTTGGGTTGGTATTCAAGGTCTGAGCCACAGTAAACTCCAGAGAGTCAGCATGACCTTGGGTTGCAGAAAGGGCTGTCATTCCCAGGCAAAGGCCTAACATCCATGTTGTACGGTTTACTTTCATCAAATCATCTCTCCTTGAGCGCACTTTGCTTTGCTCGGGTAATAGGCTTTACAAGATATTGAAATAATGTTCTTTTCCCAGTAATAATGTCAACCGAAGCCATCATACCAGGCATTATAGGTAACGCTGCTCCATCCGCATCCAAAAAACTACCTTCCGTGCGAATCCTAACCAGATAATAGCTATTCCCTTGCTCGTCCAACATGGCATCAGCACTGATGTACTCCAAAGTTCCAGCTAAACCTCCGTAAATGGTAAAATCATAAGCCGTCAACTTCACTACAGCAGTTAGCCCAGGCCGGATAAAGGCAATATCGCGTGGTGACATGCGGGCCTCAACTACCAAAGCTTCCTCTTGCGGCACGATTTCAATCAAATCCATCCCTGGTTGAATAACGCCACCTATCGTATTGATGCGAATGGCATTGATAATGCCGTTAACCGGTGACACTACCTGCGTACGGGTTAACCGATCCGATAACTGGACCAGGGACTCTTCCAATACCGCCAAACGAGATGATGCCTCGGCCAATTTGTGCTGGCTTTCGGTCCGGAACTGAAGTGCGACATCCACCTGTTTGCGAAGACTTTCTTGCAATGCCGCTATTATTTTAGGCAAGTTGTAACGTGCTGAAGCCAGCTCGGATTGTACTTCATTGAACTGGCGTTCCAGTTGCAGCAATTCTACTTCAGACACCACACCTCGTCTGGCTAAAGGCCTGGTCAGGTTCAATTCCTGCTCGACCAATGCCAAACTCCGTTCCAGGTGATGGATACGGGACTCTATCTCAGAGCGCTCTTGTTGGCGTTGCTGAATTTGCTCCGCGATGATACCAAAACTGTTTTCCAACCCTTGCATTCTTTCTTGAAATAAAGCTTGGTAAAACAATAATGTAGGTGAGTCTGCTTCCAACAAGCTGAAATCCGGTTGCTGGATCTGCAAAAATGCTCTGGTCGATTCCACACGAACCGAAGCCAACTCGGCATGGTAACGGGCTATATCAGCAAGTAGAGTGGTACGCTGATGCTGTTGCTCACGCACATCGGCCCGAAAACGCGTTTGATCAATGCCCATTAAGACTTGCCCTTGGTGGACCTGTTCACCCTCACGCACCATCACCTGCTGTAAAATACCGCCCTCCAGGTTCTGCACCACCTGCAGCTGTTGGGATGGGATCACCCGGCCTTGGCCTCTAGATACCTCATCAATTTCAGCAAACCAGGACCAAACAAAAAAAATGACTGTCATGCTAGCAATCGTCAACAGTACACGCTTGGATCGATAGGGTGTTTTAAAATGCAAGCGGGAGTGCAGATCATCGACGTATTCAAGTTCCTGCTCAGAAATAGCGGGTTGTGGTGGCCAAAACCACTGCAGCAAACGCTCTATCGCTTTACTCAGCATCAGAACGTCCTTTCTTTAAGGCTGCCAATACAGCATTTTTCTCGCCATCAGCCACTACCCGACCTTTTTCCAACACAATGACCCGATCTACCAGCTCCAACATCGACATCTTGTGGGTAATCAATACCAGCGTTTTATCTTTAGCTACCTGGCTGATATGGCGGGTGAGTTGAAACTCAGTGTAACTATCCATATGACTGGTCGGTTCATCCAGCACAAGAATGGGCGGGTTAAACAGCAAAGCCCGCGCCATCGCCACACTTTGCCGTTGCCCACCTGAGAGGTAACTGCCGCGCTCACCAACCTGCCGATCCAAGCCATTGGGCTCATGATCGGTAAACTGAGTAACCCCAGCCAGACGAGCCGCTTTTAGAACCCGCTCATCATCTACATGAGGCACACCCAAAGTAATATTATCGCGCACGCTTCCATAAAACAGGTTGATATCCTGCGGCACACATCCAATTTTTTGCCGCAAGTCTGCCGGATTAATTTGTTGGCTATCCACGCCATCAAAGCGAATGGCTCCTTGATCAGGCTGGTAAAATTGCAAGATCAACTTCTCGATGGTTGTCTTTCCGCTACCAATGCGACCAATAATTGCCACCTTCTCGCCAGGACGTATGGTAAAGCTCACGTCTTTCAGCACTTGATGCTGGGTTCCGGGATAACTAAAACTGACCCGATCAAACTCAATTTTGCCATCAAAATAACCACGATGCAGGTAATGATCGGTTTGCTCCTCTTCAAGCTCCATCAGCTGCTCTAAATGTGACAAAGCCGCCTTGGCACTTTGATAACGGGTAGAAAGCAAAGAAATTTGTGCAAAAGGAGCCACCATACGATTCCCCAATAGCACAAACGCTATCAAGCCACCAAAGCTTAATTGGTTATCCATAATCAAATACACACCACTGACCACAATACCAATGGTTACCAGATGTTGAATAAAGCTGGTGACACTAGCGACCGCTACGGTGTATTTTTTGGTTTGCATCGACCAATTGGCACTGTCTGCGACCAAGGACTCCCACTTACCCTGAAACTGACTTTCAGCGCCGGCAAGCTTTAATGAATCAATCCCTGCCAGTGACTCAACCAGATGCGCTTGTTTTTGACTGTTTACCCGACTGCCCTGCTCAACCTGCGTTGCCATGCGTTTAAGTACCCAAATCGAAAATAGCAACATTACAGCTATGGCAACCAATAAAACGAACGCGATGGGTCCGGCGATAAAATAAATGACCAAAAAAAACAGCAAAGCAAACGGCAGATCGATTAAAGCAGCAATGGTGGATGAAGCAACAAAATCGCGAATGGCATCAAACTCCTGCACATTACGGGTAAAGGCTCCTAATGAGTTTGGCCTGGCTTTTGCCTTCAGGTTGAGCATTTTTTCGAACAAACGGGAAGAAAGCAGCACATCGGACTTTTTGGCCGCCATATCCAACAGATAACCACGCAACTGTTTGAGAATGAAGTCAAAAATAAAGATTAGGACCATGCCACTGGTCAGCACCCAAAGAGTGTCGAGCGCTAAGTTTGGTACCACCCTGTCGTACACATTCATTACATAAAGAGGGATGGCAATCGCAAATAAATTGATAAAAAAGGCTGCTAATAAAGCATCGCGATAAATTGGAGTCGATAGTTTAATGGTATCCCAGAACCAATGGCCATCGAGAGTATGCAAAACCTTCGGAGCTCTTTTATCAAAACGATGCTTCTTTTTCACTAAAAGCACATGACCGACAAAACGCTCGGACAAGTCCTCAGCGGCCAGCTCTTCTTCTGAGTCTTCAACTTCTGGCCAAGAGACAGTAACTGTTCCTTCACTTTCATTTCGTGCTAACAGAATACAAGCTTTGCCATGCTGCAAAAGCAGCACACAGGGCAAAAAATCATCCTGCAATTGCTCGAAGTTTTTCTCGGAAAATTTAGCTGCCAAGCCTCCGCGCTGAGCAGCTCGCGGAATATCTTTAAGCAATAAGCGCCCTTCCTGCAAAGGAAGGCCCATGCTCAAGGTCTTGGCAGAAAATGGCCGACCATAGTGCTTGGTAAAAAAAACCAGGCTTTGCAAAATAGGATCACGCTCCAGCGGATCCACTGGTATTTGTTGCGAGGCGTTTTGCTGCATTTATCCGTTCTTATTAGTAGCAGAGGCTTTCACCTCTGCACTTTTTTATTGTAATTAGGTTGGTTCCATCATCAAATGACCAAGCTCAAGCCAGACATCAATAGCCTGCTCAGCCGAGCCAAAGTGATCAATGACTTGCTGATAATCCAACTCGGGGATAACCACAGATTGCAAATCACCACTCAGCGGATCCTGCACCTGTAGGACGGCTTCTCCTTGCTCATTACTGACCAACTGCAATAGCTGTTCCAGGCTTTCAGAGCTCAGATCAGGGAACAAGTCTTGTAATAATATGCCCTCAACACCCACTGACATTGTTGACGAATCAGGTTCAGACGCCTGGATAAAATCATCACTTATCAGTAAGGGTTCTTCTTCAACCGCAAAACTTCCCAGCTCATTGTCGTCCTCGGACGATTCGATGAAGAAGCCGGTCGTATCATCATTCAAAGGAACTGGGCTGGTGTAACCATTTAGTAAAGCAATGAAATCTTCAAAAGTATAGAGTAAAGCGCCCTCGCTCGAGACATCACCATTCTCATCTTGCTGCAATGGCTCATTGATGGTCCCGCTGGCACCATTAAAGAATAAAAACTCCCCTTCATATTTGAAGATATGTGCCTGTGGCCGGTAACCAAGCTCATCCCGAAGGTAGTCGTTTCGGGCAGCGATGAAGAAGTCTCGGAAGTGTTCCGGACCAAACTCATCAGGTAAATCGGTTACTTTGATGATAATCACTTGACCATTTTCATTGATACCAGACATCGCAAAATAGTTGCCATTTGAGTCCGCATCTGCGTCTGCGTCCGCGTCTGCATCGGCATCTGCATCGGCGTCTGCATCGGCATCTGCATCGGCATCCGCATCCGCATCTGCATCTGCATCTGCATCTGCATCTGCATCTGCATCTGCATCTGCAT
>NZ_JAFIFQ010000079.1 GCF_020831925.1 Alkalimonas sp.
AGCAACTGGGCACCGGCCATGCGGTGGCCCAGGCCATCCCCAATATTGCCGATGATGATACCGTGCTGGTGCTCTACGGCGATGTGCCGCTGACCCGGCTGGATACGCTGCAGCAACTGCTGGCAGCTAAACCGGCCGATGGCCTGGCAATTCTTACCGTGAATTTAACCAATCCAACCGGCTATGGCCGTATTGTGCGCGAAAACGGCAAGGTAGTTGGCATCGTTGAGCAAAAAGATGCTACCCCCGAGCAGCTGCAAATCAACGAAGTGAACAGTGGCATTATGGCCCTGCCGGGCAAGCAGCTGAAAAGCTGGCTGAGCCGCTTATCCAATAGCAATGCTCAAGGCGAATACTATCTAACCGATGTGATTGCGATGGCACACGGCGAAGGCGTTGCGATCGCCACCGCTCAGCCGCAGCACCCGATGGAGGTGGAAGGCGCCAACAACCGGGTGCAACTGGCTGCATTGGAAGGGGCTTATCAGCAGCGCAAAGCTGAAGAACTGATGCTGGCTGGTGCCAACTTACGTGATCCTTATCGGGTTGATGTGCGCGGCAGTGTCGAAGTCGGCAACGATGTGCTGATTGATATCAATGTGATTTTTGAAGGCAAAGTGGTGCTGGGTAAAGGCGTGACCATTGGTGCCAACTGCATTTTAAAAGACTGCGTGATTGGGGATTACACTGAAATCAAGCCCAACTCCATGGTCGAGCAATCGCAGGTTGGCATGCACTGCTCGGTCGGGCCTTACGCCCGCTTGCGGCCCAACTCGGTGATGCAGGATGACAGTCATGTTGGCAACTTTGTCGAGATGAAAAAAACCACCCTCGGTAAAGGCTCCAAAGCCAATCATCTAACCTATCTGGGCGATGCGGTGATAGGTGATAAAGTCAATGTCGGCGCCGGTACCATTACCTGCAACTACGATGGCGCCAATAAATTTGTCACCACCATCAAAGATGGCGCCTTTATTGGCTCCAACAGCGCTTTGGTGGCCCCGGTCATTGTGGGCGAAAATGCCACCATAGCTGCTGGCACCGTGCTGACCCGTGATGCCGGCGATGGAGAACTGGTGGTCGCCCGCGCCAAGCAGCGGCATATTGATGGTTGGCAGCGACCGGTGAAGTTGAAAAAGTAGCGGCATGCCAAAAATCATTGTTGGTGATTACCTGCTGGATCCAGAGCAGCAGCTGCTGTTTCAGCACGGGCAAGAAGTCGCGATTGAGCCGAAGGCCTTCGCCTTGCTGCTGTATTTGTATCACCAGCGTGAGCGCTATGTCAGTTTAGAAGAGCTGCACCAGCAGGTCTGGACTGACCGGGTGGTCAGCGATTCGGCTGTGCGCAGCAGTATTAAGAAACTGCGCAACGTACTGGATGACAATGATCTTAGCCAGCCCCGCTATATCAAATCGGTCGCAAAACGCGGTTATAAACTGGTTTGTCAGGTTACCGAGATCTACGACGAGCCGTTGGCAGATGCCGCCACTACGACCGATCTCCCAGTAGCGATTGCTGCGGCAGCATCCGGCTCGCCAGCAACGGCGATGGCAAAGCGCTCGGCGAACCTAATCCCACTGCTGCTAGTGCCCATTGTCGCCGCCGTGCTGTTGTGGTTGCTACTGCCATGGCTTCAGGCCCCCAAGACTGCTGAGCAATCACCACTACCACTAGTGAGCCAGCTATCATCTGGTCAGCATATTCCCACCCCGGCTGGAGAAAAGCGCGGCCTGGCATTGTCCCCGGATGGCACGCAACTGGCATTTCTCGGTCGGCCAAATCAAAGTGAACCGTGGCAACTTTATCTGATGGATCGCCAAAGCCGCGATATTCGCCTGTTGCCTACGGCGGCGCAGCAGCCAATCTTATTGGCATTTGCTGATCATCAATCCATGTTTGTGGTTGATGCGCTGATGGGCGACTCCGCTATTTATCATGTGCAACTGGATACCGCTATGCAGCTTGTGGCTGAGCAAAAAGTGGCGGGTTTTCCGTTTATTGCTCACTTGAGCCCAGCGATCGGTGAAGACAGTTGGTTAATTAACGCTGCAGATGGTCTGCAAAAACCGGTTAAGTTATATCGCTGGCAACTGGGCAGTGATCAGCCAGAACTATTGCAGGCACGTAGTAGCGCTATTGATCATATTTATCGTTCGATGTTTTCACCTTCGGGTCAACGATTGGCCAATGCAGTATTTTTAAATTCCGTGGTGTTTGGGGTGGAGGTTCATGATCTTCATTCAAATCAAATTCTGTATTCAGGGCAAGTAGCTGACTCGCTCTCCAGGCTCGAATGGCTGGATGATGAGTCACTTATTTTACTGGATGATAAGCAGGGGCTGATACTCCTGGATCTGCCCTCACAGACTCAGCGAGTTATCATGGCGCATGGTGACGAAAAAATTGAAGACTTTTCCATTCTGGGGGCGGAAAGGCGGCTCATGGCGCTGCGGAATGAATTTTTGTCAGAGCCGTTGTTTTATGAGTTGCTGCCAGGTTCAGGCTTCGCTATCGAGCGTATTGTAAAGGTGCCCGAAGGTATCCGTCAGCTTAATTACGCCGATAACGAAAGGTATTTTGGCGTTTTACAAGAACAAGATACCCGGATGGTCGTGCAATACACTCAGCATGGCGGTAGCAAAGAGGTGCTATTCAGTGCACCGCAGCGTATTGAACTGTTGGATTATCATGCCGCTCAGGCTGCATTGCTGTTGCAGGTTGGACAGCAACTAATGGTGCTTCATCTGAACACGAGCCTGGTTGAGCTGGTCCCTACGTCACAAAGCTTGCTCGACCATCATGCTGCTTTTTCGCTGGATGGAAACCTTGTGTATTTTGGCCAGCTTATAGCTGGAGAGTGGCAGTTGCACCAGTATGAGCGCGCCAGTCAGCAAAGCCGGCTCCTGGTAACGGGCTATCGCTCACTACGTGAAACCTTGGATGGCTTTATTGCTGCCACAGGCCTGGGGGACTTGTATCATTTGGATCCGCAGTTACGGCCTTTAAAACCGCTAGGACAACGTATTAACACTGAATTTATCAGCCGATGGTATGTTCGGCAGCAAAAGCTGATCTGGAGTGATTTTGACTTAGCATCCACCTGGTTAAATCAGTTGGATTTGCTGAGTGGTGAGTTGCAGCAAACCCGCTTTACTTTTGAAAAAATGCACCCTCGTTTTGTTCTTAGTCAGGATGGCAACCGTGTGTTGGGGGTCAGCCGACGCACGCGAACGACCAATCTGGTCGAGGTAGATTTACCCGCACAGCTCTTTACGCCCTAACCTTCCCTGCCTGGCCTTTTTTGTACATTTTCATGAAATTAAACAGAGTGATCGCATGGTGATAAAAAAGCGATCATAAATTTATTGTGTTCCCATCCCTTTGTTCATACCATCAATTGTAAAAACAACACACCATAGGTGAATTTAGGGAGTGCTATGAAAACCAAACTCAGTGCGCTGGTTTACAGCGCCATTGGTCTACTCTCGGCTTTGCTGCTGATTAGCGGCTGGAGTATTGGCTTTGCCGGTGGTTTGCACTACCTCAGCGCAGCCAGTGTCAGCGTGGCGACGGTGCAAAGCGGTGATTTCACCCAGCGGGTGACCGGTTATGGCAGCTTGCAATCGCAAAATCAGCGTTTGCTGACTGCCAGCAGCATGGCGACGGTGGATGAAATTAAGCTGCGCCCTGGCGCTGTGGTTGAGCCTGATAGCATTATCCTGACCTTAAAAAACCCTGCCCTTGAAATTGCCGCCCAGCAGGCGCTGGCCAACTTGCACAACAAGCGCAGCAACAGCCGCCGGCTGGCGCTGGAGCAGCAGCGTGAAATTTTAGAGCAAAGCTCGCGCCTCGCGGAGCTGAAATCCGATTCAGAACTGGCTGCTTTGCAGGTAGAAGCCGAAGCGCCGCTGGCTGAAGCTGGCATTATTTCGGCGATGGATGCCAGGCGCAGCCGGGCGCGGGCCGATCAGCTGGCCGAGCGCTATCAGCTGGAGCTGCAAAAGCTTGAAACACTGAAGGAAGTGCATCAGCAGTATTTGCTGATCCAGCAAGAAGATATTCAGCAAGCTGAAGCAGAGCTTGCCAATGCCACCTATCAGTTGCAGCAACTGGTGGTGCGGGCCGGTCTGGCCGGTGTGCTGCAGCGCTTGCCGGTTAGCCTTGGCCAAAGCGTCAATGTTGGCGATGAGCTGGCGCTGGTTGGCAGTTTGTCGCCTTTGGTGGCTGAGGTCAAAGTACCGCAAATGCAGGTCCGTTTGCTGCAAGTGGGAGCCAACGCCGACGTAGATACCCGTCATGGCATTGTTACCGGTCAGGTGGTGCGGATAGACCCTGTGGTGGCCGATGGTGCTGTGCAGGTTGATATTTTATTGCCCGGGCAATTAAGCAGTGATATCCGGCCAATGCAGATGGTGGATGCGCGCATTTATGGCCAAAGCCGTGGCCAGGTGAGCTTTGTCGACCGGCCGGCTGGCGTAGCCGAAGATGCCAGGGTCGAGCTGTTTAAAGTGGATGCGAATCAGCTGGCCAGCCGGGTGCCGGTGCAATTTGGTAAGGCTTCTGGCCAGCAAATCGAGGTAGTGTCGGGCTTGAATCCCGGCGACCGTATTATTGTCAGCGATCTGCAGCTGGATAGCAGCGTGCGGCAACTGAAACTGACTCAGTAAGGATTGGACGATGAAAACCGATGTACTTAAAATAAAAAATCTGACCAAAACCTTCCAATCAGGTCAGCAGCAACAAGCGGTGCTGAATGGTGTCAGTTTCAGTGTGCACGAAGGTGACTACGTGGCTATTTGTGGCCCGTCCGGCTGCGGCAAATCAACGTTGCTGAATATTCTGGGGCTGCTGGATACCGCCGATAGTGGTGAGTATTACATTGATGGTTTGTTGGTATCGGCTATGAACGCCGATCAGCGGGCACAGATGCGCAGCCGCCGTATTGGCTTTGTATTTCAGGCCTTTAATCTGATTGATGAATACACCGTGCTGGATAATGTCGCCCTGCCGTTGAAATACCGCGGCGATAGCATCCGGCAGCGCCAGGCGCGGGCGCTGGAATGCCTGGAAAAAGTCGGCTTGGCCGATAAAGCGGCGCTGTTTCCTAACCAGTTATCCGGTGGTCAGCAGCAGCGGGTGTCGATTGCCCGCGCGCTGGCGGCCGACTCCGGCATTATGCTGGTGGATGAACCTACCGGTAATCTGGACTCAAAAAATGGCGATGCGGTGATGGCCTTGCTGGCCGATTTGCATCAACAAGGTACCACTATCATTCTGGTCACGCACGACCCACGCTATGCCACTATGGCGCACCGGCAAATTCATTTGCTCGATGGCCAGGTGGTGACCGCAGATGCCGTCCACGCTGAGCAGCAGGAGCAGGTAGCATGAATTGGCGCCTAATCTGGTCAATGCTGTGGCGCAGTTTTCTGCAGGCCCGACAATACTACCTGACCGTCGTCGTCAGCCTGGTGTTTACCCTGACCCTGCTGTTTAGCGTGCTGAGTTTAGTCAATATCACTTTCTTTGCACCCCTGCCTTATCAGAATGATCGCGAGCTTTATTATGTCGGCGGTGAGTTGAATTACCAGGGGGCGCTGCATCAGGCATCCAGCATCCAAACCTTATTTGATCTGCAGCAAAAGACTCAGTTGCTGGAGCAGATGGCAATCTATTTTAGCTTTCAAACTGAATACAAACTGCTGGATATAGCAGCGCGCCCTAAGGTGTTTGTACTTTTGGCGGACCACCATATTTTTGAGGTGATGGGGGTAGAGCCGCTGTTAGGCCGGTTGTTTAATGAGCAAGAGCGGGCGGGCAATAAGCAGCCTTCAGTGGTGCTAAGCCAGGCTATCTGGCAGCAACATTATGGCGGTCGTCCAGATATTGTCGGCCAAAGTATTCAGCTGAATCAGCGCCAGTTTACCGTGATTGGGGTGGTTAAGCAGGCGCTGGAATTACCGGGCTTTACCGATACGCACGAAGCCATCTGGCTGCCGCTGGATATGGATGAGTTTGTTGATATCCGCGGCTTTGATGGCTATTCCGGTGGTTATGCCGCCCTGGGCCGGCTAAAGCCGGGTGTTAGTCAGCAAGAGGCTAATGCCGAGGTCTATCAGGTGCTGAAACAAGCCTCGGCTGAGCGCCATCCAGACTTACAGCATGTGTTTGATTATTACGGCAAGGTGGTACCACTGCGTCAGCAAATTCAGGGCGACTCCGGCCGGCTGGTGCTGATGCTGCTGGCTGGTGTTTCCCTGCTTACTTTAATTGCCTTGGTCAATTTATCCAGCATGCAGTTGGCTCGGGCGGTCAAGCGCCTGCAGCCACTGGCGGTCTGTTACGCCTTTGGTGCCAGCAAAAAGCAAATGTTTCTGCAGGTGTTTCGCCATAATGTCGCCCTGTTGGCAGGCGCCGGTCTGTTGGCTTTGCTATTCACCTGGCTGGGTTTTGGTCTAATTGCCAGTGTGGCCAGTGAGCAATTGCCACGTATCAGCGCGCTGCGTATTGACGGCCTGATGCTGCTGCTTACAGCCCTAGTGCTGCTGGGGATAGCCTTGCTGTTTAGCTGGATTGAGTTAAGTGGTGTGCGCGAGCAGCAATTGATGGCCAGTTTGCAAAGCAGCGGCAAAGGCTCTGGTAAGCAACTCAAGCAAGGGGTAGCACACAGTTTAATCGGTGTGCAGCTGATGTTGTCCTTGCTGGTGTTGCTCGCGACCGCCCATGTCTTTGCCGCCGCCTGGACCGAAGCCAACCGACCCACCGGCATCGACAGCAGCGGTCTTTGGTCACTGACTGTCAATTACAGCGACCTGGACAATCGCGAGCAGCGGCAAAACCAGCATCGTGCTTTAATGCAAAATCTGGCGGCTTTGCCGCAGGTGCAAGCCGTCACCGCCGTCGAGGAGCCAAGGGCTCCCAGAGTTCGTAATCAGGATATTGTTAGTAACGCTCAGGGTGAAGTCATTACCTCGGCCCGGATCCTCCGGGTGCTACCGGGTTACTTTCAATCTTACGGCTTGGCGCTGAGTGGTCAGGGTTTTAGCGCTGAACAGGTCGGGCTGGAGCATTACCCGCTTATTGTTAATCAGCGGCTGGCCGATCGCATTGTCCGCACCACAGGCAAGCCTGCTTTGGGGCAAACCCTGGCTATCTACGATGACAGTGTGCAGCGGCAGATTATTGGTATAGTCGCCAACACCAATTTCCCCGGCGATCCAAGTTATGAAGTCGATGAGGTGTATTACCCGGCAGAAAACCCCGGCCTACGTGACTACAGTTATCTGCTAACGCTGAACGCTGGAGATACCCTGACCGATACCGCCTTGTTGGAGCTGCTACGCCAGCAAGATCCGCGTCTCGATTTGATCGAGCTCACTACCGTAGCCGCGGCTTTTGCCCGTTACTCGCTGGCGCACCGGCTGGCAGCTGCCCTGGCGGCTACGCTGGCGCTGATGAGCCTACTGACGGTATTGGCCGGTATTGCCGGTATTGTCAGCTATCTGGTGCAGGCGCGTCGCTACCAGCTTGGGGTAGAAATGGCGATGGGCGCCAGCTTAAAGCAGTTACTAAAAGACAACCTGCAGAAGCTGGCGCAGCCCATAGCGGCAGCGCTGCTGCTCGGCTTTTCCTGCTTCTTTTTCCTGGCCGGCATCAGCCGTACTCAGCCCGAGCTGATGTTTCAGGCCAACTGGACCCTGGTAGCAGCCTTGCTGGCTCTGCTGGCATTCGCCGCCCTGCTCTGCAGCTTTGTGCCACTACGCCGGGTGTTGCTGACCGATCCGGTAAAAGCACTACGGAATGAGTAATAAAACAAAAAAGAGTACTGGCGAATCCCTCCGGCTTGCGGAGGGATTCGAGTTCAGCTTTAACTTGCTTTATCCACCAACACCGCAATAGCGCCATCACCAGTCACATTACAAGCGGTGCCAAAGCTATCTTGTGCCATATATAGTGCGATCATCAGCGCAATGGCGGCGTCGCCAAAGCCCAGCATCGAAATCAGCAAGGCAACCGCCGACATCACGGCGCCACCCGGAACACCTGGTGCTGCCAGCATCACCAGGCCCAGCATCAGAATAAAGGGCAGCATGGTGATAAAGGAAGGAATGGCCAGACCATCCTGCATCACCATCACCGCGACCGCGCAGGCCACAATAGTGATGGTGGAGCCGGCCAGGTGGGTGGTGGCGCACAGTGGCACGGTAAAGTTGGCAATGTCTTCTTTCACGCCATTGTTCTTGGTGGCCTCTAGCGATACCGGAATGGTGGCCGCGCTCGACATGGTACCCAGCGCCGTGAAGTAGGCAGGTAGCATGTTTTTCACCAGGCCAAAAGGCGAGCGGCCAGCCTTGATGGCGGCTAGGGTAAAGAGCGCAAAGATCCACACCCAGTGCAGGGCGATAGAGAGCAGCAACACCACACCAAAGGTTTTCAGGGTGCCGAACACGGTGCCAGCCACCGCCATTTCAGCAAAAACACCGGCAATGTAAAATGGCAGCAGTGGGATAATGATCTTGGTCAGCAGCAGCTGAATGACATCCCGGCCCTGATCGGACAGTTGTTTCAGTTGCTCTGCCCGGGTGGCCGCAATGCCCAGGCCAAAAATAAAAGCCAGCGCCAGCGCCGTCATCACATTAAACACCGGCGGGATGGCCAGCTCGATAAAAGGGCTCAGTACAGTGCCATTGCCTGAAGTGGCCGCTGTATCGGCAGAGCCTGCCAGCACTGGCACCAGCAAAGCGGCGACAAAAAACGCCAGGCTGCCAGCTAAAATGGTGGAAAGGTAAGCGGTACCCAAAGTGCGGCCCAGCAGCTTGCCGGAATTCTGTGGCAAATTGGCAATGCCACTGGTAATAAAAAACAAGATCAGCAGCGGAATGGTAAAAAACAGCAGCTGAGCAAAAAGGCCTTTAAAGGTGATCAGCAGTTGGGTTAGTACCGTCGGAGCATAAAGCCCCAGCAGCATGCCAAGCACAATGCCGGCAATCAGTTTTAAAATAAGCAGCATGGTCGTTTCTCGTTGTTATAAACCAGCACTGTGCTGGTTGTCCCCTAGTAACGGTCAGAGCATAGCATAAGGCAGCGGCAGAGATCTGCACCTGCTGGTAGAGCCAGTGCAGAGCTTTGTTACCTTACTCCTCTTCATTTTTTTGCGCCAGCAATTCACTAAATGCTGATAACACACTTTGCTCGGATAGTTGCAACTGGCGAACGGCAATAGCAAGCGCCTCCAGCTGGGGCCTGATTTGTTGCAACCGGGCTTGCTCGCTCTGCTTGCTTTGCGTTTGGGTTGCTACGGTCATCGGTTTACCGCGCTGGCGCTCTAAAATACCTTCAGCCTCCAACAAGCTGTACGCTTTTGAAATGGTCATCGGGTTAACAGCATAGTGGGCGGCCAACTCGCGTACCGATGGCAGTGCATCACCCGCACGCAGTTGCCCACCTGCCACCATGCGTTTAATTTGCCCGGTCAACTGGCGGTATATGGGTTCGCCACTGTTAGGGTTGATGCTAAAGATGGACATAATAAGCCCAGTTGTTGGTTATGATTTGAATCATAGCCTGGCTGACCTCTGTTGCCCTGAGTACC
>NZ_JAFIFQ010000015.1 GCF_020831925.1 Alkalimonas sp.
GGTACAGCCAGATTTCGCCGGCACCTAAGGAGCGGGTGCCGGTAAAGTGTTTACGACCCACCAGAAACTCACCATCCGGGCTCCAGGCAGGGCTATTTAGTAAGCGGAAGCTTTCGTTGGTGACCTGTTGGGCATTGCTGCCATCCAGATCCATGATCCAGAGGTTATCCCCACCGCCCTGATCGCTGGTAAAAGCGATCTGCTTGCCATCCGGGCTAAAGCGCGGTTGCATATTCCAGGCAATGTCATTGGTCAGGGCTGTGGCTGTACCGCCGCTCATGGGCATGGTGTAAATATCGCCGAGCAAATCAAACACCAGGGTTTTGCCATCCGGGCTGACATCCACATTCATCCAGGTCCCCTGGCTGGTGGAAATGGTCACGGTTTTAAATTCGCCCTGTGGCTGATTGACTTGCCAGCCTTTGGTCTCTTGGGCATCGTTTGCTGCATTTTTTGCTTCTTCAGCCTGCAGCGAGGCGCTACCGAGCAGCGCACTGACGGCCAGCGCCAGCAGAGTTTTGGAGGTAGTCATACAAGGTTCCTGAGTTGGTTTTTCTATTTTATTTATCCAGCCAACCATGCCATAAAATCAGCAGTAGGTTAAGCAGCTGTCAGCTGAAATGGGACTAATGCGGGAGAAGCTGCGATTATTCTCAGCGATACCTTGAATGATGAGGATGCTGAAGTCAGCCATAGGCTTTCTATGGCATCAAAACGAAATCCGTCAGAGCTTTTGGTTAGGCAAAGATTTGCTGAAAGCCAGCAATACCCTGCTTAAGGGTGGCATTTACATCATCGGTGCTATCCCGCTCAACAAAAGCATGCTGTAAGCCAGCAATAGCTGCCGCTGCTACTACAGGGCCAAAATCGATGGTTCCCTTGCCCAGATCTGCAAAGTTACCATCAGTCGCCATATCTTTCATATGCCATAGCGGGAAGCGCCCGGGGTAACGTTTGAATAATGCCGGAACATCTACCTTCATTTTGGCAGCCCAATACAAATCCATTTCCATTTTCACTAAAGTTGCATCTGTTTGCGTCAGTAAAACTTCGTAGGGCGTCTTGTTGTCGATAGTGGCAAACTCAAAGTCGTGATTATGATAAGCCAACTGTATGCCTGCAGCCTGGAACCTTTCACCTAATTGGTTTAATTGCTCAGCAAGTTTCTGGTAACTGCATAAGCCATCATCTCGCTCATGTTCAAATAAAAACGGCATGACCACATAGCGATGTCCTAAAGCCTGTGCATCATCCAACACCCGGTTGGTATCTTCCAACATGGGTTTTAGTAACACATGACCAGCAGGGGCCGACAAACCAAACTCTGCCAGCCATGTCGCCACCACAGTGGCAGGCTGTCCAAATAAACCGGCAAATTCCAGCTCTTTATAACCTAAGTTGGCTACTAACTTTAAAGTAGCACCCAGGTCTTGCTGCATTAAGTCTCGTACCGTAAACAGTTGAAGACCCGGCTGAGGGCCGCTGGTAGCATAAGATAGGGGGCTTGCGATACCTGTGCCCAGCACCAGACCGGCACCTGCCAGGATTTTAACAAAGCGGCGACGCTCTCTATCTTGCGCTGTGCTGTTCATTCGGTTTTCATGGTGAGCAAGCATCTATCTTTCCTTACTTGAAAAAGCAGTTAAGTCTAGATGGCTTACACACAGCGAACAAGGCACAGCGCTTTCTGGTTTTTTTCATTATTCATGCCGCAGTGCATCGATGGGTTGCAGCTTCGAGGCTTTGCGGGCCGGGTAGTAGCCAAAGAAAATGCCTATAAGCGCCGAGAAGCCGATGCTTAGCAGTACCACTTCCGGTTGAATAATGGCGGTCAAACCGGCGAATCTCTCTAAGCTGCGGGTGACCAGGACCGCGATGCTCAGCCCAAGCAGGCCGCCTAAGCTGCACAGCAGCATGGCTTCTATTAAAAACTGCCGCATAATATCACCCGGCTCGGCGCCAACCGCCATGCGCAGGCCGATTTCACGGGTGCGCTCGGTGACCGATACCAGCATAATGTTCATAATGCCAATACCGCCCACCAGCAAGGACACTGACGCCACGGCGGCCAGCAGGCCGTTAAAGATTTGCATGGTGCGGGCGCGGGTTTCGACCATTTCCGATAAATTGCGGATCTGAAAGGGCGCATCGGTGCCGGTAGTACGCATCCGCTGGCGCAGCAGGGCTTCCATTTCTTGCTCTACCAGCGCCATATCGCGTTCATCGGCCACTTGCACAATCAAGGAGCGCACTGCGCGCGGGCTGGCCAGGGTCATGCCGGCAATGCGTTTACGCACCGTATCGAGTGGCATAAAAATTAAATCGTCCTGATCGTTGCCCTGGGTATTCTGGCCCTTGGCATCCAGCACCCCAATCACGGTAACCGGCGTGCGATCCACCCGAATGGTCTGGCCAATCGGATCGGAGGCACCGAACAGCTCGCGCTGAACCGTCGCGCCGATAATGGCAACCCGGCCGGCGCTATTAAGTTCTGCCGCGGAAAACTCGCGCCCTTGCGCCAGCTGCCAGTTCTGTGCCGGGAAAATACGATTGTCGACGCCGCGTACGCTTGGCGCCCAGTTCATATTGCCGTAAATCACCTGGGCATTGGCCCAGATGGTGGGTGCTGCCACACTGACCTGGGGAATTTGCTGCTCAATGGCTTCGGCATCCATCTCGGTTAAGGTTTGCACCGAGCCGCTGGCGCCACGGGCACCCGAGCTGGCACGACCGCGGGCGAACACCACAAACACATTGCCCCCCAGGTTTTTAATTTGCTGATCGACTTCGTGCTGAGCACCAGCGCCCAGTGCCAGCATGATAATGACCGCAGCCACGCCGATAATAATCCCCAGCATGGTTAAAATGCTGCGCATCAGGTTGACCTGCAGTGCCACCCAGGCCACTTTGCAAAGCATCCACCATTTCATGCCAGCCCCTCCTGTTGTTTCTGGGCCCGGTAGCGGGCTAAATGCTCACTGGCCGATTCGGCCTGCACCTGTTTGTCACTTTGCAAACGACCATCACGGAAGATAAGTTGCCGGCTGGCAAAAGCGGCTACTTCCGGCTCGTGGGTCACCAGCACAATGGTTTTTCCTTCCTGATTGAGTTGTTGAAACAGCTGCATAATTTCAAGGCCGGTCTCGGTATCCAGAGCGCCGGTCGGCTCATCGGCCAGCACCACCGCCGGTTGATTGACCAAAGCCCGGGCGATGGCCACCCGTTGTTGCTGACCACCGGAGAGCTGGGATGGGTGGTGATCCATCCGCTCGGCAAGACCGACCCGATGCAGGCACTCGCTGGCAAAATCCTCAGTGCCATCGTGATCCTTGCGGTACAACAGCGGCAACAGCACATTATCCAAGGCTGTGGTGCGGGGCAGCAGGTTAAATTGCTGAAAGACAAAACCGATGTAGCGGTTACGGATGCGGGCCAGTTCTGCTGCTGATAAGTGCGTGACATTTTCACCCTGAATACGGATTTCCCCCGAACTTGGCGAGTCCAGACAGCCCAGCATATTCATAAAGGTTGATTTACCCGAGCCGGAAGGGCCCATCACTGCGATAAACTCGCCTTGCTTAATCTGTACATCCACGCCAGCCAGCGCCTGCACTTGCTGTGAGCCCATGCGGTAGGTTTTGGTCAGCCCCAGACTTTCAATGACCGGCTGGCTCATCGCTCTGTCCTCACCGCCCGCACGATGACTTGCTCTTGTTCACCAAGCTCGCCGGACATCAGTTCGGTAAACTCATCATTGGCAAGACCTACCCGTACCCGGCGCAGTTCGGGTTCTTGTCGGGCATTCAATACCCAGACTTCTGCCATCCGGCCTTGCTCACCGCGGCCCTGCGCTTGTTGGCGCTGATCGGCCATCAGGCTCTGGTAACGGCTGAACTCTTCCTCACTAAGCACCAGCCGCAGTTCATTGGTCAGCGCCTGGCGGGCTTGTTGAAAAGCCTGGCGGGGATTGCTCATTGGGTTGTTGCTTTGCTGGTTGCGCAGTTGCTGCAGGTTCTGATTAAACTCTTGCAGCATGCGCCGTACCTGACGCTCTTTATCGGCCGGTAAATCGAGCTGGCGCAACAGCTCGGCAGTGCGATCGGCCGGCTGCTGGCCGCTTTGCTGGGCTCCGGTTGGGCGAAAACGCAGGGCGGCATTCGGGATGCGCTGTACATCTTGTTGCTGGCCAATAATAAAGTTCAGATTGGCCGTCATCCCCGGCAGCAGCAGTTGCTGTCGGTTTGGCGCATCAATAATCACCTTGTAAGTCACCACATTGGCAACATTGGTAGCGGCTTTTCGCACCTGCGACACCACACCCTGGAATTGCCTGTCTGGGTGTGCATCTACCTGAAAACGTACCTGTTGGCCGGCTTCAATTTTACCAATATCGGCTTCATCGACATCGGCTTCGATTTGCATCTGCGACAAATCCTGCGCAATGGTAAATAAGGTGGGGGCCGATAAGCTAGCTGCTACCGTTTGGCCGACATCCACCTGGCGGTCAATGACGGTGCCATTGACCGGTGAGCGGATCTGAGTGCGGGCCAGATCCAACTGATGCTGCTCTAGCTGTGCCTGACGCTGGGTGAGCTGCGCTTTGGCGCTTTGCAGCTGTGCCTGGCTGACCAGAATGTGCGCCTTGGCCACTTCAAAATTGGCCAGTGCATTATCCACTTCGGTTTGATTGGTCAGGTTTTGCTGCATCAATTGCAATTGGCGCTGATAAGCGCGCTCCAGCCGCGACAGCTCAGCCTCCGCTTTGGTGACATTGGCGGCTTGTTGCGCCACATTGGCTTCGCTCATCAAAATATCCGCTTCAGCCTGACGCACCCTGGCTTGAAAGCTGCGATCATCCAGTTGAGCGATGAGCTGGCCTTGCTCCACATCGGCATTGAAATCGACGTAAATAGCGGTAATCAGGCCGGAGACTTCCGAACCAACCTCCACCGTGACTACGGCACGGGTGGTCCCTGCAGTATTGACCACACTTTCAATATCACCCCGGCTCAGGGCCTGAGTTTGATAGACTAAGCGCTCGCTGGATGACGAAGGCCACCACAAAAAAACGACAACAGCGACTACGACAGCCGCACTGATCCAATAGCGCACAGACTTCTCCTGATGATTGGGCTTGGTAATATTCAGACTATAGAAAGCTTTGCTTTCGCCGCCAATACCATACAGCGTAAAGGTTGTGTAAAGCTGTGTGCTTTACCCTGAAAAATGATCGCTTTGTCGCATGCTAAGGTACTATGCTTAGACTGAAGTCGTTTTACAGAGGTTAACGATGAATAAAACAGCATGGCTGTTTAGTGGATTGGTTTTGGGGTTAAGCTTAGCATCGGCTCAAGCTGAACCAAGAGTTTCCGATTATCATCCCGAGCGGCTGATCGTAACTTTTGATGCTGGCACGGAACGCTTGCAAACGCAGTCGATGCAAGCCAAGTTAGCTGGGCCACTGCAGCAAAAGCTTCACCAAGCCAGACGATTTGCCCAATTTCCTGATCAAGCTGTGGTTGGTCGTCCTACTGGTTTAAGCCTGCAACAGGCCAAAGTAGAGCTGCAGGCATTACCTGGTGTTCGCTCGGTCGAGCTGGATTACAAAGTACGCAAAACCCAGCAGCCCAATGACCCCCGCTATTCTCAGCAATGGTATTTACAAGCATTACCAGGTATTCAGGCAGAACAGGCCTGGTCCGAAACCACCGGTAGTCAGCAGTTGGTGGTAGCAGTGATTGATACCGGTGTTGATTACAATCATCCGGATTTAGCAGCCAATATCTGGCAAAACCCACGCGAACAAGCCAATGGCCAGGATGATAGTGGCAATGGGTACATTGATGATATTCGCGGCATTGATACCGCCAACGATACCTCGGATCCGATGGATGATGATGGGCATGGTACTTTAATTGCAGGTATTATCGCGGCAGCTGGCAACAACAGCAGGGGGATTGCTGGGGTGAACTGGCAGCTGCAAATCCTGCCGTGCAAATTTTTGGATGATTTGGGTGAAGGCTTTACCAGCGATGCCATTGAGTGCCTGGATTACATCCTGGATTTAAAAGTAAATCATGGTATTCCGATTGTCGCTACCAACAATTCCTGGGGCTCACCCAGTTTTTCTTCTGCCTTGTATCAGGCGGTGCAAAAGCATCATGACGCCGGTATTTTGTTTGTCGCCAGTGCCGGTAATAACGCCAGCAGTTTGCCATTTTACCCGGCGGCTTTTGACTTGCCGAATGTGATCAGTGTGGCGGCACACGATAGAGACGGTCAGTTAGCCGATTTCAGTAACTTTGGCCGTGGCCACGTCAGTTTGTCAGCGCCGGGTGTGCAAATGCTCAGCACCTATCTGAACAACGGTTATGCCACCTCATCCGGTACCTCGATGGCAGCTCCTGTGGTAACGGGGTTGGCTGCCTTACTCAAGTCGGCCCGGCCCGAGTTGGATACCCAGGGATTGAAATATCACTTACTGGTAGGCAGTGCCCCTGCCAGCGACAGCCGCATTGAGCGTTACACCATGACCGGCCAGATGGCATTGGCGGCAGATGGCAATGAAGGTGCTTTTAACTGCACCTCACAGCAGCTGTTTCGACGGCTCAAACCCAGTACTGATATTGTGTATTTAACACCGGACAGCTGGCTGGATATTGAGTTGCTTGGCATCAATTGCTTAGGCTCCGAACCAGTGGCAGATATTGTGGTGATGCCTGGTGATGATCGCATTGAGCTGCGCGATGATGGCAACAGTCAGGACCGTTTCACCGGTGATGGTATTCATAGCGGCCGCTGGTGGTTTGACGGCACAGCGGCCACCCTGCAATTCCCGGATGGCGAGGTTCGGGTAGAAACACAACAATTGAATTTCTGCGCCGAGAAAAATGTAACGCAAGTGCCGCAGGCAAGCTGCGATGCTCTGGTGGCTTTCTTTTATCAGACCGAGGGCCCAGGTTGGTTTGAGCGCAGTGGCTGGATGCAGCACAATGCCATTTGCAGCTGGTATGGGGTACGTTGCCAGGAGGGTGACATCGCAGCGCTGGAATTGGCGCAGAACAACCTTAGTGGCACTTTGCAGCTTGATTTTAGTGCCTTGCCGATGCTAACCGTATTGGACCTGGCTGCTAACAGCCTGACTGGGACGCTTCCTGCCAGTATTGAAGCCGCCAGCCGGTTGCAGCAGCTTGATTTGAGTAAAAATGGTTTCAGCGGTGCTTTGCCAGCGACCTTGGGGCAACTGGGTGCGTTGCAACAGCTGGTATTGGCGGATAATTTCTTCGGTGGCGGTGTGCCATCGACTGTCGGCAATTTAACTGCATTGAATTGGCTGGATCTGTCCGACAATAATCTGCAGGGCACTTTGCCATCAAGCCTGACCCAGCTTAGCCAGTTGCAAGGCTTTAGCTATCTGGACACACGTTTGTGTGAGCCGCGCAACAGCGCTTATTACCAGTGGCTGCAGGCTATTAGCTTCCTTGAAGTGAATCAAGACTGTCCGAATCAGGTGCCTGTAGTGTCTGCTGGCGAGAATCGTTCGGTCAGCGCTGGTAGTCAGGTGCAGTTGCAAGGCAGTGCCAGCGATGCAGATGGCGAAATTTTGCACTATAGCTGGCTGCAAATAGCAGGCCCAACGGTGCAGCTTAGCAATTCAACTGGTTTACAAACCAGCTTTACCAGTCCTGTATCTAGCCAGACACAAACTCTGCGGTTTCGACTCACCGCCAACGATTTACGGAGTAGCAGTAGTGCCGAGGTTAGCATAACGGTGCAGCCTCAAGCTGGAGGCTCGGGCTCAACGAGTACATCAGGTGGTGCCTTGTTTTGGCTACTGCCAGCTTTGGCTTTGCTGATGATTGGCCGCTGCTGGCGCAATCGGGTATACTCCGCCGCCAGCTTATGAACAGTTTTTCAGGATAAGGAACCGCAGTTATGACGACCAGGCAACAAGGTCCGCTCTATATTCCCTATGCCGGCCCGGCTTTGCTGGAAACACCGCTATTGAATAAAGGCAGCGCTTTTAGTAAAAAAGAGCGCGAATCATTTAATTTGACCGGCTTATTGCCTCCGCGTTATGAGAGCATTGAAGAGCAAGTAAAACGTGCTTACATGCAGTACTCCAGTTTCGAAAATACCATCAACAAACACATTTACCTACGAGCGATCCAGGATAAAAACGAAACGCTGTTTTTCCGGTTGGTGCAACAGCATTTGCCAGAAATGTTACCCATCATCTATACCCCAACGGTCGGTGATGCCTGTGAAAAATTCTCCGATATTTACCGCAGTAAGCGTGGTTTGTTTGTCTCCTATGAAGAGCGTGACCAATTAGATGCTATTTTACGCAACGCCACCAAATCCAAAGTAAAGGTCATTGTGGTAACCGATGGCGAGCGGGTACTTGGCCTTGGCGATCAGGGCATAGGTGGTATGGGCATTTCCATAGGAAAGTTATCCCTGTATACCGCCTGTGGTGGCATTAGCCCGGCTTACACGCTGCCGGTGGTGCTGGATGTGGGCACCAATAATGAAAAGTTATTGAATGACCCAATGTACATGGGGGCACGACACAAACGCATCGGCCAGGCTGAGTACGATGTTTTTGTCGAGCAGTTTATGCGGGCGGTCTATAAACGCTGGCCTGATGTGATGGTGCAATTCGAGGATTTTGCCCAGCCCAATGCGATGCCGATTTTGCAGCGCTATCGGGATCGTTACTGTTGCTTTAATGATGATATCCAGGGCACGGCTGCAGTGACGGTAGGCTCTTTGCTGGCAGCCAGCCGGGCGAAGGGGCAAAAGCTATCTGAGCAAAAAGTAGTCTTCGTGGGTGCAGGCTCTGCTGGCTGTGGTATCGCGGAGCAAGTCATTACCCAAATGATGGCAGAAGGCTTAACCGATGCCGAAGCGCGTCGCCGTATTTACATGGTGGATCGTTTTGGCTTGTTGACCGAAGGCATGGCTGATTTGCGTGATTTCCAGCAAAAGCTGGTGCACTCCAAAGCTGATCTGGCGGACTGGAGTTTCAGTGGCGATTATGCTTCCTTGCTGGATGTAATGCACTGCGCCGAGCCAACGGTGCTGATTGGTGTGTCTGGTCAGCCTGGGCTTTTTAGTGAGCAGGTGGTGCGCGCCATGCACAAAGGCTGCAAAACGCCGATTATTTTCCCGCTGAGTAATCCATCACGTCAGGTGGAAGCGCAGCCAGAGCAAGTGATTGCCTGGACCGATGGCGATGTGATTATCGCCACTGGTAGTCCTTTTAAGCCGGTGCAGTATCAGGGTAAAAGCTATCCGATTGCGCAGTGCAATAACAGTTATATTTTCCCGGGCATTGGTCTGGGGGTGATTGCAGTCAAAGCTAAGCGGATTAGCGATGAGATGCTGATGGCAGCCAGTGAAACACTGGCTGCTGCCTCGCCACTGGCCAATACCGGAGAAGGGGAGTTGCTGCCATCGCTGACTGCTTTGGCGGAGCTGAGTAAGCGCATTGCTTTTGCTGTGGGTAAAGTTGCTCAGCAACAAGGGTTGGCACTTGAAATAAGTGACAATCAGCTGCAGGATAGCATCGAAGCCAACTTCTGGCGGCCAGAGTACCGCCAATACAAGCGCGTGAGTTTTTAAGCGCCTGTTTACAGACTTCTTGGAGGACAGCATGAACAAATTGATGATCAGCTTAGTGGCAGCCATGATACTTGGCATGGTACCACTGCAAGCAGCTCAGAAACCTGCCAGCAATCACTGGCTGCTGGATGCGGCTTCCGATGAAGAGCGCTTTGCACGTATTGAGAAAATGTTTGCCGGGTTCTCCGGCGCTATGGCTGAGGTTGGTGATCGTTACCAGCATACGTATGATGCGATAGTCGATGAGAACTATCCGCTCGCCAGCTATCATTGGGATAAGTTAGGTGCAGCCATCGAACTTGGCTACCTGCGCCGCCCTGGCCGGGCAGCAAATGCCAAAACGATGTTTTTGCAGAGCAGCTGGCCAGAGTTAGGGCAGGCATTGGCGACAGACGATAAAAAAACAATCCAGGCCAGCTTTTTGCAGGCCAGAGCTGCTTGTATGGCTTGTCATGCAGCAGAGCAGGTTCCATTCATGAATAATCAGCCGCTGTTTCGTGCTACAGCTGAGTTTAAGTAGACCGCTATGCTAAGGTCCTTGAGTGTACTGGGTGGATGTTGCAGTGCTTTGTTTAGTATGGCTCTGCTGGCTGCGCCGGTTGCCGATGTGGCGGAGTATTTTGATCGTCATTTTGAGCAGCAACTGGCCGAGCATCAAATCCCTGGTGGTGTCTATGCGGTGATTGAAGGCAATCAAATTGTGCGGGTGCGTGGTTTTGGTGTGCGCGCTCGGGGCTCTACCGATCCGGTCGATCCTTTCACAGTATTTCGTATTGCTTCGGTTTCCAAAACCTTTGCTGCAGGTTTGGCGGCGGTGCTGGCTGAGCAGGGCTACTTCAACTGGGATGATCCTGTGGTGAATTACGTGCCGGACTTCTCGTTTCGCTCGGCTCGTTACAATAAAGCCTTACAGGTAGAGCACTTACTGGCACAGACCACCGGGGTCATTCCCAATGCTTATGACAACATGATTGAAGCCAATGTGTTGCCAGAGCGTATTCTGCCTCATTTCAGGCAATTGGATCCAATGTGCACGCCTGGCGAGTGCTATGGCTATCAGAATGTGCTGTTTAGCCTGATTGAGCCCATCGTGCAGCAAACCACCCAAAAAGATTATGCCACCCTGATGCAGGAGCTGATTTTTGACCCTTTACAAATGCCGACAGCATCGGTGGGGATGGATCCATTTATGGCCACTGAAAACAAAGCCATGCCGCATGTCCGGGCGCGGGGCGGCTGGTATCAAAGTACCGTCGTGCCAAGCTACTACCGCTTTGCCCCTGCGGCTGGGGTCAATGCCAGCGCGATGGATTTGAGCCACTGGGTGATGGCGCAGCTGGGTCATTATCCGGATGTGATGCCAGAGCATCTGCTGGCCACCATCACCGATAAACGGGTTCGTACGGTGCGGGATTTACGCCGAGGACACTGGCGGCAGTTTATTCGTGATGCGCATTATGCCTTGGGCTGGCGGGTTTACCAGTTTGGTGATGAAGAGCTGGTCTATCATGGCGGCTGGGTACGTGGTTTTCGGGCCGATGTGGCCTACTCGCGTGATCGCCAGGTAGGTCTGGTTATCTTGCTCAATGCGGAAAGCAATATTGTCAGTGAGCTCAGCACTTATTTCTGGTCAAGGGTGTTTGATGCCATTCATTTGGCCGAAGCAGAGCAACTGAGTGAGCTGCTCACCACCGAAGATGATTAGGGCGTGTTTGGGTTTGTTGCTTAGCCACTAAAAATGGCGCCTAAAATCAAGGCTGGCAGTATCGAGGCAGTCAGTACACCGCGCAATTGCCGGTACCAGGCCGGCATCGTCGCCGGAGGGTTCTGGTACTCACGCAGCCAGACCCAGCCAAAACCGGCTGCCAGCACAATCAACGCAGGTTGATAAGGTGATATCAGTGCCAGCCAGCCAAGTAAAGCCGGTACCACGCTAAACACATAACTGCGTCTGGCCTGAACCTGATCGGGTAACTGCATCGCCATGCCCCAGTGCACCGCACCCAAAAAGCTTAGGATGACGGCACCATAGCCAATCAGTGCGACCAGCGCCAACTGGCTTTGCGGCCATAACAGCACAGCTATCAGGCTCAGATAAAATGGTACGATGCCGGCAAATCCAAGGATGCGGGGGTAAGTCACAGCGTGCTCCTGTTCAAATCATTCTTGCTTCCATACGGCTCAAATTGCCATTAGGATCCGTACTGGTAGCTATCAATATAGAAATCGGCCTGCAGCTGCGTCAAGCTTTGGCAAAGTTGCTGCTTCTGTTGCTGTGGCAGTTTCCAGCCAAGCGGAGTCATATCCAGCAAGCTTAGATAAGCGTCTGCACCCAACTGCTCAAGCATAAAACGACAGTGTTGGCGCCTCACGTGCTGAAAGCCAGCCAAGGCTTGAACAGCATCACTGTGCAGCCGTACCTCTTTATAAATCGTTTGTTTAAACTGCAATAAGTGCTCCGGCGCTGCAGTAACCAGCATTAAAAAACCACCGGGGCGCAGGCAGCGCTTCACTTCCGCCAGCTCAAAGGGAGCGCACAGTACCAGCATGCCATCAAACTGCTGATCACCATAAGGCAAGGTTTTAGCACTGGCAACACAAAAGGCAATATCCGGGTAGCGCTTTGCAGCCAGCTGAATAGCACTTTTGGAGATATCCATACCAGCAAACTCAGTCGCTGGCAGTGCTGCTTTTAACTGTGCACTGTAATAGCCTTCACCGCAACCGGAGTCCAGCATTCGGGCGGGTGCCAAATGCTGCAGCTGTTCCGCCAAAGCGCTGACCAGAGGTTGATAGGCACCGGACTCTAAAAACTGCCGCCGCTGTTGCAGCATGGCCTTGCTATCGCCTGGTTGCTTCGAGTTCTTATGCTGCACCGGCAACAGGTTGAGGTAGCCCTCTTTGGCGACATCAAAGTGGTGCCGGTTGATACAGCGGTACGATGTTTGTTTGGACACACTCTGGCTGAATAGGTTCTGCTCGGGAGTGCTTGCTTCGGGAAACAGTGGCTCTCTGCAAAGCGGGCAGCGGTACAAAGTACTGGTGTAGGGCAAAGTGCTGGTCATCGGGTTTATCAAAGCAACAACAATGTCGCTATAGTATCAGGCTGTGCCTTAGCGGGAAACTTGCTATCATAGCGCCAGAGCAATTCTTTGGAAAATCACCATGACAGAACCTTTGCAGTGGTCGCTGGATGAGCTGTGCGATCACGCCTTTGATATATTTGAAGAGCTGGCCTCAGACAATCTGAGTGCTGCCGATTACACCGAGTACCAGCAACAGCATCTGAGCCGTGGTTTTGTTGACTTAAAAACCCCGGATGACAGCTGGGAAGATCTGTACCCGGTCGCGCTGGGAGATGGTGACTATGTTGAAGCCTGGATTGGTTTAACCGGCGAGGCCGGCGAGGCCGATAAAGTGCTGGCCCGGCTGCTACTGAATAAAGACAAAGACGAGGCGGAGTGCTTCGCCCAGTGGCGCGGACAGAGTTAAATCACAGCTACGACCAAGGTCGGCTGGTAATCGGTCGCTTGCTTTGTCACTCTGTTCGAATACTTGCTTAGGAGAACGCTATGTTGATAGACCGTGATCAAAGCCTGGTGCTGCTGATTGATATCCAGCAGCGGCTGGCGCCAGCCATTTCGGAAAACCGAGAGGTTGAAAATGCCGCTGCCTGGGTATTGCAGGTTGCGCTGCAGCTGGATGTGCCGGTGCTGGCCACCGAGCAGTATCCGGCAGGTTTAGGCCACACGGTACCCGTCTTGGCGGAACTACTGCCTGATGATGCGGTGCTGCAAAAGATGCACTTTAGTGCCTACAAGGAAACGGCGGTGCGCCAAAGGCTGCATGAGCTGGAGCGCAAGCAACTGATTCTGCTTGGCACCGAAACCCATGTTTGTGTGCTGCAAACTGCGCTGGATTTGCTAGCAGCAGGGTATCAGGTCTATCTGGTCGAAGATGCGCTTGGCTCGCGCGAGCCAAAACACAAAGAGCAAGCGTTGCAGCGCATGCAACAAGCTGGCGCTATTATTATTAACCGCGAAATGCTGGCCTTTGAATGGCTGGAATGCGCCGGAACCGAGACCTTCAAGCGCATTCATCAGGGTTGGATACGCTAATTAAAAAAATTTAACCCCGCCAAGACTCCTCAGTCGTCTAAGCAATAACACCCCTCTGAGGAGCTTTTTTATGACAAGTTGCACCTACCCCGAGCAGATGACCGCCACCAAGCTGTCTCGCTTAACGTTATGTTCTATCAGCGCAGTCAGCGTGACTTTTGGCTTGTTTTTATTGATGCACCACCTGGTCAAGGCGCCCGTTGGTGTGCGCCCGCCACCTGAGCCAAGCATCTCTGTTACTGTCTATCAAACGCCGGATGAGCAGCCAACGGTGATCCGCCAACCACTGCCGCCGCGACCAGAAATCATCCAACCCGAAGTCATGACCTTTCACTCAGAACCCAGTGATCAGGTGGTGGATCTGACCACGCGTTTTACACCTGGATTGGACCGCCTCCGATTAGATCCGCCAGATCGGGGTGGAATGGCAATGCGAGATGGCAGTGCCAATCCGTTGGTACGGGTAGAACCCAGGTATCCGGTAGAGGCTGCGCGTCAGGGCATCAGTGGCTGGGTGCAGTTGCGCTTTTCCGTTGATGAAGCAGGGAACGTGCAGGATGTTGAGGTGGTGGCGGCAGAGCCGGCCAATCTGTTTAACCGTGAAGCGATGCGTGCTTTACGGCGCTGGAAGTATCAACCCAAAGTCGTGGATGGTAGAGCCATAAAGCAAACCAACCTGCAGGTGCAGCTCGATTTTACCCTGGAAGCCAACTAAGCTGAAAAAACAGACTGGTAAGAGGAGTGTGCCTATGCTGTCGATACCCCTGAGCTGGGCTGGCACCTTGTGTCCGGACCAACTGATGCAGCACTATCAGAAAACGGGTGCCTCGAAATGGTTGGATGGTTTGATTCAGCACTGTGGCGATGATCTGTACCATTTTTTACTGCGCCAGTCCGATCCGGCACTGGCGCAGGATATTTGCCAGCAGACCTGGTTAAAAGTAATGGAGAAACGGCATAGCTTTCGGGCAGACAGCCGTTTCAAAACCTGGTTGTTCAGCATGGCCCGCAATGCCTTGTTGGATGAGTTAAAACGCCAGCAGCGCTGGCTATCCTCGACCTGCCCGGAGCAGCTGGCACAACCAGAGGTTGAATGTTCCCAATCCTGGCCAGTTGCAAGGCAACAGCGCTTTGAGCAAGCTTTGCGGCTGCTACCATTCCTGCAGCGAGAGGCTTTGATGCTGCAACTGGAAGGGTTTTCAGTTGGACAAATTGCCAGCATTACCAACGAATTGGACGAAACCGTGAAAAGCCGGCTGCGCTATGCCCGTCGTTTTTTGCAGGCGCGTTTGGGAGAACATGATGAATAAGCCGACACCTTCAGAGCATGACGAGTTGCAGTCATTGTATCAACGGGCGAAACAGCCCCATAAGATGCCAACTGCGCTAAAACGTCAGTTATTAGTACAGTGCGAAGCAAGGGACAAACAGCCGGGGGCCTGGCGTAGCTGGTGGCAATTATCGCAGTTGGTGATGGGCTGTGCGGCGATGTTGTTGCTGCTTAGTTGGATGCAGTGGTCGCCTACCGCTGATCTGTATCAGATTGAACGGACGGCCAGCGCGGATTACCTGCAGGTGCAGTACCATCGATTGGCAGAGCCCAGGACTATGTTAAGTAGCCAGGTTGGGCGTGAGGAGCGGCTGCAGCTGTTGTGGCAGCGTCAGCAAGAGCAATTACAACATACTAGCTCCATCCACACCCGCATGGCTCAGTTGCAGCAGCAGGAAGCCAACTGGCAGTTAACCATTTGCAATGAGTTGCAAATGAATCTCAGCAAAGAGTTAGTGGCCCAATTGCAACTGGGACAAAGTATTCTGCCTGGCCGGGGTGCTCAATGGGTGGAGCTGGAGCTGGCGGCAAACGGCCAGGTGTTGGCGATCCGAGCTACCGAACAGGTGTTGCACTGCCCGCAAACCAAGGCGGGCAGGCTGCCGATTCGGGCTTTGGCTTTTGCCGGTTAACTTGCCTCTGGCTCTGGCCACAGCTGTTGCAGCAGCCAGGCCAGCCTTGCTGCTGCTTGCAGCAACCGGGTTTCGATGGTGTCCTGGTGATGCATCGCATAGCGCTCATCCAAAGGCTTGCCAGGTTGATGCTCCGCATAGATCTGTTTGACGATGGCAACGGACTCATTAGCCCAGTCCAGCACATCGCCCTGTTGCCATTGCTGCAAATTGGTTTCATTCAAACGTGGGCGTAACCGGTCGATGCTGGCCTGATAATCGCGAAACCCCAGTTGCAGCAGGATGCCGGTATCCCAGATGCCATGCAGGTTGCGTACTTCGCCCATAAAAATCACACCGATGTCGTTGCCACCACGGTCAAAGTCGTAGCCAACGTGCAGGGGCTGGTGCAAATCGCCGACAAAATGACTGAGAAATTTCAGTGACTCAGCCGCTTTGGCCGATTGGCTGTCTTGTTGCAGCAACGCATAGTGCTCTTTAATCGCCGACAGCACACAGCCATAGTCGGGGCAATGATCCATGCTAATGGCCTGATCCTCCAGGCGGATATTGACATAATGGTGTGGCCGGGCGAAGTCGTATTGTTCCTGACCACGCAGCTGATCAGCCCAGACACAGGCGGGCGGAAAACTGTCAAAATCGGTATGAGCCAACAAGGCATCCAGTCGTTGTTGCTGGCTGACAGACAGTTGCTCATAGGCCAGCTCACAAATCATGCGATGACCAATCTGACCAAAAGCCAGGCTGGCGCCGGAAAATAACAAAATGGACAGTACAAATAAAATGCGCATTGAATTAAGCCTCTGCTATTAACTGTGTTACTTGTGCCGGGCCGGCATTGCCCAGCTGTTGTTGCAGCCAGGGCAGCATTGCCCGGCATTGCCCGGCCAGCAGGTAGGGGGGGTTGATCACCAGCATACCGCTGCCAGTCATACCAAAGCCGGTGCTGTCGGCTTTGGGGCACCATTCAATCCGCAGTAAATCTGTTACAGGCAGCGCGGCAACTTGTGCAACAAAGCGCTCGATATGACCACGGTCAATCACCGGGTACCAGATGGCGTAACAGCCGGTGGCAAAACGTTGCAAGGCGAGTTGCAGGCCTTTGACCACATCGTCGTATTCGTGGCTGAGTTCATAAGGCGGGTCGATCAACACCAGGCCGCGTCGTGCCAGTGGTGGCAGCATGGCTTTGATACCAGCCCAGGCATCCATTTTCTCAATCCGGCAGTGTTTGCGTTTGCCCAGGTGCTGGCTTAGCAAGCCATAATCGGTCGGGTGCAGTTCGGTCAGTTGCAAAGCATCCTGTGGTCGCAGCAACTGGGCAGCAATGGATGGGGAGCCTGGGTAAAACTCCAGCTCGCCGTCCGGGTTTAGCTGGTGCAGCAGGTGTAGGTAACGCCCGACCGGGCCGTCTTCCAGTGCGGTTGGTACTGCCTGGTTAAACAGCACCCCTATACCGCTTTGGTACTCGCCGGTCTTACTGGCATGCTCGCCCGTCAGGCTGTACAGGCCAGCACCAGAGTGGGTATCGTGGTAGCAAAACGGCTTGTCTTTGCGCTTTAGGTACTCAAGAATGGCAACCTGCACCAGATGTTTCAGGACATCGGCGAAGTTGCCGGCATGAAAGCTGTGGCGATAGCTGAGCATGGCAAACAACCAGTAACAAAAAGGGGGCGACAGCATACTCTGTTCTGGTGGTTTTGTCATGCCAACTGCTACAATACCGTTTTTATGCATCACAAGGTTGTTTATGTCCGGCGCACCCTCTTCCAAACGTCCTTCTGCTCGCCCGTCACGGGCAAAGAGCGCAAAACCCTGGGCGGAAAAAAATCATAAAAAAGCCGGAGGGCCTGCTCAGCCAGTGGCTGGCAGGGCAAGTAAACACGCATCGGAGCGGGCCGTTTCGCCACGTCCGGCTGAGCAGAAAATTTATGGCGAAAAAGCCTGTCAGGTGGTGTTTGCCAGGCGGCCGGAGGCCATTATCCGGCTGTATTTAAATGCTGAGCAGGCCCCTAAGTGCGCTGCCATGATGAAGTATCTGGCCAAAGCCAAAAAAGCCTACCATCTGGTCGAGGATGCCGAGCTGGATAAACTGGCCGCCAGTCAGCACCATGGTGGTATCGTGATGCTGGTGCAGCAGCCCGAGTCGCTGCCACTGCATCGTTATTTGCGCCAGCAAAAAGACGCCAACAGTGATTTGATCCTGGCGATGGATGGCGTCAGTAATCCGCACAATTTGGGCGCCATTGCCCGCACCTGTGCCCATTTTGGTGTCAAAGCCATCTTGCTGCCTGAAGCCCAGTTGCTGTACTCGGGCGCCTCGGTGCGCACTGCGGCCGGTGGGGCCGAGTTTGTGCAGGCAGTGCACTGCGAAATATTACCGGAAGCCTTGCTGCTGTGCCGTCAGGCCGGTTACCAGCTCATGAGCACTTCCAGCCATCAGGGCCAGTCGCTGTATCAAGGCCAGTTGCCGGCCCGGGCGGTGATGGTGTTTGGGGAAGAGATGTTTGGGGTATCCAAAGCAGTGGCGCAAAAAGCCGATACCTTGCTGCGTATTCCCGGCAGCAACCAGGTGGAGTCGCTGAATGTCAGCGTTGCAGCGGCTTTGATTATCGGTGAGTGGTACCGCCAGCATGGCGGCTAGTGTCCATCTAGAGACAACTGCTAATGCAGGTCATTTAAAGCGCTGATACCGGCCTGACCGGAGCTAACTACCACCAGCCCGGAAGGTAGTCGCTTGTACTGCTGGCTGTCGAGCCGGGCATTAAAACCAATGCTGCTGTGCTCGGCGATACGGCAATTCTCTGCAACGATCACGTTTCGAAGCCGGCAGTTGGCACCCACCTCGATGTGGCCCATCAGCACACAATCCTCCAGCTCAGCGCCACGGTGGATCCGGCAATGGCTGCCAATCACCGAGTGGCGAATGCTGGCATCCGATAGCTCACAGCCGGAACCAATCAGACTGTCCTGGATGCTGCTTTTATCAGAGCCAGCAAAATAACTGGGTGCTACAGGCTCCTTGCCAAACACAGGCCATTGCTCATTGTGCAACCGGACCGCCGGGTTTGGTCCCAGTAAATCCATATGTGCCTGAAAAAATGCATCCTGAGTACCGACATCCCGCCAGTAGTGCTGGCTTTCACCGGGCACCAGGTTGCTTGAAAAATCATACACATAGACCGGCTCTTTCGGGTACATAGCCGGAATAATATCGTGGCCAAAATCATGGCGGGACAGCATTTTTTTCGAATCCTGCTGCAACGATTGAAACAGGCAGTAGCGGTTAAACAGGTAGTTGCCCATCGACACCAGCACCATGCCATTGCTGTCAATCAAATGCTTGATTTGGTGCGGCCTGGGCTTTTCGTAAAAGCCGGTGACCCGCTGGTTGTTATCCATGGCGATAACACCAAACTGAGGTGCTAGTTCGGCCGCTACCGGCATGGCGGCAATGGTCATACCGGCTTCTCGCTCCAGATGAAAATCAAGCATCTGACGAAAATCCATTTTGTACACATGATCGGCGCTTAGTACCAAGAGGTGCGTGGCAAGGCTGTGTTCAAACTGCTGCAATTGCTGAAAAACGGCACCGGCGGTGCCTTTTAGTTTGGTTTCTCTGGTTTTAACCAGATGAATATCGGCCGGGCAGCGATGTTTCGACCATTGCTGGTGCAAGTAGTGATGCAAGCCATCCACCAGGTACTGACCCAGCACCCAAAGTTCATCACAGCCAGAGTTGATGCAGTTGCTCAGCACAAAATCAATCACCCGGTAATGGCCGGCAAAGGCAACGGCAGGCTTGGCGCAGTGGCTGGTCAGGGGCCACAGTCGACTGCCCTGACCACCGGCCAGAATAATACAACCCAACCGCTGATGCTGCTTTGGCATGCCGCTACTCCGCTCAATCTGCTTATGGTGGACTACTAGGTATAGCAGTCTTTGCAAAGACTGCCTTGAGCTGCATCATAGAAAGTGGTGATATTTTGTACAGCGATCTTATTGAATGCTAAAAACCACTGCTTAAATTGCCGGATATGGTGAAAAATTTGGTGCTAGCCTGGCAAAGCATCGCCCAGATAACGAAAACGTGGCACCAGGGTGCCATGGTATTGCACCTGTTCACAGAACATGGCCAGCGGCCGGGCCCAAAGAGCGCGCTGGCCATAAAGTGGCCGGTAAATAACCAGCCATTCTTCGGTTTCGCTATGGCGGGCCAGATCCACCACCTGATAATAAGGGCCTTTGTAATGCTGGTAATAGCCAGGCTGAATGAGGGGATTATCAGGCTCGGTTTTCATACCAGCTCTCAAAAATAAGCACGGCCGAAACGCTATCGACTTTGTCTTTGCTGAGGTTACGAAAACCGCCTTCGGCAAAGAGTTGCTGCCTGGCGTCGGCGGTGGTCAGGCGTTCGTCATGCAGTTCGACCGGCAGCCCAAAGCGGCCATGCAGCCGGTTGGCAAACTTGCGGGTGCGCACGGTAAAGTCCTGCTCAGTGCCATCCATATTCAGTGGCAGGCCAACCAGTAACAGATCCGGTTGCCATTCTTTAAGTAGCTTCTCAATCTGGTCCCAATCCGGAATGCCATCACGGGCTTTCAGGGCTGCCAGCACACTGGCGCTGCCGGTCAGTTCCTGACCGATGGCAACGCCGATACTTTTGGTGCCGTAATCAAAGGTTAAAATCGAGCGGTGTTTATCCGTGCTCATTAAGCATGTCCTGCGACGCTACTCAGTTGCCAGGTTTCGATGCCCATTTTCTTGGTAGCCGCTTGCCATTTGTAAGCATGGGCCAGGTCAAAAATGATGCTGCTATCGGCCGGGATCACCAGCCAGGAGTTGTCGGCAATTTCCTGCTCCAGTTGGCCTGCTACCCAGCCGGCATAACCAAGCGCCAGCAAGAACTTGTTTGGCCCTTCCTGGGTGGTAAGCTGTTGCAGGATATCTTTCGAGGTGGTGATCATCAGATCATCGTCCAGTCGCATGCTGCTCATGTAGCCTGGTTGCGCCTTGTGCAGCACAAAACCGCGATCGGCCTGTACCGGGCCGCCAGCACAAACGGCGCGCTCAGTGACAGGGTTTTTCGGGTCGAATTCGATATCCAGTTGTTGCAGTAAATCGCCAATGGTGGCTTTAAGTGGGTGATTGATGACGATACCCATGGCACCGTCTTCATTGTGCTCACAGATATAGGTGACGCTGCGTTGAAAAAATGGGTCTTGCAGCGATGGCATAGCAATCAAAAAGTGATGCTCAAACGTATTCATGCTGCGCTCCTTATTCGCTACCAGCCAACCTTATTGTTGGCTGGGAACAGACTAGGTACTTCTAATGACCGAGCAATTGTTCAATGGCATCAAACAGCTGACCGGTAATATGGACGGGAGCTTCGGCTTCAATTTCCCGCACACAGGTAGGGCTGGTTACATTGATCTCTGTAAGTTTATCACCAATTATATCCAAGCCTACAAAAATAAGTCCTTTCGCCTTTAATGTTGGGCCAACGGCTTCGGCGATAACCCGGTCACTATCGCTCAGTGGGCGTACCTCACCACGGCCGCCGGCGGCCAGATTGCCCCGGGTTTCACCCTTGGCAGGTATCCGTGCCAGCACATAAGGGATTGGCTCCCCATTGACCATTAAAATGCGTTTATCGCCTTCTTTGATGGCTGGAATAAACTGCTGAGCCATGGCATAGCGGCTGTTGTGCGCGGTCAAGGTTTCCAACACCACGCCAACATTCGGATCATCGGCTTTTAGCCGGAAAATAGAGGCGCCACCCATGCCATCCAACGGTTTAATGATGACATCCTGGTGCTCTTGCCAGAAGGCTTTTAGTCGGGCTGAGTCGCGGCTGACCAGAGTTTTTGGCGTGTATTGGCTAAACCAGCTGGTGTAGAGCTTTTCATTGGCATCGCGCAGGCTTTGCGGCTTGTTGACAATAAGACAGCCTTGCTGCTCAGCCAGTTCCAGCATGTAGGTAGCGTAAATGTACTCGGTATCAAAGGGAGGATCTTTGCGCATCAGCACCGCATCCAGCTCGCCTAGCGCGATATCTTGCTCCTGACCAAACTGGTACCAGTTGGCAGGGTCTTCCTCCACCATCAGCAAGCGTGAGCAAGCCCGGGCCTGACCTTCCAGCAAGTACAAGTCTGCCATTTCCATGTAATGAATGGTGTAGCCGCGTCGCTGTGCTTCCAGCAACATGGCGAAACTGGTGTCTTTTTTGATGGTGATGTCCGCAATGGGGTCCATCACAATACCTATGCTAAGTGCTGTCATAAGATCCTCAGGCGAGATCGCCAAATTGCAGCTGCAGGGCACTGATGGCCGTCAGTGCAGCTGTTTCGGTACGCAATACTCTGGGACCAAGTCGAATACCCAGATAACCTGCTGCCAGGGCAGCTGTCATTTCTTGCTCACTAAAGCCACCTTCTGGGCCTATCATCAGGCGAATACAACCAGCTGGCTTTAGTGTCTTAATGGTGTCGGTTGCCCATGGATGCAAGGTCAACTTAAGATCTTTTGTTGGCTCGGCCAGCCAGTTTGCCAGTTGCAGAGCGGGCAGAATTTTGGGGACCCGGCTACGGCCAGACTGCTCGCAGGCAGAGTGGACAATTTTCTGCCATTGTTGCTGCTTTTTTTCCAGCCGCTCGCCATCCAGTTTGACACCACAACGTTCAGAGAATAGCGGTGTAATGCTGCTCACGCCCAGCTCCACCGCTTTTTGGATGGCAAAGTCCATCCTATCACCACGGGAAATGACTTGTCCCAGATGCAAACTTAAGTTGGATTCAGTTGCATTGGGTTCTGAGCCAGTTATCGAAACCAATACCTGTTTCTTGCTAACCTGCTCAATGTTGGCCGCGTAGTTGTTACCATCGCCATTAAAAAGCTGCAAGGCATCACCTGATTGCATCCGCAGCACCCGGCCGATGTGTGCGGCCGCTTCGTCTGGCAGTGCCAATGAGGATGCGTTTAGTGGTAAGTCGACAAAGATTCTGGGGATACGCATAGGAAGTTATGGTTAGGGCGAATAGGGCTATGGTAACAATTTGCAGTGAATTGCCAAAGAAAAACCCGCCGAAGCGGGTTTGATAGCAAGCATTAAATCTTATCCGGCCGGGAAGCTATGGCTGGCGCCGACACCGAGCGGGATATCAAAGCCCCAGAACAGCAGTAAGAAAGCTGTCCAGCAGATCAGTAAGGTCACAGTAAAGGGCAGCATTAAGGATATCAGGGTACCAATACCACTATTTTTAACGTACTTCTGGCAGAACACCACGATCAGTGGGAAGTAAGGCAGCAGTGGGGTAATAATGTTGGTACTGGAGTCACCGACCCGGTAGGCGGCCTGGGTTAGATCCGGCGAGACACCCAGCTCCATCAGCATCGGCACCATAATGGCACCAATCAATGCCCACTTGGCCGAAGCTGAGCCGACCATCAGATTGACAAAACCGGTCAGCAGCACAATACCAATTAAGGTAAAGCCCATTGGGAACGCCATTTCTTTTAACCAGTTGGCCCCTTTAATGGCCATTAATGCTCCCAGGTTAGACTGACCAAAGGCATAGATAAACTGAGCGCAGAAAAATGCCATCACGATGTAATAGCCCATACCGCTCATGGCTTTGCTCATCCCTTCGACCACATCGCGGTGGCTGCGCACTGTGCCCGCGACATAACCATAGACCACACCAGGGATTAAAAAGAAAATAAAGATTAACGAAACAATGGATCGCATCAGTGGCGCGGCAGCATCAGCCAGTTCGCCAGCGTCACTGCGCCAGGCTGACCCTTCTGGTAGCGCAGAAATCACCAGCAAAACAAAAGCTGCCACCATGGAAAAGGCGGCCCATGCCAACCCTTTTTTCTCACGGTTGGTCAGTTCATCCATCACCGGTAAATCGGCCGCATCGGCATCCACTTTGGTGTTTTTCAGCCGAGGCTCAATCACCTTATCGGTCAGGAACCAGCCAACCAAAATCACTAAGAAGGTGGAAGCGGTGGTGAAGTAGAAATTATTCAGTGGGTTGATTACTAGATCCGCGGCTGCCGGATGCGCCGACAAATTCACCGCTTCCTGGGTAAAAGCGGCCAGCATTGGGTCCAGGCTGGACGGAATAAAGAAGGTTGCGGAAAAACCACCAGACACGCCGGCAAAAGCTGCGGCGATACCGGCCAGCGGGTGACGACCAGCCGCATAGAAAATCACGGCACCAAGAGGAATAACCAAGACATAGCCAGCATCGACCGCCACGTGGCTCAGTATACCTACAGCGATCAGCACTGGGGTAAGCAGCATTTTTGGCGTAACACTCAAAATAGAGCGCAGACCAGCGTTAATAAAACCGGTGTGTTCAGAAACCCCTAAGCCCAGCATAGCTACCAACACAATACCCAAGGGCGCAAAGGTAACAAAGGTATTGACCATGCGAGAGGTGAATTCAGTGAGCGAACTGCCTGCCAGCAGGTTGGCAATTTGAATGGATTCGCCAGTACGCGGGTCAACTTCATTGAAGCTAACACCGGACAGCAGCCAGGAGGCGACCCAGACAAACACCATCAGAAGGGCAAATAGAATAGCCGGATCGGGTAGCTTGTTCCCGACTACTTCAATAGCGTTTAGGGCGCGATTGAGCATGCTCTGCTTTTCAGCTGGAGCGGCCTGTTGTGCGGACATAGGTTTTCCTTGTAATTTTTATGGGGCGAGCGTGCGCCGTGTTCCCCTGAAGCTTCTATTTTTACAGCGGTCTGAACATCAATACTCAGACAAGGCTGCCTTATCATACACAAAAAACAGCCGGGTGAAACCGTTGTTTGGCTGCCATACGCTGGAGCCTGGCCAGAAAAAAGGAGAGCCTAAGCTCTCCTTGAGTGCAGCCAGACCACAGGCTTACTTAGCGTATTGACGCAGAGCTTCTGCTTTGTCGGTTTGCTCCCACGGGAACTCGTTGCGACCAAAATGACCATAGGCCGCGGTTGGCAGATAGATAGGACGCTCCAGTTGCAGCATATCAATCAGGCCGTAGGGGCGCAGATCAAAATGCTCGCGGATCAAACCAATCAGCTGGCTTTCTTCCAGCTTGCTGGTGCCAAAGGTTTCGACACTGATGGAGGTAGGCTCAGCTACACCAATGGCGTAAGACACCTGAATTTCACAGCGATCGGCCAGGCCTGCAGCAACAATATTTTTTGCCACATAGCGGGCAGCGTAAGCAGCCGAGCGGTCTACCTTGGATGGATCCTTACCAGAGAAAGCACCTCCACCGTGACGGGCCATGCCACCGTATGTATCCACGATGATCTTGCGGCCAGTCAGACCACAGTCGCCCATAGGGCCACCAATCACAAAACGGCCGGTTGGGTTAATAAAGAATTTGGTGCTGCTGGTCAGCCATTCGCCAGGTAATACTGGCTTGATGATTTCTTCCATCACTGCTTCGCGCAAGTCCTCGGTGCTGATGGTGTCGCAATGTTGGGTGGATAACACCACCGCATCAATACCCACCGGCTTGCCATCTTCGTAAATGAAGCTGAGCTGAGATTTGGCGTCTGGGCGCAACCAGGGCAGGGTACCATTTTTACGTACTTGTGCCTGGCGCTGCACCAAACGGTGTGAATAGGTGATCGGGGCAGGCATCAGCACGTCGGTTTCATTGCTTGCATAACCAAACATCAGACCCTGATCACCGGCACCTTGTTCTTTCGGATCGGCTCGGTCCACACCCTGATTGATATCTGGTGATTGCTTGCCAATGGCATTTAATACTGCACAAGAGTCGGCATCAAAGCCCATATCGGAATGCACATAGCCGATTTCGCGCACGGTTTTACGAGTCAGTTCTTCAATATCCACCCAGGCGCTGGTGCTGATTTCACCACCCACCAGCACCATGCCGGTTTTAACGAAGGTTTCGCAGGCAACCCGCGCTTTTGGATCTTGTGCCAAAATGGCATCCAGCACCGCATCAGAGATCTGATCGGCAATTTTATCCGGATGTCCTTCGGATACGGATTCAGAAGTAAAGATATGTTGTGCCATGGGCCTGTTATCCATTGAAAAAAGTTAAATACATAGCTCCCGCTGCAAAGAGTTACCAGTGCGGGTGCCGATTTATAACGGCTATTTTAGAGAAATCGATCAGTCTTGGCTAGAAAAAGTTGACGGCCAGACGTCTTTGACGCTGTATCGTTGGGCCAGTAATGATGTTTATGGTGCGTTTCCATGCATTGTTGCACGATTTAAATTTGCCATTGGCCGATGGCTGGGCGAAAATACGCAGCACAAAAAGCAGGGCAGTAAGACCCTGTCGCATACTCACGGTATAACAGCACTATGCAGGGTGATGGTTTTGCCATGACTCAAGCCAATTTTTACCAACTACCCAGGAGTTAGCATGCCTTCTCGTAAACAACTCGCCAACGCAATTCGTGCTCTAAGCATGGATGCGGTTCAAAAAGCCAACTCAGGTCATCCGGGTGCCCCTATGGGCATGGCGGATATTGCTGAAGTGCTATGGCGTGATTTTTTAAAGCACAATCCGCAAAACCCGAATTGGGCAGATCGCGATCGCTTTGTGCTGTCGAACGGCCATGGCTCCATGTTGCTGTACTCGTTGTTGCATTTATCCGGCTATGAGCTTGGTATTGACGATCTGAAACAGTTTCGTCAACTGCACTCCAAAACGCCCGGCCACCCTGAGTATGGTTATGCACCCGGCGTAGAAACCACCACTGGCCCACTTGGGCAGGGCATCACCAATGCAGTAGGCATGGCCATTGCAGAGAAGTCACTGGCGGCGCAGTTTAACCGGCCGGGTCATGAACTGGTCGATCACTTTACTTATGTTTTCCTTGGCGATGGTTGCCTGATGGAAGGTATCTCGCACGAAGCCTGTTCACTGGCCGGCACTTTAGGCCTGGGTAAGCTGATTGCCTTCTGGGACGACAACGGTATTTCCATTGATGGCGAAGTGGAAGGCTGGTTTACCGACGATACCCCAGCACGTTTTAAAGCCTATGGCTGGCAGGTGATTGAGTCGGTGGATGGTCATGATGCAGCGGCGGTGAAAGCCGCCATTGAACAGGCACAGGCAGACAGCACCAAGCCAACCCTGATTTGCTGTAAAACCGTGATTGGTTATGGTGCGCCTAATAAAGGCGGCAGCCATGATTGCCATGGCGCACCGCTTGGTGATGCAGAAATTGCCGCCAGCCGTGAATTTTTACAATGGCCGCATGCACCTTTTGAGATCCCGGCGGATATCTACGCCGAATGGGATGCAAAAGCCAAAGGGCAAGTGGCAGAGCAAAGCTGGCAGCAAAAGCTGGCTGCCTACCGTGTTGCTTACCCGGAACTGGCCGCTGAGTTTGAGCGACGCAGTCTCGGCGACTTGCCAGCTAATTGGGCCGAGCAAAGCGCGGCCTATATTGAAAAACTGCAAGCCAACCCAGCGAACGTTGCTACGCGCAAAGCATCGCAAAATGCGCTGAATGCCTATGGTCCTTTGTTGCCTGAGTTTATGGGGGGGTCGGCCGATTTGGCTGGTTCTAACCTGACCATCTGGTCTGGATCGAAACCATTGACGCACAACGATGCCAGCGGCAACTACATTTATTACGGTGTGCGCGAGTTCGGCATGTCGGCCATTATGAATGGCATTGCTTTGCATGGTGGTTTTGTGCCGTACGGTGCCACCTTCCTGATGTTTATGGAATATGCGCGTAATGCGGTGCGGATGGCAGCGCTAATGAAGCAGCGGGTAATCTTTGTCTATACGCATGACTCCATTGGTCTGGGGGAAGATGGCCCAACCCACCAGCCGGTTGAACAGCTGGCAGCCTTGCGTGCCACGCCCAACCTGATGAACTGGCGCCCATGCGATCAGGTCGAGTCTGCTGTTGCCTGGCAAGTCGCCATTGAACGGACGGAAGGCCCTACCAGCTTGATCTTTACCCGTCAGGGCTTGCCACAACAGGAGCGTAGCGCTGATCAACTGGCAGCCATTCGCCGCGGTGGTTATGTGCTGTTGGATTGCGAAGGAACACCAGAGCTGATCCTGATTGCAACCGGCTCTGAAGTGCAGTTGGCGATGAGTGCTGCGCAGCAACTGCAGCAAGAAGGTCGTAAGGTGCGGGTGGTTTCGATGCCATCGACCGATGTGTTTGATGCGCAGGATGCCAGCTACCGGGAGCAAGTACTGCCTGCTGCAGTCAGTCGACGTATCGCGGTGGAAGCGGGTATTATGGACGGTTGGTACAAGTACGTCGGCCTGAACGGCGACGTCATTGGCATGACCGGCTTTGGTGAGTCGGCGCCTGCCGAGCAATTGTTTGCTCACTTTGGCATCACCAGCGACAAGGTGCTGGCCGCTGCTCGTAAGCTGCTGGCATAGTGACAAAACAAGGACAGCCTGCGCTGTCCTTTTTTCTTAGGAGCATGAAACAGATGCCCAGTTCGCAAGTGCCTATTCGTGTTGCTATCAATGGCTTCGGTCGTATTGGCCGAAACATTGTTCGGGCGTTGTACGAATCGGGTCGGCAAGATATCCGGGTGGTTGCCATCAATGAGTTGGCCGATGCCAAAGGGGTGGCGCATTTACTGAAGTACGATACTTCGCACGGCCGTTTTGCCGCCGAGGTAGAACGAGTGGAGCAGGGTATAAGTGTAAATGGGGAGCTGATCCAGCTGTATGCCGAAGCCGATCCCATTGAATTGCCCTGGCAAGAGCTTGGCATTGATGTGGTGCTGGAGTGTACCGGTGTGTTCCATTCACGCCAGCATGCCAAGTGGCATCTGGAAGCCGGTGCCAAGAAAGTGTTGTTCTCACATCCGGCCGATGCCGATGTCGATGCCACCGTTATTTTTGGTATTAACCAGCAGCGGCTGACACCTGCGATGCAGATAGTCTCCAATGGCTCCTGCACCACCAACTGCGTGGTGCCGGTGTTGCAACTGCTGGATGATGCTTATGGTATTGAAAGCGGTACCATTACTACCATCCATGCGTCGATGCATGATCAACAGGTGATCGATGCTTACCATACCGATCTACGTCGTACCCGGGCGGCCAGTCAGTCCATTATTCCGGTGGATACCAAGCTGGCACTCGGGATAGAGCGCATTTTGCCGCAGTTGGCCGGGCGCTTTGAGGCCATTGCGGTGCGGGTGCCAACCGTCAATGTCACAGCGATGGATGTGAGTTTAACGCTGCATCAGGATGTAACTCCGGCGGCGATTAATCAGGTGCTGCAACGCGCAGGCAAGGCGCAGCTGGCGGGCATTTTGGATTATACCGAAGAGCCCTTGGTGTCGGTGGATTTTAATCACAATTCACACTCCTGCATTGTCGATGGTTCCCTGACCCGGGTCAGTCACAAACGGTTGGTAAAATGCTTGCTCTGGTGTGACAACGAGTGGGGCTTTGCCAATCGGATGCTGGATACAGCCAGGGCCATGATGGCCTGTTCATAGAACTTATTTCATAGGGAGAAACGCATGACGGTTTTACAGATGACCAAACTGGAACTTGCCGGTAAGCGGGTGCTGATTCGGGAAGATTTGAATGTACCGGTGAAAGATGGTGCAGTGACCTCCGATGCTCGTTTACGAGCAGCGTTACCAACCATTGAGCTTGCATTAGCTCAAGGGGCGGCTGTGATGGTGATGTCCCATCTTGGCCGGCCGGAAGAAGGGGTCTACAACGAAGAGGCTTCCATGCAGCCGGTGGTTGCCTGGTTACAGCAGGCATTGACGGTACCGGTTCGGTTAGAGCGCGATTACCTGGCTGGTGTGGATGTAAAGCCGGGGGAGCTGGTGGTGTTTGAAAACGTACGTTTTAACTCAGGTGAGAAGAAAAACGACGATGCACTGGCGCAAAAGCTGGCCGCTTTGTGCGATATCTTTGTGATGGACGCTTTTGGGACTGCACATCGGGCCCAGGCTTCTACCCATGGCGTCGCCAAGTTTGCCCCTATTGCGTGTGCTGGCCCTTTGTTGGCGAACGAACTGGATGCACTTGGCAAAGCACTCAAAAATCCAAAGCGTCCACTGGTTGCTATTGTTGGTGGTTCTAAGGTATCGACCAAGCTCACGGTATTGGAGTCCTTATCCGGCGTGGTGGACCAGTTAATTGTTGGTGGCGGCATTGCCAACACTTTTATTGCCGCTAACGGCCATGGCGTTGGAAAATCCTTGTGTGAAGACGATCTGATTCCGGAGGCCAAGCGACTGATGGCAGCGGCCGAAGCCCGTGGAGCCAGCATCCCGGTGCCATCCGATGTAATGACCGGCAAAGCTTTTAGTGCCAATACGCCCGCTATGCTGAAAGCGGTTAACGATATTGCCAGCGATGATATGGTGTTTGATATTGGCCCCGTCACCACAGCAGCCCTGGTGAAACTGCTGAAAAGTGCCGGCACTATTGTCTGGAATGGTCCGGTCGGTGTGTTTGAGTTTGATCAGTTTGCGGCCGGTACTGAAGCAATTGCCAGGGCGATTGCAGAAAGCCCGGCGTTTTCCATTGCCGGTGGCGGTGATACCTTAGCAGCGATTGATAAATACGGCATAGCGGACAGAATTTCATACATTTCGACCGGCGGTGGTGCTTTCCTGGAATTCCTGGAAGGTAAAACTTTGCCCGCAGTCGCTATACTGGAAGAACGGGCGCGTCAGGCGCTGTAAAAAAATTAAAAACATAAGCTCAAAGAGCATTGATAACTTTGTACCCTAACAGAGAGAGGATCTCATGGCACTTATTTCATTACGTCAGATGCTGGATCATGCTGCTGAGCATGGCTACGGTGTACCGGCATTTAATGTCAATAACCTGGAGCAAATGCGCGCCATCATGTTGGCCGCAGAGCAAACCGATAGCCCGGTTATCGTGCAGGCATCCGCTGGTGCCCGCAAATACGCGGGCGCGCCTTTTTTGCGTCATCTTATTCTGGCGGCAATTGAGGAGTTTCCAAATATCCCGGTGGTGATGCATCAGGATCATGGTACCTCGATGGCGGTTTGTCAGCGCTCCATCCAACTGGGTTTTTCGTCGGTGATGATGGACGGCTCCCTCGGTGAAGATGGCAAAACACCAATGGACTACGATTACAACGTCGCTGTCACCAAAAGTGTGGTCGATATTGCCCATGCCTGTGGGGTGTCGGTAGAAGGGGAGCTCGGTTGCCTGGGCTCACTGGAAACCGGTACTGCTGGCGAGGAAGATGGCATTGGTGCCGAAGGCGTGTTAACCCACGAGCAAATGCTGACCGATCCGGACGAAGCCTTTGAGTTTGTCAAAGCAACCGGAGTGGATGCGCTGGCGATTGCCTGCGGTACCTCGCATGGTGCTTACAAGTTCAGCCGGCCGCCGACAGGCGATATCCTGGCGATTGATCGGATTAAAGCCATTCATGCCAAAATCCCGAATACGCACCTGGTGATGCACGGTTCCTCATCGGTGCCGCAAGAGTGGTTGAAAGTGATCAATGAGTTTGGCGGTGAGATCCCAGAAACCTATGGTGTACCGGTCGAGCAAATTCTCGAAGGCATTAAGCACGGCGTGCGTAAAGTGAATATTGATACTGATCTGCGTTTGGCTTCCACCGGGGCCGTTCGCCGCTTTTTAGCACAGCATCCGGCCGAGTTTGATCCACGCAAATTCCTGCAGGCTTCAACCAAAGCCATGACCGAAATTTGTGTGGCGCGCTATGAAGCCTTTGGCTGTGCTGGCAACGCTAGCAAGATAAAACCTGTAAGCTTGGAAGCTATGGTAGGCTTCTACAGCTAAAGTACTGTATTGCTTGTTTTTTGTGCGGTTAGTTTAACAAAGTATAAGTAGAAAAAAAGCAGCGCTTTAATAGCGCATAAACACGACTTAAAACCGCATAAATAAGCAACATTTGAATTAGTGGCAAAGCCCGTTGTCGTATTGACAATGGGCTTTTTAGCTGTAATGATGCTGGTGGTTTACCCTCTAACCAGGGCTCTCTATTCGTGGTCATTGCACTGGGTTGAAGTGCCACTGTCATTGACCTGAGAGTAGTTTGAGAAAAGCCCTAAACTCCAGGTTACGTTAATCAGCAATTATTGGTTGGGAACTATGCTTAACAATAAAATGAGTAAAAGTCTTATCGCATCGGCTTTTGCCGGTGTCTTCGCCTTTTCCGGCGGAGCGATGGCGAATTCCGGCTTAGAACAAATCCATCAGGAAAATAGCCAAATCATTCGTGAAGCCGTCCGCTCACAAGAGCGCATTAACACGATTTACGAGCAAACTCAGGATCTGTTGAATCAATATCGTCAAGTAGTCGACCAAACCGATAGCCTGACAGTTTACAATGATTTTCTGCAAACGCTGGTGACTGACCAGCAGCGTCAAATCAACTCCATTCAGCGTCAAATCGACACCCTGGAAGATACCCGCCGTGGTACTGTGCCACTGATGTTTAAAATGATTGATGCATTGGAAGAGTTCGTGAAGAACGATATTCCACTGCGTACCGATCGTCGTATCGAGCGTGTTGAGCGCCTGCGTGAAGTCATGGCGCGTTCTGACGTGCAACTTTCTGAACAGTATCGTCAAATCATGGAAGCCTACAGCATCGAAGCTGGTTATGGCTCTGAGCTGGCTGCGTTCCAGGGTACTTTAAACTTGGGTGGTAACGAGCTGACCGTCGATTACGTGCATCTGGGCCGCCTGGCGCTGATGGCCATGTCGCTGGATGGCAGCAATGCCTGGCACTGGAACCGTCAAACCAACAGCTGGGAACAACTGCCGGACAGTTATTTAACAGGCGTCAGCGATTTCATCAAAATGGCCCGTCGTGAAATTAACTTTGATATGGCACGCGTACCACTAATCGCAGCGGAGTAAGACGAAAATGAGAACCCTATTTAAATCCTTAATCGTTGCTGTTGCGGTGACTGCTACTGCCAGCATGGCATTTGATGCTTCAGCCAACACCAACCGGCTGGATCAAATCCTGGAACAAGTAAAGCGTGAGCGTCAGCTGGAAGGACGTGTCAACCAAGAGCGTGAGCAAGCTTTTATCAATGCACGCCAGGATCAACAACGTTTATTAAATGAAGCTCGTCGCGCTCTGGCCAACCAGGAAGCACGTGGTGAGCGTTTGCAAAAAGAATTTGCTGATAACGACATTCTGATTGCACAAAAAGAACAAGAGCTGATTGCTGCCCAGGGTACTCTGGGTGAGTTATTCGGTATGGTGCGTGGTAGTGCCAGCGATGCCATCGGCTTGGTTTCTAGCTCGATTGTTAGTGCTCAGTACCCAGGTCGTCACGAGCCACTGCGTGGTTTGGCGGCTGCGACTGAACTGCCAACTATTCCAGAAATGGAAGACCTGTGGGTTGCTTTGCTGACAGAAATGGTTGAGTCTGCCAAGATCTCCAAGTTTGACGCTGAAGTTGTCAATCTGGATGGTGGTACCTCATCCCAGCGCGTCACGCGTTTTGGTTCTTTCCACGTAACCACTGACCGTGATTATCTGTACTACAATGCTGATACCAACCAATTACAACCACTAGGCCGTGCACCGATTTCCCGTGTACACAACTCAGTGTCGGATTTCCACAATGCTCGTCCTGGTACTTTGACCAATCTGTTTGTTGACCCAACCAAAGGCAACAGTATTCTGCGTTTGAACCAGCAGCGTGCTACTTTGATGGAATACTACCACCAGGGTAAATTTGTCGGTTACCTGATCACAGTGTTGCTGGTCATTGGTTTACTGATTGCCATTGAGCGTTTCGTGGTGCTGTCACTGGTTGGTGGCAAGATCCGTGCTCAGCTGAAAAATCTGTCCAATCCTTCCGATGGCAACCCGCTGGGTCGTATTCTGAAGGTCTACCACAACAACAAATCTGCTGATGTGGAAAACCTGGAACTGAAACTGGACGAAGCCATCTTGCGTGAAACGCCAAAAGTGGAGCGTGGCATTAGCATGATTAAACTTTTTGCTGCTGTTGCACCTCTAATGGGTCTATTGGGTACCGTTATCGGTATGATTATGACCTTCCAGACCATCACATTGTACGGTACTGGTGACCCGAAACTGATGGCGGGTGATATTTCTCTGGCATTGGTAACTACGGCTCTGGGTCTGATCGCGGCACTGCCACTGATCTTCGCTCACAGCATTGTTGCGACCAAAGCCAAATCTGTGCTTCACGTACTGGATGAGCAAAGCGCTGGTATCATTGCTGCTCATGCGGAGAAGGAGAAAGCCTAATGATGCTCCAGCTGATTGAGCTGTGGGAATCGGTACAGGATTTTATTCATACCGGGGGCAATGTCTTGTACATTGTCGCCCTGGTGCTCTTCATCATGTGGTTTCTCATGTTAGAGCGCTACTGGTATCTGAAAGCGGTTTTTCCGAAGGAAAAGAAAGCGATTATCGCCCGCTGGGATGCCCGGGAGGACACCACCTCTTGGTATGCTCATAAAATCCGCGATACCTGGATTTCTGAAGCAACAACAAAAATTGACCAGAATATGCTGCTGATAAAGACACTGGTCGCTATGTGTCCGCTGATCGGACTACTGGGCACTGTAACCGGGATGATTGCCGTCTTTGACGTCATGGCTACCCAGGGTACTGGTAACCCTAGAACCATGGCGTCTGGTATCTCGATGGCCACTATTCCGACCATGTCTGGAATGGTAGCTGCACTTTCCGGGGTCTTTTTCAGCTCGCGGTTAGAAATCAGAGCAAAGCGGGAAAAAGCGAGCTTGGTTGATAGCTTACCGCATCATTAAAGAGAGATTTTTATGGCACGTAAACGTATTCGTGAAGACGACGAGGCCCAAATCGACATTACGCCGATGATGGATATCGTTTTCATTATGTTGATCTTCTTTATCGTGACAACTTCATTCGTGAAAGAAGCCGGTATCGATGTGAACAAACCTGAGTCCACTCAGGCACAGCAAAAACCAAGCGCCACCATTTTTATCGCCATTCGTCCAAATGGTGAGATCTGGATGGACCGTCGGATGGTTGATGTCGAGCGGGTTGCCGCTAACATTGAACGTCTGGTTGCTGAGTCGCCAACTGATACCATTATCATTCAGGCTGACAAAGAAGCTATGCATGGTCGGGTAATGGAAGTCATGGATCAAATCAAAGCGGCAGGTGATTACATCATCACTATCGCCGGGGAGCAGTGATACTATGGCACGTTTACTTACATCGCTATTTCTTGGTGCTGTGGTAACGTTTCTATTGTTCTTGTTAATGGCGACCCTGGTCAAAGGGACCGGGGAACGCCGCGATAACGAGCAAGAGCGGATTGTTGTAGAAATTAATACCACACCGCCAGATATGGATACGCAGGTGCGTCGGCCACCGCCACCACCACCACCACCACCACCAGCGCAGCCGCCACAGCAGCCACAGACACCTCCGGATCAAACCGATGTGTCAGGTGCGGTAGGCTTTAATATGCCTGGTCTGGATTTAGGCGGCGCGTCAAGTGGTATTGGCGATCCATCAGGTGCTTTAATGCGTGATGGTGATGCGCAACCTATCGTGCGAATTGAGCCGCGTTACCCGGTTCAGGCAGCACGTGACGGGTTGCAAGGCTGGGTTCGTTTAAGCTTTAGCATTATGGAAGACGGCAGTGTTGATAATGTTGAAGTCATCGAAGCAGAACCACGTCGTGTGTTCGACCGTGAAGCAATCCGTGCGTTACGCCGCTGGCGTTATCAGCCAAAAATTGTTGATGGTCGTCCGCAACAGCAGCATGGCCTGCAAGTTCAGCTGGACTTCACGCTTGATATGGCCGGAGGTTGATGATGACTAAGTTAACAAAACTCAGTTCAGCACTGGCAATCGCTTTTGCGTTAACAGCAGGTTCTTTCTATGTACCGGCCAGCCTGGCTGAAACGGCTGCTCAACAGCAGCAACGGATCCAGGAGCGTAAAGATCGCCGTAGCCAGGTGGTTTCTGAGCGAACCGGTCGCTCATTGTCACGTGCGATTGATTTGTACAATGAAGATCAAATCCAGGAAGCATTAAAAGTTTTGCTGGATACCCGAACCAGCTCAGACTTTGATCGTGCTTTTGTGGATCGACTGATTGGTCAGTTGTACGTTGGCATTGACAACACCAAAGCGATTGATTATCTGCAACGCGCAGTACGGCCAGATATTCTTGGCTTCAATGACCAAGCCGCAACGCTTGAGAATATCGGCCACTTGCTGATGCAGGAAGAGCGCTATCAGCAAGCTATCGAAGCCTATCGTGCTTGGATGCACTTCACTGGTGAGCAAAAGCATGACATCTACTTCCGTATTGCCGGTGCTTATCTTCAGATGGAGCAGTATGATAACGCTGTGCAGCCGATTGACCGTGCTTTGGCGTTGTCTGATGAGCCACGTGAAAATTACTATCAGGCCAAGTTAAGTGCTTTGTATGGTGCTCAGCGTATACCTGAAGCGACCCAAGTCCTTGAGCAAATGGTTACCTTGTTTCCAGACAGTGCTCAATGGTGGTTCTATCTAGGCAATACGTATCAGATGCAGGAAGAGTTACAGAAATCGCTTTCGGCGCTTCGAGTCGCCAATATACTGGGCTACCTGGAATCACGTACTCACTTTCAGATGTTTGGTCAAGCCTTTGCTAACAATGAGATGTCATTCAAAGCAGCTGCGGTGTTTGAGCAAAAAATGAAAGATGGGGTTATTCCGGAAAACCGGCAAATCCTTATGGCCATTGCCAGCAACTACCAGGCAGCTCGTGAATATGCCAAAGCGGCAGAGTTTTACGGTCGGGCTGGTCAGTTGGACAATGATGCCGAGGCATTCCGTCGTCAGGGTGAAGCGTTAATTTCTATCCAGCGCTATCGCAATGCGATTACCGCTTTCAATCGTGCACTGGAATTAAATGTAGAGAATCCTGGCCGGGTGCATATGAGTATGGTTGCTGCTCATTTTTATTTAGAGCAGTATCCGCAGGCTTTAGCTGCAGCTCAGCAGGCACGACGTGACACGGCGCTAGCGCGCCAGGCACGTAGCTGGGAAGACTATATTCGGGATAAAGCCAAGATGAAGGGCGTAAACTTGTAAGCTCTCGCTGCTTTTAACTGTAAAAGGCTCAATACTGTATTGAGCCTTTTGTTTTTATGGGCATGGATGAAGAACTGTTCAGATTCTTCATTTTGAGTTATGATGTGTAGTGTCCTTTCAAGTTGTCTGAAAATTTTACAAAGGCACTGACCTTTTGCAAGGTTCAATAGATAGCTTGCTGAATTATAAATAGTTTATTTTGTGGTGTGATTTTTGCATCGTTTAGCGATATAGCAAGTTTAAGCAAGGCACGTTGTTTAAAGGAGTAGTTTTTGATGGAAATGAAGGATCAAAACGTAACCAAGTCAACCAGCCAGAGCCGACGCAAGTTCCTGATGCGTACCGGTGTTGGTCTAGTGGTTGCATCCTTGCCTGCCCGTTCTGTTTGGGCTGGTAGTGGTGGTATTGCGCAATCCATCGTTGCTTCCGGCCATGGCTCAGACTTTGCCAACGGTCAATGCCTGCATCTGAAATCTTCCGGCTTTTTTGGTAATAATGGCAATGGCTCACAAGCCAATTCGTTTGCGGAGACAGCGGCTCGCTTCACCGATATTTTCCCTGGGCATCCTTTAGACTTGCCACCGAATCCGTCCAAGCCAATCGATGAAATTTTAATGGCTGATGTGTTGCAGGTAAACGGCGAGTTTATCGGCTCAACCAAAATCAACCGTTTTATGGCCGCTGTTTATATGAACGCAGTTTACCATGGCCAATTTGGTATTTATTTCCCTGTGATTGGCAGCAGTCCTTCGCTGCAAACTGCGAGTGACATGGCCAATTATTTGTGGAATCTGGCTAGCCACAATAATACGGCGGTGTTGTCGAAAGAGTTTGAGGATTTAGTCAACAATAGACATCCCGGCTCATTTCAGTGCAGCTAAGTTGTACTTCCCTAGGGTAAATACCCATTGATGCTGCATGATGTTTTACTGGAGCATGTTGTTGTTCACAGTTTTTCCGATGGCTCAGGTACTGTCTTTTTCAATCAGGTAACTGGTGAAACGCTCGGTGTCTCTTTAACCGCACAGCAATTAGAAAGGCTGGTTTTAAACGGTGAAACTGACATCAGCGTGCAGGCTCAAGATCTGCACGCTTTATCCCGCATGCTTAAGCTCCCCTCACAGAGTCTTGAGAAAGCCAATGTCTAGTCAGCAGTTTCTACTTCTTCCGCCTTTTACCTTCGAAGTCCGAACCGATATTCCACTTGTTGCTGATAATTTAAAGCGACTATACGGCAACCGCCTGGTAGACATGGTCTCCTATCCTGATTATTTTGTATCGGTGCAAAAAGCCGAAGGGATACGACGATTTTACCGTCCGCAGGCACGTTTTTTTGCTGATCAGCAGGAGCCCTTTCAGCCTTTGCAGCAACAGCAAGCTTACGCCATGCTGGAATGGGGCATGAACTGGTGCATTGCAACCCATGAAATGCAATACGTCATTATTCATGCTGCGGTACTGGCCAAAGACAACAAAGCCATTTTGTTTCCAGCACCGCCCGGGTCGGGCAAAAGCACCTTGACAACCTGGCTGGCATTCCATGGTTGGCGCTTACTTTCGGATGAAATGGCGTTGATTCAACCGCATAGCCGAACTGTTATTCCCTTTGTCCGTCCTATCTGCCTTAAGAATAACTCCATCACCTTAGCGAAGCAGTGGTTTCCTGACGCTACTTATTCGACAGTAGCAAGTGATACGCATAAAGGGGATGTGATCCATCTTTCACCGCCCGAAAGTAGCTGGCAGCACAATAAAGAGCCGGCAGAGATAGTCGGTGTGGTGTTCCCAAATTACCGGTCTGATACCGAGATGGATATTTATCAGCTTGATAAAACTCAAAGCTTTATGCAACTGGCTCAGAATGCCTTTAATTACGGTGTGATTGGTCATGATGGTTTCGCCACCTTATGCCAGTTAATCGATCGGGTTGCAGGATTTGAAATCTTTTACAATGATCTGGCTTTGGTGGCGGAGTTTTTGCAACAGGAGTTGATTGATGCAGGGGGCTAGTTGGCTAATTGCGTTAATGAAGGACCCACAGCTCGCCGCAACAGTCCCTGAACAAGACTGGGTGCTGATTATTCGGTTGCTTCGAAAGCAGCAGTTGTTGGCACGCTATAGCTATTTGTTTCGGCAGGTCGCAGTTTTTGATGCATTGCCTGCTTACGCCAGACATCATTTACAAAATGCAGAGATCCTGGCTCGCAAGCAGTTTCACCAGGTTGAATTTGAAGCGAGTGAACTGGTTACTTTACTGGCACCGCTCAAGGTAACCCCGTTATTTTTGAAAGGGGCTGCTTACTCTTTGGCGCTTGGTGCATCCATCGGACAAGGGCGAACCTACAGCGATATTGATATTCTGGTGCCAAAGGAAGCGATTACCTCCGTTGAGCAGCGTTTGGCGCTCCATGGTTACTTTGGCGAACCAATGACACCTTACGATCAGCATTACTACCGGCAGTGGACCCATGAAATACCACCTGTCCGTCATCACAGCAGAGGTACCATCATTGATATTCACCACAATTTGGTACCTCCGGTCTCAGGCCGGGCTCCGGATATAAGTCATTTTCTAACGCATCTGGTAACGACGGAGCAGGGGTACCAGGTATTGGCCCTGCCGGCGATGACTCTACACAGCATCATTCACTTGCTGTTTAATGAAGAATTTAAAAATGGCTTTCGCGATCTGACGGACTTGCATTTACTGTTTCTGCAATTCAAACAGCCCGCGCAATGGGATGCTTTATTTGAGCTGGCAACAGCAACTGGTTTTTCTACTGAGCTTTTTCTGGCGTGTCGTTACTGCCGTAGTATTTTAGCCACTGGATTGCCTGATGATTTTTATCAGAGGTTGGAAAGACAGCATGGGGCTACAAAGAATCAGGCAATACTTGATTTTGCATTTAAGCGGGTTTTAGCGCCGCGCCATCCTGTTACCGATAACTGGCAAGATAAACTGGCCGATACCCTTTGCTGGTTACGTGGTCACTGGTTAAAGATGCCAGTGCCTATTTTGCTCTGGCACCTTATCGTTAAAAGTAGCCGGGGGTTATTGGTCGCTGTGCTTGGAAAAAGCTACTTCGAACCTGAGCGCCGCTAGGCGCCAGGTTATATCAGTTGCGTTCAGCTCGTTAGCTCATTGTTTCTGAGTTCAAGCAGACGGTACTTATCAATTAAAGAATAGAGCGTTGGCCGGGTAACACCGAGCAGATCGGCTGTTTTGGATAAATTGCCGTTACTCAGTGCATAGGCTTCACGAATAGCCTGGCTTTCAGCATCCTCACGTACTTTTCGCAATGTCCGTGGTGCACTGTGCTCACTGCTCGCTGCCAAACCAAGATCATCGGCTGTGATCTGCTTACTATCTGCCAGAATCACGGCTGACTTCAGTTTATTTTGCAGTTCACGAATATTCCCAGGCCAGCGATGACTAAGCAAGGCCTGCATGGCATCTTCAGAAAAGGTGTGTACCTGGGTCTTGAACTCTTGATTAAACTTGTGCAGCAAGGCTTTAGCAATAATCACCACATCCTGGCCACGATCACGCAGTGGTGGTATAAATAGCGTCATCTCGCTGACACGATAGTACAAGTCTTCCCGAAACGTCTGCTCAGCCACCATATCCGCTAAATTGCGGTGCGTGGCGCAAATCACGCGCACATCCACTTCGATTACCTGTCGGCCACCCAAGCGCTCAATGACTCTTTCCTGTAAGAATCGGAGCATCTTGGCTTGCAGACTTAATGGCATATCGCCGATTTCATCCAGCAACAGGGTGCCTCCATTGGCGCATTCAATTTTGCCAAGGGTGGTTTTATTGGCCCCGGTAAAAGCCCCTTTCTCGTAGCCAAATAACTCGCTTTCCAACAGGTTTTCCGGAATGGATGCACAGTTGATAGCGACAAAGGGTTTATCGGCTCGGGGGCTTTGTTTGTGGATGCTGCGGGCAAAGACTTCTTTACCGGTACCACTTTCCCCTTGCAGCAAGGTGGTAATTTCTGTCGGCGCTATTTTTTCTACCATGCGGCAGGCTTTTAAAATAGAGTCGCTGTTGCCGATAATATCCTGCTGATGCAAACCGGAGTGACGCAGATAGCGGTTTTCCTGTTCCAGTGCACTTAGCTTGAAGGCTCTGGCCAAAATTACGCTGAGGACATCCGGATCGATGGGTTTCTGATAATAGTCATAAGCCCCCAGATTGATGGCTTTTAACGCATGCTCTTTGTCGGTATTGCCGGTGATGATGATAACCTTGCATTCAGGGTGAATGGCCAGAATGTCTGTCAAGCAGGCCAAGCCTTCGGAGGCATTGCTGGGATCAGGCGGCAGGCCAAGATCCAGAGTGACTACGGCGGGTTCATAGCGACGAACCTGAGTTAACGCAGAGCTTCGGTCTTCAGCGAACACCAGTTCGTAATCCGGCAAACTCCATTTCAGTTGTTTTTGAATACCTAAATCATCTTCGACGATTAACAGTGTCTTCATGGCACAATCCTTGTCATTCTTCTTTATTAGTTTAAAGGAAGTCGCATGGTAAAGGTAGTCCCAAAATTTGGTTTACTATTTACCGTCAGGGTACCACCTAATTGCTCGACAAATACCAGAGCATCGTAAGCCCCAATCCCCATGCCAGCGTTGCCCTTGGTAGAGTCAAAGGGTTTAAATAAGCGTTGTTGAATGAAATCAGCACTCATTCCGCTGCCCGTGTCGGTAATTTGCAGCAGCATCATTCCTGCGTCTTTGGTTAGCTCCAGCCAGACTTCGCCATCATCAGGCGTCGCATATTGTGCGTTATCAATAAGATGAAACAGCACGTTGCTAAAGCGTTCTTTATCCAGTGACAGCATCACCGGCTCATGGCGTCGCAGAACAGGCAATGGCAATTGGCCCTGGCAACGGCTTTCAATCAGCTGCTCGATCAGTTCCGATACTTCAAAGCGCGATTGATTATCCTCGCTGCGTTCTTTATTCATCAGTTGCGCCAGCATTTTGTCCATGCGTCGCTTACTGGAAGCTATGGTGTCAAAGGCATCTTCGATAAACTCTGGGTTATCTTTGTGCCGCTCGGCGTTCTTCAGCAGCAAGCCAAGCTGGGCTGTGATGTTTTTTACATCATGCACCACAAAAGCAGACATCCGACTAAAAGCCGCAAACTGAGCGTTTTCCATTAGTTTGTTATTGGCTTCCAGTAAAAATAAATAACTGGCTATCTGTTCGGTAACTGCGATCAAATAGTCTTTCAGCTCCCAGTTCAACTTTAATTGCAGATGGGGCTCAGCATCCAGCAAACACAGCCCCCACAATCCATCCTTGGCATGAATGGGTATGATAAGTTGAGTGTAGATGGTCGTTGTCCTGGATGGCAGGCTAGCGACAAAAGGATCTTTGCTTAGCTTTAAATCAATGATCCAGCTGTTGTGTTGGTAATCCTGTATGTATCGCTCCAGGATTTCATGCTCTTCAGTAGTCAGTTCCGGCCGGTTAATCCGGGCTAATACTTTAGGCTGCTGTTGGTAGCGAAGTAAGGCTCCCCGGGTATAGCCAATAGCTTGCAACCAACTCGCCAAGGTTTCCTGATGCACATTGTCTTTATTGACATCAATCTGGCGCAAGCGGTGGGTCAGTTCCAGCCATTTAGCCCGGTAATCAAAGGTATTCTCAAAAAAATGCTTTTCAATAAAAACTTTTAGTTTGCGCCGAATGTTATCAGACAATACCAAAGCAGCAAGAAGCGCAAAGCCAAGCACTACAAAGGTGGCTTGCAGCAGCTCTGACCAGGCACCGCCGCTGTAGCGAATATAAAAGCCTGCCAATGCCAATAAGCAGAGGTAAACGCCGGCAGCCAGGACCAGTGAGCTTTGCATCACAATATCACGTGAAATATAGACCCGAATATTCCATGCTTTGATGCGTCGCACCGCAATGACCAACATCGGCAGCATAAGCAACTGCACATAACTTCGCGCCGACCATAATTGAGCATCCACCCGTTGGAACAAGCTGCCCTCAGCCAGCAGCACAAAATCAAACAATACTGAGACACTGAGCGCGAAAATAAGGGGTTTAAATTGCCAGCGAGCATCGCCAGCACGGCGATATAAGGCTTCGAGTAAGGCTAGCACAAAGATGCACAGCAGCAATTGGCCGGTTAGCAGTAGGGATAGGGGGACCAGCTCGAGCTGAGCCAGGATCGTCCAACTGAGCAGCAGTACACAGCTTAACCAGACAATCTTCCGTTGCAAAAACGCAGAAATCTGCGTCTGATAATCATGCAGCGCCGCATAGAGGAAAAGTATCAGCAGCAGTATGCGGCTGTTCTCCAACCAGATGGAGCCAGTGGATTGGTAAGGTGGCTGCGTGGTTAGTGCGTACACCAGTGCCCAACAGACAGTAGACAGGGCATAACCAAGCAGCAAAGTTCGTGGTACGTTTCGTGCTTTGACGGTTAGTAGCAATGCGAAGAAGAACAGATAGCCGGTCGCGGCCAGCGCAAAACCAATTTTATCCAGCGCAAGCTGGCCCCAGAACTCCTGCATAAAGCCCCCGCGTTTTAAGGCTGTTGCAGCAGCTGCCGGACGTAACGTACCGGAATGGCGTAACTGATGCCGCTTGGGTCACTTAAAACCGCTTCGCGGGTTGTCTTTACATGCACCATATTGATGACACCAATCACCTCTCCGCTGTCTTGATGCACGAGTGGGCTTCCACTGTTGCCCGGGTAGGCGGTAGCATCCAGCTGATAGATTAAGTAAGGTTCACGCAATCGGCGCAGTGCCTGAATATGTAAGTCACGGGAGTTGTCTGCCGGGATTGCGATGGGCGTCACAGCAGAGATAATGCCTTGGTGTGTTGCCGGGTATAGACCCAAAACATTCGAAATGGGAAATCCGGTGAAAGCAATCCGGCTTCCCTCCGGTTGCAACGCATCCTTGGCGAGTGTTAAGGCCGGCAATGCTTGTTCGATCTCAACAATGGCCAGGTCGTACTCTGGTGCATTGCGCCGCTTCACAATGCGATGCATAGTGATGTCGCGGGCTGAGCCAGAAATCACCACATACTCCTCGCGTCGGGACTCATCCAGAATTCGGCCGATTACATGGTAATTGGTCACCACCTGCTTGCCATCGCCTACGACAAAGCCTGTACCAACAAAGTTGATTCTGGGCGAGGCGGATGGGTTGTGGATAGCAATGCCAACCACCGAAGGTTTAATTTGGGGAATCAGCTCGACCAGAGTCGAAGCCTGAACTGAACAGCAAAACAAAAAAATCCAACCGAGTAGCAAACGCATTTTTATCATCCTTGGTCTAAACTCTGATCTGAACCTGTGCAGTTCATCACATCTGAGTGTATCGTATTGTGTCGCTTTTGCAAAAATGATCGACCATCTCAAGGATATTGCCATGCTGGTAAAGCCGTTAGAGCGTGAAATTGTGCCTATCTTCTCTGGAGGGGGTACCCGCTTGTGTTGTTACATTGGCATTCTGATGGCTTTAAAAGAAATGCGATTGCACTTTAATCATTTGGTCGGTGTTTCAGGGGGGAGCATCGTAGCGGCCTTGTATGCAGCTGGCTGGAAGCTGGATGACATCAAAGTACTGGCTATGGATACCGATTTTAAGCAATTTAGAGAGATTTCATTTTGGTCTTTGCTTCGCACGGGCGGTTTATCGGATGGTAACCGTTTTGAAGAGTGGCTGGATGAAAAGCTGGGCGGGCGCACTTTCGCTGATTTAGAGCTGGATTTGCACGTGCTGGCAACGGATATCAATGGCGGCGGCCCGGTAGTGTTTAATAAAGCATTGACGCCTAGGCTGAAGGTGTCACAGTCCATTCGCTATTCCATGTCGATTCCACTGCTGTTTTCTTTCAAAGACTTTCAAAATCATGTCATGGCCGATGGGGTGATCTTATCCGAAGATGCGCTACATAAAGACTGGTCTGGTCGCCATGTGCCCGCAGTTTGTTTTCGCTTGAAAAGCGATGCAGAAGAAAAGCCGGTGCTGAAAAATCGTTTCTTTCCGCTGATTTCATACATTAATATGTTGATCCAAACCTTTATGAATGCGGTATCGCGAGAGTACGTGCATGCTGAGTATTGGCATAACACGGTACTGATTAATACCGGGGATGTGTCATCGGTGGATTTTAGTTTATCCCTTGAAACCAAACTGCATTTGCTTAGGCTTGGTTATCAGACGACCATCGATGTGATTCCGTTAAAATTAAACTGGCTTCGGCAATAAACTAAAGCCATACTAAGATGAACTACAACTGAATGCTAAGCAGCAATGACGGACGATGAAAAAACTTAGAACCCTTGCTGAGAAGCCCATCATTGGTGGGGTGGTTAAAAAAGCTATGACCTCCTTGGCTAGCAATGATGCCAAAGTGATTTCACGTCACTTCTCCCAGTATCTGCGGCCGCAAATAGCCACGACCGAAGAGCTTAAGCATGAAGTGTATCATTTGCGGCATCAGGTCTACTGCGAAGAATTGCATTTTGAAGATATTAAAGAAAGTTACGAAGAGTGTGATGAGTTTGATGCGCGTGCAATTCACTGCTTTGTGCGTCACCTTGGCTCGAAAGCGCTGGCAGGAACGGTGCGGCTTATCGGTTCCAATGCCGCGGACGAATTATTGCCTATAGAGCAGTTTTGTGGGCATGCCATTGAGCACCCTGAGTTGTCGCCGATGAATTTTCCACGTGAGTCCATTTGCGAGATATCCCGGTTAGCTGTGCCGGAAAACTTTCGCAAGCGGGCGATTGATAAATTCAAAGGGGCTGCCACTGGTGCGATTAACGAGCAGGTTTTCTCTGAAACTGAACTCCGCTGCTTTCCCTATATAGCCATCTGTTTGTATCTGGCAGCGACCGCCATGGCGATGCAGACTAAGCGGTATCATGGATTTGTGATGATGGAGCCCCGGCTGGCGCGAAGCTTAACTTTTGTTGGTATTCAGTTTCAACAAATTGGCAAGCTGATCGAGTTCCATGGCAAACGAGCCCCTTTTTACATTGATGCACGTGACTTGCGCAGCAATTTAAGCCCAGGTTATCTGCGGTTGTTGGAGTCAGTCGAGCGTGATCTGATTCAATCCGGTGGCCTAAAGCCGGCTGCAGAGCACGCCCGGGGGCAGGGGTTTTCGTTGAACCCTCTCTCTTCTCCTTCTTAACTGGATACAAAGGTTTCGCAAGGCTTTCAGCTGATTCGATGAGGCATTCATGTTTGATTATCACCAGGCATTTTCCCGTAATATAGGCTGGGTTACTGAACAGGAACAAAGCAGGCTCCGGCAGTGCAAAGTTGCCATTGCCGGTGCTGGTGGTGTTGGAAGTGCTCATCTACTGACTTTAACCCGGCTTGGAATCAGCCACTTCAGTATTTCAGACTTTGATCAGTTTGAAATTCATAACTTCAATCGCCAGGCGGGTGCCATGTTATCGACCATCGACCAGGACAAGGTTGAAGTGATGGAACGCCTGGCGCGTGATATTAATCCAGAGTTGGTTATCGACAGCTACCCGCAGGGCATAGACGCCAGCAATGTGGATGCTTTTCTTGATGGCGTGGATTTGTACGTTGATAGCCTGGACTTCTTTGCGCTGGAAGCTCGCAAGCTGGTGTTTGCAGCTTGTACTGCCAAAGGTATACCCATTGTCACGGCAGCCCCTCTGGGCATGGGCAGTGCTTTGTTGTGCTTTATGCCCGGAAAGATGACCTTCGAGCAGTATTTTTGTTTTGAGGGGCGCTCTGAATTGGATCAATACATCCAATTTTTGATTGGTTTGTCACCCTCCATGCTACAGCTCCCGTATCTGGTCGATAAAAGCCGGGTTGATTTTAAAGCCCGTAAAGGTCCTTCCACCATTATGGGGGTGCAACTCTGCGCAGGCATGGCGGCTACCTATGCGTTAAAAATCCTGCTGCAACGGGGGAATATAGTCGCAGCTCCTTACGGCCTGCACTTTGATGCCTACCGCAACAAATTAAAAAGAACCTGGCGCCCCTTTGGTAATAAAGGTTTGTTGCCACGTCTGATGTTTGCCATTGCCAAACGAACGGTTACCCGAGCTGATGCTGGAACTGTCTGAATTTTTTACACCTCTGCTTTTGATGTCAATGCATGCCACGGTAAGCGCCTGTTTTTTAAGGTTAAAAAAAATAACATAGAGTTGGCACAAGATGTGCATTTACTTAGGCAACAGACTTTGATGTTCGCTTAAGGAAATAGCTATGAAAAATTTAGGATTAGTTGCTCTGGCCCTCTTCGGTTCTGCAGCAGTTGCGTCACCCATCCAAATCAACAGTGGATATGGTACTACAGCCCAATTCAGTGGTTTAGGTGCCACTAATTTGCCTGTAACTTCTACCTACACTCATGGTTTGGGAGCTGGTGCTGTAACCCATGCTAATGATTTGATTGGCCAGCTGTTGGGTTTCAGTGATGTTGGCTCTGGTGACATTGGCCAGTTGTTCCCTCTGCTGGGTGCTTCTGCAACAGCTGGTTACGGCAATGATTGGAAGCTTAGCTTCTCTTATCAGGTGTCAGGTACTGCCGAGTTCATCGATGGTATCCTACCTCCAGGTTTCTGCCCTCCAGCCCCAGCAGGTGCTTGTGCGGATGGTAACTTAGTCGGTGGTACTTTCAATGGTCAGGAAGTTTTCGGTGCCTTTGATGGTATTGCTCCTACCTTCACCTCTGGCGTGTTTAGCTTCTTCTATGAAGATTTGAATACAAATACCAGTACTCAGGTATTAGGTCTGAATTTGTTATCAGCAAGTGCTTCAGCTTTTAATCCAAACGTAGTGTTTAACGCTGCCGTTGATTACAGCTGGTATGCCGGTGGCAACGCCTTTGTTGAGAACTTCTTCATGGATGTAAACTCTGGTAACTCATTCTTTGATTTGTACACTCAAGGCAATGGCACCACTATTAATTTCCGTGCTGATTTCAACGTAGACCCTAACTACATCCCTGTTTGTGCGGATGCGGCCTGTCTTGAACTGGTACGTACTACTGACCTGAATATCAGTGGTGTATTTTCAGTACCTGAGCCAACTTCAATCGCCATCTTAGGTGCTGGCTTGCTTGGCATGGGCTTCGCCGCTCGTCGCCGTCGCAGCAACAAAGCAGCCTAATCAACACAATTTCAAGCGATTTAAAAAAAGCCAGTCATTGACTGGCTTTTTTATGATTTAAATTTAGGTTCAGTCTTCGTTCATGCAATTCTAATTAATCTAAAAAGCAATGGTGTTTTCCCAAATCAGTGATTCTTCTTTTACCAAGCTTGGGATATAGTGGTATAAAGCTTTAGGGAAGGGTGACATAGTGCACCAACCTCACGGATGACTTCGCATGTGTTCGAATGAACTTACCAGGGTGTAAGGGCGACATAGCTGCAGCAATAAATGTTAAATAAGAGCTGCAAGCGGTTTATTCTTTGAGGGAATGGTTATTAATAATTTCTTTGATTATTTTGAGTTGGTGTTAGCTACAACACCTGCTCAAAAACGCGATGTGTATCACATCCGCTATCAAGTGTATTGCGATGAACTTGGCTATGAAGATAAAAGCCAGTTTAAGCAGCCTCTGGAGCGTGACCGCTTCGATGGGCATTCACTTCACTTTCTGATCCGTCATAGGCGCACGGGGCTGGCAGCGGGCACCGCTCGTTGTGTTTTGCCTTTTGATGAGTTTGGCCATAAGCAATCCTTGCCTTCAGAACACTTTTGCCAGCCAGCACTCGATAGCAGCATCATCACCAACCTGGGGCTAAGACGTGGCGACTATGCAGAAGTGTCCCGTGTTGCGATTCGAGCTGAGTTCCGGCGTCGTATTACACTGGATCACCAGGTGTATCTTGACCACCAGGGGTACCAGTTTACTTCGGACGAGCTGCAGAGCTTTTCACACATTGCAATCTGTTTGTATTTTGCCCTGGCAGCTTACTATCAGCAGAATCAGAATATTCACGCCATGATTGCTATAATGGAACCCAGATTGATGAAGCATCTGAATCGACCTGGCATTCACTTCCAACCCGCAGGGCAGCTGATAGATTATCACGGCGTTCGCCAGCCCTTTATTCTGTACAAAGATAGTCTGGTGAGCGATATTAAACCGTTGTTCCGACCATTTTTTGATTCGGTGTGTCAATTGGTTACAGACGAATTGATCGAGGAAAATCAGTTGGCACTTGATATTGCCTGACTCTTGTCTTGGAAACCAGGTTACCGCGCATAAAAAAGGGCTTTCATCAAAGCCCTTTTTTGTTGCTCCAAAGAAGCGCTGTATCTGTGCTTTAGCGCAGCTGGCTTTGTAGCCTTGCCAAACGCTCTAAAATGCTTGGATCATCACTACGAACCTGGGACAACACTTCACGTGCTTTTTCCTGCTGATTCGTTTTGCCGAGCGCCTCAGCGTAATTCAGCATTACCTCGGCATGATCGGGCCGTAAGCTCAGCGATTGCTCAAAGTGCTTTAAAGCTTCCGCGGGCTGATTCAATCGCAGCAATATCTTGCCATAGGTATCAATGATATCAGGGTGATTAGGTACCAACTCCATAGCTCGCTCGGCATAGGGTTTGGCTTGGGCTGCTTGATCATTGTCTGTCAGTAACCAAGCGTAGTTGTTCAGCGCAATCACATTATTCGGCTCTCTCTCCAGCAGGCTTTGGTACATTTTTTTAGACTGAGCCGAATCGGTCTTCAACAACAGGGTGGCATGATAAGTATCCAAGCCTTGATTGGAGCCATGCTGCGCGATATGCCGCTCAATAAAAGTTTTTGCGCTTGCTTCAGACTCAAGGGCGGCCAGACTAACACCAATAAACAAGGCGGTCTCATGCGTTGGTAGCTCTTGATAACTTGCCTGGAAGGCGCGCTTAGCAGCTGCATTGTCCCCACGCATCAATTCAAGCCGCCCCTTGATAAACTGCATCTGTGAACTAGTGGCCATACCGGATGGCAAATTACTAATAACGGCAATCGCCTGATCAAGCCGCTGCAGTTGTGCTAACAAGGTAATTTGTGCTACCAGCAAGCGCTCGTGGCCAGGATTATTTTTCAGCAACCCATTGATAGTATCTAGTGCTTTTTCACGTTCATTATTCAGCGCCAGAGCATTAGCATAGGTGTAACCGGCCTGAATATTGGCCGGGCTCTGCCGGTACCAGCGCTCCGCCAGCCGAACCGCAGGGGCATGACGTCCTAACTGCTGATGCGACTCGACCAACAGCAAGTGGTGGCTAACTGGGAGAGGCTGTTCCTGAGGATTGATATCGTTGAGCAGATCAATAACTTTTTGAAAATCCTGCTGGTCATGCGCAACCCGGGCCCGCAGCAAGCGTGCCGGATAAATCTGCTCATTCTGACGGAACAATTGATCGATCCGCTTGGTAGCATCCGCTGTGTCCTGTCGCGCCTTGCCGACAGCATAGTATTGCTCTAGGCCGGCAAGGTACTGAGGATGTTGGTCCAGCATGGTTTTCAGTTGCTGATTGGCTGCCGTCAGATCTTGCTGTTGTACCTTGATCATCGCTTGCAACAATGAAGAAAAGGGATTCAAAGGCTTGATTTGCAATGCTTGGTTACTCAGTTGCATTGCTTGATCAAAACGTTGTTGTAAAAAATTTGCATAGGCTTGCAGGTTGTAGCCAGCGACCTGCAGTTCAGGATCTTTAATCCACTCTTCAGCCAGCGCGGAAGCTTTATCAAAGTCACCCTGTTGCAGGTAGGTCATCGCCAAAACTAAACGTGTTTGGGTAATGGAAGGATCCAGCTGCAGCGCCTGCTCCAGATCACGGATACCAGCATCCCGCTGTCCTTCGATACCCAGTTTGACGGTACCAATAGTGGTTAGTCCTGCCGCATCCAAGTCATCACGGCTCTGATATTGGCTTAGAAGGCTTTGCGCAGAATCTGGCGAGCCTTTGCGCACCAGCTCGAAAGCGGTACTGGCGATCAATTGCAGGTTCTGTTCATGCTCCGGCATACTCGCAAGTATCTTGCCGGCATCTTCTGTTTCACCGGCTCTTAGCTGCAATAATGCGAACAAGCGCTGAGCATCGGGTATTTGATGCAGTTGATCACGAATCGGTTCCAGATGACGCAATGCTTGCTCTTCCAGCCCTAGACGCGTTGAAGAGATTGCTGCGATTACGCGTGCTCTTGTGCCCACCAGACCATGACGGATTGCGCGCTCACTGTGTGCTTTAGCTGCTTCAAAATCATCGCGCTGGAAGCTCACCAGGCTTTGTAAATAATTGGCCATTGGCTGCTCTGGGAATAAACGCAGCAACAGGTTTAAATGGGGCTCACTGTTATCAAACTCACCATTTCGGACATAGGCTTGTGCCAATAACAGCCTGGCTAACAGTTTGCTTGGTGCCAAAGCAACGTATTCTTTCAGGTTCTCAATGGCCTCTGGCATCTCTTCCTGTGCCAGCCAGATCTTACCTTTTAAATAGCGTGTCTCTGCAAAGAGTTCACTGTCTGCTGCAACGGAGTCTAAACGCTCGATGGCAGCTTCAGCCTCACGTGCACTCAAATGCAAATGCGCCTGGGCCATGGCAGCAACATCCGCATAGTCCGATTGGCTCAGTCGTTCAAAATGCACAATGGCAGAGGGCGTGTCACCCAGCTCAATCTCCGATAACGCACGATAGGTGTCCACCAGCGCCTGATCGCGCTCCGTCAGGCTTTCGCTGTTCTCAAAGGCAGAAATCGCGGCCTGGTAATTGTTGCCGAGGTAATAGGCTTGCATCAAGGGCAAAGCGATGTCTTCTTCTGGGGCACCGTAACGCATAGCCCGCTCAAATTCTCGCTCTGCGCTGCCAGTATCGCCAATACCCAGCAAGGCTTTCCCTAACGCCAGCCGAAAACGATAATCATCCGGCGATTGTTGCACAGCCGAACGCAGTTCGATCACGGCTGCATTGTACTGTTGAGTCGCAAGATAGTCTTGTGCTGCTAGATAATGTGCTTCGCTGTCTTTTTTACTGCAAGCGGTCAGGGCAGCCAAGAGGGCTATACCAGATAGTAACCTTGTTGTTTTTTTCATCTTTCCTCTCCTTGAGCAGGTTGAGCAGGCAATTAACCAAACAGACCGCGGGTGTCAATCACAACTTTGGCAGCCACATCGCCAGGCTTTAACGATTTAAATTGTTTGTGGTCTACCAGCACCACTAAAATATGCGCGCGTTCCAGTGCCTCATGTAAGGTAACTAACTGAGGGGTGAAGGCTTGGTATGCTTTCGGCAGCGAACGAATATTCGGCTCTACCCACAGCACTTCACCAATGCGTTGCTCGGTCAGGGCTTTGGCTATATCCAGTGCCGGGCTTTCGCGAAGATCATCAATATCGGCTTTAAATGCCAGGCCAAGGCAGGCAATCACCGGCTTTTTGAATTCATCGGCTGCTTTTTTCACCCGATCCATCACGTAATGAGGCTTCGCATCATTGACTTCACGGGCCAACCGTATCATTTTGGCTTGCTCTGGGGCTGAGTCCACAATGAACCAGGGGTCGACCGCAATGCAGTGGCCGCCAACACCAGGCCCGGGGCTTAAAATATTGACCCTGGGGTGGCGGTTTGCCAGTTGAATCAGTTCCCAGACATTAATCTTCAAATGGTCACATACCATCGATAGCTCATTGGCAAAGGCAATATTCACATCACGGAAGGAGTTTTCGGTCAGCTTTGCCATCTCTGCAGTCCGGGCATCGGTTAACAGACACTCACCCCGAACAAAGAGTTGATACAGCTCCATGGCTTTCTGGGCACAGCGGGGACTAATGCCACCAATAATGCGATCGTTACTCACCAACTCCTGCAACACGCGGCCAGGCAGCACACGCTCAGGGCAGTGCGCTATAAAAACATCGGATTGATCGGTATTGGCATGAGGCATCCGCAAGTCCGGTCGTAGCTCTGCCAGCCACTGTGCTATTTTCTCGGTGGTGCCAACCGGCGAGGTCGATTCCAGAATAATTAAATTGCCTTTGCTCACGTGCGGGGCAATGGTGTTGATGGCTGCCTCAATGAAGCTAAGATCGGGCTTTTTATCGCCCTGAAACGGAGTAGGCACTGCGATCATAAAAACATCGGCAGCTTCTGCTTCGGTCGAGGCTTTGAGCTTACCGGTTGAAACGGCTGCCTGAACCAACATATCCAAGTCTGGTTCGACAATATGGATCTTACCCTGGTTTATCGTGTCGACGGCATGCTCTGAGATGTCCACTCCATGGACTTGAACTCCCCGGGAAGCAATCACCGCTGCGGTTGGCAGGCCAATGTAACCCAGACCGATGACTGAAATTTTGCTAAAATCGTGCATGCTCGTACCCTTGCTCACCTAACTGCATTCACCGCGGCTATCACTGTATGATACAGGCCGTGATGAAAGACGGTCGGAATTGTGGTGGCGTGTCGAATGGAGCCAGCAAGTTGCGTGGTGAAAAGTGGATGTTCCATCCGCATGGTCTTTCCACTTTAGCAGACTCTCGCACTCCATTGCTGCTGTTCGACATGCCTGTCATTTAACTAGAACAAAGACTAAACGATAGCCCTATAAAGCGCAATAGCTCGCCCTATGCAAAGCGAGGATTTCTCAGGCCTTACTGCTGAAATTCTTACCATCAGAGGTGGAAATTTTGCTACCATCGTCATCTTATTCTTACCGTTCGTGTATGGACACTTCAGCAACAGATAAGGTTATCGTTATGCTAAAAACACTGATCGTGTTTGGAACCCGCCCGGAAGCCATCAAAATGGCGCCTTTGGTGAATACATTGCAACAAACGCCAGGCATAGAAAACAAAGTCTGCGTGACGGCTCAGCATCGGCAAATGCTCGATCAGGTACTCGGCTTGTTTGACATCACACCGGATTTCGATTTAGACATCATGAAGCCAGGGCAGGATTTATTTGATGTCACCATCACCATTTTGGAGCGGTTAAAAGCCGTGCTTCGCAGCTACCAACCGGATCTGGTGCTGGTGCATGGCGATACCAGCACCACCTTTGCTACCGCCTTAGCCTGCTACTATGAAAAAATAGCCATTGGCCATGTCGAGGCAGGGTTGCGCACCGGCAACCTGTTTAGTCCCTGGCCGGAAGAGGCCAATCGCAAATTAACCGGGGTGTTAACGCAGCTGCATTTTGCTCCCACCGAGACAGCGCGGCAGAATTTGCTGAGCGAAGGGGTGGCGTCAGAGCTGATAACCGTTACGGGCAATACCGTCATTGATGCCTTGCTTGCTGTAGTTGCTAAAATCGAACAAACACCGGCCTTGCTGCAAGAGCTATCTGAGCAACTGCCCTGGGGCCAACAGCGGCGCATGGTACTGATTACCGGACATCGTCGGGAAAGCTTTGGTGCAGGTTTTGACAACATTTGCGCGGCGTTAAAACAGTTGGCCGATACCTACCCCGAATGCGACTTTGTCTACCCGGTGCATCTGAACCCGAATGTACGCGAGCCCGTGTTCCGCTTGCTGGGTGAGCAGTCCAATATTCACCTGATTGAACCGCAGGACTATTTACCCTTTGTCTTTTTGATGCGCCAGTCCTATTTGGTGCTGACTGACTCTGGCGGCATTCAGGAAGAAGCGCCTTCGCTGGGCAAGCCAGTCCTGGTGATGCGTGATACCACTGAGCGGCCAGAGGCTGTTGCTGCTGGCACTGTCTTGCTGGTAGGCACAAACAAGGACAGCATTGTGCGGGAGGTCTCGCGGCTGATGGATGATGCTGCCTGGTATCAGCAAATGAGTGTAGCGCATAATCCTTATGGCGATGGTAGCGCTTGCCAGCAGATTGCCGAGCGCTTATTGCACTATCCGGCTGTCAGTAAGGGTTAGTCTGCTTGGCTACAATGCATACATTCTCAATGGTGGGCTTTTCGCTCACTAAACTGCTGGCCCGCATTCTGCTTGGGTGCTTGTTGCTGCTTGCTGTACTGATTTTTTTGCTGTTTGATTTTAAGCCCTCGGTACATAACAACTACCCGGTGACACCGGATACGGCTTTGTTGGCAGAAACCTTTGGCAGCCGCCTTAAAGGCAGGGCCTTGCAGCAGCAACATCTGTACATCACATTGCAAGAGAGCCAGGCGCTCATTGCCATCGGCCAACGTGCTTTTCCCAAAGTGCAGGCCGAAGTAAGCATCACAGCCGACAGAGCTACGCTGGCATTGTCCTATCCGGTGCTGGCTGGAGCGCTTCATTTGAATGTGCAAGCAAGCCTAGTGCCGGATGAGCAGGGCGATTGGCTGGAGCGGGTGCAGCTTGGCTCTTTATCAATACCTGGCTCCTGGGTGCTGCGGGTGCTCAGTTGGCAAGCCAGCCGCATGCTGGGTTCAGATGAAGTAGCCCACTTGATCTACGCGGTGGAACAAGTGCAGCTAGAGTCCGATATCGTGCGCTTTCGTTTTGCGATTCCCGATAACTTTAAAGGCGGGTTGCGCTCTGGTTTGCCGCTGCAGCGCTTATTACTCAGTGAGCCGGAGCGGTTTGAGGTCTATTTGCAGCAGCTGCAATCACACTACCAACAGCATAAGCCGCAGCAGCTAAGCAGCTATCTGGATGTGGTGTTTCAGTCCGCCTATGTTCAAAGCGAGCAAGCAGATGTCAGTGCTGTGCTGGAAAACCAAGCCGCTTTGTTGGCCTTGGGGGCATTTTTTGGTCCGGCACACTTTGATTGGTTGCTGGGCGATGGCCGTAGCTATCCGCTCAGCCGGCCAGCTCCCGGAGAAGTGCAGCTGGCCGGGCGCTTCGACTTACAGCAACACTTTGTTTATTCGGCCGTGATCAAAGCGCTCACCAACCGCGAGCTTGGGTTGCTGGCCGGGGAGATGAAAGAACTGCTGGATACCAACCCCGGACGCAGTGGCTTTAGCTTTGTCGACTTACTGGCGGATAAAGCTGGCTTGCGTTTTGCGGAGCTCGCTCTGCAATCTGAAGCATCAGCCAGAAATTTGCAGGCATTTTTTTTGCAGCCACGCGATGACGGTGACCTGTTGCCAGTGTTTGAATCCTTGCACGAAGGTATTCAATACGAGCAGTTTCTAAGCTATTATGTCGACCTGGATTCTGTTGCTTACCAACAGCAACTGGCGTTGATCCAACAAAAATTACTGGCAATGCCGCTCTATAGTGGCAAGGATTAGCCACTAACCATTCAAACCAAGGATGAAGCATGAAGTTTTTAGTCACGGGCGCTGCAGGTTTTATCGGATTTTATGTCTGTCAGCGTCTGCTGGAGCTTGGCCACGCTGTGGTTGGCATCGACAATCTGAACGATTACTATGCCGTCCAGTTAAAGCAAGATCGCCTCGCTCAACTGCTGCCTCATGCCGACTTTACCTTTCTACCGTTGGATATCGCCAACCGCGCTGGCATGGCAGAGCTATTTAGCACCCATCAATTTCAGCGGGTCATCCATCTGGCTGCTCAGGCCGGGGTGCGCTACTCGATCGAAAACCCGCTGGTGTATGGTGAGAGCAATCTGATGGGCATGCTGCATGTGCTGGAAGGCTGCCGAAGCCAGCAGGTAGAGCACCTGGTCTATGCCTCGTCTAGCTCGGTCTATGGCATGAACCCGGTGATGCCTTTTTCCGTGCAAGACAGAGTCGATCACCCGGTCTCCCTGTACGCGGCAACCAAAAAAGCCAATGAACTGATGGCGCACAGCTACAGCCATTTGTATCAGATCCCAACCACAGGGTTGCGCTTTTTCACCGTCTATGGCCCCTGGGGCCGGCCGGATATGGCGATGTTTCTGTTTGCCGATGCCATTGCCAACCATAAACCTATCAAGGTGTTTAATCAGGGCAAGATGCAGCGCGACTTTACCTACATCGATGACATTGTGGAAGGTGTGGTGCGGGTGCAGGACTGCATACCCAAAGCAAACCCGAACTGGGACCCAACCATAGCGTCAGAAAGCAGAGCTCCCTACAAAGTATTTAATATCGGCAACAATCAGCCGGTTGAACTGATGCAGTTTATTCAGCACATTGAAACCGCCATGGGCAAAGAGGCCATCAAAGAGTTTTTACCGATGCAAGCGGGTGATGTGCCAGCCACCTACGCCGATATCGATGATTTAAGCAAGGCAGTTGGCTTTAAACCGGCGACTCCTGTTGCTATCGGAGTGCAGCGTTTTGTCGACTGGTACCAGGATTACTACCGGATCCGGAGCTAAGCGGATGGAGTGGTTGAATCTTGCATGGCGTTGGTGTGCACGGTGATAAGCGGACAAGCGTTACGTACCAGCTGGCAGCCGCTGCAGGATCTCGCTGAGATTGCGACGGATTGGCAGCAACTGGAAGCAGACGCCGACGGCAGCTTTTTTGTGTCCTGGCTATGGGTTCGCGTCTGGTTGCAAAGCTACCAACCCGATCTGATGGTGATGCGGGTATACGCAGCCAATGAATTGGTTGGCCTGGCTTTATTCAGCTGCAGCTTCGAGCGTCGCCATCGGTTGATCGGCTCCCGCGTGCTGCGGTTGCATCAAACGGGTGTAGCCAGCCAGGACCAAATCTGGATTGAATACAATACAGTGCTGGCCAGACGAGGAATGACCAGGCAGGTTGATCAAGCTGTGTTAAACGGCCTGCTGCAGTGGCAGCAATGGGATGAATTGGTGCTGGCAGGTGTGGATGCGCACCAGGCCAAACAATGGCAGCAAGCTCCACTGCATCGACAAATCGATTGGCAGCAACCATGCTTTGGCGTGGATTTACAAGCGATACGTGACTCTGGTCAAAGTTATCTGGCCAGCTTATCGGCGAATTGCCGTTATCAAATTAATCGCAGTAAGCGGCGCTATCAACAGGTTGGCGAGCTGCGCTTGGAACAAGCTCAAAACGTGCAGCAAGCCCTGCAATGGTTTGATGCCATCAGCCCCTGGCATCAACAGCGTTGGGGCAGCGAGGCAGGGCAAAGTGGTTTTGCTAATCCGGAGTTTCTGGCTTTTCATCGGGCACTTATCAAGGCAGCCTGGGCAGAGCAAAGTAGCGAACCAGCACAAGCACAACCAGCAAAAGGTGCCGAGTTGTTGACTCTGATGGCAGGACAGCAGCATCTGGCCACCTTTTATCAGTTGCGCTATCGCAATCGGATTTATTTTTATCTGGCGGGTTTTCGGCCAGAGCTCGACAAGCAGTTGAAGCCCGGCCTGGTTGGACACAGTCTGTGCATCGAGCATTATTGCCGGCAAGGGCTGGCATTTTATGATTTTATGGCGGGTGATGAGCGTTATAAACGGCAGTTGGGCCAACCGCATGCCGTTTTATGCCAGCTTCGCTTGCAGCATGCCAGAGCGCGTTTTCGGCTGGAGTCTTTTGCCAGACAAAGCAAGCACAAACTACGGACCCTGTTTGGAGCAACGTCACAGCAATGAATGCAACGACCATGATGGAACCACTTATCAACGCATGCACTTTCCATGAACTGGCTGCTGAAGACCAGCCAGAAGCGGATGCCTTTATTGCCATTCTGGCGACCGCCAGCCCATACCTACACAGTGGCTGGCGCAGGGCGGTTGAGCAAGCCTATGGCCATGCGGCAGGTTGTTTGGTTGCGCGGGATACCCGCCAGCCAGAGCAGCCGATCCGTGGGATCTTGCCTTATGTCCATTTTAAACGGCCCTTGGCCAGTTGCCGCCTGATCTCCCAGCCTTTTTGTGACTTCTCCGGGCCACTGGCCGTCAGCACTGAACTGGAACAGGCATTGGTAAAACAGCTGCACCATCGTCAGCCCGAGGCCATTGAAATCCGGTATGGGAATACTGCCAATCCAGAGTTGGCCAGCCAGAAAGTACGGATGGTGACGCCTTTGCCAGAGAGTGCCGACATCTTACTGGCCAGTTACAAACCCAAGTTACGCAGTCAGATTAAAAAAGCTGAAAAAAATGGCCTGACAGCCGAGGTTCGTACTGATCGTGATGCCGTGCGGCTGTTTTATCAGGTCTACGGTACCAACATGAAGCGTTTGGGCTCACCGCCTCATAGTTTGGCCTGGTTTGATGCTATTTTGCAGCATTATCCGGCGGGCCAGGCGGTCCTTGGTTTGGTCTGGTACCAGAATGTAGCGGTTGGTGCTGGTTTGGTGTTGCTGCAAGGCGAGCAGGCGGTGATCCCCTGGGCATCGACACTAGCCGATTACAACCACCTGGCGCCCAATATGCTGCTGTATTGGACCTTGCAGGCCCATTTAGCCGATCATGGTGTGCGTTTCTTTGATATGGGGCGCTCCACACCAGAAGAAGGCACCTATCGCTTTAAAAAGCAGTGGGGGGCTGAGCCGGTGCCGCTGGACTGGCAATTGCTAAAGCCTCAGCAAAGTGGCATCACCCATTTACTGAGTGCCGACGATGCCGGGCCATCCAGGCTTCGCAGCCTGGCAGAAAAAGCCTGGCAACAGCTACCCTTGCCGCTGGCCAATGGCCTGGGTGCTCGTATCCGCCGGTACATTGCCTTATGATAAGTTGTATTCGCCTACCATTGCTGTTGGTTACAGCCAGCCGTTGCAAGCAGGAGGTCCACCGTGTCTAAGTTTGCGCTGTTTTTCTTATTGCTGTATGGCGGTGGCCTGATTGCGGTGCTGGCTTACAATGGCGCAGCGGCGTTTTTTCTGTACCAGATTGTCTACATGTTCAACCCGGAAAACCGCTGGTGGAGCGCCGACATTCCCAGCATGCGCTATTCCTTTATCACTGCCTTAATGATGTTGTTGGCATTGGCTTACAAGTACAAAGAACTCAGCCAAATCAGCCCCTGGACCAGGCAGCCGGTGTTTGGCTGGATGCTGGCATTTTTACTGCTGCATTTCATCGCGTTTTTCTATGCGCTTGATCCCGATGCACACAGTCGCTTTACCGATTACTTCTGGCGATTGGTGGTGGTGATGCTGGTGGCGTACAAGCTACTGAATACCGAAAAGTTACTTAATATTGCCATCTGGGTCTATTTGCTTGGTGCAGCCTATGTCGGTTATTACGGCCATTCGATGGGGCGGGATAACCGTGGCCGTTTATCCGGCATTGGCATGATTGATACCAGTACCGACTCCAACTTAGCAGCTGCGGCCTTGGTGCCTGCTGTGGTATTGCTGCTGTATTACGCCTGGCAGGGCAACTGGAAAACCCGTGCTGTGGTCTTTGTCTGCAGCGCTTTTGTGGTGAATGTGTTGGTGCTACTCAACAGCCGGGGCGCTTTTGTTGGTGTGCTGGCCGGCTGCTCGCTGTTTGTGTTTTTTATGCTGTTTTCCCGCATTCAAAAAGCCCGCCAGCGTATGGCGGCGGTGGGTATTGTGATCGCTGGCTTATCCGGGGCACTGTATTTAACCGATGAATCCTTCTGGAACCGGATGCAAACCCTGCAGGCTGATGAACAGGGTCAGCGCGGGGCAGATGGCCGTGGCCGGATGCACTTTTGGTTTGGCACTTTTGATATGATCAAGGACTACCCGCTTGGCATGGGAGTGGGGGGGTACTCCACCGTCAGTGCCATTTATCTGGACCCGACCCAAACCAACTACACCATAGAGCGGCGGGTACCGCACTCCACCTGGTTTCAGGTGCTGGGTGATTTTGGCTGGCTGGGTTTGTTTGTCTTTGTTGGCATGCTGTTGTCGGTATTTCGTATCAGCCACAAAACCAAGAAATACATGATCAAGCAGGGGCGACCGGAGATTTACCACAAAATTTTAGCACTTGAATGCGGCTTAATTGGCTTTTTAGCGGCAGCTACCTTTATTGACCGGGCCCGGGCCGAGATTTTGTTCTGGATGATTTTATTTTTGGCGTCTTCCAGCAATGTCTATTACTTGCAGCATAAAGCGAAAACAGCGGCAGCAGCTGCAGCCAATGCACTGGGCCGGCGCGAGCAGCCAGAAGAGAACGAACCGCCTGGTCTGGCTGAAGAGCCGCTTGGCAGGCGCACACAAAAGGGCCCTGTCACCAAGGCATCGCTTAGAAAGCAGTTGCAATCACAGCAGCAGTTGGCCAATCCAGGCCGCAGGGAGTAACAAGGATGTGTGGATTAGCTGGTTTTTTCCGCTTTGGCGAGCCAGAGGCAACAACCGAGCAACTGCTGGCGCAAATGGGGCAGGCGATTTTGCATCGGGGCCCGGATGGTGGTGGGCTTTGGTTCGATCAGCGCATAGCCCTGGTGCACCGACGGCTTAGTATTCTGGATTTATCCACTGCCGGTAGCCAGCCGATGCATTCAGCTTGTGGCCGTTATGTGATGGTGTTTAATGGCGAAATTTATAATTTCCAGCCATTAAGAGCAGAGCTGAAAGCGCAAGGTGAGCACTTTGTCAGTCATACCGACAGTGAAGTGCTGCTGCGGCTCTATATGCTGCATGGCCCGGCCTGTTTGCAGCAGCTCAATGGCATGTTTGCCATCGCGATTTGGGACAGGCAGCAGCAAAAACTGTTTTTGGCTCGCGATCGTTTGGGCAAAAAGCCTTTATACCTGTATCAGGACGGTGATTACTTTGCCTTTGGCTCGGAATTAAAAGCGCTGATGCCGCTGCCTTTTTTTAAGCGGGAGTTGAACCCGCAAGCGCTGCAAGACTATTTTTTCTACCAGTATGTGCCGGACCCAAAAAGTATTTTCAAACACGCCCGCAAACTCAAGCCTGGCTATTATGCAGAGTGGCACCAGGGACAGTTTACCGAGCACTGTTATTGGGATCTGAGCTTTGCCAGCGCCAGTGCTGCCTCGGAAGAGGAGTTGTCGCATCAGCTGCGCGAGCTTTTAGATGATGCGGTGAAAATCCGCATGGTCAGTGACGTGCCGCTGGGGGCTTTTTTAAGCGGCGGCGTGGACTCAAGTGCCGTTGTGGCCAGCATGGCGAAGCAGAGTACGCAACCGGTGACCACCTGCGCCATTGGCTTTGACTCGAAAAAGTTTGATGAAGTGCAGTACGCCAAACAGATCGCCCAGCAGTTTGGCACCGATCACCATGAATTTACCGTGCGTGCCAATGTCACCGACAGCTTCCTGCGCATTAGCCGCTACTTTGACGAACCCTTTGCCGATCCGTCTTTTGTGCCGACTTATTTTGTCGCCGAACTGGCGCGCAAAAAAGTTACGGTAGCGCTGGCAGGGGATGGCGGCGATGAGAATTTTGCCGGTTACAGCAAGTACCTGGTGGATCAGACCG
>NZ_JAFIFQ010000080.1 GCF_020831925.1 Alkalimonas sp.
GTTAAATGCAGCCTTGCTCAAGCACTATTACCAGGTGGCTTACTGGCAGTTGCCAGCCGGTTACTTGTGCCCACCTATTCCGGGGCGTGCCGATTACATTCACTCTGTGGCGGATCTGTTGGCAGGGCCTGGCGAGGTACCGACCGGTACACAGGTGCGGCTGCTGGATATTGGCTGTGGTGCCAATCTGATTTATCCCATCATTGCCAGTCGAAGCTATGGCTGGCGCTGTGTGGGCAGCGATATCGATGCCGTGGCATTAAAAGCGGCTCAGCTGATTATTGATAGCAACCCCACCCTGAGCGGCCAGATCAGTCTGCGCAAACAAGCGGATAGCCAGCACATCCTGCACGGTGTGATACAGCCAGGCGATGCTTTTGCGGTCAGTGTCTGCAACCCGCCCTTTTATGGCTCGGCCGCCGAAGCGGCCGCGGCCAATCAGCGTAAACGCAGCAATTTAAAGCTGGCAAAAAGCCCACAGCAGCGTAATTTTGCCGGCCAACAGCACGAGTTGTGGTGTCCTGGCGGGGAGCTGGCGTTTATCCAACGATTGATGGCAGAAAGCGTCGATTTTTCCAGCCAGGTCGGCTGGTTTAGCAGCCTGGTCTCGCAGCAGCGCCATCTGCCCCCTCTGGTTGCTGCGGCGCGCAAAGCAGGTGCCGCAGAGGTGACATCCATCAAGATGCAGCAAGGCCAGAAAAGCAGCCACTTGTTGGCCTGGCGGTTTTAGTACAGCGGCTGCTAAACAAGCCGCCCACATGGCCATTGCTGACACCCTTGAGGCTGTGACTAACTTCCCGATTGCAGATAGTGCAAAAAGTGCCTGGCGGCAGCCGATAACGGCAGATCACTGCGCCATACCACGTACCAGTGCCGGTTTAGCGGAAAGCCCTCAACCTGCAGCATCGTCAGGGGTTCTGCCGACCCCGGCTCCGCGGCGGATGCTGCCACGACCGGCCACAACGGCGGGCAAATAGCCAGCCTGGACAACACAGCAATGCCAAGACCTGCCGCCACGGCATGCTTAATGGCTTCGTTGCTGCCAAGGCTCATGGCCACGGAAGGCACAAACCCCTGCTGGTGGAAATGCTGTTCAGTCGCCATTCGGGTACCGCTGCCAGGTTCGCGCATCAACCATCGTTCTTCCGCTAAATCTTTCAGCGTGATCGGCTGATGCGCCTTCGGATGCGACGAGGGCGCGATCACCACCAGCGGGTTGGTCTGAAACTCCAGTTGCTCCAGCGGCAGGTTATCAGGCGGCATCATCATCACCACCAATTCATCCTGCCCCTGCGACAGTCGCCCTACCACGCGATCGCGGTTTTCAATCGCAAGCTCAATATCTACGCCCGGATGAGCCGCCGCAAAACTCCCCAACAAATCAGGCACAAAGTATTCGGCTGTTGTTACAGCTGCCAATTTAAGGCGGCCACGGACCAGCCCATGGATCTCTGCCAAGCGGGACTCCAGTCGCTGCCAGCAACCGGCCAACTCCCGCACGGTCACAAAGAGGGCCTCTCCTGCCTGTGTCAGCTGAATGCTGCGCCCGCATTGCTGAAACAATGGCTCGCCGAGCGTGCTGGCCAACTCGCGCAGCTGTACCGAAACGGTCGGCTGACTGACACACAACTCCTGAGCGGCGCGTGTTACAGACAGCAAACGGGCACTGGCTTCAAAAGCACGCAACTGTTGCGGGGTGATGCGCTGAAAACGTGCCAGGGTAGTTGCAGGCATGTCCGGCTCCGGCTGATGATAATACATCACAAATCTATAGCTTTTGAGCTATGGGTTCAATTAAAACTAAGTATTTTTATTTATAGGTGTGTTTGCGTACAGTGCAGCTATCCCATCTACAGGAGCAAAACCATGCGTGATGATCATTCTGTCGTAAGTACCCCCAAAACCCGGCTGGCCGCTTTGCCAAAACAAGACGTGGCTATTACCGTAGCCTTAGGCGATGGCATAGGCCCGGAAATCACCCGTGCTACCCTGCGTATTCTGGAGGCGGCCGGTGCGCGCATTGCGCCGGAGTTTATCGACATCGGGGAGCAGGTCTATTTAGCCGGTCACAGCGCGGGCATTCTTCCGGATGCGTGGGACAGTTTGCGCCGCACCAAAGTTTTCTTAAAAGGGCCTGTCACCACGCCATCGGGTGCCGGCTACAAAAGTCTGAATGTGACCATTCGCAAAACCCTTGGGCTCTATGCCAATGTGCGGCCTTGCATCAGCTATGCGCCTTTTGTCGCCACCCAAAGCCCCAGCATGAATGTGGTGATCGTGCGGGAGAATGAAGAAGACTTGTACGCCGGTATTGAACACCGCCAAACCGACGAGGTGTATCAGTGCCTGAAGCTGATTAGCCGCCCGGGCTGTGAACGCATCATCCGCTATGCTTTCGAGTATGCCCGCAGCCATGGCCGTAAAAAAGTCACCTGCATGGTCAAAGACAACATCATGAAAATGACCGACGGCCTGTTTTACCAGGTTTTTCAGGAAATCGGCGCGGAATACCCTGAAATTATGCAAGATCGCTACATTATTGATATCGGCAGTGCCCGGCTGGCAACCCGGCCGGAGCAGTTTGATGTGGTGGTCACCACCAACCTGTACGGCGATATCATCAGCGATATCGCAGCTGAAGTGTCGGGCAGTATTGGTTTGGCAGGCAGCGCCAACATCGGCGATCATGTGGCTATGTTCGAGGCCATTCATGGCAGCGCACCCGATATCGCAGGTCAGGGCATCGCCAACCCGAGTGGCTTGTTACTGGGCGCCGTGATGATGCTGGTGCATATTCGCCAGGCTGATGTGGCCGAGCGGATTCACAATGCCTGGTTGCGCACCATTGAAGATGGTGTACACACAGCCGATATCGCGGGAAATAACGGCCAGGCCGTCAGCATCGAAGCTTTTACTCAAGCCGTTATTGCCCGCCTTGGGCAAGAACCGCAGCACTTTGCTAAGGTACGGTATCAAAATGCGGCAGAGTCAGTCCCAGCGCCTGTCGCTCAGGCTACAGCCCGCCCCAAAGCCCGTAAATTATTGATTGGGGTCGATGTGTTTTTGCACCACAAACCGATATCCCCTGATCGTCTGGCCGAACAGCTGTGTAAGTTATCGACCGAGTTCTTACAGCTGCAAATGATCACCAACCGAGGCGTGAAAGTGTGGCCGCAGGGGTTCCCGGAAACCTTCTGTACCGATCACTGGCGCTGCCGTTTTGTGGCCAGAGACGAGCACAGCAGTATCCGATTTGGGGCTGTGATACAGTTGCTGCAACGGTTAAACGAGGCTGGTTTTGATATCATTAAAACAGAAAATTTGTGCAGTTTTGACGGCGAGCGTGGTTTTGCCCTCGGGCAAGGCCAGTAAACGCTAAGGCCTGCAATGAATGCATCACCTCGCAAGGTGACCCGGGCTCCGTTCGCGGAGCCTGGCGCTTTATTAACACGGCATCATAAAGCGGCGCCGATTGCCCCGGAACTGGCAGCGCTGGGGCTTACCCTCACTGCGACCGATGCCTATGATACCGATCAGCTGGGCACGTTTTCCGGCGAGATAGCGCGGACACTCAGCCCGCTGGATTGTGCGCGCACCAAAGCTAAACTGGCCTGCCAGCTTACCGGTTGCTCATGGGGCATTGGCAGCGAAGGCAGTTTTGGCGGCGGCCCTTTTCCAGGCATCCTGCCCTGGAACGAAGAATTGCTGTTGTTGTACGATCAAACAACCGGGCAAGAAATCATCGCCCGAGTGGGCATGGCCGTAGCACTGACCTCGGTTGAAACCCAGGACTGGGAGCACGTTCGGCAACATCTGGCTAAGCACGAACCTCAGCAGGGTTGGATGCTGCCTGGCCCTGACGGTTGGCACAAAGGGCTGCAGGGTGAGCATGCCGTGCTGAGCGCGCTTGAGAGCGCCGGGCTGCTGGGGCCCAACCTGAGCTTACGGCAGAAAATCTCGCTGCAACCCGACCTGCGTGCCCATTTCTGTCCACCACGTCAGGCGGTGATCCAACAAGCAGCTGCTCAGCTGGCGCAACGTCTAGCCGCATCTTGTCCGCACTGCGGCGCGTCGGATTTTTGGGTTAAAGATTGCGTACGTGGTTTGCCATGCGGCGATTGTGGCTTTTTAACGTCACAAATCAGCAGTACAATAAAGCGGTGCAGCCGCTGTGGTCACCAGGAGCAGCAGCCGGTTGCATCAGCATGGGCCGATGCTAAGCACTGCCCCCGCTGCAACCCCTAATCGCTTTACGACGGAGACATCGGCTTGTGACAACCTTGCAGCTGGACCCCACCAAACCAGATGAACTGGCCCTGGCGGCCCAACTGCTGCTGGACGGCCGTTTGGTAGCGGTCCCCACCGAAACCGTCTACGGCCTTGCCGCCGATGCCCGCAATCCTGCAGCTGTGCAAGGTATTTTTGCAGCCAAAGGCCGGCCGTCTGATCATCCGCTGATTGTGCACCTGCCATCGGCGGCAGCACTTACCGATTGGGCCGAAGACATCCCGGACAGCGCCTGGCAACTGGCGAAGGCATTTTGGCCAGGGCCTTTAACCTTACTGCTAAAAAAATCGCCGGCTGTCAGCCCAGTGGTCACTGGTGGCCTCCCGACCATTGGCATTCGGGTACCGGCCCATCCGGTGCTACATCAGCTGCTGACGCAGCACCAGCTGGCGGTGGCTGCGCCATCGGCCAATCGCTACAAAAAACTGAGCCCCACCAGCGCAGCCCAGGTGTTGCACACCTTGGATGGCCGTATTGATGCAGTGCTGGATGGCGGTGATTGCAGCTATGGCCTGGAGTCCACCATTGTCGATGCCACCAGCGAGCCACTGACCATTGTACGGGCGGGCCCTATCAGTGCCAAGCAGCTTGCCGAGGTGTTGGGCCGGTCGGTGCAACAACCGCACGAGCACAACATCAAAGTGGCTGGCAACGTCAAAGCACATTACCAGCCCAATACCCCGCTGCTTTATGCTTCGTTTGCCGATGCCCTGCCTGCGCAGGCAACCCTAGCCCAGAAGCTGGCCATACTGCATCTTGGCCCGGTGCCCAAAACACTCCAGCCCATTTGGCAGCAACAGATGCCTGCCGATGCCCCATCCTATGGCCGTAAGCTGTACCGCGCCCTGGCCGATGCAGACCATGCCGGTGCCGAGCTGATTCTGCTGGAGTCGCCCCCACGGGATGAAGCATGGCTGGCGGTCTGGGATCGGGTAAAACGGGCCAGCTATCGGGGGTAAGCCGATCATGCATGCTGAAAGTTGCCACTGTATGCTGCTAACTTGAAATTTTCACGCATAAATCACAACATAACAAAAGCATCGCATTCAGGTGTGAATTATCGGACAAGTCAGGATATAAGCGATTCGGTAGTTGATTTAATTTTTTTCATTTACAAATTCGCGCTTTCGATTTGATGTTAACAAATTAACTGCTAGCCTTAAAATCAAACTCTAAATTAGTGGTACCAGACTATGTGCTTTCACTCACCCAGTAGTCGGTTCTTCAATTTTATTCCTGCGTTGGTTGCGGTTGTATTTATTAGCGGTTGCAGTGACTGGGACTCTTCTACAGCCCAATTTAGTGTCATACCAACAACCAGCGGAAATGGCAGCATTAGCCCTTCAAACACTCAGAGTGTGCATTGGGGGGCTCGCACAACATTTACCGTAACACCGGATGATGGTTATAGCATTGCCAGCATCGGCGGAACCTGCCCCGGCACCTTGGATGGCAATGTATTTACTACCAGCTTTATCACCTATAATTGCACCGTTTTTGCATCCTTTACTCCAACGATCGAAGCACAGTTGACTTTCAACAGCGTTATACCCTCTGTCGTTGGAAGTGGGACTATTTACCCCGCCACCACTCAGCGCATTGCTGAAGGCGAAAGCATTCAATTTAGGGTCTCCGCCTCGGATGGCCATCTGTTCGATGGTGTTGCAGGGACATGCGATGGCACCCTCGCTGATGATACCTTCACTATCGATGCTATTCAGGAAGATTGTGCACTGGTGGCTATTTTCCGCCCGGATAGTGATGCAGAGGAAGATGCACTGACCGTTATTCCATCCACGGTTGGCGCTGGAACTATCGTGCCAGCCACCCCTCAGAGAATTCCCGAGGGGAAAAAAGCGAGCTTTACCATCACTCCGGCCAGTGGGTTTGAGGTTAGTGACATTGCAGGAACCTGTGAGGGTACTCTAACCAATGATGTATTCACCACTGGGGAAATTACCACTAGTTGCTCCATTATCGCTATTTTTACCCCAAAATACGGCGAACTCAGCTTCAGCGTCATTGCCAGTAGCATTGGCAGTGGCAGTATGACTCCTGATGGCATTCAACTAGTACCCCAGGGCGAGCGTGTGAATTATACCCTAATGCCAGCGCCAGGCTTTCTGGTAGACAGTGTTAGTGGCACCTGCGGTGGTATTCTGGATGAAAACCTGTTCACGACCGATGCAATTACAGCCGATTGCTCCGTTGTGGCTTCATTTCTCCCCATAGAAAATTCAGAACCCTTTACCTACAGTGTTATCCCGGTCGCCTTAGAAAACGGCAGTATTTCTCCGAGTGCTAAACTTCATATCGAGGCAGGACAAACCACCACCTTCACAATTTCCCCCAACCCAGGCTATATAATCGGCGCGGTTGCCGGTACATGCGGCGGCACTTTGTCTGGTACAACCTATACTACAAACCCGGTAAGCTCAGACTGCTCTGTGGTGGTGAGCTTTACGCCCGAAGCCAGCGATGCCAGCTTCACCATCATTCCTCTGGCACTGGATAATGGCAGTATTTCGCCAAGCACCAACCAAACAATTCTTGCCGGGGAGTCGATTGATTTTGAAATTACTCCAGACCCAGATTACAGCATCGCCAGCATTGATGGTAACTGCAGTGGAAGTTTAGCAGGCACGACATTCACAACCAATGCCATCACTTCCGATTGCTCTGTTGTCGTCAGTTTCCGCTTAACCACAGAGCCCTCGCCAGTATTCAGCGTTATCCCATCGAGGATTGGTAATGGGAACATAACACCAAGCATCACTCAAATGGTCGCCGAAGGGGAAAGCGCGACTTTTGAAATAACACCCGAGCCTGGCTTTGTTTTACAAAGTATTACACAGACCTGTGGTGGCTTTGGCGCTTTTGATGGCACCACCTATACCACCGTTGGCATAACGGCAGATTGCTCTGTGGTTGCTAACTTTATCCCCGTGCCTCCACCGCCACTATTTTCTGTACTGCCCATAGCCACAGAGAATGGCAGTATCAGCCCTGATACAATCCAGTCGGTACCGGAGGGGGAGACATTCAGCTTTACCTTGTCGCCGAACCCAGGCTATGGCATTAGTTCGGTGGAGGGGACCTGCGGCGGCAGTTTAAATGATACGACCTTTACCATAACAGCAATCTCCCAAGATTGTACTGTGATCGCCAACTTTAGTCTGCTGGTGCCAGCTGCGCCTGAAGTTTCCTTGTCGACACAGCAAACCAAGCGTTTTGCTTTTAGCTGGCTAGGCGTATCCAATGCTACCGAGTATCGGTTGCTGGAAAACCCGGATGGCCATTCAGGTTACAGTGAAATTGCTGTTATGGATGCCAGTACCACCGACTTTGCTCTGGACGTGTTTCTGCCCGAGCGCATCAACGCCAGTTACATCCTATCCGCCTGCAACAGCAGTGGTTGCAGCGACTCCGCCCCTACCTTTGTGACTACGTCGCTGGCGGAGGCCACCGGCTACGTCAAATCCTCCAATACCTTATCGCAACAACGTTTTGGCTCTGGCATTGTGCTATCGGCAGATGGGCGCACCATGGCCATTGCGGCTTCAGCTGAAAGCAGTAATGCCACCGGGATCAATGGCGACCAAACCGATACATCCGCTTTTAATAGTGGTGCCGTCTATGTGTTTACCCGCGATGGCAGCCATAACAGCTGGCAACAACAAGCTTATATCAAAGCGTCCAATAGCCAAGAGCAATACCAGTTCGGCTCAACCATGGCTTTATCGGCCGACGGCAACACACTGGTCGCATCCTCAAGTCGGGAGGCAAGTAGCGCGACCGGCATTAATGGCGATCAAAGCGATACATCTGCCCTGAACAGTGGCGCTGTGTATGTGTTTGTCCGAAGCAGCAACTTATGGAGCCAACAAGCTTACATTAAGGCATCCAACACAGCTGCATCCGCTTCGTTCGGAAGCTCGGTTGCGCTCAGCGCAGATGGCAACACCCTGGTGGTGGGTGCGAGCGGGGAAGCCAGCAATGCGACGGGTATTAACGGCGACCAATCCGATACATCCGCCCAGGCAAGTGGCGCCGTGTATTTGTATCGTCGTGACACCGGCAGCAACTGGAGCCAGCAAGCGTATGTAAAAGCGTCCAATACTGCGGAGAACTTCAGGTTTGGTAGCAGTGTTGCCCTATCCTCCGATGGAAATACACTAGCCGTTGGTTCTTCTGGTGAATCCAGCAATGCAACAGGCGTGGATGGTGATCAATCGGATACTTCATTACCACAAAGCGGAGCTGTTTATGTTTTTCGATACTCAGCGGATGCCTGGAGCCAGCAGGCTTACATCAAGGCATCCAATACCCGCCAGGATGCTCTCTTTGGCTTTGATGTTGCACTATCCGGCGATGGCAATACGCTGGCTGTAGCGTCACCGCAGGAAAACAATGCAGCATCGGGCATCGACGGGGACCAAAACAGTGGTTTCAGTCCAAGCTCTGGGGCTGTTTATGCTTTTGGCTTTGACAACGATGCCTGGAGTCAGCAAGCCTATATTAAAGCATCCAACAGTACCTTTTTTATCCAGTTTGGCAGCAGCATTACTTTAACCGATGATGGAAATACACTGGCGGTTGGCGCAGCACAGGAAGGCAACCTGGAGACGGGCATAAACGGTGATCAATCTAATGCTTCTGCTTCGAATGTTGGCGCTGTCTACCTGTTCAAACGGCATGATACCAGCTGGAGTCAGCAAGCTTATATCAAAGCATCCAACGCCGCAGGTTCTCAGCGATTTGGGGGGGCTGTCGCCATAGCTGGAGATGGCAGCCTTTTGGCAGTTGGTGCCATAGGCGAGCGAAGCGCCGCAACAGGCTTGAATGGCGATAAAACCGACACATCATTAGCAAACGCCGGTGCGGTCTATCTATTTTAAAGGGGAGGTGTCATTGGTTCGGGCTTAACACACCCAATGGCGCCTTACTAGTTAGCAGGCTTTATGAGTAGCTGACGCTTTGCCGCAAAGATAACGTGCCGGATGGCAAATAGTCTTGGCTTAATTGGCACATTCAGCACTGCTAGTCAGATTGAGTTTTCGTTGTAATAAATACGCGCTCTACCATCATTTTTGGCTTGAAACAGGAGTTTGTCAGCA
>NZ_JAFIFQ010000016.1 GCF_020831925.1 Alkalimonas sp.
CCTCGCCGCGGACGCATATCTTACTGATTTCAGGCGTCAGTGCAACCAAAAAAACGAAAAAATGCCTATTGCTGCTGCCAAACGCTTAAATTGAAAGCAACTTGCTGAAAATGACAACAGCACAGCAACTTTTTTCTTAATTCAGGCTATCCAACCGACCTTGTGCCAAACGGACCGCTGGAGCATTTGGATGTTGCTGTACAACCTGGCGGTAAAAACCTTTGGCGGCATTTACATTATTCTCTCGCTCAGCAATTTGGCCCAATTTAAACAACGCATCAGGCACCTTGCTGGAGTCGGCAAAGTTTTGTACTACCCGCTGAAAGTAGGTTTTGGCTTTAGACAACTCGTTATCACGCAGTACCAGCTCACCCAGCCAATAATTGGCATTGGCGGCATAGACGGAGTTGGGGTATTGCTGTAAAAAACGCTCAAACTCGGCGATAGCTGCATCGTAACGCCGATCACGCAGCACCATCTGGACAGCACGATCGTAGGCATCATTCTCAGACACATCGGAAGAAAACGGGGTTGTTGCTGGCTCAATGCTGGTCTGCACCTGTGTTGCCACAGGTGCAGGTCCCGCTGCCATTCGACGCTCTATCTCTTGATAGATATCACGCTGGCGTTGCACAATTTCTTCCAGTTGATGGCTGTGCAGCTCTGTTTGACCTCGCAGCTCAGACACTTCATCCAGCAACTGTTCCAGTTGCTGCTGCATCCGAATTTGAGCATTGGCACGGGCTTCTACCACCCGTTCCAAGGCTTCCAGTCGCTGCTCAATACTTCCAGCAGCAGCTGTAGATACAGCACCTCTGCTACGGCTAATATCAGACACCGGAGCGGGGTTGGCGACGGCAGCTGCAGATAACAGGCTAACCAGCACTATCAAGGATTTTTTCATTGCACAACGCTTCTCTTAGCAGGAATTAATACACCAATACAGCGCGACGGTTTTTCGCAAAGCCTGCTTCGGTACGTGACATATCAACCGGACGCTCTTCACCGTAACTCACAGTACGCATCTGATTGGCTGGTACACCCAGGTTTTGCAGATACTGTACCACAGCTTGTGCGCGACGCTCACCCAGTGCAATGTTGTACTCTGGCGTGCCACGCTCATCGGTGTGTCCTTCAATGGTCACACGAACCGATGGGTTGGTACGCAAGAACTCACCATGTGCACGCAGGCTTTCTACAAACTCCTGGCGAATGGTTGAACGGTCAAAGTCAAAGTAAATGACATTTTCCTGACGCAGTGCTTCCATCTGCTGACGCACACGCTCGGCTGGTGTTACCGCCTGATCAGCACGCTCCACTTGCACAGCAGCATCGCGCTCCATCTGAGCACGGCGTGCAGCTTCGGCCTCAGCATCTGAAACGCTGGTTTGCGAGGTAGAACTACAGGCAGCCAGTGTCAGGATTGGCAAAGCGATCAAAATCCCCTTTAACGCGTGATGTACGTTCATAGCAACATATCCTTAGTAGATTGAATGATTGAATTTCATTGTTATAAAAATGGCGACCAGGCTGGTGATTTCACTTCACCTTCAGCAGCTGGTAACCGGGCTTTAAAACGACCATCCATAGATACCAATGCCAACACCTGTTTAGATCCGTGCATGGTGCTATAAATCACCATAGACCCATTCGGGGCAATGCTTGGGGATTCATCCAGGCTGGTGGTAGTCAGAACCTGCATAAAACGGGTCTGTCGATCCATCCGGGCTATCTGGTAACGTCCTCGGGTACGATTCACCATCACAATGGACTGGCCATCCGGGGTAAAAGTGCCGGACAGGTTCATCTCACCTTCGAAAGTCAATCGCCTTGTAGTTCCAGTTTGTAAATTTACGCTATATAGTTGCGGATTTCCACCTCGCTCCGAGCTGAAGATAAGTTCTTTGCCATCTGGCGACCAAGCAGGCTCGGTATCGATCGCACGATGGTTGGTAATACGGGTTAACTCTCTGCTGGCAATATCCATCACATAGATTTCCGGGTTGCCATCTTTCGATAGCACCATCGCCATTTTACGGCCATCCGGGCTCCAGGTCGGCGCGCCATTAATACCTGGCGTACTGCTCAGCACACTGCGGCGGCCGGTGTAGATGTCCTGAATAACAATTTGTGCCTGCCGCTGCTCAAAGGTGACATAGGCCAGCTTGGTACCATCCGGTGACCAGCTAGGCGACATCAAGGGCTCGCGTGAGCGCAACAATATTTGCTGATTGGCACCATCGTAATCGGCAACCGCCAGTTGAAATGGGAACTCGGCATCACGCTGCACCAGTACATAAGCAATCTTGGTTAGAAATGCGCCGCGGGTACCGGTTAAACGCTCATACACAATGTCGCTGATGCGATGGCCAAACTGCCGTACCTGATTTCCGGTAATGGTGGTTTCCCGCGCTTCCAGCACATGCTCCTGACTTCTTACCAGCTGGCCTTGGTTTAGCATTTGCCGGCTTAAACCTGCATTGCCTCTCACCACATCAATTAATTCAAACGACACCGTGTAGCGATCCGGACCGGCCTCACGGATGGTACCAATCACCAGGTGTTCCACCCCTTCTTTGGCCCAGGCCGCATAATCCACATCACTGGCGCGATGTGGCTGTTGTGGCATGCGTACCGTAGGGATTGGATTAAACTGACCGCTGCGCATCAAATCAGCCGCAATCACCTCGGTGATGGTTTCTGTTGGGCGGTTTACGCCCTCAAAACGAAACGGCACCACAGCAATAGGCCGTGCAGAATCAATGCCTTCCGTAATGACAATTTCCAAGGCACTGCGAGCCTGCACATTCAGGCTAAGCAGCAAGATAAGGATGAAACTGTATCGGATAAAGGTTCTCATAATTAAAATTCTGGGATCACCGTTAAGTTAATATTGCGCAGTTGCTCAAACACATCCGGATCTTGCGACACCGGTAAGGTACCTGCTCGTTCGACTGCCCGCATGGCGGCATCACACACCACCTGATCACCATTTACCACACTGACATTGGTGACAAAGCCATTACTGGCCAAGCGGATATTGATGCGACACTGTCTGCCACGCATCCGCTCATCGACCCGCAAGTTTTGCTGAATGCGATCGCGGATCATGGCGGTGAAGCGTTCCACTTCGGTCACCGTCTGGCGCTGCCGTGCAACTTGCCTGGCTTGAGATTCACGCTCTAACCGCTCTTGCAGCTCACGTTCTTGTTGTGCTCGCAGCTGGGCCTCGCGCTCGCGTTGCTGGCGCTCAGCCTCTGCCCGCTGGGCGGCCTCCTGCTCCTGCCTGCGGCGCTCAGCGGCTGCTCTGGCTTCGGCCTCGGCCTGCTGCCGCTGCTGCTCAGCCTGACGTGCCCGCTCAGTTTCTTGCTGCTGCTGCCGACGTGCTTCAGCAGCTGCCGCAGTTGCCTGACGCGCAGCAGCGTCCTGCTGTTGGCGTTGCTGTTCCAGCCGGCGGATACGTTGCTCTTCCTCAGCCCGGGCTTGTTCAGCAGCACGGGCGCGACGTTCTAACTCGGCAATCCGTTGTTGCTCTGCGCGCTGCGCTTGTTCCCGTTGCTCGCGCAGTTGCTGTACCCGTTGCTCGTACTGCTGCTGATCGATGGCCACCGCTTCAATCGGTGCCGATGGCGCAGCGGATGCAGTCGCCGTTACTGGTGTCGGCTGCAAACTTGGGCTTGGCGCAAAATTGCTGGCTACCAGAATAAGCACAAAGCCGACATGGAGCAACAGCGACTTCTTTAAAGCTGTTTTAAACTCCGGCTGCATCATCTAGTTGCCCTCCCCCGGATCAGTCATCAGACCAACCGATGGTGCTCCCGCGTTTTTCAGCACATTGATTAAACGAATCACCGCATCATAACTGACGGTATGATCGCCTTTCACAATGACCTGAGTGCCTGGCTCAATTGACAGCCAACTGGCCACTTCCACCACCAGCTCAGCCGAGGTATAAGGGCCATGGGTTTCAGCATCTTTCTCAAAGTAATACAAACCTGCCGAATCCACGGTAGCCACCAAGGGCGTCTTGCCATCGGTCATTTGCTCCAGCGGCTCCGCTGATGACTTAGGCAACTCGACTTTCACCCCTTGCGTCAGCATTGGAGTGGTGACCATAAAAATAATCAAGAGCACCAGCATCACATCAATGTAGGGAACCACATTGATTTCAGCCATCATGCGACGCTTTTTACGGATGTACATCAGGCCGCCTCTCCGGTGGTATTCCCCGCCTGGCGGTGCAAAATATTGGAGAACTCTTCAACAAAGTTGAAGTAGCTGCTTTCCAGCAGTTCAACTTGATGCGAAAACTTATTGTAGGCGACTACTGCCGGAATAGCGGCGAATAAGCCCATGGCCGTTGCAATCAAGGCTTCAGCGATACCAGGTGCCACCATGTTGAGGGTCGCTTGCTGCACCGAGCCTAACGCAATAAAGGAGTTCATAATGCCCCATACGGTCCCAAACAAACCGATGTATGGACTGATGGATCCAACAGTGGCAAGAAAAGGTAAATGTGTTTCCAGTCGCTCCACTTCACGCGACAAACCAACCCGCATCGCACGCTGGGTGCCTTCCATCACAGCACCAGCCTGACGGTTGTTTTTGTGCAAGCGAACAAACTCTTTAAAACCAGACTTAAATAAAGCTTCTAACCCGGTCACCTGACCGCGGGCGCTGACTTCGGTATAGAGTTTCGATAAGTCGATACCAGACCAGAACTTATCTTCGAAGCGTTTCGCCTCTGCACTGGCCAGCTTCAACACTTTTCTGCGCTGAAAAATCATCGCCCAGGACACGATAGACATACCCACCAAGGTTAACATTACAGCCTGCACAATAATTCCTGCTTCGAACAGCAAGCCTATAACTGAAATTTCACCGGACACTGGACATTACCTCTGAGAATTCAAATCTGGGATTGATAGTGGCTATTTAATGGTGTACTCGCGCAGTGCCTATCATAGGGCAGCCATTTCGCGAACTCAACCGGTGCCAGACAAATGTTGTAAAATACTTTTATACCGCCATTTCACTGACTTTGCAGTAAAAAACAAGTTCCTGCTATGCGTTCAAAAAACCTGAAAATGCGACCAGCTTCCACAGGTGCAATTTCCAGGCTTTAGTAAACTTGCATGAATTATATTCTTACCATGCTGTGCACACTGCAAAGCATGCTTCGCCAGAATACAGCTGCATGTATGGCATGCTAAGGATTGTTATACAGCAGCTGGATGAACGCCAAATGAATGTTGCATTAGAAATTTTTATCCGAAACAAGCAATTTTTCTCGTTTGAAGTCTTTACTCTAACTCCCTAGAATACGCCCTGTGTTCTGAGCTAGCGCAAACTACAGCGGCTTGTTCGCTGTTTTAGACCAGTTCACAGAGTGGTAGAGGCTGAATTTTCCCAGTTCACTTTATTGCTCGTAGATGTTCCCTGGATTTTATTGAAGCACTTCCTTCAACTTGTTGCATTCGCCCGCTCTATTGAGCGGGCTTTTTTTTGCTTATAACAAGCCCTAGCTTTCGGGCAGATCAAAACCAAAATGCTGATAAGCGCGCGGTGCTGCGATGCGACCTCGCGGAGTACGCTGAATAAACCCCTGCTGGATCAAAAACGGCTCGATCACATCCTCGATGGTGTCTTTCTCTTCGCCAATGGCTGCCGCCAGGTTATCCAGCCCGACCGGCCCGCCCATAAATTTCTCAATAATGGCCAGCAGCAACTTGCGATCCATGTAATCAAAACCTTCGGCATCTACATCCACCATTTGCAGGGCCTCGGACGCTACTTGCAACGTGACTTCACCGTTGGACTTGACCTGGGCGTAATCACGCACCCGGCGCAGCAACCGGTTGGCGATGCGCGGCGTACCGCGGGAGCGACGGGCAATTTCAGTCGCACCAGCCTCATCCAGTTCCAAGTTTAAAAAACTGGCAGAGCGCAGGATGATTTGTGTCAACTCCGATACCTTGTAAAACTCCAGCCGCTGCACGATGCCGAAACGATCACGCAGCGGTGACGTCAACGCCCCTGCCCGGGTGGTAGCACCGATAAGCGTAAAAGGTGGTAAATCCAGCTTGATCGAGCGGGCTGCCGGGCCCTCCCCGATCATAATATCCAGTTGGTAATCTTCCATGGCCGGATAGAGGATTTCTTCGACCACCGGGCTTAAACGGTGAATTTCATCGATAAAGAGCACATCGTTTTCGTCCAGATTGGTCAGCAGCGCCGCTAAGTCGCCGGCTTTTTCCAGCACCGGGCCCGAAGTGGTTTTGATGTTCACCTTCATTTCGTTGGCGACTATCATCGCCAGGGTGGTTTTACCAAGGCCAGGCGGGCCAAAAATCAGCAAGTGATCCAATGGTTCATTGCGGCCCCGCGCCGCTTCAATAAAAATGGCCATCTGCTCACAGACATGTTGCTGACCGGTATAGTCCGCTAGCAAGCGCGGCCGGATCGCCCGATCGATGGCTTCATCTTCACGACTGGCGGTTGGCTGGATAAAACGGTCGGCTTCAATCATGGTTTACATCATGCTCCTGAGGGCGGCTTTGATCAGTGCTTCACTGCTCATATCGTCGGTTTTCACCTTTTGCACCGCTTTGCTGGCCTGTTGCTGAGTATACCCAAGGCTGACCAGAGCACCAAGTGCATCCTGCTCGGCCTGCTCACTGCTGCTAAGGTTCAACGTGACCGGGCTGATTTGTAAGTTGCTAAAGGCACTGTCGGACGAAGCCATGCCCCAGTCTTTTAATCGGTCGCGCATTTCTACCAGCAACCGCTCGGCGGTTTTTTTGCCAATACCAGGCAGCTTCACTAGGGTGGATAAATCATCCAGTTGCACGCAGCGCACAAAATCATCGGCCGTTAAACCGGATAAAATGGTCAGTGCCAATTTTGGCCCCACGCCATTGGCTTTGATCAGCTGACGAAACAAGGCCCGCTCGCTGGCGGTATGAAAGCCATACAGCAGCTGCGCATCTTCGCGCACCACAAAGTGGGTGTAGAGCACGCACTCCTTGCCAGGCTCCGGCAACTGGTAAAAGCTGGTGAGTGGCAACTGCACTTCGTAACCAACCCCCGCTACCTCCAGCAGCACATCCGGTGCCTGTTTTTCCAGCAAAATACCGCGCAATCGTCCTATCATGGGTTGTCCTTATCGTAAGCGGCCACGAACTGTTTTGCGGGCCTGTCCAGCCAGGCTGATTAAGCTTTGCTGGGTATGTCCATGGCAAAGCGCCACCGCCAATGCATCGGCCGCATCGGCCTGCGGTGTGCCGGGCAATTTGAGCATGGCTTTGACCATATGCTGCACCTGAACTTTATCGGCAGCACCGGTGCCCACCACCGCCTGCTTGACCTGACGGGCCGAGTATTCGAACACGGCCAGGCCAGCATTAGTAGCCGCCACTATAGCGGCACCACGAGCCTGCCCCAGTTTTAAAGCAGAATCAGCATTGCGCGCCATAAACACCTGCTCTATGGCAAACACCGTTGGTTGATGCTGCTGTATCAGCTCGGTCACGCCCTGGAAAATAATTTGCAAACGCTCGGCAAAATCCACCTTAGGAAGACGAATGCAGCCGCTTGAGCGGTACTCAAAGCGGCTGCCTTGTTGTTGCACCACCCCATAGCCGGTTAACAGGCTGCCGGGGTCAATGCCAAGAATAATGGCCACGTCTAGTCCAGACTCGCCAGGATATCGTCGCTGATGTCGGCGTTGTGAAACACGCTTTGCACATCGTCCAGATCCTCCAGCGTATCCAGCATTTTAAGGAATTTTTTTGCTTGCTCCAGATCCAGCTCGACTCTGGTACTGGGCACCTGAGTCACTTCGGCATTGGCCGGGGCAAAACCAGCCGCTACCAGCGCATCTTTAACATCGGAGAAAGTATCCGGCGTGGTCAGTACATCGAAAGAGCCATCGTCATGGCGCTGCACATCCTCGGCACCCGCCTCAAGAGCCGCTTCCATCAGGGCGTCTTCATCGGTGTCACTGTCATACGACAGCACGCCCTGCTTGCTAAAGAGGTAAGCCACCGAGCCGTCCGTGCCAAGGTTGCCGCCATTTTTGCTAAAGGCATTGCGCACATCACTGACGGTGCGGTTGCGGTTGTCGGTCATGGTTTCAACCAGCACCGCCACCCCGTTGATGCCATAGCCTTCGTACAGCAGCTCGTCGTAATTCTCGCCTTCGGTGGCACCGGCACCGCGCTTAATGGCGCGATCGATGGTATCCCGGGTCATGTTTTCCGCTAAGGCTTTATCCACCGCAATACGCAAACGCGGGTTGGAACTGACCTCAGGGCTTACCCGGGCCGCTACCGTCAGCTCCCGGATGATTTTGGTGAAGATTTTGCCTTTTTTGGCATCTTGTCTGGCTTTGCGGTGCTTGATATTCGCCCACTTGCTATGACCTGCCATGCTTACTCCTTTTTCAGCTCTATCATCAACTCCGCCAGCTGAGCCGGATTGGCCAGGCCAGGTGCATCGGTCAGAGGACAAGCCGCTGTGGTGGTTTTTGGAAACGCCATCACATCACGGATAGAGCTTGCACCGGTCATCAGCATCACCAGACGATCCAGGCCAAAAGCCAGACCAGCATGCGGCGGAGTACCGTACTTTAAGGCTTCCAGCAGGAAACCGAATTTTTCGGCGGCTTCATCATCGCTGATACCAAGCAAACGGAAGACCGTGGCTTGCATCACCGGGTCATGAATACGGACCGAACCGCCACCCAGCTCGGTGCCATTAAGGACCATATCATAAGCATTGGAAAGCGCCAGCTCCGGTGCCTGCTGCAGCGCCGAAGGATCCGGGTTGACCGGCGAGGTAAAGGGGTGATGAATGGCCATCAGCTGACCATCGTCGCCCTGCTCAAACATCGGGAAGTCGACCACCCACAGCGGCTTCCAACCTTGTTCAGTCAAGCCATGCTGTTCACCCAGCTTCAGGCGCAGTGCGCCCATGGCTTCACAAACCACTGAGTAGCGATCGGCACCAAAGAACAGGATATCACCGGCAGCAGCGTCAGTGCGGCTCAGAATGTCATTGACAATAGCATCGCTTAAAAATTTGGCCACCGGCGACTGCACGCCTTCGATGCCCTGACCCACGGCTTTGACTTTCATCCAGGCCAGGCCCTTGGCACCATAAATACCAACGAACTCGGTATAACCATCAATGTCTTTGCGGGAAATGGCTTCTGCCTTGCCCGGCACTTTCAGCGCAACTACGCGGCCTTTGGCATCGTTGGCCGGGCCGGAGAATACCTTGAATTCAACCTCTTTGAGTAAATCGGCTACATCCACCAACTGCATCGGGTTACGCAGATCCGGCTTATCCGAGCCATACAAACGCATGGCATCGGCGTAGGTCATGCGTGGGAAGTCGCCCAGATCCACCTGCAATTGCTGCTGAAACAGCTCGCGGATCATCTGCTCGGTCACTGCCATCACCTGATCGGCCGTCATAAAGGAGGTTTCGATATCAATCTGGGTAAATTCAGGCTGACGGTCGGCCCGCAAATCTTCGTCGCGGAAACACTTGACGATTTGGTAGTAACGATCCAGTCCCGACATCATCAACAACTGCTTAAACAGCTGCGGTGATTGCGGCAGCGCAAAGAACTTGCCTTTGTGGGTGCGGCTTGGCACCAGATAATCACGCGCGCCTTCCGGGGTGGCCCGGGTCAGCATGGGGGTTTCCACATCTAAAAAGCCATGGCTGTCCATAAAGTTGCGGACAAAGCTGGTGACTTTGGCACGAAACTTCAGCCGCTCGGTCATCACCGGGCGACGTAAATCCAGGTAGCGGTATTTCAACCGCTGCTCTTCGCTGTTGTTCTGGTTGGAATCCAGCGGAATGGGTGCAGCCTTGCTTAAAATCACCAGCTCACGGGCATAAACTTCCACTTCACCAGTGGCCATATCTGCATTGACCTGCGAAGCAGGACGGGCCCGCACTTTGCCTTTGACCTGAATGCAAAATTCGTTACGCAGCGTATAAGCCAGTTCAAACAGGGCTTTTTCATCCGGATCGCACACCACTTGCACCAGGCCTTCACGATCACGCAGATCCAGGAAGATCAGGCCACCCAGATCACGACGACGATTGACCCAACCACACAATGTAACCTCAGTATCTACCTGCAAAGCGGTTAACGAACCACAATAATGACTGCGCATGCATTCAATCCTTTCCAAAACTGTCGTGAAAGCCTGCATCGGAGGGGAAAACCGGCAGGCCTAGATGGGGGGACATTATAAAGAAAACAACAGCAATGTCACTGCCTGCAAGCTCTGCTATGATGGCATTTTTTCTGAAAAGGTCGCTGCCATGCTCTACCTTGGCTGCCCGATGTGGGCCAATGCCAGCTGGAAACACAGTCTGTTTAGTCCAGACTGCAAAACCGCCGATTTTTTGCAGCAATACAGCCAGTTGTTTAACACCGTGGAAGGCAATACCACCTTTTACGCCGATCCCAAGCCAGCAAGCCTGCAGCGCTGGGCCGGGCAAACCCCAAGCTCGTTTCGCTTTGTGCTGAAGGTACCTTCGCGCATCAGTCACCAGGCTGGGCCGGATGCTCAGGCAGAACTGAAACACTGGTGGCAATCCCTTAAGCCGCTGCATAGCCGCATCGGTCAGGTGCACCTGCAACTACCAGCCACGACCGGACCAGAGCAACTGGCGTTTATTGCCGCTATGCTGGATGCACTGGTCGCCGATGTGCGCTGCTGCGTGGAAGTGCGGCACCTGGCCTTTTTTGATAAAGCTGAACACGAAGTGCGTTTAAATCGACTGCTGCGTGATTATCAAACCGAGCGGGTGGTCTTTGACAGCCGGGCCTTGTTTGCGGTGCCAGCCAGCCATCCGGCGCTTATCGAGGCGCAGCGCAAAAAGCCCAGATTACCGGTGCATGCTATTTGCCTGACGGATGCACCCGTGGTGCGCTTTATCGGCTGCGATGAGGCCGCCATCAACCGTCAGCATTACCAGCCCTGGCTGGCTAAAATCCGCCAGTGGCTGGATGAGGGCAAAAGCCCGTATTGCTTTTTTCATACCCCGGACAATGCCTCAGCTCCGGAGCTGTGTCGTGCTTTTGTGCAGGACCTGGGGCTGGCGCATCCGGTGCTCCAGCCCTGGCCTGGCGAACACACCCCATCGGCTGACGGCATGCAGCCAGAACTATGGTAAGGCCTTAGCCGGTGATGGTGCTGGCGACTGGTTTATGCAGCAAGACAACATCGGGGCCATGCAGCTCTAATTGCAATTGGTATTCGCTGGCCAGCCAGCGGAAGCTATCATCGGCAAAAAAGCTGATATGGGTAGGGTCGAGTGTGTAATGCCAGTTGGCAAAAGCGGCGTCGGTGGAAAGCCGCTTGGTCATCAGTCCCAGCCAACCGCCGGGCGTAAGCATACCAATCAGCTGCCTGAGCACCTGGCCTGGGGCGCTTAAATGCTCCACCACTTCGCTGCTGCAAATAAAGTCGTAGCGCTGTGCTAAACGCTCGGGCTGATGGCAGTAGTAAAGATCGTAATTGGCGCAGGCAAAGCCGGCTTCTTCAAACATCAGCGCCAGCGTCGGCCCCGGGCCACAGCCAAAATCCAAACCAATAGCGCCCGGCGCAAGCTTCTGATGCATCGGTTCACACAAACGGTTTAAAAAGGTGCGGTAGCCCGGATCATCCGGCCGGTTCTGGTGCTGATCGTACACGGCTTTTTCAGCCACGCTATCCAAATGAAAAGCTGCCGGCACAAACACCAGAGCGCAGCTGGCGCAGCGCCAGTAATCGCGGGGCAATACCTTAGAGCGCTGTTCGCTATGATACAGCTGGGTGTGGTCGGATTGACACAGCGGACAAAGCGGTGACACGGTATTCATTTTGGCGTGAACTCAGGGAACGCCTGCATGGGCCCTTGATTTGACATCGAAAACGCCTCGCTCTAGGCTGGTGGTAACCAATAGGCGCTCAGCCTAACCGAACCGGCCTTGTCTGACAACCCGGCACACAACAGCAGGAGCCATGATGACCAAACAAGCCAGCTTGTTACCGCTGCCTTTTGCCAACAGCCACCAGGGCAACCCAAGACGAATTGGCGTTGAAATTGAACTCAGTGGCCTTACTCTGACCCAGCTTGCTGAATTGCTGGCGTCAGAGCTACAACTTAGTACGGAACAAAAGGGCCGTTACGATCTGCGTTTAACCGGCGATCCAGCCGGTGACTGGGTGGTGGAGCTGGATTTTCATTTACTCAAAGAGCTGGGTAAAACCGAGCGAGACCCCGGTAGCCTGTCACAAAGTGCCGAACAGTTGCTGGCATCTGTGGCCAGCCAGTTGGTGCCACTGGAGCTGGTAAGCCCGCCGCTGCCGTTCGAGCGCCTGAGTGATATAGAGCGCATTATCAGCCAACTGCAACAGCAAGGTGCTACAGGCTCTTCCGATGAGTTTCGCAATGCCTTTGGCTTGCAACTAAACCCGGAAATCCCTTCGAGCGATCCAGAGGTCTTACTGCGTTTTTTGCAAGCCTTTGTCTGCCTGCATGACTGGCTGCTGCAGCAAGAACAGATCGACATTACCCGACGTTTAACCAGTTACATCAACCCTTACCCTAAAGCCTACCAAAAGCTGATACTGGCAGCGGATTATCAACCGGACTTAGCCCGGCTGATCGATGATTATCTAAGCCACAATCCCACCCGCAACCGGGCGCTGGATTGTCTGCCACTTTTTATGGAGCTGGATGACAACCGGGTCAAAGCCGAGGTCAAGGACGAGCTGGTCAAAGCCCGTCCTACCTTTCACTACCGCCTGCCGAGCTCTGAAATCCAGCAACCCGGCTGGGGATTGCACCGGGCCTGGAATGGCTGGGTACAGATTGAAAAACTGGTGGCTAACCCGGACCGGCTGAAAGCCTGCGCAGCGGCCTACCTGGCCTTGCTGGACAAACCACTGGGAAAATTGCTGCAAGACTGGCCAACCCAACTGGAGCAAACATGGCTAAGCCAGTAATTGCTATTACAGGGCCAGAGCGCGGCGCCTTCGGCCCTCGCTTTTTGGTAGCACTGGCGGTGCACTGTTATGGCGGCGTCCCCCTCCAGTTGCGGCCATCCCAACACGAACAATCCATCAGCTTCGATGGCGTGGTGGTGACCGGTGGCCATGATGTAGACCCTGTCCTCTATGCTGCCGAGCCCGAGGTCCACCCAAAGTATGATCCTGAGCGCGATAAACTGGAAATGGCGGTGATCAAACAAGCTTTGCAGCAACGCAAACCCTTGCTGGGCATTTGCCGCGGCGCACAACTGCTGAATGTGTGCCGGGGTGGTAACCTGCACCAGCAGCTAAAAGAACATCGCTACAACACCTCGCATCGCTGGACGGTGTTGCCGCTAAAAACGCTTTGCCTGGAAGAACCCCCCTCGCTGCTGGCTGACCTGCTCAAGTGCCAGCGCTGTAAAATCAACAGCCTGCACAATCAGGCCATCAACAAATTAGGCGATGGTTTAAAAGTAGTAGCCCGCGACCTGGATCAACTGGTGCAAGCCATTGAAGATCCAGACTACCCCTTCTTACTGGGTGTGCAGTGGCACCCGGAATTTTTGCTGTTTCTGGGCCGCCAGCGCCGCTTATTTAAAGCCTTGGTTGCCATAGCCCGCGAACAGCAAACAAAATAAACTACGTTACGCTCAGGATGGCTGCAGCCGGCTGAAGTTTTCCAGCAACTCAAGCGTGCGGGCAATATCTGCCGCCTGGATATCCAGGTGGCATACCCAGCGCAAGCGATGCCACTCGGTACCGTTATGGCTGTAATTGCTGCCGCTTAGCAGTATGCCCTGCTGTTTTAAATACGGCAGCAAGGCACCAGCCAGCGCTGGCGCCATATCGCAGAACAAGATATTGGTTTGTACCGGTTGCAGCCGTAACATGCCCTGCCAACAGGCGTAGCGTTCTGCCAGTTGCTGCATTCCCCCGGCCAGTTGCTGACAATGCTTATGATCATCGCCCAACCTGAGCACCTGATGCTGCAAAGCATAGTGCCCGGCTGCCGCCAACAGGCCGGTTTGCCGCATACCGCCCCCCAGCATTTTCCGCAGGCGACGGGCCCGCTTGATCACATCCTTAGAGCCTAATAATAACGAACCAACCGGTGCTCCCAGGCCTTTGGATAAACACAGCGACACAGAGTCATAGCCCTGACACAACTGGCGCGCCATCTGCCAGACATCCTGCTCCCGCTCAGTCGCCAGGCGAGTGGCAGCATTCATCAACCGGGCGCCATCAATATGGCAGGCCAGCTGATGCTGTCTGGCCAGCTGTGCGACACTGGCCATGTACTCCGGGCTTAGAACTTTGCCGGCAATGGTGTTTTCCACCACCACCAGACGGGTGCGGGCAAAATGGGGGTCATCCGGTTTAATCGCCGCGGCGATATCCGCCAGCAGCAAAGAGCCATCGGCCTGCACCGTCAGGGGTTGTGGTTGAATAGAGCCAAGCACAGCGGCACCACCGCCCTCCCAGCGGTAGGTGTGCCAGTCCTGGCCAAGGATGACTTCATCGCCGCGTTGGCAGTGGCTCATCATGGCCAGTAGATTGGTTTGCGTGCCGCTTGATGCAAACAGTGCGGCTTCAAAACCCAGCTGCGAAGCCGCCCAGTCTTGCAGCGCATTGGTGGTTGGATCGTCCTGAAACACATCATCACCAAGCTCAGCGTCCATCATGGCAGCTTTCATGCCTGCGGTCGGTTTGGTCACGGTATCGCTACGAAAATCAATCATGGGAAGCCCCGCTCTATGCAAAATTGGTTCAGTGTCGCCCGGGCCTGACTGGGATACAATCAAAAAATCGAACACTCAACTGAATTTTATGCAATTTAATCGCAATGACCTCATCCCCATAGTAATAGCAGACAAGCAACCAAGGACCAGTCCATGATCGATTTATTTACTCCGCTTACCTTAGGCAAAACCAGCCTGCCAAACCGTATCCTGATGGCACCGCTGACCCGTTGCCGGGCCGATGCCGACCATGTGCCTACCGCCATGATGGCCGAGTACTATGCGCAGCGTGCCAGTGCCGGTTTGCTGATTGCAGAAGCGACCATGATCAGCGAAGGCAATTCGGCATTTTGGCGTGAACCTGGTATTTACTCTGAGGCTCAAATCAACGCCTGGCGAAGCGTCACTGATGCAGTGCATGCCAAAGGTGGGCGGATTTTTTTGCAGATCTGGCACGGTGGCCGGGCTTGTCATCCAGCTTTGAATGACGGAGCCACGCCGGTCGCCCCATCGGCCATTGCCATTGCCATTGATGATACGGTACATACACCGGAAGGCAAACTGCCTTATGCCGTGCCTCGTGCACTTGAGCTCAGTGAGATCCCGTCGATTGTGGAAGCCTTTCGTCAGGCGGCATTAAACGCCATCGCAGCTGGTTTCGACGGCGTCGAGATCCACGGGGCCAATGGCTACCTGCTGGATCAGTTTTTGCGCAGTAGCTCCAACCAGCGCAGTGATCACTATGGCGGCACGCTGGAAAACCGCGCCCGCTTAATGTTCGAGGTGATTGCTGCCGTGACAGCTGCCATTGGTAGCGAGCGAACCGGCTTGCGCTTATCGCCACTCAATAGCTTTAACAGCATGCTGGATGATGATCCTATCCAGTTGATGCAGTATCTGGCCTCTGAGCTGAACCGCTTTGAACTGGCTTACTTGCACCTGATGCGGGCTGATTTTGCCGGCATACAGCAGGCCGATGTGGTCTCAGTCACCCGTGAGCACTATCAGGGTACCTTGATTGGCAATATGGGCTACAGCTTTGATGAAGCCTGTGCTGCGGTAGCAAGCGGCCAGTTGGATGCGGTGGCCTTTGGCAGCGCCTATATTGCCAACCCGGATTTGGTGGAGCGTTTTGCCAACCAGCAGCCTCTGGCCCAACCGGATGCGGCCACATTTTACACCCAGGATGTCAAAGGCTACACCGACTACCCCAGCCTCGCTTAAACACCAAGCCTACAGACAAAATGGCTTCGGACAACCGAAGCCATTGTCATGCTACGACTCAGAGCGCAGCAGCATCCAACCAAGCAGCAACAAACTCAGCACGACCGCAATGGATGAGAGCACCAGCACTGGCTCTAAGATTTCGATGCCTAGAGCCTGACCAGGCCATTTTAGCTAACAGTTGCCACAAGGGGATCTGCCAGACAAATCCTATCCCGCCCCTCAGCCTTGGCCTGATAGAGCGCTTTATCTGCACGCTCAAAGCAAGCCATCAGCGGCTCTTTCGCCCCCTGCTCCGCCAGCCCAAAACTGCAACTGAGTTGCACACTACCGGCAAATAACTGCTGGCTGATGCTGTGGCGAATACGCTCCGCCAGGACCTTAGCTTCACGCAAACTGGTTTTCTGACAAAGAATCACAAACTCCTCACCGCCCCAGCGGGTCACCTGATCACCGTCGCGAACTTGTTGCATCAACTCAGACGCCAATTCCTGCAGTACCTGATCCCCAACCAAATGACCATGCTGATCGTTTATCTGCTTAAAATAATCAATGTCGAGCACAATCAGGCTAAAAGCATCGTCGCTATTTGGTTGTCGCCGCTGCTTTTGCATCGACTGATCAAAGTGATTGCGGTTGTAAGCCTTGGTTAATGGATCGTGGCTGGATAAAAATTGCAGCTTGTTGACAGCTCGTTCAAGCCGAGCTTGGGTTTGCTTTAGTTGCTGATTTTTTTCCTGCAACTTTCGATTAAAATAACTGCTGCGGTAATTCCAGAGCAGCAGCAACAGAATAATACCCAGCGCGGCAGTGGTTACTTGCCAAATTAAGCGATAATTGGTCTGATCGATAATTTCAATTTGGGTCCAGTTTCGATAAATCTGAATGCGCTCAGCGTCACTAAGCTCTGCCAATGCCTGTTCCAGTACCGGGATTAAGGGCTCAAGCCCAGTAATCACACCAAGCCGTAGTTCATCCTCTAGCCCTACCCAGCCTGCAATTTTCATTTGATACAAGGCTTGCTGTTGGATCAATGCATTGATGGAATACAAGGAACCAATAAAGAGATCGGCCCTGCCACTGGCGACTGCCGTTAAACCATCGGCTTCACTCTGCACCACTACGATGGGTATCTCTGGATAATGCGTGGCCAGGTACTCCAGCAGCCGATAGCCCTGAGGCACGGCCAGCGAGCGCTCACCAATGTTATCCAGGCTTTGTAAAAAGGGCTGCTCGCGCAATGACACCAACACATTGGGTGAGCGGAAATAGACGTCACTAAATACCAGGTATTGTTCCCGCTCTGGCGAGCGGTTCAGCATTGGCGTGAGCTGGCAGTCGCCTTGCTGCAAAGCGGTCAGTGTCTGGCTCCAGGACTCGGTTGGCAGCAGCACAAACTCAATGCCCGTAACGCGTTGCAAATAACGCATGTAATCAGCAGAAATACCAACATGGCGGCCATCAACAATGGCTTCATAGGGCAGCCAGTCCGGATCAACACAGTAGTTTACTTGTTGTGGCAATGCAGCCTGTGCACAGAGCGATAGCAAGCTTCCAGCAAGCAAGAGCAAGCAGCTGAAGCGTTTAATTGCTCCAATGAAATAAGTTCGGTGTGATGTTTTCTCTCGCACACTTACAGCTCTGTACTTCGATCCCTGATTTAAAGCCTAGTGTGCTTTTGAAAAAATACGAGTTTTTGTTTCTTTAAGAAACAAGCTGCTAAGCCAACCAGAAAGCAAAAACCCGGCCGAAGCCGGGTTTGTTGATGGAGTCACAACTTAGCGCTGCTGCTGGTCCTGTTCTTTCAGATAATCGTCGTAGCTACCGGCAAAGTTACGCACGCCATCGGCCGTGATTTCAATAATGCGGGTGGCCAGTGAAGAGACAAACTCGCGGTCGTGGCTGACAAAAATCAAAGTACCCGGAAAGTCCAGCAGAGCCTGGTTCAGGGATTCAATCGACTCCATATCCAGGTGGTTGGTTGGTTCATCCATCAGCAGAATATTGGGTCGCTGCAGCATCAGCTTGCCGAAGATCATCCGGCCTTTTTCACCACCAGATAACGCCGTGACCGGCTTTAAAATATCGTCTTTGGAAAACAGCATGCGGCCAAGCACAGCGCGTACCGCCTGCTCATCCTGCTGCGGTTGCTTCCATTGCAGCATCCAGTCGAACACGGTCATTTTGTGCTGGAATAAATAGGCGTGATCCTGAGCATAGTAGCCAATTTCGGCATTTTCTGACCATTTCACCAAGCCCGAGTCCACCTGATATTCGCCCATCAGGCATTTGAGCAAGGTGGTTTTTCCAATGCCGTTGGCACCAATCACAGCGACCTTTTCGCCCACTTCAATCAGAGCCGAAACACCTTTTAATACCGAAAGATCGTCAAAGCTCTTTTGCACATCTTTTAGCTCGAGTGCCTGGCGATAGAGCTGCTTATGCTGTTCAAAACGAATAAAAGGGTTAACACGGCTGGAGGCTTTGACTTCCGCCAGCTGGATTTTCTCAATCTGTTTGGCACGCGACGTGGCCTGCTTGGCTTTGGACGCATTGGCCGAAAAGCGGCTGACAAAGCTTTGCAGCTCGGCGATCTGCTCTTTCTTCTTGGCATTCTCGTTCAGCAATTGCTCCCGGGCCTGAGTAGCCGCAAACATGTACTGATCGTAATTGCCCGGATAAAGCCGCAGCTCGCCGTAATCGATATCGGCCATATGGGTACAAACCCGATTTAAGAAATGCCGATCGTGCGAAATGATCACCATGGTGCTGTTGCGCTCGGCCAGCACATTCTCCAGCCAGCGAATGGTATGAATATCCAGGTTGTTGGTCGGTTCATCCAACAGCATGATATCCGGGTTGGAAAACAGCACCTGCGCCAGCAACACCCGAAGTTTTAACCCTGGTGCCAAGGTGGACATGGTATCAAAATGCTGCTCTACCGGAATGCCAACGCCAATCAACAACTCGCCAGCCCGGGCTTCGGCAGTGTAACCATCCATTTCACCAAACTGCACTTCCAGATCAGCCACCCGCATGCCGTCTTCTTCGCTCATCTCGGCGCTGCCATAGATGCGATCACGCTCGGCTTTGACTTGCCACAATTCTTCATGGCCCATAATCACGGTATCAACAATGCTGAACTGCTCGTAGGCAAATTGATCCTGCCGCAGCTTACCAACCCGCATATTGGGCTCGACCGACACATTGCCGCTGGATGGCTCCTGCTCACCGCTTAGAATACGCATAAAGGTGGACTTACCGCAGCCGTTGGCGCCAATCAGGCCATAACGGTTGCCCTGACCAAACTTAACAGAAATGTTTTCGAACAGCGGTTTGGAGCCAAACTGCATGGTGATATTGGCGGCAGAAATCATGCTTTTCAGTGTCTCGGATGGTTGCAGCAAAAGGGGCGCTAATCTACGCGAAATGCAGCCTTAGCGCAATGCCATGTCCGAAAAAAGCGCATTATTTAATCATGGCCCCAGGGTGCCGGTGGCAGCTCCGTCAAAGGTGTGGTTAAATCAAAATCAATGCGCCAGCTCCAGTTATCACCACGAACTGTGCCATAGGTGTAACGCACTCCGGGTTCAATTTCGATGCGCCAGCCGCGAAAATAGCCTGATTCTTCGGTGCGTGGCACCGATTGAAATTGCTGTGTGATGGCCGAGCCTTCGCCAACGCTGAAACCGCCATATAGGGTGTTGCTGTCGTCCCTGCCATCGGCTTTACGGTGATCGTGCCGAAGCTCCAGGCCATCGGCATGGCGACTGATGATCCAGGTACGGGAGCGATCCCAACTTTGGCTTGCTTCCAGCTCGATATGAAACGGCAATTTCAGCTGATCGTCGCTGCACTCCCGAAAATGCACAATCAACAGCTCAGTCCCCGTCAGCATATCATCGCCTTCTGGCTCCAGTGTCAACCCACCGGGGTACGCTTTGCCACAGTGTTGTGCCAGCGCCTGGAAAAATTGCTCAAACGCCCGGCTATCGGCACTGACAGACTGGTCCACACTGACTTGTTGGTTGCAGCCAGTCAGTACCAGTGCTGTTAGTGTCCATCCCATCAGCTGTTTCATCACTGTCCCCTCCTACGATTTGGTTTTGGCTAGCCTACGGTATCCCTGTGGCGCTGGCAATGGTCTTTGCAAGCCAGGTATATTTGGTGTACAAACATAAGCATTCACCATCACTGGTTTAGCAGCATGCTGTTTACTCTGGAAAAAATTGCCTTACGCCTGTACATGATGGCTTTTAAAGTGAGCACGGCCTTACTGCCCTTTCGCTGGCCCAAGGTCTTTCAGGGCCCGGGCAGCAGTAGCTTGTTGCTGCAGCATATTCAGCAGCAGGAAACCGGCTGCTTGCTGCTGGTCACCGATACTGCCTTACGGCAGTTGGGCTTGCTTGCCCCCTTACTTGCAGAGCTGGAAAGCCTTGGTATTCACTACCAGGTGTTTGATCAGATCACACCCGATCCTATCAATGCGCAAATTGAGGCCGGTTATCAAGCGCTGGTGCAAGCCGATGCCAGCGCTTTGCTGGCAGTTGGTGGTGGCTCGGTGATTGATGCCGCCAAACTGATTGGCGCCAGAGCCAAAAACAAAAAGTCAGTATTAAAAATGACTGGCATGCTAAGAGTGTGGCGCGGCATGCTGCCGGTTTACGCCATTCCTACCACGGCTGGCACCGGTTCTGAGGTCACCATAGCCGCCGTGGTGTCGGATCCCGAGCACCAGCGCAAGCTGCCCCTGATAGATGTGCGCTTGCTGCCCAAAGCTGCCGCCCTGGATGCCCATCTGATGGCCGGACTTCCGCCTGCCATCACCGCCAGTACCGGCATGGATGCGCTGACCCACGCCATTGAAGCCTATTTATCGCGTAACGCCAACCGCACAACCGATCAACAGGCACTGGCGGCTGCACAGGCGATTTTTAGTTATTTGCCGCGCGCCTTTGCCCACGGAGCGGATCTCGAAGCGCGCCAACAGATGGCCGAAGCCTCTCACTTAGCCGGTAAGGCCTTTACTGTGGCAGGTGTTGGTTACATTCATGCCATCGCTCACCAGCTTGGTGCCTACTACCATGTCCCCCATGGATTAGCCAATGCCATGGTGATGCCCTCTGTGCTGGCGTTTTCTCTACCGGCTTGTCAAAAGCGCATGGCGCATCTGGCCCGTCATTGCCAACTGGCAAGTGGTGCGCACAGTGACCAGCAGGCAGCACAGGCCCTGATTGATCGCATTATTCATCTGAATGAAAGCTTTGGCATTGCCAACAAAGTACCTCAGCTGCAAGCCTCCGATATTGCCGCCATTGCCAGAGCAGCGCTGGCCGAAGCCCGCTTTACCTATGCGGTACCGCGCTACCTGAACCAACGCAGTGCCGAGCAACTCATAAGCCAGCTGCTGCCGGACGCTAGTGCTGATTAAGCAGGTGATCCAGTGCGCCACAAATAGCGGCTTGCTGGGCCAGCACGCAGATCTCCGGCGTGCTGCGCGGGCTGTCTGGGTAAACTTCCGTGGTAGTAACAAAAGCCGCATCAGTCATGCCGGCACATAGCCCGGCCCCTTTGGTATCGTACAAAATCACCCCAGGCTGTACCAGAGGCTCACCAATCAAGCAGCCCTGCTCATCCGGCTCGGCAATATGGGTGACCTTTGCTACCTCCTCGATAATAGCTTGCTGAAAGGCAGGTGCAGGCTGTTTCGTATCCCCAACCAGATAAAAACCATCTGGGATATTCCAGTTGGTATTGACGGTGCCATCGCGCGCCGCCTTGGCCGGGCGAAACTCGCTGTTATCGCTGTCAGTGGTTTCGTGCAAATCGATGTGTGCCAGCCAGTTGGCTGTGACTGACTGCACATATTGCATCGCCTGGGCCGACTCCGGTGCCGGGCTTGGGGTGATAAAGGAGCGATTGGGATCCACCGCCTCCGGGTTCCAACGGTTGATGGTTTCATAGCCCCAGGGGCTTAAACAAGGCAGCACCAGCAGGTTGAAATGCTGACTGTAACTAAGCGCCTGCTGGCGTAAAAAGGCCAAAGCACCATGCACCCCGCTGGTTTCGTAGCCATGCACGCCACCTGTTACCAGCACCGAGGGTTTGGTTGGATCCCAGTGACGGCTTTTCACTGCAAACAGCGGGTAATCAGCACCCACCAGCTCCCGGTAATCCAGCCGACCATACTGCTCCACATCAAAATCCTGTTGCAGTGCATTCAGCTGGCTTAGCACATCGCTTTGATAACTGCGCTTGATCTGCTGCTGACTTAACCAACGTGTTTTTTCCGGCTGGCCCCAGGGGGTGCCGACAGTGCCAATGGCATAGATAGGATCCGTCATAACGACTCACTTCAGCAAAAAAAGTCTATGCTAGCACAGATCCCATTTTGTTCGGGATAGTTCAGAAAGTACGCCACTGCATATAGACCATACCTGCTTTTAACTACGAGAGAATCACATTGTTTAAATGTGAAGCTTATGCAAAAAAACGAACGCTCCGCTAACTACTTCCAATAACAGCAACTGGGTTTCAGATCGCAGACATGCTAAACTGGCACTCATTTCAACATCCTTTCCCCGCAACCAACAGAGTCCTTTATGCGCGCAGTTATCCGTTTGTTTTTTCGTGGCATCCGCCTGATTTTAACGCCCTTTATGCTCGTAGCTGAAAAGCTCAGTACACCGGCACCAGTAAAGCGTGAACCAAAGGAGCAGTTGAAGGTTGATAAAGCCTGCCAGCAGTTGGTGCTGTATCAGTTTTTAGCCTGTCCTTTTTGCATTAAGGTTCGCAAGGAAATAGCCCGACTGGGTCTTCGCATCGAAAAGCGGGATGCCCAGCACAATGCTGCTCACAGGGCTGAGCTTGAAGCGGGCGGCGGTCGGGTAAAAGTGCCTTGTCTGCGTATTGAAAATGAGCAGGCTGAAGTACGTTGGCTTTATGAATCCAACGACATCATGGCTTATTTACAACAGCAGTTTGAGCTGAAATAACGTGTCACCCCTACAGTCTGGTTGATCTGGTCACGATTTGTACTAGAATCAAACGATTCTGTTACATTTGGTGCTAGGCCATGGCCGTAGATCTTAGCAAAGCCCCACATATTCTGGTGGTGCATGGCGTTCAGACTGGTAGTAACGAGCAGATTTCGCTGGATAAAACGGTGCGAACGCTGGTCGACCGGGTACTTGCTGCCAGCCATATCTGCGAAGAGTACCAGGTGCTGCAATACCTGTATGAAGACAAAAACGACGCTCATCCCACCGTGCAGCTGGGGAAACAACTGGCAACCGCTATCGCCCGTGGTCGCCCGCTAACCCGCCGGGCACTGAGTATGACGGTGGATCTGATTGGTGATGTTGTTATTGCTGCCGGCCAGGGCAGCACTGCCGCAACCATCCGCGCAGGCCTGCGACAGCGGATTTTAGACTCCCATCAACAAGGACATCGCGTATTGCTGCTAGCACACAGCCTGGGCAGCTTTTATGCTTTGCAGGTACTGAACGAGCTCATAGCTGAACCGGGTTTATTTGCGGGCGACGATCGTCGCTTCTGGCCGGTGCAAGGTCTGATCACATTAGGCAGCCCGCTTGGGCTGGCATTAAATATCGGCCCCTGGCAAGTTTTTCCAAAAGTTCAGCTAAACACCTTAGCATCAGAGCATGAACGCCTGCCCTGGCACAATTTTTACAGCCGCCATGATCCCATCGTTAGTGGCCGGGTGTTTGGCAGTAAAGTGGAAGTAGAGGGCACTGAAGGCCCCGTTGAGCTGCGATATCGCAATGGCTGCGATGACAAAGGCTGGTTGTTGCATGGCCATTATGTCAATACCGGCCAGCGCTGGTTACTGGCGCATACCGCTTACTGGCAAGATCCCTCCCTGGGTCTGCGGTTAGTGGCGATGCTTTGGGGGTAAGATGAAAACGATGCTTTTTATGCTATTACTGAGCTTATCGGGTTGCAGCATAGTCCATTACACTGCCGAAACCGATTTACCCGATACAGAAGCGCGGGCTGCTGTTTTGCATTACCGCCAAGGCGACAGCGTATTGCATATCGTGCGCTGCGGTGCCACACCGCTGCTGTTGGTCGCGGGCTTGCAAGGCCAGCAGCCTCTGCAAAGCCAGGACTATCGGGACTCCACGGGAGCCAGCTGTTTGCTGTTGCAGCAAGCTGGCCAGCCGGTCATGATAAACGAGCTTGCTAAGGATCAAAGCTACGACTTAGTGGTGCAATGCCAGCTTGCGCAGTTACCGGCAGCAAACAGCTATACCTTCAGTCCGCTTGAGCGCAAGCGACAGTGGCTTTGGCCTGGTAGCACAGCCCCCTGGACACCCAGCCCTTGCGTTGACAAAGATTAAGGCTCCAACCGGTAAATCACATTCACCGATTGCTGAATGCGAATATGTTTTGGCAGCACCAGACTACTTTCGGCCATATCGGCACTGGCGCGCATCTGAACGCCATAGACGCCGCTACCTGCACCAAAACCAAAATCTGAGCTTAAACTCCCCCAGCTACGACTGCCTTCACTGATGGCAAAGACCGAGTGAATGCCAGCGCCCTGTGCTTTTGCCAGGCGCTCAGCCCGCTGACGGGCATCAGCTCCGGCCTTGGCCATCAACTCTTGCTCCAACTGTTCTTTCTGGCTAGTTTCAAACTGGCCCTGAATGGAAAAAATATGCGGCTGCTTGAACAAGTGATCCATAATCTCGATGTAATGCTCAATACTACGCAGTTGCACAAACACCGGCTGAGTCGCCGCATAGCCGGTGATGATTCGGCTGCTGTAATCCTGATAAGTCGCTTCTTTGTTGATTTGAGCCGCTTCAATATCGCCCAAATCCACGCCTTTGCTTTGCAAATAGCTCAACAGGCTACGACCTTGTTGGTATACCGCACTGGTTGCCGCATCCGCGGTTTCGGCATTGGCACGGATCACCAAGGAAATACGGGCAGAGTCCGGCGCCACTTCCATCTGGGCAGAGCCGCTCACGGTCACGAAAGGAAAGTCCGGCACCGGGCTGGCTTGGATAGCAAAAGGAAGCAAGGCACTTAGGGCCACAGTCAGCAGCATAGTTCGCATGGTAAAACCTCATCAAGAAACGCTCATATCTGGCCAAGCATAGCCAGGCAGCGTGAACCCTGCCTTAACTGTTTACCATCCGGCAACGGTGTTGCTGGATGGCAATAAGCGGGGTGAAAGCAGAGCTTAGGGCTCTAGGAAACGCCCCATAAACAAAATAGCGCCGGTACCTTGTTCTTCAATCAGATAGATAAAGGGACGATTGACTGTCAGCGCAGCCGGAGGTGGCGCACTGGTCACCCCCATCTCAACAGCCGTTGCCGCAGCTGCTTCGGTACCATACTCATCCACATCAATGACAGCCTGATGCACCGCCGAGCCAATAAACAGAGATTGTGTACCATCGATACCGGAAAAGTCAGCACTGCCGGGTTGAAAAGCTTCCTGCATGCCGAAATCCTGCAACACGGATTTTAAATTGAGTTGGTGCTGTAATTGAAACTTCGGCAGCGTCAGATCCACCAAGTGCTCACTCAGTTGCTGACGGATCTGTTGCAGCCGATCCAGGTTCAGCTCTGCTTCAAAGGCAATAAAATTACCTTCGGATGGCACCAACACCAACATGGCAAACTGCTGGTTGGCGTAGGCTAAACGAATAACCTGATAACCAGCCCCCTCCGCATACAGGGTTCTCACCGCATCTCGCTGCATCATCGGAACCTGTACTGTGCTGCCATTCAAAGGAAAAAAATCTACCTGCTGGGTATCTGCCGGTTTAAACGGCTGCGCCCAGTTAGCTTTGAAAAACATGGTGTTTAACAGCATCAGGCGGGTATCTGCTGTCACACTACCTTCGGCCAACAACTCAGAGAGTTTGCCTTCAGTTTGCTCGGCTACCCAGTTGTTAATCGTTGCTCTGGCTTTGTCTGGTTGCTCTTTAAAGTCAATCTGATGCACGCCAGCATCGTAATGCACCGCCAACAGATCCAGATACTCGGGCAACACAACATAACTTTGCTCCAACCAGCTGGCCTGAGTAAGATTGAAGGTGATCGGGTAATCACCTGTAGCGGCAGTATCATGCAACTGCAACAACAGTTTATTCATGGCTGAATGCAGCTGCTCATCCGGCAGTTGGAAGTTCAGCGCTGTTGCCATTTCCGTAGCCGTCTGCTGACGGGCTCCGGCATAGCTCATTGCCATCGCCAGCGACACCGACATGGGTGCAAAAAACAAGTTTTCATCGTTTTCGGCCTGCCATTGATAGAGCCTCAACGCAAAATCATTGTTGTTATCAATAAGCTGCTCAAATGCAGCTGAACTGACCTGGGGCTGCACATCACGCGGCATATTGGATTGGCTGTACTGATAACCAACCGGCGCAGGATCTTGTTGTACCGGTGGTGCAACAGACTCCGAATCGCCGCAACCTGTAATAACCAGCGCTGCAAAAACAAGGCTTAGATATCGCATCGCATCCTCCTTAATAGTGAGCTATGAGTTTAGACTCCAGATAGTGGCATCAGTATAGGCCTGCGCATCGTGAAAACTGTGACTAAGTGTTATAGAATCTATCGCATTCTGTACTTTCCAAATGATTGAGATTGCTATGCTCAAAGGCATTCATCACCTGGCCATTATTTGCTCCGACTATCAGCGTTCGAAAACCTTTTACCATCAGCTGTTGCAGCTACCGATCCTGGCAGAAAACTACCGGGCCGAGCGCGACTCCTGGAAGCTGGATTTGCAACTGCCAGACGGCAGCCAACTGGAGCTATTTTCTTTCCCATCCCCACCGCCAAGACCGAGCCAGCCGGAAGCGCAAGGGTTACGTCATCTAGCCTTTGTGGTGCAGGATGTGGCCAAGGTGAAGACCTATCTGGAACAACATGGCATTCCCGTCGAACCAATTCGGATTGATCCCTACACCGACAAAGCCTTTACCTTCTTTCAGGACCCGGATGGATTGCCGCTGGAGCTGTATCAAGCTTAACCACCCAGCTTGGTTCATTAGCCGGCCCTGTGCCGGCTTTTTTGTGCAAAAAAACCACAAAACACCTTGACGCCTGTACTGTGCGTCACCTAGTATACATTTACTGTGTCACATACAGTATGTGGCACACAGTAAGCAGGAACCAACTATGACCACAGCGCAACTGGACAAAATGCGGCTGGAACTGCGGCGCGGCGTGCTGGTACTGGCAGTGCTGAGCTCACTAAAAACACCGCACTACGGTTACTCGCTGCGCAAGCAACTGCAGGACGCTGGTATCGATATCGACGAAGGCACCCTCTACCCACTGGTACGCCGGCTGGCCGATCAGGGCCTGCTGGACAGCGAATGGCGTCAGGGCGAAGGCCGGGAGCGGCGCTACTACCAACTGTCAGAAGTAGGCGCCGATTTGCTGACGCAGTTAACGCAAGAATGGCAACAACTAAACAGCGCCTTAGGGCCACTACTGGAGCACTAGCCATGGACTTATTAGAACGCTATCTGGCCGCCGTGCAGCAAGAGCTGCCAAAAGAAAAACAGCAGGATGTCACTCGCGAATTAAAAGCCAATATTCTTGATCAACTGGATGCCGTGCAAGAGCAACAGCCCAGCCTAACGGATGAAGAACGGATACACAGCGTACTGAAACAGCTTGGTCCGCCGAAACAAATGGCCCACCAGTTTGCCCCACCCAGCCCATTAATCCCGGTAGGGCTGATGCCGTTATTTAGTTACACCCTGGCCATGGTGTTTGGCATTCTGTTCCTGATCCAGGTCATTCAGTCCAGTCTGCTTTGGCTTGGCAATGAAAACGTTGGGCTGCTGCTAATGTTAAAGCACATGGCTGGCGGATTTATTCGCGATGCGACCTTTGCATTTAGTGTAATCACATTAGGATTTTGGGCGATAGGAAAAGAGCAAGGCAGTGCTTGTACCACTGCAACCAGCTGGGATCCTGCCAAGCTGCCGCAATTAGCGAAACCCTGGCAGCGCATTGAGCTCAGTGATATTTTCACCGATCTGGCGACGTATTTGTTCCTGCTGCTGCTGATTTGGTACCCGGTTTTTGGGCAGAACCTTGCAGCGGTAGAACTTACCCTCAACAGTCGTTTCTTGCTTCAGGCCTTTAGCCCTTTGCTGCTGCTTGGCATCACCCTCAGTGCATGGCAACTGAAACAGCGCTACTGGACTGAAGCTTTGCTGAAATGCAACCTGGCACTCAATGCTCTGCTGGTCACAGCCATTGTTATTCTGGCATGGACCAGCCCATTCTTCAGCGGTGTGCCGGAACAACTGCTCTGGCTGACGACGGAGCAGCTGGAGCGCAGCATCAGCATCACTTTACTGATTATCGCTCTGTTTCCGGGCTGGGAAGTTATTCGTGACTGGCGACGCTTGCAACGCATGTAAGTGTTTATGCCTCAGTGAGCATACAACAGGCAGCCCGCGCTGCCTGTTTTTTTTAGTAGAAACCAGCAAAGGTCCCTTAAAAATGAATCCATTATGGTAGTCTAAGGCTCTGTCTACCGTTCATCAGCAAGCCTTGTATGAAAATCATTCACACCTCCGATTGGCACCTGGGCCAAAGCTTTTTTACCAAAAGCCGTAAAGCCGAGCATCAGGCGTTTTTGCACTGGCTGCTGGCGCAGGCAGAGCAGCAGCAAGTCGATGCCATTCTGGTAGCCGGCGATGTGTTTGATACCGGCACACCGCCAAGTTACGCCCGCGAGCTGTACAACGAATTTGTGGTGGCCTGCAACCGGCTCGGTGTCTGCCTGGTGGTGCTGGCTGGCAACCATGATTCTGTGTCGGTATTGAATGAATCGCGCCAGTTGCTGGCTTGTTTGAATACCTATGTGGTCGCCAGTGTCACTGATGAACCAGAACACCAACTGATTGCACTGCCAAAACGCAATGGCAGCACCGGCGCTCTGCTATGTGCGGTGCCCTTTATTCGGCCACGCGATGTGCTGCAAAGCCGTGCCGGCGATAGCGGCCTCACCAAGCGCCGGGCACTGGGCACAGCCATTTCGCAGCACTACCAGCAGCTGTATCAGCTGGCCCTGGCCAAGCGCCAGACGTTAGCGCAGCCGCTGCCGATTGTCGCCACAGGCCACTTAAGTGCTTTGGGAGTTAGCCAGTCCGAATCCGTGCGCGATATTTATATTGGTACTTTGGATGGCTTTCCGGCCGATGCTTTTCCGCCCGCCGATTACATTGCACTGGGCCATATTCACCGCCCACAAATCGTTGGCAAACAGCCACATATCCGTTATAGCGGCTCGCCTATTCCACTGAGTTTCGATGAGCTTGGGAGTGCCAAGCAGGTGCTGCTGGTGCAATTTGCCAACGATCAGCTGGATACAGTGACACCACTGGAAGTACCGCGCTTTCAGCCAATGGCCTTGCTAAAAGGCAGTCTGAAGGAGCTGGAGCAGCAACTAAGCAGCTACCCGGAGCAGGCTGAGCAGCCCACCTGGCTCAGCATCGAAGTGGCGCTGGATGATTATTTGTCGGATTTGCAGCAGCGCATTCAGGCGCTCTGTGCGGATAAAGCGGTGGAGGTGCTGCAGCTACGACGGGCCCGCACCAGGCAGCGTCAGTCACTGCAGCAGCAGCAAAATGAAACCTTAACCGAGCTGACCCCACAGCAGGTATTTGATCGCCGGCTGGCACTGGAAAACTTTGACGACGAAAACGCCGGCGCCCGAAAAAACCGGCTGGAGCAGTTGTTTCACCAAGTACTGGCTGAGGTAGAAAGTGGCGACAGCGAGGAGAGCCCGGCATGAAAATTCTGACGCTGCAGTTTGCCAATCTCAACTCCCTGAAAGGCCAATGGCGCATTGATTTCACCCAGCCACCTTTTGCCGATAATGGTCTTTTTGCTATCACCGGGCCAACCGGTGCCGGCAAAACCACCATTTTGGATGCCATCTGCCTGGCGCTGTATCACCAGACCCCGCGGCTGGGCCTGATTACCCAAAGCAGCAATGACATCATGACGCGTGGCTGTGGCGACTGCCAGGCGGAAGTGGAATTTGAAGTCAAAGGCACAGTCTACCGTGCTCACTGGAGCATGCGCCGCGCTCGCGGCCAGGCCGATGGCAAACTGCAGCCAGCCGATGTCGAACTGGCTGAAGCCGCCACGGGCAAGGTATTATCCAGCCAGCTGAAGCAAAAAAACGAGCAGATTGAGCAACTGACCGGGCTGGATTTTGCCCGTTTTACCCGCTCGATGATGCTGTCACAAGGTCAGTTTGCCGCTTTTTTGCTGGCCAATGAAAGCGACCGCGCCGAGCTGCTGGAAGAGCTGACCGGCACTGAGATCTATGGCCAGATCTCAATGCAAGTGCATGAGCGCCACAGCCAGGCCAAACAACAGCTGGACACCTTAAGCGCCAAAGCCGATGGCATGCAGCTGTTAACCGATGAACAGCACGCTGAGCTAACGCAACAACAAAGCAGCCTGCAGCAGCAACGTCTGCCACTGCGTCAGCAACAAGACAGCCTCCGCACTCAAGCTGAGTGGTACAAGGACCGTCAGCAGGCAACCCGGCAGCAACAAGAAGCAAGCGCCGCTTTGCAGCAGGCCGAGCAGGCGCTCCAACAAGCCGCTCCGCAGCTGCAACGCCTGGCAGACAGTGAGCCGGCCGAAGCGCTGCGTGGCCTCTATCAGCGCTGGCAGGACAGCCAGCAGCATGCAGAGCAAGCCAAAGCCCAGTTGCAACCACGCCAGCAGCAGCACCCTGAACTGGCAGCCAGACATACCGCAGCAGATGCAGAAGTGCAGCAATTGCACGCGGCCCTGCAAAGCGCCAAAAGCCTGCACAAAGCCTTAGCGCAACTGCTAAGCGAGCAGGTCGAGCCGCTGGATCTTAGCCTGAAGCAACGAACAGCACAGCGCCAGCAACAGCAAGCAGAACACCACAAGCAACAGCAAAAATTGCAGCAACTCGAGCAGCAATACGGCGACAAGCAACAACAGCTGGCACAACAGGCAGCGGCCATGCAGCAATTGGAGCAGTATCTGCTTCACCATCAGGCAGATGAACGCCTCGGCCGCGAGCTTGGTCGCTTGCAAGAGCTGCATCGGGCTTGCCTGCAGTTGCACCAGCGATTGGCCGACAAACAGCAACAGTTGGCCAAAAACCAGCAGCAGATTGAAGACTTCAGCGCGCAGCAAGCCGGGCTTAGCAGCACCGAACAAACACTGGCTAGTCAGCTGCAGCAGGCACAGCTGCAACTGGCGCAAAGCCAGCAAGCGCTGCAAAGCACTGAGCAAGGCAGTGACCTGCAGCAAGACGAAAGCACGCGCGATGCCATGAACCAGCAGTTGCCTGCATTGCATGCCCTGCAGCAATTGCAGCAGCGCTACCAGCAAAATCATCATCAGCAGCAGGAAAAACTGCAGCAACAGCAGGATGTCAGCGCACAGCAGCTGCAACTAAAGCAGCAGCATCAAAGCCTGGCTGCCCAGTTTCGTCAGCAACGCCAACTGACCGAAGCCCTCAGCAAACTGGTGAGTCAGGATGAGCAATTGGCGCACTACCGCGCTGAACTTATGCCAGGTAGCCCCTGCCCGCTTTGTGGCAGCGAACAACACCCGGCGCTGAGTGAGCATCCGCATTTGCCAGCTGAGCATATCCAGCAGCGCGATCAGGCTATCGCAGATCTGCACGCGCTGGAAGAGCAAGGCAAGCAGCTGCGTACTGAGCTCGATAGCTGTGAGCGCCATTTAGCAGAGCTTGACAGCACCCTTGCGCGGCTTGGCAGCGAGCAACAGCAGCTGCAGCAGGATTGGCAGCAACACACTGAGCAAGCCACATTGCCAGCACTGCCAGCGATAAGCGACATCACAGCGCTGAACGAGTTGCTCGCCAGTAAGCAGGAGCAGCTAAAACGGCTGAGCAGCCGCATTCAGCAACTGCGCTCTATCAGTCAAACCTTGCAACAACAGCAGCAGCAGTGCCAACAATTGGAGCACAAGCTGATGCAGGCCAAACAGCAACTGCAGCTGTTTGACGAGCGACTGAGCCAGCAACAGCAAAGCCTTGCTACAGGGCAAGCGGAGCTGACTGGCTTGCAGCAGCAACTGGACGCGCAGTGGCAGCAATTGGCCGGGCATTTAGCGGCGCAGCAACTTAGCATGCCAGCAGAAGCTGACTTTGCTGATTTCCTGGCAAAGAAACAACAGGATGCCGAGCTCTGGCAGCAAAAACAGCAACAACTGCACCGCTTGAAACCGCAGCTAGAGCGCCTGCAAAGCGACCGCAACTATGTGCAGCAGCAGTTGCAGGAGCAAACGCAATGCCAGCAGAAACGGAGCTCGGAGCTCGCCCAAATGGAAGCTGAACTAAGCCAGCTCAGCGCCAAGCGGCAGCAGCTTTTTGGCGATAAAGATCCAAATCTTGAGCGCCAGCACAGCGAGCAACAGCTGGAACAGCTGGAACAAAAACTGTCGCAGGCCGAACAACAACGCCAACAGCAGCTGCAAGCCTTGCATCAGTTAGAGGCCAGCATCCAAAGCCTGCAAGACAGCCTGCAGCAATGGCAAGCGCGCAGCCAGCAGCACCAGCAGGTGTTTAACGAAGCCCTGGATGCATCCGTCTTTGCCGACGAGCAAGCCTTTATCAAGGCCCTGCTGTTACCCGAAGACAAACAACAGCTGCAGCAACTGCGTGAACAGCTGCAGCAACAAACTCAGCAGGCCAGGTTTGCCTTGCAGCAAGCCGAACGCCGCTGCCAGCAGCTGCAGGATGATCCCAATGCCAGCCGCTATGCCAACAGTACTTTGGATGAAACCGAGCAGCAACTGCGTAGCCTGCATGAGCAATTGGATGCACTGAACCAGCAGCTTGGCAGTGTTACGGGGCAGTTGCAGCAGGATGCCCGCTTACGCAGTGATCAACAGCAACTGCTGGCGCAAATCACCGGGCAACAGGCCGAGCTGGATGATTTGAGCTACCTGCATGCGCTCATCGGCTCGCGCGATGGCGCCAAGTTCAGGAAGTTTGCCCAGGGCCTGACGCTGGATCATCTGATGTATCTGGCCAATCAACAGCTGGAGCGGCTGCACGGCCGCTACCAGTTGCAACGAAAAGCCGGAGAAGGACTGGAGCTCAGTGTGCTGGATACCTGGCAAGGCGACGCCGTGCGCGATACCAAAACGTTGTCCGGCGGCGAAAGCTTTCTGGTAAGTCTGGCACTGGCGCTGGCACTGTCGGATCTGGTCAGTCATAAAACCAGCATCGATTCGTTATTTCTGGACGAAGGCTTCGGCACTCTGGACAGCGAAACACTGGATATTGCGCTGGATGCGCTGGATAACCTCAATGCCAGTGGCAAGATGATTGGCGTGATCAGCCATATTGAGGCAATGAAAGAGCGCATCCCTACCCAGCTAGTGGTTACCCGCAAAAGCGGCCTGGGGGAAAGCCGGTTGGATAAAAAGTTTGCGGTTAACTAATCTGAGCGCAGCGGTTTTGCTTCCTGCCCGGCTTCGATATGCTCCACCTCAGTCAAAGCCTGAGGTGGAGCTACTGCCAATCGCTCCCCCGCCAAACGGGCACCAAAGCGGCGCAGGCGTTCAAAACCCAACAGACAAATAGCCACCGCCATTAAAGCCACAGCACTGCCTCCGAAGCCCAGCACACCTTGCTCGGAGTAGAGTGTCCAGACAAACTGGCCAACACAGAGGGTGGATACCACCAGCAAGGTCGGTTTACGGCCAATTTTCGCCACGATATAAACCCCAAGGGGTGCGCCCAAGGCAACCACAGGCGCGGCCGCCAACCAGTTCTCAAACACACCAGGGGCAAGGCCCGGGCCAACCGTGACTTTAATCAGTACGCCAAGCACTGAAGCAAAGGCCATAATCACCACCGAGGTGGGAATGGCGATTTTTAAATCAGCCCGGCTAATCAGCACCAGCGCCGTGTAAAGCACCATATCAATACCTACCCCGGTTACCGATACCACTAAAGCGCCTGCTAACACACCAATACACAGCCCAAGCTGAAAATCCCAGCGCTCATCAAATTCGGTCATACCCGTATGACTAGCAATTTCCTGCAAGCGCCATAAGTGCAGCACACCAAAGCTGGCCCAGACGATGGCAAACAACAATTTAATCCAAAGCTCTGGCACCCAAGGGGCAAGCAGGAAGATGCCCAGCGGCAGACCAAACAAACAGCCCAGCATAGCGCCTTTAAGCATGGCCCAGGCAATGGGCTGACGCCGAGCCAGAATAAAGATACTGGCACTGACCATGCCAATGGATTGAATGGCAAAACTAAAATCACGCCCAAGGCTGGCCGGTAACTCAAACAACAGCACCAAGACAGGAAAACCAACCGTACCTCCCCCCATCGGCGTGGAGCCAGCAGCATAACTGCCAATCGCCATCGCTACCGCCATGGGCCAGTGCTCTGCGGCCACCGGCCAAAGACCGCGCCCCAACACCAAATAGAGCCAGGCACCGAAAAACACCACAAGCCATAGCAACCACAGCCACAGTCTTGGTTTGTCAGGTGAATGTGTTGTCATAAAGTATCTGGCTTGGCCATTTCGAAAGAGGATCATCATAGATCAGCTGAGCAGGTCTGACAATCAAGCTGGACAGGCTGCAGCAGCTGGCATAGGCTAAAGCATTCAATGGTATTAGGTTCTTCAACTATGCCGGATTACATCATCGCCGTTGATCAGGGCACGACCTCCAGCCGGGCTATTTTGTATGATCGCCAGCTGTGCCCACAAGCCAGTTGCAGCGAAGAGCTGCCGCTGAGCTACCCACATACGGGCTGGGTGGAGCAGGATCCAGAAGCCATTTGGCAAAGTGTGCTTAATTGCATCCGGCAACTGCTGCAACAAAGTGGTATCCAGGCCAAACAAGTCGCTGCACTGGCGCTGACCAATCAACGGGAAACCACCCTGCTGTGGGATAAAAAAACCGGCGAAACCCTGTATCCGGCTATAGTCTGGCAAGACCGACGTACTGCCGATCTGTGCCAGGCACTGAAACAAAAGCATGAAGCCAGCATTCGCGCCAAAACCGGCTTGCTGGCCGATCCGTACTTCTCCGCTACTAAGCTGCAATGGTTGCTGGAGCAAGTGCCCGACGCACGCCAGCGCGCTGAGTCCGGTGAACTGTGCTTTGGCACCATCGATAGCTTTTTATTGTGGCGCTTAACCGGTGGCAACGTGCATGCTACCGAAGCCAGCAACGCAAGCCGTACCCTGCTGTTTAATATCCATCAGCAGCAATGGGACCCGGAGCTGCTGAAGCTCTTTGCCATTCCGCCAGCTGTTTTGCCGCAAGTGCACGACAGTGCCGGCGACTTTGGCAGCTGCAGTGCCGAGTTATTTGGTCACCCCATCCCCATTGTCAGCATTCTGGGCGATCAACAGGCCGCTTTACTTGGCCAAGCCTGCGTCGAGCCGGGGATGCTGAAAAGCACTTATGGCACCGGCTGCTTTGCCATGGTCAATACCGGGGCCAAGGCCCTGCACAGCAAGCATCAGCTGTTAACTACGGTGGCCTGGCGAATAAAAGGTGTACCCAGCTATGCGCTGGAAGGCAGTATTTTTATGGCCGGGGCAACCGTGCAATGGTTGCGCGATAAGCTGGGTATCATTCAACAAGCCAGCGACACTGAAGCACTGGCTAACGGCGTGGGCTATCAGCAAAGCGAGTTGCTGATCCCAGCCTTTACCGGCCTGGGTGCACCTTACTGGCAGCCGAAGGTACAAGCTGCCTTGTTTGGGCTTAGCCGCAACAGTGGCAAAGCAGAGATTTGCGCTGCGGCCTTGCGCAGTGTTGCCTACCAAACCCAGGATTTGTTATTGGCGATGGCGCACGATGGCATTAGCATTGCCGATATCCGCGTCGATGGCGGCATGACGGTCAATCAGTGGTTCCTGCAAGCCCTGGCCGATTTAACCCAACACAGTATCAGCCAAAGCAAAATAAGCGATGCCACCGCTTTTGGCACCGCCTTTCTGGCGGCTTGGCAGCTTGGTTGGTTTAGCACGCTGGGGGCTATCCAGCCACTGTGGCAGCGCGCAGCACAATTCACACCCCAGATAAGCCCCGAGCAGCAAAGCATTTGCTATCAGCACTGGAGCTCGGCCATTGGCCGCTTGCTGGCAGAGCCATCAAGAGACTAAGGCATGAAAAAACAGTCTTGTTTGCTGTTAAATCCAGCAATCGCGACCACTGAGACTTGATTCAATGCCACAATGCCGCACAATGCGCTTCATGCCAATTTGATATCACCAATGAAATAAGCCGTGACATGACCAACGACATTCGCTATCGCTTTGCCACCGCTCAGATTGCCTATCGCTTTTTAAACGAATTGAAGCACTGGTCAGTGGCGGATGTAAAAACCGGCCTGCTGGATGGCGGCCTGGTGGTGAAAGTCCGTTATCAGTTTGATGGCAAGGGCTTTGATTACACCCTGGCGGAGCTGGATGAGATGGCCGCCAAACATGGTGGCTCAGAGACAACGTAAAGCGGTGCCAGCCCCTTCTCTCAACGAGCTGTGTCTTGCTCTGCTAAGCCAACTGACTCAACGACTTCGTCATGCTTGACCAGGCAAATGCGGTAGCCCTTGTATTTCAGTTGCAATGCTTCACGCAGGCATAACAACGATACAGGTACCGCAACCAGATAGCTCGCTAACGTTGCTAGTTGAATCGCCAGCTCAGCCTGGCCAATGATTAAGCCAATAACTCCACCAGCGAAACCCAGGATTAAGCCAATTACAGCCCCAATCAAGGTTGCCCGCCAGAAAAATGCCCACCAAATCCGACTTGCTCTGCCCCAGGTTAATTCAATTGTTTCCATCATGATCCCTTTAGATACTATTGGGTGTTTCCTTCCTTGGTATTCCAAGTGCGACACCAGACTATTGAAGTATCGGATTGTAATCCAGAGAAATAATTAACACAACGCAACAATACAGAAACGATAAAAACAGATCCATTTCAAGAAAGTGCAGTGGGTAAAATCAAACGGCATTAAAGCGCCCTACTATCCGTTACTTCGCGCCTAAGCACTTAGTGCCACAGGCGCAGCTCAAACTCGCTAAGACAGCGGATTTTGGCATCGGCAATATCAAATTTTTCATGGTGCCACTCTTCGGTAGCAGGCATGGCCACCACCGTCATGCCGGCCGCTTTGGCTGCACTGATACCAGTGTAAGAATCTTCAAACACCAGGCAATCGGCCGGTGCCACCCCAAGCTTACTGGCAGCCAGCAGGTAAATATCCGGCGCTGGCTTGCCTTGCGTTACCATCTCGACACAGCAATGGGCCGCAAAGTAATGCCGAATAGCCAGGGTATCAAGGGTAGTATCCATCAGGTATTGCGACGAGTTGGTAGCAAGCCCAATAGGTAGTCGATGCTCATGCAGTTGCTGCAACAAGGCCTGAACACCCTTTTTGGCTTCGCCTTTGCTCGCTATCGACTGCGCTACCCGGGCAATGACTGCCGCCTCGGTATCTGCCAGGCTCTGACCTTGCCAGGGCGATTGTTGGTACCAGAACCTGGTGACAGCCTGAGTTGTCATGCCGGCGGTTTGCCGGGTCTGCTCTGGAGTCAGGGTGACACCCAGCTGACTGAATACCTGCAGCTCAGCCTGTTGCCACATGGGTTCAGAGTCAATTAAAACCCCATCCATATCAAAAATAACGGCCTTAACCACCTGGCTTCTCCTGTTTTTCCTTGCTGCACTATTCTAACCTGCTTGTGCTGGACTGTCGAAAACACCTGCTTGACGAGTCGCAGGCTTTACCACACTATCGATACTAAAACCTTTAAAGGACATTGCATGCCAAGCTCTCAGCCATCGACAAACACACCCAAGGGTGCCCTGCACAATCAGGTGATCTGGGTAACCGGCGCATCTTCCGGCATAGGCGAAGCTCTGGCCCGACAACTGGCTGCACTGGGTGCCAACCTGGTACTAAGTGCCCGTCGCGAGGATGAATTAAGCCGGGTTCAGCAGCAATTAGCTGAGCCGGAGCGCCACCTTTGCCTGGTGCTTGATATCTGCGATTACCCGGCACACCAGGCTGCCTTGGATGCTGTACTGGCTCGCTATGGCCAGCTGGATTGGCTGATTAACAACGCTGGCATCAGTCAGCGATCTTTGGTGATGGACACCAGCCAGGATACGGATCGACGACTGATGGAAGTGGATTACTTCGCCCAGGTGGCACTGAGTCGTACCGCCTTGCCGCAGCTGCTCAAGCAACGACAAGGCCAATTGGCGTTTGTATCCAGTGTGGCGGGCCTGGTCGGTACTCAGTACCGTGGCAGTTACTCGGCGGCTAAAGCAGCCATTCACCTCTGGGCCAACAGTGTTCGGGCAGAGCTGTTTGATCAAGGCATTCGGGTTGCGGTGGTGTTTCCGGGTTTTGTCCGTACCGAGGTCTCTGCCAATGCCTTGACCGGCGATGGTAAGCCACTTGGCAGCATGGATGATGCTCAGGCCAATGCCATGAGCGCGGATGCTTTTGCCACTAAAACCATTCAAGCCCTGCTAAAAGGCAAAAGCTACATCGTGGTAGGCGGGCGAAAAGAGCGATTCGGAGCCTTACTGGCCAGGCTGGCACCCGAATTGATGTACAAGCTGATTCGCCGGGCAAAAGTGCGTTAAGCACATCTCCATGGCAGCAGCTTTGGAAAGCTTCGCTCCGGCTGCACCAGCCAAGAGTTTGCTTTACCGATCGAGGTTAGCCGCAGCATCGTACGTCAGAGAACGCTTTTTGGTTTCAAGTAAATAGGAAAATAAACATCTGATCCTATTGAGGTTTCATAGCGTTTAGAACTGCACATTAAGTATCTAATGTGCTATTTAAGAGGAAACGTTATGAAACTGTCTCACCTAATCACTGGTTCATTGGTTGTTGGATCTTTACTGTTTACAGCCCATGCGCACAATCACAAATCCAAGGCGGATATTGTCGACACTGCTGTTGCAGCCGGGAACTTCACTACCCTAGTGTCAGCCGTTCAGGCCGCAGATCTGGTTGATACCCTTAAAGGCCAAGGTCCTTTCACGGTGTTTGCACCAACTGATGAAGCTTTTGCCAAAATTCCAGCTGCTGACCTGAATGCCCTGGTCGCAGACAAAGCCGCATTAACCAGTGTACTGACCTACCATGTGGTAGCAGGTAAGGTAATGGCTGCGGATGTAGTAAACCTGACATCGGCCACTACAGTGCAAGGTCAGGACCTGGCTATTGAAGTGAAATACGGCAAAGTCTATGTCAATGGTGCCGAAGTCATTGCTACCGATATTGAAACCAGTAATGGTGTTATTCATGTCATCGACACCGTAGTATTACCAGCAAACTAAAAGCTGCTACGTTTGCTTTATTGCTCTAAAACCTCAGGCCCCAATTGGGGCTTTTTTTTATTTTGATGGTTGCTTGTATACCAACACTCAAGCACCAGCTGCCAATCGCAGCAGGCGCTGCGCCTGATGCTTCCGCTTGTTTAAGCTCTGTTGGCTCCAGAATGGTGAAATCAAAGGGCAGATAACAAAAACCACTCAGGTACCAGTGCTGGCGGCGAAACAACAAATCATAGGGAACTACCCTGCGATCCAGTGGCTCTGGATGATAAGACGCATAGCGGATCTGTACCGAGCGCTGTAGCTCCAGCCAAACACGCTGGGACAGGACGCTCGCGGCATCATGCCGTGGCGTCCTTACGCCAAGATAGGTTTGATTGTAACGACTAGCGGATCAGTCTGGCCAGACACTGGCCAAAAGCTTCGGTCTCGGCCGAGCGGTCTTGCTCAGTTCCATCAGAGATAGACATTTCGCCCGACAGCTGTGGCGAACCGCTTGTCGTATCCACAATGCCCATCACTTCAAAAGTGTACACCTTGCCTGGTGGCAACAAGCTGGCACACTGCTCAATGGTATTTACGGCAGGCTGTGAAGCGGTTGCAACACGGATAACAGCAACTGCAATTCCAGCAACAACAATGGCTAAAGCAATCAAAGTACGCATAAATCCTCCTGTTCAATAAGGCACCATGCCTGATAGCGAGTCGACTCCTTAAGGAAGCAGAAAACTCCCCCAATGCACTACCCAGGATTTTTCTTTCCATCACTTTCGCTGCAAGCAAATTAGCCAGCCACGATAAAAAAATCAACACTTTTTATCAGGATGTAAAATGAAGCATTCTGCCTGTAGTGAAGCAAGTTTCCGACCAGCGAATACCGTATGTTATGGACTCGCCAGGGCTGTTGCCCCTGAATCGGGTTCGCGTGAACAACCATGCTAAGGTATAATTCTTGTTCGGTTGATACACATTAGCCAGCCATGGCTATGATGGCTGGTCACTCTGTTTACCAATAGCGACACTGAGGCAGTGGGGTTAGGCAATGAAGCAGCCAAAGGCGATACCCATAACGTATCTCTTTTTCGCGTTTAGTGTACTACTGAGCTTTGCACGACCTACCATGGCCCAAGAGCGGGCACCACATGAGGTGCACTCGCTGAATTGGGTGATGAACACCGCGCCACCCTTTCATATTTTAAATGGCCCTCTGGCTGGCCAGGGAATTTGTGATGCGCTTATTAATGTCATTGATGCGCATCTACCGGAGCTTAGCAGTGAGCGCTTGGTGCTGCCTCAGTCCCGCATTCGCCAACAATTTGAGCGCAAGGAAGATCAATGCTTTCCTTGCATGATTTATCGCCCGATACCGGGCGATACCATTCAGAGCGACCCCACTCATTTTTATTACCCGCATGGCATTATCACGACCGCAGAAAAAGCGGAGGTTATCAAAAAACGTCATGGTCATCCGGTTCGACTTGCCAGTTTAATGACCGATCAGGATTTTCGATTCGGCTATCCTGATGGGCGCCATTACCCTGCGGTTCAACCTATTATGGATAAGGCTGTGCAAAGTGGCATTACCCGAATTGCCCATACCGGTGAAAATGCAACTCTGGCCATACTAGCCATGATCAAAAAAGGTCGGATTGATTACACCCTTGAGTATCAAATTCTGCACAATTTTGAATTAGCCGAGCATGCCACTACCAATTTAGTATTTTTGCCGGTTGCAGAAACCCAAGGCCAGCATGTGCTGGGCGCTATAGGCTGCACCAATACAGAATGGGGCCGGGCTGCTGTGCAAAAAATCAATCAGGTGCTCCCTCAGGTACGGCAGCACCCGGATTTTTTGCAGGTTCTGGGGCTCTGGTTTCATGATGATGCCGAATCGGATTCATACCATGAATTATTGCGTACACGTGTTTGGCAAGCGACTGAGTGAGCCGATAGCCACCCTACTTGCCTGCGAAGGCGCCCTGCATTCGACTAAATTAGAAATATCATACTTATTGTGCCACACTGGTAAGGTAGAAAGAGGAAACTTTCTAGTTGAGGTTTAACAACGAGCTCACCCGAGGATGCCGTTGCAGCCCCCCAGAAGTAAGTCATGGTATGAGCGATACAACGAGGATCACACAACTGCCTTTGCTACTACTCTGCTTAGGGGCAGTATTCCATATCCAGGCTGTGTTAGCCTATGACAAGCTTGTCCTCGCTGCCCCTCTTTTCCCTCCTTATACCTATTTAAACGAGCAGCATCAATTAACCGGCAGTGGTATTGAAAAGGTAGAACAGGTACTTAACCAGATGGGGCTGAACTATCGCTTCCGAGTCGTGGCCAATCATGGAGTAGCGCAGGATTTACTGGAGAAAGGCCTGGTCGATGGCTTCTTTCTGGCAACACAAAGCCTGGCCAGAGACAAGGTTGGTGTCTTGAGTGCCCCGGTGTTGTACAACAACTGGGCCTGGTTCTATTTGCACGACAGCCCTCTTACGCCTGCTAGCCCTTATTTTCGCAGTCAGGCAAAGATAGGTACTCGTCTAAATACCAATACCTATCACTGGTTGCTGGACCATGATTACCTGATAGCAGCTCAAGCCAGTGAAGCTTCAACTCTGGTTATTATGCTAATAAACAAACGGCTGGATGCAGTATTCTTATCCGCGGATGTATTCTGGCATGCCCTGGCGGAACAAGGCGTAGAAGCCAGTATGGTCCAGCATAGTATCGAGGTTAGTCAGCCTTTTAGCTGCTATTTCTCGAAGGCGTATTTAGCCAAAAACCCTGGTTTTCTGGAGGAGTTTGACCATCTGTTAGCAATAGCAGCACGGCATTAGTTCAACCTTCGGTATTACCCGCCCCTGCACAAGCCTGCTTTTTAAATTGATGCGGTGTGAGTTCGGTATGTTTTTTAAATGCCGAGTAAAAAGCGGACTTAGAATTAAACCCCACGTTCATGGCGATGTTGAGCACGGTATCATCGGTATGTGCTAACTGCTGTTTGGCTGCATCCACACGGTATTTATTGACGTAGTCAAAAAAACTCATGCCAAGAGTCTCGTTCAATGTCTGTGAGATATAGTTGGCTGAAGTATGTATATGCCTGGCAAGCTTGGGCAGTGACAAGGATGCGTCAAGATAGAGTTTATCCTGCAACATGGCGTACTCAATTTTAGCTGCAATCTGCTGTGCGTGTTCAGACGTTAAAGCCGAGCGCTGATACTTTGTTGATGCCTCAAACTCGTTGCCAATAGCAGCTTGCTGTTCAGTTTCCTGATAGAGTTCCTCAAACCCCGGCTTTTGCCTTAACCCCCAGGTGGCCACACAACTTACCATAACAAGTAACACTGTATTGTTGAATGGCCCAGCGAATGTAGTAGGAAAAAATAGGTTATCCAGTATCAGATTGCCCGCAGTGATAACCCAGGCAATGCCTACGGCAAACAGTAAGCCAGTCAGCCATTTGAGCTCTTTTTGTTCCGTGCTGGCAAAAACATCTTTCAGTTTCTTGCGATAACCATGCAATTGGCGAATGATCTTTATCAGATAAAATGCAGATTGAATGACCCAACCCAGTACCAGTGCAAAAGTCAGAATTAACACAGCAGCTGTCAGCTTTCGCACAAAGGCTGGTGCGTCTGCAAGAATGCTGTCTTGCCCGTACATCAATATCCCTTGTTTCACATCAGAGGGCAGTAGCAGCGCGATGATAGCAACTATCAGCCCTGCTGCCGGGAGCACAAAATGAGCGCGTTCGGTTTTAGTAAATTGCCAACGCGCGTTGCTCGTTAAGCCTTTAACATACAGCCAAAAACCTGGAGCAATACAGAGCAAAGCGGGCAATGACAAAATTAAAGCGGGGATCATGAAATCAGGGGCTAATACTTTGACTATCGGCTGACAAAGCACCACGGCAATGGCCCAGAAGCACACGGCAAGTGGGTAATAAGTCTGGTTTTTTACCGCTCTTTGCATAAATAGATGGGCGTTAAACAGCAACAGGCTCAAGGTCGCAACACTTAAGGCAAATAAAAATGGCTCTGTAATCGGCATGCCTTTAACGACCTCGTATGCTTGCTATAGCTGTGGTTCCTGGCTTTTTTACCCGTACGGACAGATAGGCCCGGACACTTTGCAGGTTCTAATCAACAGGCCCGAACGACACCATGGGTTTTATTCTACAAAATTGATTCGTACTTAACCAGTTATGAAAAATGGATTGAATCATGAATAACCGCGCAGCACAAACAACAGCACAGCAGCACCAAGCTATTTCCTATAATTGGAAGACGGTAGGCTTCTTATTATTTCTGACAGGCATACCTGGCTTGCCAGCCATCGGCATTCTAGCTTTGGTATTAATAGGACCTGATGCCTTTGAGGGTGCAAGCTCATTTATTAATGAAAACTTCTATCAAGTACCCGCCGCCATTTTATGGCATGGTGGTGCAGGTATTGTATTTGCCTTTACCATGCCTTTTCAATTTTCGTCAGCGCTTAGGGTTCGACAGCCAACATTGCATAAAGTATCTGGCCGTATTGTCGTGCTGTCGGGCTGTATTATGGCCCTTAGTGGAGTATGGATGCACCACGTGGTCTCACCCGATGCATTCGGTGCACGATATGCATCTTTAATTGTAATGACAGTAGCCATCTGCGTGAGCTTTATTGTGGCAATTTCTCACGCTATCTCCAAAAACCTACCGGCTCATCGGGTGTGGATGCTAAGAGCGGTAGCCATTACCCTAGCCGCGGTCACCGAGCTTTTTATAGCCATTCCTGCTTATCTTGTCTTTGGCCAGTTTGAAAACATAGCCATCCTTGCCAATCGAATCTTGTTTGATTATGGACGCTTAATCGCTATCGGAATGAATTTAATGATTGTAGAGCTGCTGATGTTCAGGAAAAAAGCGCCAGCAAACTCGTTACCAGCTCGCAAAGTTTATTCTGGCCGATCTGTTTGAAAATCAAGAACGGCTTCTGAATGAATGCGGGAGGCAGCACAAAGTGTTCACAGTAAGCCGCATATGCTTGCTGCTCATTCTGAAAAGATTGCATCTGGCCCTGATAAGGATCCAGCACTCGGATGGTGCACTTGGGCGCATTAAGATCCTGCACCAGTTGCTGCAGCCCGGTGCAGCGGCCAAAAATATCGCTAACGATAAATCGCTTCAGCATCGGCTTGCAACTCGACTCAATCTGCTGCTTCCAGTTTCTCCAAGTCATCCAGCAGTGCCAGCCCCTGCTCGGCATTTGCTCTGGCTGCCCTCACTTCAAATCTGACCTGAGCATCGAATTCAGTCAGCGCTATTGTGGATAACTCTTCAATGAGTTTATTGACACTGATATTACGGCTTTGCGCCAGTGCCTTTAGCCTGTTTGCTTTATCATCTGGCATTCGGATAGTAAGCGTTGTCATCGTAGTACCTCTAATAGCTGCTCTGGCTTTATCACCTTTAAAGTAGGAAATCGTAACTCAGCAAAACGGAAATCTTTCATGTTATTGGTGATCAAGTATTCGGCATTACTAGCCACCGCAAGTTCGACCAAATGATTATCACCCTCATCACGCAGATTTGGACGCCAGCGAAAATAAAGCTGATTCCACTGACATACCGATAAGAATGCATCCAAAAATAATTGCCGCTGCTCGCAGTTTAACTTACACAACGCTAATGTTGTCTGGCGCTCAAATACATCTTCATACTCAAAATAGAGTGATGCTGCCAATTGAGGCATTAAACGACCAGTTAAACAGTATCGGATAATTTCTCTATTCGGTCCTTTCCTGCCAAGTAGAGCTGCGATCAGTACGTTAGTATCCACTACAACTTTCATTATGTGATAGCTTATATGATGTCACTTTTCCTTATAGCAAAAGCATAGCGCTAAAGTCTACAAACAGCAATTAGCTGCTTAGATATAGACACAAATCAATTCACACCCGCTTCACAGCCGCGTAGCTATGCTTTCCCTGCGTTACACAACCGAATGGCTCAGCCACAGGCACCTGTGTGTATAGAGTTTCCCTTACCCCAACAGCTGCACCACACCAATGCCCAGCAGCAGGGTTAGTCCCAGGCTCAGCAAAGAACCAAGCAGGATGTACTCGGTTAAGGCCCGGTCATTGGCATTGCGCAGATCGCTAAAGCGCAGCACCGATTTGGCGGCGATGACAAAACCAACGCCGCCGTATTGCCCGACCAGGATCAAGGTGAGCACCAGCACCCGCTCCATCATGCCAATCCAGTGACCGGCAGCTGGCAAACCTGAGCCTGCACCGGTGGCTGGTGTCGCGATTTGGTTCAGGATAAAACCAATCACCACCGATGCCGGCTTTAATACCAGCAAATAAGCCAGCACCAGCAGCAACCCATTCGGGCTGAGCGCATGATGGTGTGCCAAAGCCAGCAACTGCGCTAGCGTGGTGTCCGTGAGCGCCAGCCACACCAGAGCAATCACCAGCACGTGCAACAGCTGATCCAGCAAAAAGTAGCGAAAACCCGGCCGATAGGACTTGGCCACATCAATCAGGCAATGGCTAACCGCTATCAATAGCGCCGAGCCAAGCAGCAGCCAGGCACTTAAGCTTGACCAACTGAGCCAATGCCAAAGGCTAAGTACCGCCAGGGTCAGGCCAAAGTGCAGCAGGCTATGATAGTAAAGTGCAGCAGCGCGCCAGTGCTGGCTGGCCCGGGCCTGCACCCAGGCGGTCGGCTGAAAGAAAAAATCGGCCAGCACATGAGCCAGTAGCAGGCAAAGCAGCAAGCTCAGATCGGTCATGATAAGATACTCCGGCTGATATGCTGCTCGCAATACGCCAGAAATGCCTGCAGCAATTGATAATCGAGGTGGCTGTTATTCAGTAATTTGGTGACATTGGCTCTGGAGGTACCGAGCTTCTGGGCTATGGCCTCGTGCGCCATACCGGGGTTGATCAGATGCAGCAACACCGCTTCGGCCTGGCGGGCGGTCAGACTTGCCAGCATCGCATCAGCCATCCGAACCGGCACGGCTAAAACAGCCTGCAGTTCACTCTGCTGGCAATGGATCTGCAAACGCTGAGAGCCGCTCAGGCTATCCAGCCCGGTGCCCGATAAGGTAAAAGCCGGGCCGCTGGCACTTTTAATGTCCTGGCGTAAATTGGTGACCTCACCCATGCCAATGCTGATTTTGCAATCCTGTGCCAGGCTGAGCAGGGTTAAACGTATGCTGATAGCCAGCTGCACGCCATACTGTGGCTTGGCCAGCAGCACCTGAAAGGCATCGCCACGATAAAAGCTGTAACTGAGCGCCCAGGCCTCGGCCTTGGAAGCAAACAGCTGCTCCAGCTGATACAGCACGCTATCGTACTGCTCGGCCTTGATGGCGCGAGACTTGACTAAGTCACCGGTTAAGACGGCATAGTTGCTGGCATGGTTTTTGGCATAGTTTTTGGCGTAGTGTGCAGGCATGGCTAAGCTTAGTGGTTGAACTTAGCTTAAAGTGTAACCGAAAAAAGTTACAAGTAAAGATTGAAACCAAATTCAGTTACTATTTTCAATGCAACCAAATGTGGATACTAAAATCCATCACCCGCCAGTGCTAATGCGGGCCAGCAGGATAACCACACCATAGATGCTGACCCCAACCAGCACCGGCCATCCCAGGGATTTGGTCCACAGCCAGGCCATCAAGGCAGATAAAGCTCCCAGCAATGTGGCAAACCAGGCCGACCAGCCAGGTGAAGCCGGTACCAGCGAGACACCAAGCATGGCCGCAATCATTAAAGGCCCAAGCACACTGAGCCAGCCAGGGATCGCCGCTAGGCCCCCTTTGCTCTTTTGTTTTAGCAGATGCCGCTGCATCCAAAGCAGCGGCAGTAAACGCATGCAGAGGGTGCCAGCGCTGACCAGCAGCAATGCAAGCCAAAAACCGTTATCCATCGAGGCGCCCCCCGGTCCGTGCATGCAGCTTTGCCAGGTAAAAGAACAAGGCACCAGATGCAGCTGCCAGCGGGATCGACGCATTGGTAAAGCCATACAGGGTCAGCAGCATGGCTACAGCAATGGTAGAGCCCAGCGCAATACTCCAGGTACGGGAGGTAAAACGCGGTGCCAACAGCACCAGAAACAGGGCCGGCAATGCAAAGGGCATGATCTCGCCCAGTAAAGGCCAGTGCCGGCTTAGCTCTTCACCGGCGATAGCCCCTGCCGCAGTGCCAGCCACCCAACTGAACCAGGCCAGCAACATGGCACCGCTGTACCAGCCTAACCGCTGTTCAGCAGGCAATTGCGACAGACGGCTTAGCGCCAGGGCAAAGATTTGATCGGTCAGGCCATGGCTTAAAAAAGGCCACCAACGGCTTTTGGGCAGCCAGGGTGCTATGCTTGGCCCGTATACCACATGACGCGCATTAATCAGCAGCGTCATCACCACCACCAAACCCCAGGGCGCACCGGCCGCCACCATAGCCACAAACAGAAATTGCGAAGCGCCCGCATAAATCAGGGTCGAAATCAGAATGGTTTGCCAGACACTAAAGCCCGCCTGCACCGCAACCATACCAAAAGAAATGGCCACCGGGATGTAACCACCCAGCAAAGGCGTCGCTTCACGAGCCCCGGTTCGCCAGCTCATCCCTATCTTCCCTTACTTGCTGCGGCCAGCTTTGGCTTTTGGCTTGGCTTGGGTTTTCGGCCGGGCCTTGCCTGAGCTTTGCAGCTCAATGGTGGTTTCGGATGCTTTATTGGCACGCCCGGTCAGCACTTTGCGCGAAATGCTTTTTAACAGCGAATCGCGGGTACTGACTTCAAAACCAGGTTTGGAGATGCGTTGAATGGTCGTGCCCATCAGCTTTTGAATGCGCTCCAAACTTTGCTCTTCTTCACGGCTGACAAAGGAAATGGCATGGCCGCTCGCCCCTGCCCGACCGGTACGGCCGATGCGGTGCACATAATCTTCCGGTAAATACGGCAGATGAAAGTTCACCACATAGTCCAGGCCCTGAATATCCAGGCCACGGGCAGCCACTTCGGTGGCAATCAGCACCTGCAACTTGGCCGATTTAAAATCCGCCAGTGCACGGCGCCGCGCCCCCTGGCTTTTATCACCATGACAGACCGCCGCTTCAATACGGCGTTGCTGCAGGCCAGCTAACAAACGGTCTGCCTGCTCTTTGGTACTGGTAAATACCAACACCTGAAACCAGTTCTGCTCGGCCAGCAGCTGTTCAAATAACTCGATTTTACGGCTTTCTTCCACCGCATACACCACATGGTTCACGGTATCCGCTGCGCTGTTGGCTTTGGTCACCCGAATTTGCTGGTGATGCTTCAAAATTTTATGCGAAAGCTCATTAACCGCAGGTGAGGTGGTGGCAGAAAACAGCAGCGTTTGGCGGTTGTTTGCCGTCATCTGCAGCAGTTTCAGCACATCGGCACTAAAGCCCATATCCAGCATGCGGTCGGCTTCATCCAGCACCACAAATTCCACATCGCTTAAAATCACGTTGCCAAGCGCCAGATGCTCCAGCAAACGGCCTGGAGTGCTAATGACCATGTCCACGCCAGCCGCTAATTTATTGGCCTGACCGCCCATCTTCACACCGCCGTACAGTGCAGTGACGCTCAGCGGCAAAAACTGCGCATAAGCGGTGATTGCGTGGCCAATTTGCTCGGCCAGTTCGCGGGTCGGCGTTAAAATCAAAGCCCTGGGCCGACGCTCCTGGGTTGCTTTAGGTGTATCCAGCATGCGCTGCAACAGCGGGATAGCAAAAGCGGCGGTTTTACCGGTACCGGTTTGCGCCGTGACCTGTAAATCCTTACCACGACGTGCTGGCACGATGGCCTGAGCTTGCACCGGCGTCATCTCGCTGTAGCCGCATTCGACCAAAGCGCGCTGTAAATCTGCCGCTAAATCTAAAGATGAAAATTGCATAGGAGTTCCTCTGTAGAATAGCTACAGTTTAAAAGGGAAAATTAATCACTGGCACCGTCAAAGTCGCCATCTGTATCGTCATGGCGATCGCGCGGCTGGTGCTGGCAGGCTCTGGCCAGAATTTCAACATAAAAGCCGGGCAGTTCCTGCGCTACGGCTGCATCGATGTGTTTATTGATGTCCGAAGTGAAAATTTTGGTGGCCAGGTCTTCGGTGGCGCCAAAGCGGCAATCAAAGGTCCAGTAGTCCATGCCTGCTGGCAGTGCTTTGCGCCGCTCCCGGTTCAGGTACTTTTTAATTTCATGCTTGATGGCGTCCACCCAACGCGCTGGTTTTAGCTTGGGGTGCGTTAACGCGAATGTTTTTTTCATGCCTATCCTACCCATATGCGCTTACCAGAAAACCTGACTGCGCTCAGAAAACGCGCATTCTACATGGAAGCGTAGAAGATAACTGCCACTATCTGCAATTTTTGGTCGATTCCATGCAAATAAGCAGTCACTCACGGGCAAATCATTCAAGGGTTTTTGCCATGCCCCGGCACTCAGCCGGGGCATGCTGCGAGCCGATTAACTGTTTTTTGCACTTCGAATGTTAAACACCACGGCATAGAACGTAGGCACCGCCACCAGCGTAAGAATAGTCGCAAAGGCCAGGCCTCCCATAATGGTCACAGCCATGCTGTTAAAGAACGCATCCCACAGCAGCGGCAGCATGCCGAGAATGGTGGTCAGCGCGGCCAGAATCACTGGGCGGATCCGGCTGACGCTGGCCTGCACGATGGCTTCTATCTGGTCCGGGATCTGCTTCAATTGCAGGTCGATTTCATCCACCAGCACGATGGCGTTTTTCATCAGCATGCCCGACAGGCTTAAAAAGCCAAGCAAGGAGGTAAAGCCAAAGGGCAAGCCGGAGAGCAATAAACCAGCCGTTACACCGCAGATCGCCATTGGCACGATCAACCAGATCACCAGCGGTTGTTTCAACGAACCAAACAGCAGAATGCTGATCACCAGCATCACCAGAAAACTCAGTGGCAGCTGGTTGGCCAGTGAAGCCTGCGCTTCGGCAGAGTCTTCGTACTCACCCCCCAGGGTTAACCGGTAGCCGGTCGGCAGCTCCAGCTGCATCAGCTGGTCTTTAATCTGCCTGAGCGCCTGATCGGCTGTAATGCCAAGCCTGGGTTCGGCTTCCACCGTCAGGGTACGGACCCGGTCGCGGCGATGAATGCGCGCTTCCTCACTGTGGGTTTGCAGCCCGTCGATCACCTGAGTGATCGGAATGTAGCTGTTGTCCACCGAGCTCCAGATCATCCGGTCGTGCAGATTATCCACACTGAGGCGTTCATGCGCCGGTGGCCGCACCACGATCGGAATTTGGCGATCGGCTTCACGGTACACCCCGCTTTGCACTCCGGTGGTGGCCAGCTCCAGTGTTTGCGCTAAATCAGTCCGGTTCACGCCGGCGACCCGGGCCCGCTCTTCGTTAAAGTCCGGTACAATCACCAACTCCCGCTGACGCCAGTTCTGACGAATATCGGTAATCCCCCCACTGGCTCGCATAATGCCTTCCACCTGCTGTGCATAACGGCGCAACTCAGCTTCATTGGCTCCGGACAAACGCACCTGCAATTTGGCACCGGCACCCGGACCAAACATCAGCTGCTGGGTATAGAGGGTGCCCTGTGGCAACTCGTGCGGCAACTGCTGCCGCAGCCGCTGCATCAAAGGCGGGATCTCGTCGCGGTGTTGGGTTCTTACAATCAGCTGGCCATAGGCTGCATTCGGCTGCTCAGGCGCATAGGTCAGCATAAAACGGCTGGCACCACCGCCAATAAAGCTGCTCACCGACACCACTTCGGCCTGCTGCAGCATGAAATCTTCGATATGGCCGATATCGCGGGCGGTGGCGTGGATATCCGAGCCCTGCGGCAAGTAGTAATTCACATAAAAAATCGGTGTATTCGAAGCCGGGAAGAACACCTGCTGGATCCGGCCAAAACCGGCCACACTGCTGACGGTAAGTAATACCAGCACGCTAATCGTCACCCAGCGATGACGCAGGGCCAGCTGCAACAAGCGGGCGTAATGGCCATAAAAGCGACCGGCGTAGGGATCGACGCTGGCAGAGCCAGAAGCTGGCTTAAACAGATAATGGCCAAACAAAGGCGTCACGGTCATCGCCAACACCCAGCTAAGCAGCAAGGAAATGCCAATCACGGCAAACAGGGAAAACAAAAACTCGCCAGTCGCGTCCGGTGATAAACCAATACCGGCAAAGGCCATAATGCCAATCACGGTAGCTCCGAGCAGCGGGATCTGAGTACGACCTGCCGCTTCACTGGCCGCCTGGCGCGAGTGCATGCCGCGCTGCATCTTGATCAGCATGGTTTCAGCCACCACGATGGCATTATCCACCAGCATGCCCATCGCAATGATCAGGGCTCCAAGTGAAATCCGCTCCATTTCGATGTGCCAGAGCCGCATAAAAAATACCGTGCCCAGCACCGTCAGCAGCAAGGTAGCGCCCACCACCAGGCCAACCCGCCAGCCCATAGCAAGGCACAGCACAGCAATCACAATCAGTACCGACAGCGTCAGATTGACAATAAAATCATTGATGGCTTTTTCCACCACCATATGCTGCTGGTAAATCGGTTGCAGCGTAACGCCAAGCGGGATTTGCGCTTGCAGCGACGCCAGATGCTGATCGACCGCTTTGCCCACATCGACGATATTGGCATCGCTTAACCCTGCCACCGCCAGAGTAAAAGCCGGCTGGCCGTTAAAGCGGATCAGCTTCGAAGGCGTTTCCACCGCCTCCCTGCGTACCTCGGCCACATCGTAGATGCTAAGCTGCTCGGTCGAGCCAGGATTGCCAATGCGCACCTGTTCAATCGCAGCCACTGAATCCAGCCCTGGCTTATTGACCAGCCGCACCCGTTTATCGCCAATCAACACCGAGCCGGACGAGGCCACGGCATTTTCTGATTGCAGGGTATCGACAATGGCAGCGGGCGGTAAACCCAGCCCCAACAGGCGCTCATGCGGTATTTCAACATAGATGGCCTCTTCCGGCTCGCCGGCCGTTTGCACCTTGGCCACCCCCGGCACCGTGAGCATTTCCCGCCGTAAAAAAGTCGCCAACTCGCGGATCTCGCGATCACTGAAACCTTCGGTAGTGACGGCGTAGAAGATGCCAAACACATCGCCAAAATCATCATTGACCATCGGAGGCAGAACGCCCGCTGGCAACTGCGGCCGGATATCGCTGACTTTACGCCGCAGTTCATCCCAGATTTGCGGCATCTGCCGGCCATCGTACTTGTCCTGAATTTCGACCCGAATTTCCGACATGCCCGGCATGGATTTGGAGCTGATGCGTTTTAGCTGTGACAGCTGTTGAATGGCCGACTCCATTTTTTCCGTCACTTCCCGCTCGACTTCCTCGGCGGTCGCGCCCGGATAAGGCGTCATCACGATGGCTTCTTTTAAGGTAAAGGCAGGATCTTCCAGGCGACCTATGGTGGCAAGCGCCCACAAGCCACCAAGAAAACACAACAGCACCAACATCCAGGTGCTGATTTGATGATCAATGGCATAACTGGCAATTTTCATACGGCGTCCTTACTCAGTAAGCCTGAAAAGGCCGCACCCGCTGCCCCGGTTGCAACTGCGCGTGGCCAGCCGAAACCAACTGATCGCCATACTGCACGCCACTTAGAATATCGACCTGCTGGCCATAGATCTGGCCAAGCTGCACCTGAACCCGCTCTACGGTTTGGCTGTCACTCAGGTAACGCCAGACATGAAATTGCTCCGGTGTGGCGGTATCTATTGCCGATAAAGGCACCGATAAGCTGCTTTGTTGCTGGGTTCGCTCAGTAACCACACTAACGGTCATGCCTGGCATCAGGTTCACTTCTGGGATCCGCGCCAGAGCAAAGGACACCCGGTAGGTTTGCGTCATCGGATCGGCTTCGGTGGCGTGTTCGCGGTACACCAAGGGATAGGCAGCATCCTGCCCCGGCAAACGCACCGATACCTGATAATCGGCACTGTCATTGACCAGACGCATCAATTGCTCCGGTACATTGATGTGCACCCGAAGCTCACTGATGTTTTGTACCCGCAGTACCGGCGTGCCAGCTGCCACCGTGGCATAGCGCTCAATCAGACGGCGGGTGATCAGGGCATCAAACGGCGCTTCCAGTTGGGCGTGGGCAATATTGCGGCTGGCGTTATCCAGCGCTACCTTGGCCAGTTCGTAACTGGTTTGCAGCTGCTCAAAATCCGACGGCGTTAAAATGCCCTGTTCGCGCAGTGGCCTGGCCCGATCCAAATCGCGTTTGGCCTGATCCAACTGCACCCTGGCTTGCTGCAAGGCCAACTGATAATCGGCAGGATCAAGCGCTGCCAACAACCCTCCGGCTGGTACCACCTGACCTTGCTGCACCGCAAGCTCAGTGACCCGGCCACCGACCTGGAATGCCAGGTCGACCGTGCTGACTGCATCGACCCGGCCAACAAAACTGCGGCTGCTTAGCTGCGAGTCGCCATTGACCATGACCAGTTTCACCGTGACAGGCGTAAGCTGAGCACCATCCTCCGGTGCCTTCGAGCAGGCTGTCAGCCCCAGCAATAACAGCAGGGCCATCAGTGCAGCAGCGCCCTGATTCATCGAAGAAGAAAAGCTACTCATGGCATCAGCTCCTTAGCGCGGCGTAGCATGTACTGCAACAGCTGGTCTTTTTGCTCTGCATCCAACGGTGAAATCGATAGCATGTCCTGCAACCAGAGCGCATCGCAGGCCAGCATCAACACCATCGCTTCCGGGTTATCGCCGCTTTCGGCATTGATATCGCACAGCAGATGCCGACAAGCCTGCTGCACCGGGTTGAGCAGCCCAGGCTGCTCGGCAGCAGCCGCCAGAATAGCCATTGCGGTATTGCACTGCACCTGCTCGCTTAAATGCACATGCGATTTAATCATGGCGCTCAGAGCATCATCACCCTGCGCCATCAGCTGCTGCCGGCTGGCTGCGTTATCATCCACCAGCTGCTGCACCATGGCGGTGATCAGCGCTTCTTTGCTTGGATAATGGTACAGCAGACCACCTTTACTGAAGCCACTGACTTTGGCGACTTCATCCAGCGTGACCTTACCAGCCCCCTTCTCGGAGGCAACCGCCAGCGCAGCCTCAATAATCTGCGCTTTGGTGACCTTGGCTCGTTTGTTCATGCTCTGCCCTCAAAAAAACCGTCTGGTTGGTACAGTAGCGCAAATAATAAACCGTCTGGTTGGTACAGTAAAGTAGTTTATCCGCTGAAAACCACTTGGTCATTACTTTGGTCTGCAGTACTATAGCCCTTCATATTGCTCAGGCAGTTCAGAGCTTTATCTAACAAAGGTCGTGACCGGATGTACCGATTCATAGTGCCGCTACTCGTCTGTTTCCCTTTATATGCAGCAGGGCCAGAACAACAACCTGTACTGCAACTGCTCACTGAGCACAGCCCGCCAGGTGAATACCTGGATGATGAAGGCCAGCTGGCTGGTGTTACCTACGAGCTGTTAAAAAACCTGGCTGAACAGCTCAATGAGCCGGTGCATTTTGAGCTAATGCCCTGGGCACGCGCCTTTACCAAGGCAAGATCCCAACCCTTGACCGCTTTATTCGAAACCACCCGTACCCCAGCCCGAGAACCCTTATTCCAATGGGTTGGCCCGCTAAAAATTCATCGCATCGCGTTTTATGCCAGAAAAGATCGTTTTAATGTGGCAGTCCCCCCAGCATATTGGCCGAAGCACTATATCGCCTGCGAGTACATTCAATCGGTGTACCTCGATAAGCTTATCGAGCTGGGATTTAATGAAGAGCGCAATTTATTCAAAACAGTGCAACATGGCGACTGCTTCAATTTGTTGCTGCGTGGCCGGGTCGATATTATTTTACTCAGTGAGACATCGGCAGCGCTCAGAGCGCAAGAAATTGCAGAACTAGATAGTGAGCTGGTGCAGTTAAATGGTTTTATCGAAACCCGCCAGTACCTGGCGTTTAGTCGTGATGTGCCTGCTAAACGTGTTGCCCGCTGGCAGCAGGAACTGATGCAAAGCTACCGGGATGGCCGCATGCGGGCCTTGTATCACTCGGTTTATCCGGAAGAAATGATTGCAGCCCTTGAGCAAGTCGCCCTGGAACAGTTGCTATTGCTGCAAAACCCAGACTGACTCTTTTCCTAAAAAGGTCACTGCATCAAGCGATGCCGTGACCTTTTCACACACTATCAGCTATTTTCGGACCATACTGCGAAACACCCCATCCCGCTGAATCAGACCGTGATAGAGCGCTGCCAGAATATGCACCACTATCAACAGCACCAACAGCAGCGCTGCCCAGCCGTGCATTTCGCGGAACAAGCCGTACAAGGCTAAATCGGTGTTTAGCAAGGTTGGCAGCGGCAGCCCAAACAGGCTCAGTGGCCGGCCAGCAGCGTTTTGCATTAAATAGCCGGATAGCGGCATCACGAACAACAACACATAAAAGCCAAATTGCGTTAGCTTTGCCGCCAATTGCTGCATTTTCGGCACAGTATCCGGCAACTTCGGCGTTTCTGAACGTAGACGGATAATAAGGCGTATCACAATCGCCAACAAGGCAATCACCCCCATGACTTTGTGCCAGGCCAGCAGTTGCTGCTGCCAGGGTCCCAGTGACTTGACCATGGTCAAACCGGCAAATAGCAGGCTAAGCACTAAAGCCGCCATCAACCAGTGCACTACCCGCATGGAAAGGGGATACGTATGCGGCTTATTCATCAGCACCTCCGGCAACTTGCTGCATGAGTACTTCGCGGGCACGGCGCCGGTGCGACTCGGCATAGGCGGCTGCGCGGGCGCGTAGAATCGGGTCTGCCGATGGCGCAAAGCCTACCGGCAGCACCAGGGGATCAAAGTTAAGCGCATTACAGGCTCCCCCTTCCTGCACGCTGGCTTGTTCAATCACTATAGTACCGGCACTGAGCTGCGGGTTGGTTTCCGGCCAGGGAATAGTGGCATCAGCCGGATTATCGTTGGCAGTTGCCAGGGTAAACTGCACATCAAAGCGGACCGGCCCTTGCTGTAGCCGTCTGAAAAACTCTTGCTGCAAGGCATCGGGCGCCTCTTCGTCCGCAATGACGCCAGCATCATCCGTCAGTGGCACGGCCGCCCAGCGCACTGCTTGCTGTTTGCCTTGCTGGTCAACCAGATAAAACGCATTAATGCTATGGTAACGCTCAGTGGCGTAGCTTTGGGTTGGCTGATAGTGGCTGCGCCACTCTAAAAAATGCGCGGTTTCCGGATGATCAGCAAAAAACTGCGGAACGGTATTGGTTTGAATGGCTAACAGCTGTTGGAAAAACTTTTCCGGCGTCGCTACCGCCATCACCGGCGGTGTATTCATCGCAGTGCGCCATTGATGCACTGTGTCAGGCAAAATGGTTAGGGCCAGGCTTCTGACCGGCGCGCGCAAATCAGGTGCAGTTGGGTTACTACCGGCAATAGAAATACGGCCAATAAAGGGGTAACTACCGTGTTGTAATGCTTTGGCACTGGAGTAAGCCGCTAACTCACCGGAGGCTTGAAATTCGCCACTGATGCAAAAACCATTCGCATGAGCGCGCCTGAAACCCGCCTGAATTTGGCTGCCTTGTTGCAAATTGACAAAATCCTGAGCACTCACCGGTGCCCGCCCACTAAAATGAACCGCATAGACTGCAGCCGCCACGACGGTTCCCGCCGCAGCAGCAAATATAAAATATCGCATACGCATGACTTCTTTTTGTTAGAAATTCGGATGGCGCAAGAGGCCAGTAGCTTAGTACGCTCTGGTGGGAAAAGTGATCAATAAAAAGATATCAACTAAGCCGCAGATTCGCTTTCGATATCCCAGCCGGGGAATACCAATACCGCCGGGTGGCAACGCAAGGCTTTGGCCAGCACTTTTGCCCGCTCCACACCAAGCCGTACCCGATTGTTTTCAATGGCTGAGAGCGTTGATTGCGGAATGCCAGTTAAAGCAGCCAGTTCATTTTGACTGAGCGCTTGCAGCTCACGTAGGATCCGCACCGAGTCACCAGTGCTTAAATCCAGCCGTGTTTGTGCTTTTTGGTAATCGCTCATGATTTCCTCCGGTAATCGTGTGGACTCACCCGGCCAAGCCACAACTTAGTCCGACCAATTTGTAAAATTATGGTCAGTAGAGCCATTAATTGCCAGCTGTTGCACTATTAAACACACGTCATGGCTTGACCCGTCTATAACTTTACAGTTTATGCTGCAACTTCTTTGGTAAAGGAACCAGCGATGTATCGAATATCTGAACTGGCCCAACTGGCCGGACTATCGCGTACCGCTTTGTTGTATTACGAAAAGCAGGGATTGTTGCGCGCGCAACGACAAAGTAATGGCTATCGGCTTTATAGCGAGCAAGACAGGCAGCGACTGTATTTGTTGCAACAACTGCAGGCGGGTGGCTTGTCGCTTAGCGAATGCAAAGCCTGCCTTGATGCCAAATTAAACCATGACTTGCTGCAAAAGCGTCTGCAGAAATTGGATCTCGAAATAGCGCAAAAACAGCAGGCGCGGCATTTGCTGGCAAGCTTGTTAGGGCATTCCACGCTGCGGGCCTGGCATCAGGCCATTGATAAAGCAGCGCCGGATGCTCATTTATCCTGGTTAAAACAGCAAGGTTTCAACGAAAAAGAAGCCTTGCGCTTAAAATGGTTATCACACGATATGAACGAACACGAACAGTACATGGCAGACTTTATGGCCGTCTACCAGGGTTTAAACTATTGGGCTCCAGGCAGTGCAGAGGATACCTTACGAGCGCTGGCACTGCTGACACCACCACCTGCCACCCTGCTGGAAATTGGCTGTGGCAAAGGCATCGCCACCACCCTGTTGGCTGAGCATACCACGGCAAGCATCACCGCAATTGACAACGAGCCCAAGGCGCTTGAGGCTTTGCAGCATCAACTGGAAAAACTTGGGTTAACCAAACGGGTATCGCTACTTTGCGCCAGCATGACGGAGCTGCCTTTTGCCGAACAAAGTTTCGATGCGATCTGGTCGGAAGGCTCAGCCTACATCATGGGGCTGGTGCAGGCGCTGAACTACTGGAAGACATTCTTAAAACCTGGCGGCTATCTGGTGCTGAGTGAGCTGGTCTGGCTGACGGATACGCCAAGCCCCGAAGCGCGTGATTTCTGGCAGCAAGGCTACCCGGATATGCAAAACATTGCCTCCTGCATCAAACGAATGCAGGACGCAGGCTATCAAGTGGTGGATCAGTTCTCACTCAGCGACCAGGCCTGGCAGAATTACTACCAGCCGCTACAAGAACGCATTGATGCCATGAAACCGCAGCTGGCAAACTCTCGGGCGCTGCTGGATAGCCAGCAAGAAATCAACATCTACCGGCAGTATGGTGCTGAGTTTGCTTATCAGATGTTTGTGCTGCAACGCTAGCACTTGGCTTAACCTCCTGCACAGATAAATCCTACTGAAATAGGATCAACTGATTTTCAACCGTCCATAGGGTCATATATCTTAACCCAGTAGGATATATGACCATTCAGATTAAAAACTAACCGCCAACTTACTTCAAAAGGATTTTAAGCCCAAAAAGCAGTTTTATCCTGAAGCCAGGAGGGTGTTCAATATCCTGTGTTAGCCAAGGCACTGAGCAAAGGTTAATTTGTATCTGACCCCGATATTTTGACCCCGATATTTCTAGGGTCAAAATTCACGAAACCAGGCCTGCCAGACGCTTAAGCAGTGTCAGAAATGCCTCACAGGATGTCAGTGACGCTGTTTCTTCCATGGTATGGTAGCCGGTCGTGGGGATCTGTAGTGTGGTACCGGTGACTGCGCCCGCTGAGGCGGCGATAATCCTGCCCATTTCGGTACTGCCAAGTGACTGAGCAGATTGCCCGGGTGCTAACAACGCATTTTTCTGTTCAATGTATTCATCCTTGAAGCTGTAACTAACCCCTGATGCCTGGCACAAGCCGGCCAGTGTGTCGGTCAGTTGCGCATCGAAACTGGCGTTGGCGTCTTTGTGTCGCAATACCAGTTGCTGGCGATCGGCCTCCTTTCTGTCCGGGTACGGGCTGGTATCCACCACGACCAGCCGGTTGGTGGTATTCCCAAAGCGCCGGAACCATTCCAGCAGATAGCGCCAGCTCTTCCCTGCCTCTTCCTGTGCCGTAAAAAAGGCGGTGCCCTGAAAACCTAAACTGAACAAGTGCACCAAATAAGCTGCAGTTAGCACGTTATCCAGCTGACCACTGATGCTGTCAGTACCAATTCTGAGTTTGTCGGCGAAAGCCACCGGCGTACCGGCCACCAAATGCGACATTCCCTCCAGGGTGAAAATCAGGTTGTTACGCCGCTCACAGACATAACTAGATGCAATTTTACCGCTACCGCGGTAGGCACCAGACCAGGGCTCATACGCCATCACTGGCGTAGTATCAAAGCGGTCAACAATTTTATTGATCAGCTGCTCGGATACAGAGTTTCCCAGCAAATCGGAGCGGTTTCCTGCCACAAAAGCAGCATACTGAAATTCATCGGGACCCGTGCAGATAAGCCCGTGCCGATCAATATGCGCAGAGAACATGGTGCTAAAGGGCGCATTGCCCTGTGCAACCAGTAAGCCTTCATACCAGGTAACCTGCGCGCCGCGCTCTTCCAGTTCCCGTTGCAGCACCCTGAAAAAACTATGTTCAGCACCCACCACACTGGGCTCGCGGATTAATATTTTCAGTAAATCCAGCAGTTCATTTAACTCAGTCATGGTCGTATCCGGACAGAAAATTATGGTGCTATATTCAGGCCAATCGCCGCTCCATGCAAAAAAATCTGCTTTTACGGGGATTTTGCGGAGTGTCTGACTTTATCCGTCTCCGCGTTAACCTCTCGCTAAGAAAATAACTAATGGGATCAGATCAAAATCTTCGCGACGAACCTTGACCGCACTCGTTGACCTTTACATCGTCGATGCAGGTCACGGTTGGCCAGCATCGAGTCAGCCATTCTCGTGACCTGTAGACATTAACCAAGACCGTGTCATCACCAGCAGTTGCTTTGCCTGTAAAATACATTCTTCGACAGCCCCATCCTCTACCAAATCACCTGAATAATCGGTGATATCTTGCCTATCAGATTATCTAACGTCATCCATGCTCCCCACTATAGGTAGCAAAGGATCGGCCATCAATTGCCGAATAAAACCAGACTGCCCCGCAACGGCTTTGTGCCATTCCTGCAGAGAATATAGTTTAGGATTGATCTCACGGCCAAGCTCTTGCTGCGCTGGATACAACGCTTTCACTGCGTCAGCAAAACTAAGATTACCAATCAGTAATACATCAACATCGCTGCTAGCTGTTGCTTTACCGCTGGCAACAGAGCCGTAGACTGCTGCAAACTCCAACTGTGTGGTCAGAGGCTGCAAAGCAAGGCGCACTATGTCTGCTAAGCCACTGGTTTTACGCATAATACTGGCAAGTTCTTCAAAGATCACACAACTGGTATCGGCCTGATAACACAGCTGGTTGCCTTGCATGGCTTTTTGCAAAATGCCAGCGTCTGCCAGTTTTGTCAGCTCTTTATGCAAGGTACCGGCTTGTGTATTGGTTAAGCGGGCAATTTCACGCACATGATAAGACTCATCAGGGCGCAGCAATAACAAAGCCAGCACCTTACGACGGTATTCTTTAAACAAAAGATCAGCAAGCAACGACATAGCCATCTCACAATGAAGCCAAATAAGCTACAAATGTAGCTATTATGGCTTCACCTGTCAATAATGAAGCGAATGGCTGGCCCCCGAATCACTAAGCAAAACCCCAGCAGGAGCTGGGGTTTTGAGTTCAGAGCGTTGCTGGTAAGCCTGGCTTAACGATACGCTTCCGGGCTTGGGCAGGCGCAGATCAGGTTGCGGTCGCCGTAGACGTCGTCGATACGGGTCACGGTTGGCCAGAACTTGTTCTCGGCAACAAAAGCAGCCGGGAAAGCGGCTACCTGACGGTCGTAAGCGCGGTCCCAATCGTTGCTGAAAATGTCCTGCATGGTATGCGGGGCGAAATGCAGCGGGTTGTTGTCCAGTGCCCACTCGCCCGACTCTACTTTAGCGATTTCAGCGCGAATAGTAGTCATGGCTTCAATGAACTTATCCAGCTCGGCTTTGCTTTCCGATTCGGTTGGCTCAATCATCAGGGTACCGGCGACCGGGAAACTCATGGTTGGTGAGTGGTAACCAAAGTCCATCAGACGCTTGGCGATGTCCATCTCGGTAACACCAGAGGCTTCTTTAAGCGGACGAATATCAATGATGCACTCGTGTGCAACCCGGCCGTTGCTGCCACGGTACAGTACCGGGAAGTGCGGGTCCAGTTTCTTGGCCATGTAGTTGGCACTTA
>NZ_JAFIFQ010000132.1 GCF_020831925.1 Alkalimonas sp.
GGACGCTGCTGGCCGACTCCCGCGAGCAGTTGCTGGAGCTGATTGACCAGCATAACGAAACCAGCGCTTTTGAACGGGCGGCCACCTTAGCCTGGACGCTGGCACAGGTGCAGTTACGCCATCTGACCATCAGCGTGGCGGAAGCGACCCTGTTTCAGCGCCTGACCGGCCCACTGTTGTACAACGATTTGCGTTTTCGTGCACCGGCAGCTTCCATCAGCCGTGGAGCTGGCCCACAGTCCGCTATCTGGCAGCATGGTATTTCCGGCGATACCCCGATCGTATTGCTGCATATTGACGATATCGACGATCTCGACATTGTGCGTCAGTTGCTGCGGGCGCATGAATACTGGCGCTTAAAGCAGCTGGCCGTCGACTTGGTAATTATTAATGAGCGTGCCAGCTCCTACGTGCAGGATTTGCAACAGGCCATCGAAGCCCTGGTTCGTGCCAGTCAGAGTCGGCCGGCAGCTGTACTGGCTGGCAGTGCCCCCCAGCGGGCGGTGGGCCATGTCTATACGCTACGCGCTGATCTAATGCAGGTCGATAGCCGCAGTTTACTGGCTGCCGTGGCCCGGGTGGTGCTCTATGCCAGGCGAGGGCCACTGCAGCGCCAGTTGCAACGGCTGGCACCGCTCAGCGCTGAGGATAGTGCGGCAGAGCCAGTAGCTGTTGCTGCAAGGCCGCATAGCGTCCCACCAAGTTCAGCGCCGGAGCCGGTTCACGCAGGTTTTGCCGGCACAGACTATCGCAGCAGCGAGCTGGAATTTTTTAACGGTCTGGGCGGCTTTGCCAGCGATGGCCGCGAGTATGTGATCCTGCTGGATAACTACCAGCGTACGCCGATGCCCTGGCTGAATGTGATTGCCAATGCTCAGTTTGGTTTCCAGGTGTCGGCCAGTGGCAGTGGTTATAGCTGGGCGCAAAGCAGTCGGGAAAATCAGCTCACGCCCTGGTCGAATGATCCGGTGACCGATCCCTGCGCTGAAGCGATCTATGTGCAGGATGAAGACAGTGGTCAGCTGTTTACTGCCACCTGTGCGCCGATCAATGATGGTGGTCATTACAGTGCCTGCCATGGCTTTGGCTACAGCCGCTTTGCCCACCAGGCGGCGGGCATTGGCTTAACGCTGCTGCAGTTTGTGCCGCTGCAGCAGCCGGTAAAAATTGCCCGCCTGACATTGCACAACACCAGCTCCCATCAGCGTCGGCTGAGGATCACCGCTTATGTCGAATGGGTGCTGGGCCGTGACCGTGCGCAGAATGCCCC
>NZ_JAFIFQ010000017.1 GCF_020831925.1 Alkalimonas sp.
AGGTATGATGCGTGATCAGTCAGCAAATAAAAGATGTGATCGCCGGACGCTTACAAAATACGAGCTGTCGCTTATCGAACTATTAGTAATTTATCTTGAAAGGTAATGAGCTATACAACTGATTTTTAAAGGTAAAAATTATTATCTAAATATTATGAGAACAAACTATCTGTTCAAAGTCATCTTCGGTTAGGCAATGCTCATCAAAGGTTCCCGCTGACAGCTAGAGACGCCTGCCTTTGGTTGACTGTTGGCCAATAAAAAAGCCACCCGAAGGTGGCTTTTTGGCAAGGCGCAGGGCCCGCTTATTTGGTTTTGCGCAATTTACGGATCAATTGCAGCTGCGCAATGGCTTCTGCCAACTGAGCCGCCGCTTCGGCGTAGTCGAAGTCGGCGCTGGCGTGTTGCATGGCTTCTTTAGCACGGTTTTGTGCTTCAAGAATAGCCTGCTCATCCAGATCTTCCGCCCGCTTGGCTACATCAGCCAATACGGTGACGCCATCCGGCTGCACTTCCAGCACGCCGCCAGCAACGTAGATGAAGTGCTCTTCACCAAATTGCTTGACGATGCGCACCATGCCTGGCTTGATTGTCGTCAGCAACGGGGTGTGGAAGGGTAGAATACCCAGCTCACCATCGGTGCCGGTTACTTCGACATACTCGACCAGGCCGGAGAAGATTTTATCTTCTGCACTGACTACGTCCAGATGCACTGTCATCGCCATCTTGCCTCCTCAGCTGATTATTTCAGCTTCTTCGCTTTCTCGATGGCTTCTTCAATGGAACCAACCATGTAAAAAGCCTGCTCTGGCAAATGGTCGAACTCGCCTTCCAGGATGCCTTTAAAGCCGCGGATGGTATCTTTCAATGACACGTACTTACCAGGAGAACCAGTAAATACTTCCGCCACGAAGAACGGCTGTGACAGGAAACGCTGAATTTTACGTGCCCGGAATACCGTGGTTTTATCTTCATCCGACAGCTCGTCCATACCCAGGATGGCGATGATGTCTTTCAGCTCTTTGTAACGCTGCAATACAGTTTGTACGCCACGAGCTACTTCGTAATGCTCTTTACCGATGACCAATGGATCCAGCTGACGCGAGGTCGAATCCAACGGATCGATCGCCGGGTAAATACCCAAAGAAGCGATGTTCCGGCTCAGTACAACCGTCGCATCCAAGTGCGAGAAGGTGGTAGCTGGCGATGGATCGGTCAAGTCATCCGCAGGCACGTAAACCGCCTGAATGGAGGTGATGGAGCCAGTTTTGGTTGAGGTGATACGCTCTTGCAGCACACCCATTTCCTCAGCCAGAGTCGGCTGATAACCTACGGCCGATGGCATACGACCCAACAGCGCGGATACTTCGGTACCGGCCAGGGTGTAACGGTAGATGTTATCGACGAAGAACAGCACGTCACGGCCTTCATCACGGAATTTCTCCGCCATGGTCAAACCGGTCAGAGCAACACGCAAACGGTTACCTGGTGGTTCGTTCATCTGGCCATACACCAGCGATACTTTATCCAGTACGTTGGAGTCTTTCATCTCATGGTAGAAGTCGTTACCTTCACGGGTACGCTCACCCACACCGGCGAATACCGAGTAACCACTGTGCTCGATCGCGATGTTCCGGATCAGCTCCATCATGTTCACGGTTTTACCTACACCAGCACCACCGAACAGACCAACTTTACCACCCTTGGCGAACGGACATACCAGGTCGATAACCTTGATGCCGGTTTCCAGCAGGGCGTTGGAAGCTGCCTGATCTTCGTAGCTTGGTGCTTCGCGGTGGATAGACCAACGCTCTTCTTCACCGATAGGGCCAGCTTCATCGATTGGCTCGCCCAGTACGTTCATAATACGGCCCAGTGTGGCTTTGCCAACTGGAACCTGAATGGCTTTACCGGTATTGCTGACTGTAGCGCCACGGCGCAGACCGTCAGTTGTGCCCAGAGCGATGGTACGCACTGTGCCACCACCCAGCTGCTGCTGTACTTCCAGCACCAGACCTGAGAGGTCACCGTCAGTTACGTTCAACGCGTCATAGATACCAGGTACCGAATCTTGTGGAAAGTCGATATCCACAACGGCGCCAATAATTTGGACTACCTTACCTTGACTCATGTTGTTTCCTCAAATGTCTCAAAACTGTTCACTTAACCAACCGCAGCTGCACCCGATACAATCTCACTCAGCTCTTGAGTGATGGCGGCCTGACGGGCTTTGTTGTAAACCAACTTCAGCTCATCCATCAGGTTGCCGGCATTGTCGGTGGCCGCTTTCATGGCGACCATACGGGCAGCGTGTTCACAGGCGGCGTTTTCCACCAGCCCCTGATACACCAGCGACTCAATGTACCGATCCATTAGCATGTCGATAATCGGCTCTGGCTTCGGCTCGTAAATGTAATCCCACTTGTATTTACGCTTAGGCGCATCATGGGTTGGCAAAGGCAACAGTTGCTCAATCGTTGGCTCTTGTTTCATGGTGTTGACAAACTGGTTGTACACCAGATAGAGGCGATCAATACGACCTTCCAGATAGGCTTTCAGCATCACCTGCACGGTACCAATGATATCCGCGAGCTTCGGGTTTTCACCCGAACCGGCTTGCTGGGCCAGTACTTTGCCACCAAAACGACGGAAAAAAGCAGTGGCTTTGTTGCCGATTAAAGCAAACTCAGCAGGCACTCCTTTCTCTTTCCAACTTTTTAGTTCCTGAACTACAGCTTTGAATTCATTGCTGTTCAGGCCACCACAAAGTCCACGATCGGTTGAGATAATGATGTAGCCAACGGTGCCTGCTTCACGTTCCACCATATAAGGATGACGATAATCCAGGTTACCACCGGCCATGTTACCGATCACTTTGCGCATACCTTCAGCGTATGGGCGGGATGCAGCGACTCGCTCCTGCGCGCGGCGCATTTTGCTGACCGCAACCTTTTCCATAGCGCTGGTGATCTTGCGAGTATTGTTAATACTCCCAATCTTGCTTTTTATCTCTTTACCACCGGCCATGACGTTGTCTCCGTTTCATTCAACGACGAAGGGTGGCCGCAGCCACCCACGTCTGATTACCAGGTTTGGGTGGACTTGAAAGTCTCAACCACGTTTTTCAAACCTGCTTCAATCTCGTCGTTGTAGTTACCGGTTTTGTTGATTTCCGCCATCAGACCAGCATGCTCAGACTTGGCATAAGACAACAAGGCAGCTTCAAAGTCGCCAATCTTGTCGGTTGCTACGTCTTTCATAAAGCCTTTTTCAATGGCATAAATCGACAGCGTCATATCCGCTACGCTCATTGGCGCATACTGCAGCTGCTTCATCAGCTCGGTCACTTTCTGACCATGCTCCAGCTGGGCACGGGTTGCGTCGTCCAGATCGGAAGCAAACTGAGCAAAGGCAGCCAGTTCAGTGTACTGTGCCAGGGCCAGACGAATACCGCCACCCAGCTTCTTGATGGCTTTGGTCTGAGCCGCACCACCAACCCGCGATACCGAGATACCCGCATTCACCGCAGGGCGAATACCGGCGTTGAACAAATCGGTTTCCAGGAAGATCTGACCATCGGTAATGGAGATCACGTTGGTTGGTACGAAAGCAGAAACGTCACCGGCCTGGGTTTCAATGATCGGCAGAGCGGTCAGTGACCCGGTTTTACCTTTCACTTCGCCCTTGGTCAGGCGCTCGACGTAGTCAGCATTGACGCGTGATGCACGCTCCAGCAAACGGGAGTGCAAATAGAACACGTCACCCGGGTAAGCTTCACGACCTGGTGGACGACGTAACAGCAACGAGATTTGACGGTAGGCTACCGCTTGCTTCGACAAGTCATCATAGACAATCAGTGCATCTTCACCGCGGTCACGGAAGTATTCACCCATGGTACAGCCGGCATAAGGTGCCAGGAACTGCAGCGCCGCTGCTTCAGAAGCAGAAGCTACCACTACGATGGTGTGAGCCAGAGCGCCGTGTTCTTCCAGCTTACGAACCACGTTGGCAATGGTCGAGGCTTTCTGACCAATGGCAACATAGATACATTTTACGCCGGTGCCTTTCTGGTTGATGATGGCATCGATGGCCAGTGCCGTTTTACCGGTCTGACGGTCACCGATCACCAGCTCACGCTGGCCACGGCCGATTGGGATCATCGAGTCGACTGATTTGTAACCGGTTTGCAGTGGCTGATCGACTGATTGACGATCGATAACACCAGGAGCAATTTTTTCGACCGGCTCAAAACGAGCCGCTTCGATGCTGCCTTTACCGTCGATAGGAGCACCCAGGGTATTCACTACACGGCCCAGCAGAGCTTCACCTACCGGAACTTCTAAGATACGACCGGTGCTTTTAACTTTGGTGCCTTCGGTTAAGTCCGCGTACGGACCCATCACCACAGCACCGACCGAGTTGCGCTCTAAGTTGAGTGCAATCGCATATCGGTTGCCAGGAAGCTCGATCATCTCACCTTGCATACAATCCGCAAGGCCATTGATCCGAATAATACCGTCCGTTACCTGAACGATGGTACCTTCATTGCGAGCTTCACTGACCACGTCGAACTGAGCAATACGTTGCTTAATCAGTTCGGCTATTTCAGTGGAATTCAGTTGCATACTCTGTTCCCCAATTAGGACTGCAGCGTGGTGATCAGGCGATCCAGCTTGCCACGGATCGAACCATCGATGACCATGTCACCCGCTTTCATTAACATACCGCCGACCACATTCGGATCAACGCTACAGTTCAATTTCACATTACGCGCCAGACGCTTGGATAACGCAGCAGCCAGTTTTTCCTGCTGAGCGGCACTCAGTTCGGTTGCCGCGATCACATCCACGTTGATTTCACGCTCGTGTTCATCTTTCAGCTCAGTAAACTGGACAAAAACTTCAGGCAGTGCCAGCAAGCGCTGATTTTCAGCCATCATCCGAATCAGATTCTGTGCTGGCTGATCCAACTGATCAGCACAGACCTGATTAAACAACGATGCCTGAGTGTCGGCGGTACTGTTACTTAGCAAAAAAGCAGCCATCTGCTGGTCTTTTGCTACTTCTGCAGCAAAAGCCAGCATCTGTTGCCAGCCACTGAGGGCGTTGTTGTCACGCGCGTACTCAAAAGCGGCTTTTGCGTAAGGACGAGCAATATTCGTCAAGTTTGACATGGCTCGCTCCCGTTACAATTCCTGAACCAGTTTTTCCAGAATGTCGCTATGCGCAGCGTCATCAATTTCGCGCTGCAGAATGCGTTCAGCACCTGCAACCGCCAGAGCCGCCACTTGCTTGCGCAAGTCTTCGCGTAAGCGACTGCGCTCGGCATCCACTTCAGCCCGCGCCTGAGTCAGGATATGATCCCGCTCTTCGTTGGCTTTGCTGGTTGCTTCGTCAATCATCTTGCCTTCACGCTTGCGCGCTTGCTCGATGATGGCAGCTGCCTGCTCTTTCGCGTCGCGTAGAATGTCTTTGGCTTTATCCTGAGCGATGTGCAGATCTTTTTCTGCCCGATCAGTATGTGCCAGACCTTCGGCGATTTTCTTCTGGCGCTCTTCAATCGCTGCGTTGATCGGTGGCCACACAAATTTCAGTGTGAACCACACGAAGACAGCCATCGCAATCGACTGACCTATAAGGGTTGCGTTAATATCCACAACGAGCCTCCTTTAAAAGTTGGTTATCGGGGGACTCTTAAGCAAACGGGTTAGCGAACAACAGCAACAGAGCAACACCCACACCAATCATGGAGATCGCATCGATCAGACCTGCAAGGATGAACATTTTGGTTTGCAGCTGAGGAGCCATTTCCGGCTGACGCGCACTGGCTTCGAGGAACTTACCACCCATCAGGGCGAAAGCGATAGCAGTAGCCAAAGCCGCAGTAGACAGAATAATAGCCACAGCGAATAAAGTTGCAGTTTCAATACTCATTGAGTTTCTCCAGTTTTCAAAAGTTAAGGTTAAAAATTAAAGGTTAAAACAACTAAAATCAGTGTTTCTCAGCCGCCATGCTCAAATACACAATGGTCAGCATCATAAAAATAAAGGCTTGCAACAAAATAACCAGGATATGGAACACCGCCCAGGCAAAGTGCAGCGGCAATTGCGCCAATCCAACCAATGCAATCAGAATAAAGATAACTTCACCGGCATACAGGTTACCGAACAAACGCAGACCCAGTGATAGCGGCTTGGCCAGTAAGGTCACCAACTCCAGCACCAGGTTGAATGGCACCAGCGACCAGTGATTGAACGGGGTAAAGGACAGCTCTTTGGCAAAGCCACCTAAACCTTTGTAATAAATGGAATAGCCCAGGATCAGAATAAAGACCCCCAGCGCCATGCCCATGGTGATGTTCAGATCGGTGGTCGGGGCAATGGTCAGATAGCTCCACGGATGCGCCATCACGCGCTCCAGGAAGCTGTAATCGGCGGCGTATTCCGGCATAGCACCACTGTTAAATGCCATACCAGCCAAGCCTGCTACCGTCGGGAACCAATCCACTGGCACCAGCTTCATCAGGTTCATCAGGAAAATCCACATAAAGATGGTCAGGGCGATAGGGGCTATCAGTTTGTCTTTGACGTGAAAGGCTTCTTTTACCGAGTTACCGACGAACTCGATGATCATTTCCACCAGACACTGAAACTTGCCAGGAACACCTGTAGTCGCCTTGCGGCCAACCCAAGCAAAGGAAATAATGAAGAGTGAGCCCAGGATCAAAGACCAGCCAAGCGATCCCAGGTTCACGGCCCAAAAGCCTTCCCCTACGGTGAGATCGGTTAAGTGGTGTTTAATGTAACCCTGGACTGAAATGTTACTATCAGCCATGTTTCATCCTAATTATCAATGTTTAAAGAAAAAAACGGCCGACCATTGCGCTAGCAAGGTGACGATGTAGCTGGTGAGTAGTGCAGAGGCCACCACATCATCCTGTCGCATCACCGCAATAAATAATCCAATCGTCAGCAAAATTTTTAGCGCATGACCTCGCATAAACGATGTGCGGGCCTGATCGGCACTGCCTTGCGTTAGATAACGAAACGCAAAGAGTGCAAATACTAAATTCGGCAAAGCGGCAATCAAGCCGCCTTGCAAGGCGGAATAGGCCGCCTGAGCCCCCTGCAACAGTAAAAAAAGCAGCATCATCAAGGCTGCTACCAGCACTTGTGCAGCAATCAACTTGTAGGCAGAAATTCGTACCTGACGTGCTGTTGGCTGCATCCTGGCTCCATTGTTGACCACAGTGCCGGTTTCAGGGGTAAAAAACCTGCGTAAGTATACTTATCTGGCCTTAATTTGCAACCAAAAGCGGCGTAGTTCCGACTATTACCACAAAGCCCGTACGCCTTAATCTGTCTGGCCTTGCCATTGCATTTTACTGAGTATTTGCTCCAGCTCTGCCAGGCTGGAATAGGCAATCACCATTTTGCCTTTGCCTTTGCGGTTGTAATCAATCTGTACTGGCGCCGCCAGATGCTCGCTTAGACGAGTTTCCAGTGCAGCAACATCCGGATCCTTTCGTACTGCGGGCTTTTCTGCCGGCGGCTGCAACAAGCGCCGCACCAGATTTTCAGTTTCACGCACCGTCAGCTGTTTGGCAGCCACCAGGCGTCCGGCTTCCGATTGTTGTTCGCCATCCAGTGCCAGCAAAGCCCGGGCATGGCCCATGTCGATATCGCCATGCTCCAGCAGGACTTTGACATCGTCATTCAGTTGATTGAGGCGCAATAAGTTGGTGATGCTGGTACGGGATTTACCAACGGCATCGGCTACTTGCTGGTGCGTTAAATCAAATTCCGTCAGCAACCGCTCCAGCGCGACCGCCTCTTCCATCGCATTCAGATCTTCGCGCTGAATATTTTCAATCAGTGCAATGGCAACGGCAGCTTCATCCGGTACATCGCGCACAATGCAAGGCACTTCACTGAGTTGAGCCAGCTGGGATGCCCGCCAGCGCCTCTCACCGGCGATAATTTCATAACTGTCGGTGGCCACTTTACGTACCACGATCGGTTGGATCACACCCTGAGCACGAATGGAAAGCGCTAAATCTTCCAGCGCCTGTTGCGACATGTCTTTACGTGGTTGGTACTTGCCAGGATGCAAGAATTCGATGGCCAGCTTTTGCAGTTCAGTGCTGTTGCTGCGGTTGCCTTGGTCGGCCGGCTGACTGGCGGTGAGCAGTGCATCCAATCCGCGGCCAAGCCCTCGTTTTTTTACCACCATCTGCTTGTTATTCCTTATGATTCTGTCAGAGTACTTTTTGGCTGCTGGCTGCTTTTGCTATCGGCCCGACGCAACAACTCACCGGCCAGCGCCAGATAGGCCTTGGCACCGGTCGAGCTTTTGTCGTAGTACATTACTGGTGAGCCAAAGCTTGGTGCCTCCGCCAGCCGGATATTACGAGGGATCACTGTGCGGTACACCTTGTCGGCAAAATGCTGCTTCAGCTGCTCGGATACGTCGTTGGCCAGTCGGTTGCGCGGATCATACATGGTGCGCAAAATACCTTCGATTTTCAAATCGGCATTCACCACAGCGGCCAGTTGGCGAATGGTGTCCATCAGTGCCGTTAAGCCTTCCAGCGCATAGTACTCACACTGCATTGGCACCAGCACCGAATCGGCAGCAGCCATAGCATTGACCGTCAGCATATTCAACGAAGGAGGGCAATCGATAAAAACAAAGTCATAACTGTTGCGCCAGGGTTTCAGCGCATTGCGCAGCCGAAGCTCACGGGCAAACACATCCATCAAGCGCACTTCAGCGGCAGTTACGTCGGAATTGGCGGCCACCAGATGGTAGCCACCGCTGGTTTCTTTGACCACCACCTGATCCAGTGGCTTTTCATCCACCAGCAACTCATAAGCAGTAGCAGGTACCTCGTATTTATCGACGCCACTGCCCATGGTGGCATTGCCCTGAGGATCCAAATCGATCAGCAATACCTTGCGTTTGGTTGCTGCCATCGAAGCAGCAAGATTCACCGCTGTGGTGGTTTTTCCGACCCCACCTTTCTGGTTAGCAATTGCGATGACTTTTCCCACACCAACCCCTTGTATGCCTGCTGTCAGGCTGTAATTTTTTTCAATTCCACCAGATAGCGCTCAGCATCCTGCTCTGGCAGCTTCAGTCTATGCACAGCCGTTACTCTAACAAAATCCGCTAAAGCTGCAATTTCTTCTTCCACCGCAGCGCCTTTCATCGCCAGAAAACGACCCTGGCTGGCTGGCAGATGCTGACACCAATGCAGCATATCACTCAAGTTGGCAAAAGCACGGCTTAGAACCACATCATAGCCAGTCATTGGTTGGTGGTCTTCAACCCGGCTTTGGAGTGGTTCGATATTGGTTAAACCCAACTGGCGTTTTACTTCGTTTAAAAAGCGAATGCGCTTACCAAGACTATCGAGCAGTACAAACTGTTTTTCCGGAAATAAAATCGCCAGCGGTACACCGGGTAAACCCGGGCCTGTACCCACATCGATAATTCGCTGACAATCCAACTGCTCCAGGTAAGGGCCTACCACCAAACTGTCCAGCAAGTGACGACTGACCATCTGCAGCGGATCACGCACCGAGGTCAGATTGTAGGCTTTGTTCCACTTGTGCAGTAACTGCAAAAAACCGATCAATTGGTCACGCTGCAGCTCGCTGACACTCAGCTTGGTTTGCGCCAGCTGACGATCGAGTTCAGCTCGCAGCATCAGGCCGTTTTCCTCAGCAAACCCTGTTTTTTCAGATACACCAACAGCAAGGAAATCGCTGCCGGGGTAATACCGGAAATCCGCGTTGCCTGGCCGACAGTCTCTGGTTGAGTCTGGTTCAACTTTGTCACTACTTCGTTGGATAAGCCTTTCACCTGACTGTAATCAAACTGAGCTGGCAAACGGGTTTTCTCATGACGCTTTTGTTTGTCAATTTCGTCCTGTTGCCGCTCAATATAGCCCTGATATTTGATCTGGATCTCCACTTGCTCAGCGGCCAAAGGATCGATGCCTTCAACCCTCAGCCCCTCAATCGCCACCAGATCGTGGTAGTTCACTTCAGGGCGACGGATCAGCTCTTCCAAACTGGCTTCACGGCTAAGCGGTGTTTTCAGCAAGGCATTGACATCGGCAAGTGCCGGATGTTGCGGGTGGATCCATTGCTGCTGCAAACGTTGACGCTCCAGCGCAATTTGTTCCATTTTTTCATTGAAACGAGCCCAGCGCAGATCATCCACCAGGCCAAGCTCGCGGCCTTTGGCAGTTAGGCGGGCATCGGCGTTGTCTTCCCGCAGCATCAACCGGTACTCGGCCCGACTGGTAAACATGCGGTAAGGCTCTTTGGTACCAAGGGTAGTCAGATCGTCTACCAAAACACCCAAATAAGCCTGCTCCCGCCCCGGCGCCCAGCTGTCCTTGCCTTGCACGTGCAATGCGGCATTCAGACCGGCCAAAAGCCCCTGGGCTCCGGCTTCTTCATAGCCGGTGGTGCCGTTGATTTGTCCGGCAAAGAACAAGCCACGGATAAATTTGGTTTCCAACGAGTGTTTCAGATCGCGCGGATCAAAGAAGTCGTACTCAATGGCGTAGCCAGGGCGGGTGATATGCGCATTCTCAAAACCTTTGATTGAGCGCACCAGCTCGATTTGTACGTCAAAAGGCAAGCTGGTGGAGATGCCGTTTGGGTAGACTTCATGCGTGGTAAGGCCTTCTGGTTCCACAAAGATCTGATGCTGATCTTTATCGGCAAAACGCATTATTTTATCTTCAATCGACGGGCAATAGCGTGGGCCAATGCCTTCAATCACCCCGGAATACATGGGAGAGCGATCCAAACCGCCGCGGATCACCTCATGGGTGTGCAGGTTGGTGTAGGTGATGTAACACGGGATCTGCCGCGGATGCTGAGCGACTGAACCAATGTAGGAAAATACCGGTAAAGGCGTATCACCAGGTTGTGGCTGCATCACAGAAAAATCAATGCTTCTGGCATCGATGCGGGGTGGGGTGCCGGTTTTAAGCCGATCTACCCGAAACGGCAATTCCCGCAGACGTTTGGCCAGCGCAATAGCCGGTGGATCGCCGGCGCGTCCGCCGCTGTAATTTTGCAAACCAATATGGATCTGGCCACCGAGGAAAGTACCTGTGGTAAGCACTACAGCTTTGGCCATAAAGCGCAAGCCCATCTGAGTGATGACACCTTTGACCTGATCCTGTTCCACAATCAGATCGTCACAGGCTTGCTGAAAAATAAACAAATTAGGTTGGTTTTCCAGGCTGTGTCGAATAGCTGCCTTGTACAGCTGACGATCGGCCTGGGCTCTGGTAGCCCGAACCGCTGGGCCTTTGGATGCGTTCAGAGTGCGAAACTGGATCCCGGCTTGATCAGCAGCCAATGCCATGACACCACCTAAGGCATCAATTTCTTTTACCAGATGGCCCTTACCAATACCACCAATCGCCGGGTTACAGGACATTAGTCCCAGCGTATCAATATTGTGTGTCAGCAACAGCGTTTGCATGCCCATGCGTGCTGAAGCAAGCGCAGCTTCAGTACCGGCATGGCCGCCGCCAATTACGATCACATCAAAGGTGGTTTGGTAGTGCATTGCGTGCCTCGAATGATTTCGCTACTAATTTGCTACTATGCAAAAAGGGCACGTATTGTACCCTGTTTCAGCGGATGGAACCAACCTGAAAATCAACTCAGATCCTAGGGATCAGTAAAGATCTAATTAAAGGATCTTTTTTAAAGATCTTTTATTACTGTTACTACTAAGCAGCTAGTTTTCAGTGTGTAAGGTCAGTTTTCTAAGAAAGATCATTGCATTAGATCCGATCGGATCCTGTGATCAAGACCGGATCCTGCAGGATCGAACCTATGGATAACCAGGCTACTTATCCACATGGTAAGGCTGACTAAATTCTATAAAGAGGATAAATACAGTTTATGCCTAGGTTTATACCTGACTTATACACAAAATTAATTTTTAACACGGAAATCTGTGTATAAGCTGCTGGTAAGCAGTGATCAATCACCGTCAAAGGATCCGGCTAACTAAGTGTGGCCAGGTAATCAGGCAACCAAACCAGGGCCTGATCTTCTGGTAACTCTGGCGTTTGCACATCGATCTCCAGCGCTGGCAGCAGTTGTTTCGCACCCAGTTGCTGCAACAAAGTGGCCATGGTTCGGCCTGCCTGACAAAAAGTATCGTAGCTGGAATCACCTAAAGTGATCACAGCGAAGGAAATTGTGGTAAGATCTGGTTGATCTTGTGCTAATCGATCCGCGAAGGGTTGAATATTATCAGGCAGATCCCCTGCGCCATAAGTGGACGTGATCACCAGCCAGCTGTCGCTGGCTGCGATGTGATCCAATTCAGGAGCCAAATGAAGTTTTGCTTCAACGCCTCCTAAAGCCATGGTTTCCGCAACCTGTTCTGCCACATATTCCGCTGCACCCATCTGGCTGCCGACAAGGATTTGGATCATTGATCTGTCCTTAAGTTTGTTGGATGTTTGACTATACTACAACTGGAAGATGATTTGGCGGTGCACTGGGCATTGCCGGATTTTTGGTGTTTTTACTGCCAGGCAGGCAAGGTAAAGACCAGAATAGCACAACCATGCTGCCTGCCTGTGTATTGAGGTTTTATTATTTATGTCTGAAGTGACATCTTTTGCTGAACTGGATCTGCCAGAAGCGTTATTAAAAGCCGTGGCTGAACTTGGCTATGAAACACCATCGCCTATTCAGGCCGAGTCGATCCCGAAACTATTGGCAGGCAATGATTTGCTTGGCCAGGCCCAAACGGGTACCGGTAAAACAGCGGCTTTTGCTTTGCCACTACTGGCGCGGCTGGATGCTGGCCAGCGTGAGCCACAAATTCTGGTGCTGGCACCAACCCGCGAACTGGCTATCCAGGTGGCAGAAGCTTTTCAATCCTACGCCAAGTACCTGCCACAATTTCATGTGCTGCCTATTTATGGTGGCCAGAGTTACAGCAACCAGCTGCGCTCGTTAAAGCGTGGTTGCCAGGTCGTGGTGGGTACGCCCGGTCGTATCATGGATCATTTGGATCGCGGCACCCTGGTGCTGGATAGGTTAAAAGCCATTGTGCTGGATGAAGCCGACGAAATGCTGCGGATGGGCTTTATCGATGATGTGCAGGTGATCATGGATAAAACACCGCCAGGCCGTCAGGTGGCGATGTTCTCAGCGACCATGCCAACGCAGATCCGCGCCATTGCTCAGAAGCATTTGAGCAATGCGCATGAAATTAAAATTGTCACCAAAACCAGCACGGTAGAGCGGATTACCCAACGCTTTGTATTGCTGGAAAACAACCAGAAACTGGACGCATTAACCCGCTTGCTGGAAGGTGAAGATTACGATGCCAGCATCGTCTTTGTCCGCACCAAAAGTGCCACCGAAGAAATTGCGGTGAAACTGGGTGCTCGCGGTTATGCGGTGGCCAGTTTAAATGGCGATATGAACCAGACGCACCGTGAACAAACCATTCGCCGCATTAAAGATGGCCAGTTGGATGTGATCGTAGCGACTGATGTTGCGGCCCGTGGTCTGGATGTGGAGCGCATCAGCCTGGTGGTGAACTACGATATTCCATACGACAGCGAAGCCTATGTACACCGCATTGGCCGGACTGGCCGGGCTGGTCGTGAAGGTAAGGCAATTTTGTTTGTGTCGCCACGTGAGCGTCGCTTGCTGCGCAGCATTGAACAGGCTACTCGTCAGCCGATTGAGCAGATGACGTTGCCTACCGGTGCGGTGATAGAACAACGCCGGATCCAAAACTTCCGCGCCGAACTGGCGCAGTCAATTGAAACCCAGGATCTTACCTTCTTCCAGGGATTAATTGCTCAGTGGCAGGAAACGCTGGATTGTGCGGATAACGAGCTGGCAGCCGCTCTGCTTTTCATGGCGCAAAAAGATCAGCCGCTGAATGTGGCAGCTCAGTTCCCTGCATTGCGTGAGCCAAGCAATAAGCGTGATCGGGAACGTAGTGATCGCCCGGTACGAGAGCGTGGTGAGCGGCCTGAGCGCGGTGAGCGTGGCCCTAAGCCTCGCCGCGAAATGAAAGGTGATTACACCACCTATCGTATTGAAGTGGGCAAAGAGCATGGTGTACGTGCTGGTGATATCGTCGGCGCTATTGCCAATGAAGCCAACATTGACAGTCAGTTTATCGGCAACATCAAATTGTTTGATCAGTTCAGTACCGTTGAACTGCCAGCGACCATGCCGGCAGAGATTTTTCAGCACCTGAAAAAGGTTTATGTGCGTAAGCAAAAGCTGAACATCTCGGTCGATCAGGGTAGCACAGAGCGTCGTGCTCCAGGACCTGGTCCTCGTCCGGGTGCAGGTCCGCGTCCTGGCGCTGCGCCTAAGCGCCGTTCGCAGTAAACTTCGCGGTTCGGATGTGAGCCTAAAGACCTGCCCTTCGCGGCAGGTTTTTTATTGAAAAATACCATAAGACCCCATAGATCCATGCCATACCCTTTGTTGGAGTTTTGTATGATCCTTGCCTGCCCGCATTGCCACCGTTTAAACCGCCTGCCGGAGGAGCGCCTGACAGCGCACCCCAGTTGTGGTCAGTGCAAACAACCGCTGTTTTCCGGCCAGGTGCTGGAGCTTACGTCCGCTAACTTTGCGCCGCATGCAGAAAAATCTGAACTGCCTTTGCTGGTTGATTTCTGGGCGCCCTGGTGTGGCCCTTGTGTGCAATTTGCACCAGTTTTTGCTGGCCTGGCCCGCGAATTGGAACCAAGGCTTCGATTGGCGAAGATCAATACCGAGCAACAGCAGGCATTGGCTGCCCGCTTTGCCATTCGTTCGATCCCAACGCTGATGCTGTTTCAACAGGGCCAGCTGCTGGCGCAGCAAAGCGGAGCCATGCCAAAACAGCAACTGATGCAGTGGTTACAGCGAGAGTTGCGCTAGACAGTTTTCTTCCAGAAGCGGCATCCATGCCGTTTAGCTAGTGGCCGCCTTACAGGGCACTAGCTAAAGAGCTGCAACAGTTCGTCGGCGCTGCCCTGCCAGACGCCCTGCTGACTGCCACTGAACAGGCTATCGGCCAGCGCCTGCTTTTGTTGTTGCAGCAGCTGTATTTTTTGCTCGACCGTATCTTTGGCGATCAACTTGTAAACGAATACTTTCTTATCTTGGCCAATCCGGTGCGCCCGGTCGGTGGCTTGCTGCATCACGGCTGGGTTCCACCAGGGATCATAGTGGATCACCGTATCTGCAGCGGTTAAATTCAAGCCGGTGCCGCCAGCTTTTAAGCTGATCAGAAACAGTGGCACTTCCCCTTGCTGGAAACTGTCGATCTGCTGCTGGCGCTTTTTGGTTTGGCCGGTCAGTTTGGCGTAAGGAATGCTGAGTTGCTGCATTACCTCTTCTATCAGCGCCAGCATGCTGGTGAACTGGCTGAAAATAATGATTTTGCGGCCTTCTTCAATCATTTCTGGCACATTTTGCGTCAGCCAGTCCAGTTTGGCGCTGCTTTGCACTTTCTGGGCACTGGCGAGCTTCACTAGGCGGGCATCACAGCAAGCCTGGCGCAACTTCAGCAGTGCATCCAAGAACTCAATCTGGCTTTTGGCCAGGCCTTTCTCTGCAAACAACTGGCGGATATGGCTTTCCATGCTCAGCCTGATGCTGTCGTACAACTGGCGCTGATCGGCTTCCATCGCCAGATACTGGTCGATTTCGACTTTTTCTGGTAATTCGCTCATCACTTCGCTTTTGGTTCGGCGCAGTAAAAACGGTGCCACCCGTTGCTGCAATTCCAGCCCACGCTCTGGATGTTGCTCGCGCTCTATCGGCCGACGAAACTGCTTACGGAAAAAGGCATCGCTGCCCAGTAGGCCGGGCAGAGCAAAGTCAAACAGTGACTTCAGTTCGCCTAAATGGTTTTCCAGTGGTGTACCGGATAGGCACAGGCGAAAATGGCCCTGCAATTTGCGAATAGCCGCCGTGGTCTGGCTACGGCTGTTTTTAATTTGCTGAGCTTCATCCAACACGATGTGGCTGAACTGGTGCTGCTGATAAAACTTTAGATCCCGGGCCATCAATGGGTAGGTGGTAATGATAAGTTCGGCTTCGGCCAGTTCCTGCAAAGCTTTGCCACGCTGCTGGCCGTGGATCACCTGCACATTCAGTTCTGGCGTGAAGCGCTCTGCTTCTTGCTGCCAGTTGCCAATCAGGCTGGTGGGGCAAATTACCAAAGCCTGCAACCGGCTTTGTTGCTTTTGCTGCAGCAAAAACGCCAGGGTTTGCAGGGTTTTGCCAAGCCCCATATCATCGGCCAGAATGCCGCCAAAGCCGTATTGCTGCAAAAAGACCAGCCAGTTCAGGCCCTGTTGCTGGTAGGGTCGAAGCTCGGCGTGTAAACCCGCCGGCACAGCGATGCTTTCAATGCCCTGGAAATTTTGTAACTTCTGGCTCAGTGCCCGAATATCACTGGCCTGATGAAAACTCAGCTGTTGTTCAGGCAGTTGTTGCAACAGGGCACTGCGGAAGGAGGGTAAACGCAGGCTGCTGGCCTCGCTGCCTTGCTGCAAAAACTCCTGCAAGGTACTGAACAGAGGCTGCAGCTGATTGGCTGGCAGCTTCAGGGTTCTGCCATCCGGCAGGGGCAGCCAGAGTATGCTGTCGGGCTCGGGCTCACCGTGCTGTTGCAGCCACTGCTGCACCAATGGCAGCATTGGCAGACGTTCATCGCCCAGTTGGACATGCATATCCAGCTGAAACCAACCTGGCTGATCACTGTGCACTTCAAATTCGGTGTCGGCCTCGATAATGCCCAGATCAAAGTCTGCATTTTGTATAATGGACCAACCCTGCTGTTGCAACCAGGGTTTATCGCGCTCCAGCCATTCCAGCCAGGCCACTGGACTGTCGTCCACCACCGAAAAAAAGCGCTCAGCGCTGTGGTGCGAATGTTGCGGGTACAGCTGGGTATCTTGCAATTGCTCGATGGCGGCTTGTTCCTGCCTGGGTTGGCGCTCGATGGCGAAATGCTGCTGGCCCTGGCAATGATGAAACACCTGCGGCGCATCGGCTGGCATGACCGCCAGCTCTATCGAACCATAGCGAAAGCAAAGCTCTGCCACCGGCAGGTTGCGCCGACCCTGGCGCTGCATCCCGAGTTTGAGCACTGGCCTGGGTACTTCTTGAATGCTTTTAATCTGAATATCGGCCGGTGCCGGCAGTTGTTCGGTTGGTAATGCCTGCTGCATACCCAGCCAAAGCTGTGCCAGTTCGGCTTCGGGTACCTTGGGGATGTTCAGCAGGTGCTGCAGCTGTTCACCAGTGAGCCGGGTTTGGATCAGCCCCATTTCAAAGCGGCTTTCATCCAGGTACATCGGCGGTGTGGTATCGATCAGGCGCCAGCTCGGTAAGCCTTCCAGCGTGAGTTGCAACAGGTGGTGTTCATCCTGTTGCTGCCAGCTGAGCTGCAATGGCCGGTTTGGGCCTGATTTAATGTCTTGCTGCACTTTTTGCCAGAAGCAGCGGCCACTTTGCAGCATGCTTTGCAGCGCCAGCGCTCCCCAGCGCTCTTTTAACAGCATCTGGCCAAAGCGATTCTGGCTGCTGATAAGGCCAAGCAGACGGAAATCTTCGCTGCAGCCCCAGTGCGGTATATAGCCCTGACGGTAATCGTGCTCGCTGAGCAGGCTGCCCTGGCCAAAACCGCCTTTTTTCAGTCGTCTGGCCCGGCGTGGGCTGACACTGAGGCCTTGTTCGGTCAGATCCAGTAAAAACAACACCCGATCTTTGTATTCCAGCTCGACAGGTTGCTGCTCCAGTTGCTGCAAGCTATTAAGCCAGAGCTGGACTTTGTCTTGCTGCTGCTGATGTTGCTGCTCCTGTAGCTGGATGACTTTGAGCAACACCGCCAGGGTGTGCTTGCAATTGACAGCCACCGGGCAGCTGCAACGAGCCTGCAGTTGCCAGTCGCGGCCCTGACGCAGCAGCCGGATGGTCTGACGGTAAGGGATCAAAGAATTGCCCCAGACCTGAGCATCAATCCGGCTGTAGTCATCGGCTACATCCAGCCGGAACACTTTATTTTGCTCCAGATAGGGTTGGGCGCGCTGATAGACGGCTGCGCCATAACGCAGTTTGAGTTCGTAATCCGACAGTGGAAACAGCTGAGTCTGGGGATCGGGCATGAAGCAAGGGTCCGCGAATTTTTTGCAAACAGCTATTGTAACGGTTTTGCGCTGATTTCCCCAGCGCTTTAGCAGTAGTTGATGGTCATTACTGTGTTAAGTGCTGCAACGCACCGATCGGTTGGCTTTGTAGGTGTAGCTTTAAACCTCATCCTGAATTCCATACCTCATGGCGATTCAGACCCTGCCCGGTAATAAAACCGGGCAAGAAAAGCTGTGATGAAGCGGTTATCTCAGGCATCTCGTCTGACTAACACAGCCGATTCAAAGGAGATTCACATGAAAAAGTTACATTCGCTTGTTTTTTATGCCTTGGTCACGCCAGCACTTACTTTAGGCGCAGCCTCAGTGCTGGCTCAGTCCTCAGCTGAGCAAGACAGTCGTGCTTTACAACAAAGTACCCAGCTTAACCAGCAAAGCAGTAATAAGACGGGCAACTACGACAAAAGCAGTTCTGCTGAGCGCAAGACTGAGCTCGGTCAACGCAAACCGCATGATCAGGCTCGCATGCAAAATCGGGGGCATATCGACGCTGTGCCAGCCAAGGGAGCGCACGCCAGCAATCTGATTGGTGCCAATGTCCGCACCAATGACAACGAAGATATAGGCTCCGTAGACGATCTGATCCTTGATGAACAAGGCCAGATTGTTGCTATCATCGTCAGCGTTGGCGGCTTCCTTGGTATGGGCCAAAAAGACGTAGCCATCGGTTGGGATAATATTACCCGCTCAGGCACTGCGGATAAGCTGGAGTTGCGGGTTGATGTAACACGCGATGATCTCCGTTCTGCACCGAAGTTTGTCAAACGCGAGCAATCCAGCGCAGCCAGCAACACCCAGCGAGAGCAAAGTGCCCAGCAGCGTGCAGCGCAAAACATGCAACAAGGTGCCCAGCCGTCTGATATGCAGACAAGAACGGACCAACGCAGCGCTCGTGACCAGTCTCGCCAGCAAAACCGCGGCCACATCGACTCAACGCCAATCAGGGGCAGTCACGCCAACAACCTGATTGGTGCCAATGTTCGCACCAATGACAACGAAGATATTGGCTCTGTAGGTGATTTGATCCTGAATGAGCAGGGCCAGATTGTCGCTATTATCGTCAGCGTTGGTGGCTTCCTTGGTATGGGCCAAAAAGACGTTGCCATCGGTTGGGACAATGTTACCCGTTCAGGCACTGGGGATAAGCAGGAACTGCTGGTTGATGTGACACGCGAGGATCTGAACTCAGCACCGAAGTTTGCCAGTCGTGATTAGAGGTTGGTACGCTTATTAAAGCGTGAGGGAGTAAGCGGCAGAGGCGAAAGTCTCTGCCGTTCTTATTTATATCAGGCGCTGAAAAAAATACGCGCTATAGGTTCGTCAGCGTACAGACCAGAGATTGTGCTTCAGTTAGCCTGAAAGCTCATTCTGCATTCAAAACCACGATGGCAAGAGGCAGATTTAAACGACACTAACCGCTGGAGCAAGATATATGAGCGCAAATCAGAATAAACACAGTTGGAGCAAAAATACCAATAAAGGAAAAGAACAGCAGGTTGCAGACAAGGAGACAGATAACAAGGATACCGCTAAAAAAGGGAAAACTAAGAAGCATGGTTACAAGGAAGGAACCGTATTAGGAGAAATTAACGATGACTGAACTGATGAATAGCAGGGTGTTGGCCATCGTTCTGGTGGTGGTTGGGTTGATTTTGTTGTTCTTCGCCTATCAATCATCGCAAAGCCTAGGCGATCAGGTCAAAGAAGCGGTTACCGGTCGCTTTACCGATTCCACCATCTGGTTTCTAATCTTTGGCGCGGCAGCCGCTGTAGCTGGTATTGCTATGTTGGTACTTGGTAAAACGGCCAGCCGCAATTAACTGGGTGTCCTTGTTCCCGCAACCAGGCAGTACGCCTTTTAGCCTGAGCAAGGCCAGTCAGCGGCATCGACACTGTCCAGCGCCAGTGCATTGGCCTCGCCCTGCCACTGGCGGATATAGCTGCCATCGGGATCATAGAGTTGCTGTTGTTTAACCAGGTTAAACTGGCGATGGCCTCGGGGATCGGCACCAACGCCGGCCAGATACTGCCAATTGCCCCAGTTGATGGCCACATCGTAGTCAATCAGCTGTTGTTCAAACCAGGCGGCGCCGTAGCGCCAGTCCAGTTGTAACTCGTGGACAAAACAGCTCGCAACCAGTTGACGACCCCGATTGGATAGGTAACCGGTTTGTTTCAGCTGGCGCATGCAGGCATTGATCAGTGGGAAAGGCGTATTGCCCTCGCACCAGGCGCGAAAACGTTGTGGATAAAAGCTGGTTAGCGGGGCTCGTTGTTTGATGCCCTGGCGAAGAAACAAAGCTTTGCCATAGCGATGGCTGTACCAATGAAAATACTCACGCCACAAGAGTTCAAAGTAGATCCAGTAACTGGAGTCATTCCGACCATGACGTGCTTCAAACGCCTGTAGTGCCGTCACTACCTGCCGGGCTGATAAACAACCGGCTGCCAGCCAGGGTGAGAACTTGGTGGAATTATCAAACCCATCCAGCGCATTGCGCACTTCTTTATAAAAACCGGGCAGGTCGCTGGCAAAGTAACGCTGCAGGTGCTGCTGGGCACTGTATTCTCCACCGGAGAACACTGAGCTCAGCCAGGCCGGGTAACCGGGGAGCTGATCATTGTTTATGCCTTTGGGGGCAGGAGGAAGTCGTTGCGGGGCAGCGATGGCTGTGCTCAGCGGTAAATCCTCCACTTGCTTGCGAAACTGACTAAAGCTGGCTGGGAGCTCTGTCAGGGCAAAGGGCAATTGCTGTTCGCTAAAGAGGGTGTTGCTGTCCAGGCTTTGAAAGCTCAGATAAGGAAAGCGCTGTTGTAACTGCCGCCACTGACGGGCCTCGTAATAACCAGGCTGGCGGCTTTGGTAGATGGCATCAACCTTGTACTGGCTGATCAGTTGGCTGATGGCTTCGACCGGTGACTGAAAGCGCAGCACCAATTGTTGCTGACGATGTTGCAGCTGGTGACTAAGCTCTTGCAGGCTATCCACCAGAAAGCGCCAACGCTGCATGCCCATGCGTTTGCTGTGATAACGGCCCGGGCTGAACCAGCCAGGCTCGGCGCAGTACAGCAGGATCAGCTGATCACACTCAGCACAGGCTTGCGTCAGTGCCGGTTGATCGCTGAGCCGTACATCCTGTTGAAACCAAAATAACCCCAGCCGATGCATGCGTGCCTCCTGTATCTTAGAGTATTGATTACGTTCAATGGATGGTATCAGACCAGTCTGCCATCGCTTGCAACCTGATTGCTATGCTACTCTGTAACGGATTTGAACTTTGCAAAAAGGATGCATGCATGCGACGTCCATTGGCCGCTTTAACGACCCTGTTTGTTAGCAGTTCCGTGCTGGCGTATGGCTGGGGTGGGCCAGAGCCCTTTCGGCTGGAACGGTTGGAAGGTCGTAACTTTGTGCTGACCGAAGAGAGTTTTTTGCATCGTGCCAGCTTTCAGCCGTTGCCGGTGGTCAGGATGCAGCATAGCTGGGCCAAGGATGGCTGGTATGGTACTGCCGGCAGTACCCGTAGCCGCGAGTTTTTTGTGCAGTCACATCTGCAAAAACGGGTTCAATTCGATGTGCCTATGTTTGTCGGCGTGCGTTTTCGCCGTGATGAAGACTTGGATGGTCGCTTTGATCGTACCTTGTTTGGCAGTGGTTATGTCAATGCCGATGGCAGCCTGGAGCTTGGTGTTTGGGGCGATGTTCGTGGCGGTAAGGATGAAATAGATCTGCAGTTGGAAGCTTACTGGCGGCCCCGCCCTGAGCGCTGGCTGCGGGCAACCCTGGTGTCGCCGGATGCGATGTACAACAGCAAAACCTACGACAGCAGCTTTTATCAGCAGAAGCCCTTAACCTTGCACCTGGCGGCTGGCACTTCCTTGCCCGCTGGCCAGCAGCTGTATGGCTTTACCAATCTGAACCGGCAGATGGAGTACCATCAGCCGGATTTGGCGCAGCAGTGGACCGATAAGCAGTACTCAGCAGGCCTTGGCTGGCTGTACCCTGTTACGGCCAGCTGGCAGCTGGGTCTGCAGACGCAGGGGCTTTATGGCTTACGGCAACAGTTTCAGGGCGATATACTGGCGTTTGCACTGCGCCGGCAATTTACCGACACCAGTCTGGAGCTGCAATCACGACGCGCTCAGCCGGTAGAGTATTGGGGTGGTATTCGCTATCAGACGTTGCGCGAGCGCGATCAAACCCAGCTGGCGGAGCAGGCCGTGTTAGAACACAGAAATGAATGGACGTTGTACGCTGGTATGGCCTGGAACTGGCGGCCGTGGATCCGTTTCAAGCCAGCCTTGATGCTCAGTTATGCCGATCTTCAGGGCCTAAGGCCGGATGATGAGGAACCACTCGATTTCAGTGGCGTGCTGGCCAAGCTTGTGCCTGTGGTTGAATTGCATCTGCATCAGCAAAGTGGCGCGGTGATCCGGATAAACCCGACCATCGAGTTGCATAACCTGTCCTTTGGCGGCGGCAATGTGCAGGTGCATATCCCGTTTTAGCACTGGTGTACTGATGCCCGGTTATCCAAACCTGGCTTGCTGGACAAGCTGAGCTTTGCCCAGATCGAAGTTTTTATTGTGGAAAAGGATAGATGAATGGCTGGCAGACTGGTTCGTAAAAAAGGCAAAAAAGCAGGTTCGGCACCCGGCACCTTGGTTTATACCGGCCATCCATCAAGCCAAGCCTCTATCTGGCAATTGCTTCAGTACGACAGCAGTCGGATGCTGGACGATACTCTCACTGATCTGGGGCAACTCCCAGCGCAGCCTACCGGTATGGTCCGTTGGTTGAATATCTGTGGTCTTACGGGCGTTGCGCCAGTAGAGCAGCTGGGTAAACAGTTCAACCTGCATCCGCTGGTGCTGGAAGATATGCTGAATACCGACCACAGGCCTAAGGTTGAGGCGCATCCTGATTATTTGTTTATTGTATTTAAAATGCTGCATTTTCACCCGGAAAGCCGAGAAATCCGAGCGGAGCAGATCAGTCTGGTCCTGTTAGAAAACACCGTGATCAGTTTGCAGGAGATGCCGGGGAATGTATTTGAAGGTGTCTTGCAGCGGCTGCAGGCAGGTCGGCGCTTGCGGGGCTTTGGCGCCGATTACCTGGCTTACGCCCTGCTGGATGCAGTGGTCGATCATTACTTTACCTTGCTGGAGCAGTGTGGCGATCATATTGAACAGCTGGAAAATGAGCTGATGGACTCCCCGACCGTTGCTGTGCTTAGCAAAATACATCACTTTAAGCGCGAAATGCTGATGCTGCGCAAAGCCGTTTGGCCCCTACGCGAGTTACTCAGCAGTCTGCTGCGCGATGAATACGCACTGATTAAACCGGAAACCCGTATTTTTCTACGCGATGTCTACGACCACTGTGTGCATATCATCGATACCATGGAAACCTTGCGTGATGTGCTGGGTGGCTTACTGGATCTGTATCTTACCAGTGTCAGCAATCGCACCAATGAGGTGATGAAAGTCCTCACCATGATGGCCAGTATCTTTATTCCGCTGACCTTTATTGCCGGTATTTACGGCATGAACTTTGAGATTATGCCTGAGCTCGGCTGGCAATATGGCTACGGCCTGATCTTAGGCCTGATGGCCGCCATCGCCGGCGGCCTGCTCTGGTATTTCCGCAAGAAGGGTTGGTGGTAGGTCACTTACCGATACAGAAACTGGAAAAAATCCGCCCCAATAAATCATCGGAGCTGAATTCGCCGGTGATTTCATTCAGGTGTTGCTGGGTTAAGCGAAGCTCTTCGGCCAGGATCTCACCGGCAATAAAACTGTGCAGTTGCTCCTGGCCGGTTGTCAGGTGTTCATGGGCACGTTCCAGCGCATCCAGGTGACGGCGGCGGGCCAGGAAGCTGCCTTCATTGGTGCCCTCAAAGCCCATGCATTGCTTTAAATGCTCCCGCAGTGCCTCGATGCCAGCGCCGGTTTTGGCTGATAACCGAAAGACCGGTACGCTTTGCTGGAGCTCGGCCTGCATTGGTTCGCCAGTTAAGTCGGCTTTATTGCGTATCACCGTGATGCCAAGCTTAGCTGGTAGCCGGTCGATAAAATCCGGCCAGATGCTATGCGGATCGGTCGCATCTGTGGTGGTGCCATCCACCATAAAGAGCACCCGATCGGCTTGCTCTATTTCCTGCCAGGCGCGTTCAATACCGATTTGTTCCACCTGATCACTGGCTTCACGCAGCCCGGCGGTATCGATGATATGCAGTGGCATGCCATCGATATGAATGTGCTCGCGCAGTACATCCCGGGTGGTACCGGCAATATCCGTCACTATGGCCGCTTCACGACCCGCCAGGGCATTCAGTAAACTGGATTTACCGGCATTGGGCCGCCCGGCGATGACCACCCGCATACCTTCGCGCAAAATACTGCCCTGATTGGCCTGGCGACGAATGCTGGCCAAATCGTCGATGATGCTGGCCAAATCCGCGGCCACTTTGCCATCGGATAAAAAGTCGATTTCTTCATCCGGGAAGTCGATGGCGGCTTCCACATAGATGCGCAGGTGAATGACTTTTTCTACCAGCGCATGAATGCGGGCGGAAAACTCCCCCTGCAAGGAGTGCATGGCAGAGCGGGCTGCCTGCTCCGAGCTGGCATCAATCAGATCGGCGATGGCTTCGGCCTGAGCCAGATCCAATTTGTCGTTCAAAAAAGCGCGTTCGCTGAATTCTCCTGGCCGGGCTATGCGCACCTGGGGCAGGGTGATGACCCGGCGCAGCAGCATATCCAGTAGAACGGGGCCTCCATGGCCTTGCAGCTCGAGCACATCTTCGCCGGTAAAGGAGTTGGGCCCGGGGAAATACAGCGCAATGCCCTGATCCAATGCCTTGCCATCCGCATCCAGAAACGGCAGATAGTTTGCCGTGCGGGCTTTGGGGATTTTACCCAGCACCGCTTGGGCAACCAGGCTGGCAGCCGGGCCGGAAATACGGATAATGCCGACGCCGGCGCGTCCGGTGGCAGTAGCAATGGCGGCAATGGTTTCGGTGCTGTACATAAAATCCTCGTTCGGGGTTATAAAAAAAGCCTGTGAATCACAGGCTTTTTTCTGCATTGCTTGGCTTACGCCTTACGGCTATGCAGGCCTTTTTTCTCCATGCCCCGGTAAATATAGAGCATTTGGGCCAGTGAGATCAGGTTACTGACCAGCCAGTACAGCACCAGGCCGCTTGGGAACCAAATAAAGAACACCGAGAAAGCGACCGGCATCCACATCATCAGCTTGCGCTGCATTGGATCGGTGACAGTCATTGGCGTCAGTTTCTGCATCATGAACATGCTGGCACCAAACAACACAGGTAAGATAAACCATGGATCCGGCGCCGACAGATCCTGCAGCCATAGCATAAAGGGCGCATGACGCAGTTCCACACTTTCGACAAAGACCCAATACAGCGCCAGGAAGATTGGCATTTGCAGCAGCAAGGGTAAGCAGCCGCCCATAGGGTTGACTTTCTCTTTGCGGTACAGCTCCATCATGGCCGGGCCAAGTTTCTGGCGGTCATCTTTGTAGCGGGCTTGCAGGTCCTCAATTTTAGGCTTGAGGTTGCGCATCTTCGCCATCGATTCGTACTGAATTTTGGTCAGTGGGTACATCACCCCTTTGACGATGATGGTGATCAGAATAATGGCCAGACCCCAGTTCACTACAAAGCCCTGGATCAAGGTCAGTAACCAGAACAGTGGCTGGGAGATAAACCACAGGAAACCATAATCGACGGTTAAATCCAGGCCATTAGCCAGCTCGGCCAGGTTGTCCTGGATTTTCGGACCGGCGTAGAAGGTAGTCGTGATAAGTGTTTGCTCACCAGGTTGCAGTTGCAACATGGGGCCGGAGGTACCTATCAACCCTTGGCCCTGATGGTAACGGCTATAAATCAAATTATCGACATGCTGCTCCGGAACCCAGGCGGCCACAAAGTAATGCTCCAGCATGGCAGCCCAACCGCCCTGAGTCGGGATCGACAGGTTGCTCTTTTGCATGTCTTTGAAGTTGTACTTTTTATAGCGATCCGAGGCAGTGCCGTAAGCGGCACCCCGGTAAATCGGCATAAAAAAGCTACTGTCCTTACCGCCATCAATGGTTTGACGCAAATGCTGGTAGTTTTGTACCACCCGTACTTCATCGCTGGCATTGCTCAGGTGGTATTCGACGCTGACATCGTACTGGCCCGGGCGAAAAATAAAGCGCTTTTCAATCTGCAGTCCCTGATACTCGTAATGCAGAGGGACCACCAACTCCTGTTGGCCGGATGCAAGCGTGAAGTTAAGTTGATCGGTGTGATACACCGGGCGATTACCCCTGCGGGCATCAGGTCCATGCTGGCCAATCAGGCCCGACTCGGCAATGTAGTTGAAGCCGGTCTGGCGACGCATCATCACATAAGGAGTCTGGCTGTCTTTGGTCAGCTCGTATTGTGAAAGCTTCAGGCCGACAATGTCACCACCGCGTGTACTGATTTCTACCTGCAGCACATCGGTTTCAACCCGCACAATTTGCTCATGCTGGCTGCTGGCTGGGCCTACAGCTGGTGTGCTGGCCACCGGTTGGGTGCCAAACTCATCGGCGGAGAGTTGCAGCTCGCCGGAACTGTCCAGCTGCTCAGCCTGAGGCTGGCTGACGACAGGCTCTTGTCCATAGTCTTGGTGCCATTGTTTCCACAGCAGAAAACTGACGAAAGCGAGCGCGATGATTAAAATACTACGTTGCGAGTCCATAGGTTAGCTTTTCTCATTGTGCTTTTCAGGAACGGGATCGTGACCCCCAGGATGTAAGGGGTGACATTTTAATAGACGTTTCGCTGCTAACCAAGTCCCTTTGAGCACCCCAAAGCGGGTGATGGCCTCAATGGCATAGTGGGAGCAGCTGGGATGAAACCGGCAACTGGGACCGAACAGCGGACTGATCAGTTTTTGATAGCCGTGCAACAAGGCCAAAGCTAGACGCTGTAATGGCGACAGATTTTGTTCCATAACCGCTCCAGTTGCTTGCTGAGTTCTTGGTTCTCAGTGTCTGAGATCGGGCCTTTTACCATCACCACCAAATCAATGGCGGGCAGGCGATGCTGTTGCAAACGGAAGTTTTCCCGGATGCAGCGTTTGATGCGATTGCGATCCACGGCTAATTTAGCACGTTTTTTGGCAATAATCAGACCTAACCTTGGATGATCGAGGTTATTGTTGCTGCAAAGGATGGTAAAGAGAGGAGAGCCAGCCCGAAATGGCTGTTGAAAGACGGCATTAAATTCGCCAGGAGTTAGCAGACGTAACTCCCTGCCGAATTTAAAGTTTTGCACGTAGCACTTAGCTGTCGGTTAGACAGCTAAACGCTTACGGCCTTTGGCACGACGACGCGCCAGGACCTGACGGCCATTTTTAGTCGCCATACGAGCACGGAAACCGTGCACACGCTTACGCTTTAATACGCTAGGTTGAAAAGTTCTTTTGCTCATATTCTTGTCCGTCCGCTTAAGATAATACTAAGAATTAGCTCTGTTTTAGTATTACCTCAGTGAAACACCAAAACACAGTTGATAAAAATGAGCGCGAATTTTACGTAGTCCTGACTTGAAAGTCAATGCGATCCTAAGGAATATCTGTCAAGATCCTGGCCGATCCACTGTTTTCCACAGGCGCGTCGTTCGCTTTGAATAAAGTGTGTGCAATTTTGTTTGCCTATCCATGGTGACGGGCACTGGCAGCAGCTCTGACCATATGGATAAAAAGCCATTGCCTGGAAATTAATATTGTATATATTCAATGGCTTGCCATTAACTGTCTAAGCGAGGAGCTTTTTATAAAAAGTCAATATTGAAGTTGTGGATAACTAGGCTCATAATGCTCGCTTACCTATTTTAAGATGCGCTACAGCCATAAGAAACGATTCAGGGAGCTAGGGTGTACCAGTCCGTATGGAAAAATTGCCTGCAAACGTTGCAGCAGGAATTGCCAGCACAACATTTCAGCATGTGGATCCGACCGCTGCAAGCCGCAAGCTCTGATGAAGCTTTGACACTCTATGCGCCTAATCGCTTTGTGCTTGACTGGGTTCGTGAGAAATACCTAAATAGAATCAATGAGTTGATTCATGATTACTGCGGGGATAATGCACCTAGGCTGCGATTTGATGTTGGCAGCCGGCCACAACCTCAGGAAGGTCATCAGAATGAGCAGCCGCATGCGGCACCGGCAAGTGCACCTGCCAGTAGCCGCCCTGCCATGCCAGAGCCAGCGCCTAAATCAATCGTTAAATCCAATGTCAAGGCCAGCTATACCTTTGAAAACTTTGTTGAAGGTAAATCAAACCAGTTGGCCAGGGCTGCTGCAAGTCAGGTGGCGGATAATCCAGGTACGGCCTACAACCCGCTGTTCATTTATGGTGGTACCGGTTTAGGTAAGACTCACTTATTGCATGCCGTCGGTAATGGCATCCTGGCGCAAAAGGAAAATGCCAAAGTCATCTATATGCATTCCGAGCGCTTTGTCCAAGATATGGTCAAAGCGCTGCAGAACAACGCCATTGAAGAGTTTAAACGCTATTATCGATCTGTGGACGCATTGCTAATCGATGATATCCAGTTCTTTGCCAACAAAGAGCGTTCACAGGAAGAGTTTTTCCATACTTTTAATGCGCTGCTGGAAGGCAATCAGCAAATTATTCTGACCAGCGATCGCTACCCGAAAGAAATTGACGGCGTGGAAGATCGGCTGAAAAGCCGCTTTGGCTGGGGCCTGACCATTGCCATTGAACCGCCAGAGCTGGAAACCCGGGTGGCGATCCTGATGCGTAAAGCGCAAGAGAATCAGATCCGTTTGCCGGAAGAAGTCGCGTTCTTTATTGCTAAACGGCTGCGCTCGAATGTGCGTGAGCTCGAAGGTGCACTTAACCGTGTGATTGCCAATGCCAATTTCACCGGTCGTCCGATCACCATCGACTTTGTCCGTGAAGCGCTGCGCGACTTGCTGGCCCTGCAGGACAAGCTGGTTACTATTGAAAATATCCAGAAGACCGTCGCCGAATACTACAAAATCCGTGTCGCCGATTTGCTATCGAAACGTCGCAGTCGCTCAGTTGCCCGGCCACGGCAGATGGCAATGGCATTGGCAAAAGAGTTGACCAATCATAGCTTGCCGGAAATTGGTGATGCTTTTGGCGGTCGCGATCACACCACGGTATTGCATGCCTGTCGTAAGATTGAGTCATTAAAAGAAGAAACGCACGAAATCAAAGAAGATTTTCAGAATTTACTGCGCACCTTATCGTCATAATAGGGACCCGTTATGCACCTTAGCATCGACAAAGAAACACTGTTAAAGCCACTGCAAATGGTTTCTGGCGCCATCGAACGCCGTCATACCTTGCCGATCCTTTCCAATGTGCTGCTGGATGTGCAACAGGATCAGTTGTCGTTAACCGGAACTGATCTGGAAATTGAAATGGTGGCCAGTGTATCGGTCAGTCAGGTGCATCAGCAAGGGCGCATTACTGTGCCTGCGCGTAAATTGCTGGATATCTGTCGTAGCTTACCGGATGGCTGTCAAATTGAGCTGACACTGGTTGGCGAGCATTTTGTGATAAGTTCCGGCAAAGCAAAGTTCACCCTGACTACCTTGCCAGCCTTGGACTATCCGAATCTTGAAAGTTGGCAGGGAGAGGTCAATCTGCAGTTGTCACGTGCTGAGTTAAAGCGTTTGCTGGAAGAGACCGCTTTTTCCATGGCAAATCAGGATGTGCGCTATTACTTAAATGGCCTGTTGTTTGAGGTGGATCAGCAACTGGTGCGGACCGTCGCCACCGATGGGCATCGACTGGCCATGAGCCAGTTGCAACTCAGTGAACCCGTCAATGCCCAGCAACAGCTGATTATTCCCCGCAAAGGCGTGTTGGAAATGCTGCGCTTATTGCCAGATGATGATGGCAGCCTGACGCTGAGCCTGGGCTCAAATCATATCCGTCTGGTCCATGCTGCTTTTAGTTTCAGCAGCAAGTTGATTGATGGGCGTTTTCCCGATTACCGCCGGGTGATCCCACGTAACAGCACCAAGCAGGTAACGGCTCATCGACCCGTGTTAAAAGATGCCTGTACTAGGGCTTCGATTTTGTCCAATGAAAAATACCGTGGTGTGCGCTTTAATCTGGCACCCAGTGAGCTACAGATCACCGCCAATAACCCAGAGCATGAGCAAGCGGAAGAAGTGATTGAGGTCGAGTATCAAGGCGATGCACTTGAGATTGGTTTTAATGTTAGCTATGTGCTGGATGTTCTGAACAGCTTAAATACCGATTTGGTGATGCTGCATTTGAGTGATAGCAATTCCAGTGTGTTGATTGAAGGGGTTGGCAACGCCCAGGCGTCCTACGTTGTAATGCCGATGCGTCTGTAGAATTCGCACCGGCATGTCGCTTCAGCTGTTATCCGTCACCGATTTTCGTAATTTTGCCAGCCAGCAGTTTCAGCCCGCCGCCGGCTTTAATTTAATCTGCGGGGCCAACGGCAGCGGCAAAACCAGTTTGCTGGAGGCCATTTATTTTTTGGCCCATGGCCGCTCCTTCCGCACGGCCAGGCTGCAACGCATGATTCGCTTTGAGTCTGAGCTCAGCGTTGTGCATGCCAAAATCATGCAAGCCGGCCAGTTGAATGTAGTTGGTATGCAGCGCAGTAAGCAAGGGGAGCTGACGCTGCGGTTAAATGGCGAAACAGCAAAACGCTTGGCGGACATTGCCCACCTATTGCCGGTGCAATTGATTACTCCTGATAGCTTTCGTATTTTTTTTGGCGGGCCGAAAGAGCGACGGCATTTCTTTGATATGGGATTGTTTCACGTGGAACCTTCCTTTTATCAACACTGGCAAGTGTTCAGTAAAGCGAATAAGCAGCGCAATGCGTTGTTAAAGCAAGGAGCCACGGCAGAGCAGTTCCGCTACTGGGATAACTTTTTTTGCCAGAGTGCCGAGGCGATCACTTCACTGCGAGAAAACTACTTGCAGCAACTTAGTGATGAATTTCAGCGCTTGGTAGCCAGCCATGCGTTGCTTAGTCAAGTGCAACTGCAATTTTATCCTGGCTGGAATCAACAACACAGCCTGGCCGATTTGTTGCAGCAGAACCGGGCTACGGATGCCAAAATGGGCTTTACCCAAGCCGGGCCGCAAAAAGCAGATTTACGGATTAAAGTAGAGCAGCAGCCTGCAGAAGAAGTGTTATCACGTGGGCAGCTAAAGATGTTATTATTTGCACTTAAAATTGCTCAGAGCAATGTAATTGGCGCGGTTGCTAGTAAGCAACCAATCCTGTTGATCGATGATCTGGCTTCCGAGCTGGATGCGGACTCCATGCAGCAGGTGTTTCAATTACTTAAAACAATTAACTCACAGGTTTTTGTGACCGCAATTGAACCTGAACCAGTTCTGCAATTTATGCCGCAAGACAGTACAGCGGTGTTTCACGTGGAACATGGTACATTGACACTACGGACAGACGATTATGGCCGAACATGATTATGATTCATCGAGTATCAAAGTATTAAAAGGACTGGATGCAGTTCGTAAACGCCCGGGCATGTACATCGGTGACACCGATGACGGCTCAGGCTTGCATCACATGGTATTCGAGGTGGTGGACAACTCCATTGACGAAGCGCTGGCAGGGCATTGCAGCGATATCTGGGTCACTATCTACAGCGATAACTCGGTATCCGTGCGTGACAATGGTCGTGGCATTCCGACTGATATGCATGAAGAGGGCGTATCAGCCGCTGAAGTCATTATGACAGTCCTGCATGCCGGTGGTAAGTTCGACGACAACTCGTACAAAGTATCCGGTGGTTTGCACGGAGTAGGTGTATCGGTGGTGAATGCGCTATCCGATAAACTGGCGCTGACCATCCGTCGTAAAGGGCAGGTGTTTGAGCAAGAATACCACCTGGGTGTACCACAAGCTCCTTTAGCCGTTATTGGTGAAACTGAAGACAGTGGCACCGAAATTCGTTTCTGGCCAAGTCCTACCGTATTTACCGACATCAATTACCACTACGATATCCTGGCCAAGCGATTGCGTGAATTATCCTTCCTGAACTCAGGTGTCAGCATTATTCTGACCGATGAGCGCACCGACAAACGGGATCACTTCAAATACGAAGGTGGTATTCAGGCCTTTGTTGCTTATCTGAACCAGAATAAAACCGCCATTCACCCCAAAGTCTTCACCTTTACGCAAGAGCGGGAAGATGGTATTTCGGTTGAAGTGGCCATGCAGTGGAATGACAGCTACCAGGAAAATATTTTCTGCTTTACCAACAACATCCCACAGCGCGATGGTGGTACCCATTTAGCTGGCTTTCGCTCAGCTTTGACCCGGGTTCTGAATACCTACATTGATCAGGAAGGCTACGCCAAAAAAATGAAGGTGGCAGCTTCTGGCGATGATGCCCGTGAAGGCTTAACGGCTGTTATCAGTGTCAAGGTACCGGACCCGAAGTTCAGTTCGCAGACCAAAGACAAACTGGTGTCGTCGGAAGTCAAATCGGCTGTTGAAAGTGCTATGCACGAGCGCCTGAACGAGTACCTACTGGAAAGCCCGAACGATGCTAAAATCATCGTGACCAAAATTGTGGATGCTGCCCGAGCCCGTGAGGCTGCGCGTAAAGCGCGGGAAATGACGCGACGTAAAGGCGCTTTAGATATCGCTGGCTTACCCGGTAAGCTGGCCGATTGTCAGGAAAAAGATCCTGCTTTATCTGAACTGTACATCGTGGAGGGTGACTCGGCCGGTGGCTCCGCCAAACAAGGCCGTAACCGAAAGAATCAGGCCATTTTGCCACTGAAAGGTAAAATCCTGAACGTGGAAAAAGCCCGTTTCGATAAGATGCTTTCTTCGCAGGAAGTAGGCACACTCATCACAGCGCTTGGTTGTGGGATTGGCCGCGAAGAGTACAACCCGGATAAAATTCGTTACCACAGCATCATTCTGATGACGGATGCGGACGTCGACGGTTCACATATCCGCACCCTGTTGCTGACTTTCTTCTATCGGCAGATGCCGGAACTGATTGAAAAAGGCTATATCTACATTGCCCAACCGCCACTGTACAAGGTGAAAAAGGGCAAGCAGGAGCAATACCTGAAAGATGAAGCTGCCCGGATTGAGTACCTGACCACGCTGGCGTTGAATGAAGCCAGTTTGCATGTCAACGAGAATGCGCCTGGTATCGGTGGTGCTCAGCTGGAAACCTTAGTACGCCAATACCACAAAGTGATGGATACGCTGGATCGGCTGGCCCGAAAAATTCCCTATCTGTTACTGCATGAACTGATTTATGTGCCATCGCTTAGCGTTGAGCAGTGTAAAGATCATGATTTTGTCAGTGGTTGGGTGAAGAACCTGGTCGAGCAGCTGCAACAACTGGAAGGCAATGGCACCAGCTATGTACATCAGGTGCATGAAGACCGCGAGCGTCATTTGTTCTTGCCTAAAATCACCGTTCGTCAGCATGGTATCGAATACGACTATGTCCTGCACCACGACTTTATCAGCTCCAGAGATTACCTGAGCATTGCTGCACTTGGTAATGAAATCCGCGATCTGATGGAAGAGGGCGCGTACGTACGCCGTGGTGAGAAGACCAAGCCGGTGAGCAGCTTTAAAGAAGCGCTGGAGTGGCTGATGAGCGAGTCGAAAAAAGGGCTCTACATTCAGCGCTACAAAGGTCTGGGCGAAATGAACCCGGACCAGCTGTGGGAAACCACCATGGACCCGAATACCCGCCGCATGCTGCAGGTGACCATTGAAGATGCCATTGGTGCCGATCAGCTGTTCTCCACCCTGATGGGTGATCACGTTGAGCCGCGCCGGGCCTTTATTGAAGAGAATGCGTTGCGGGTCGCTAACCTGGACGTTTAAGCCCCCGGTAGCGATTGACGAAACGAACCCAAAAGGGGCCAGCATCTGCCTGCCCCTTTTTACATAGATGGAATACAAAACCCATGCAAAAGTATGACTTAAATACCTTTCAGGGCCTGATCCTGGCTTTACAGGACTACTGGGCACGCCAGGGCTGCGTTATCGTACAGCCGCTGGACTTGGAAGTGGGCGCAGGTACCTTTCACCCGATGACTTTTTTGCGCTCCCTGGGCCCTGAGCCGACAAATGTAGCTTACGTGCAGCCTTGTCGTCGGCCAACCGATGGCCGCTATGGCGAAAACCCAAACCGTTTACAGCATTACTATCAGTTTCAGGTGCTACTGAAACCTTCTCCGGACAATATCCAGGAGCTGTATCTGGGCTCTTTGCGTGAACTGGGCATCGATACCCTGGTGCATGATATCCGCTTTGTTGAAGACAACTGGGAGTCACCAACTTTAGGCGCCTGGGGGTTGGGCTGGGAAGTTTGGCTCAATGGCATGGAAGTCACGCAGTTTACCTATTTCCAGCAAGTTGGTGGCCTGGAGTGCAAACCGGTATCAGGCGAAATTACTTATGGTCTGGAGCGCCTGGCCATGTACATCCAGGGTGTGGATAGCATCTATGATCTGGTCTGGGCCGATGGCCCGCTTGGAAAAGTCAGTTATGGTGATGTGTTCCATCAAAATGAAGTAGAACAGTCGCGTTATAACTTCGAGCATGCCGACGTACCCGCCTTGTTTGCCTTATTTGATCAATGCGAAAAAGAAAGTCACTATTTAATCGAACAGGGCCTGCCATTACCAGCTTATGAGAAAGTGATGAAAGCATCACATGCCTTTAATATGCTGGATGCCCGCCATGCGATTTCGGTGACTGAGCGCCAGCGTTACATCCTACGGGTACGTACTCTGGCGAAAGCCTGTGCCGAAGCGTACTACGCCGCCCGCGAAGCGCTGGGCTTTCCTCTTTGTAAAACTTCAGCGCAGGAGGCATCGCAATGACGCAGGATTTTCTGGTAGAAATTGGTACCGAAGAGTTGCCACCGAAAGCGCTGAAAACATTAGCAACGGCTTTTGCCGACAACATTAAGGCCGAGCTTGCGTCACTGGAGCTAACGCATGGCGACGTTAGCTGGTACGCCGCACCACGCCGTTTGGCTGTTCGGGTCAATCAGCTGCAAGCCAAGCAAGCCGACAAGTTGGTGGAAAAGCGCGGGCCAGCGCTTAGTGCCGCTTTTGATGCCGATGGTAATCCCAGCAAGGCAGCTGCAGGCTGGGCCAGAGGCTTGGGTATTGATGTCTCTGAAGCAGAGCGACTGGAAACCGAGAAGGGCGCCTGGCTTTTGTTTAAGCAACAGCAAGCTGGTAGTGATACCCGACAACTGCTGGCCGATGTGGTGAAGATGGCGCTGCAGAAGCTACCCATTGCCAAGCCGATGCGCTGGGGTAACTCGGATGCCTTGTTTATCCGGCCGGTACACACCGTGGTGATGTTGTATGGTACTGAGGTGGTTCCTGCTACCATCTTGGGACGTGAGGCTGGCCGGCAAAGCTATGGCCACCGCTTCCATGCCCCGGACAAAGTCAGTTTTAACCATGCCGACGATTACCTGCCACAGCTCAAAGCGGCTTTCGTGGTGGCTGACTTTGCTGAGCGGCAGCAGCTGATTGCTGACGCAGTGGCCAGTACAGCCAAAGAACTTAAGGCCGTGCCTTTGCTGGACCAGGCCTTGCTGGATGAAATTACTGCTTTGGTGGAATGGCCCGAGTTGTTGGTTGGCAGTTTTGAGCAGCGCTTTTTGGCGGTGCCGGCTGAGCCATTGATCTCCACCATGAAAGACAACCAAAAATACATCCCACTGCAGGATGTTGATGGTAAATTATTGAATCAGTTTATTTTTATCAGCAATGTTCGCAGTAAGGATCCACAGCAAATCATTGAAGGCAATGAAAAAGTGGTACGGCCTCGTTTGGCCGATGCCGAGTTTTTCTTTGTCACCGATCAGAAAACCAAACTGGCGGATCGCCTGCCAAGTTTGGCTACGGTGTTGTTCCAGCAACAGCTGGGTACTCTGGCTGAAAAGTCAGATCGGATCAGTCAGCTAGCTGGTTGGATCGCAGGGCAGATTGACGCCGATGCGACCGCGGCCAGCCGGGCTGGCTTGTTGTCGAAAACCGATCTGATGACCAATATGGTGGGCGAGTTCCCGGAAGTGCAGGGTATTATGGGCATGCATTACGCCCGGCTGGATGGTGAAGACGAAGCCGTAGCGTTGGCTCTAAACGAGCAGTACATGCCGCGCTTTGCCGGTGACGACTTGCCAACCCAACTGGAAAGCTGTGCAGTAGCCATCGCCGATAAACTGGATACGCTGGTTGGTATTTTTGGCATTGGTCAGGCACCGAAAGGTGATAAAGATCCCTTTGCTTTGCGTCGGGCCGCAATAGGTGCTTTACGTATTTTGGTAGAAAAACAATTGCCGCTTGATTTGGTAGCCTTGATTGACGCCAGCAAACAGAGCTTTGGTAGCAAGCTTAGCAACACTCAGGTAGCAGAGGATGTGCTGGATTTTGTGCTGGGGCGCTTCCGTAGCTGGTATCAGGAGCAAGGCTATGCGGTGGATGTAATCCAGGCGGTGCTGGCTCGTCGGCCAACCACGCCAGCTGATTTTGATCGGAGGATCAAAGCCGTGGCAGCCTTTCGCGAGCTGGACGCTGCTGAAGCACTGGCGGCGGCTAATAAGCGGGTCGCCAATATTTTGGCTAAAGTCGAAGGTGACATCGCGGAAGTAGTGAAACCGGAGCTGTTGTCAGAAGCCGCAGAGCAGGCACTGTATCAGGCCATTGTCGCTGAACAGCAGTACCAGGCAACAGCACCATTCTACAGCGATGGGCTGGCCCATCTGGCTGCAATGCGCACGGCCATCGATAATTTCTTTGATCAGGTGATGGTCAATGCCGAGGATGCGGCCATTCGCGCTAACCGCCAGGCGCTGTTGAAGCAGCTGCGTGAACTGTTCTTGCAGGTAGCGGATATTTCGCTGTTGCAAAGCTAACAGCGCAGTACGATTTGAAAAAGCCAGCATCGATGCTGGCTTTTTTGTGACACGTTGCCAGCCGGCTTAGTCCTGACCCAGAATGCGATACAGCAACTCTTTCACCGCGGCTGGCTCAAAGGGCTTATCGCACAGGGCATTGATACCGCTTTGGGCGATATTGGCCAGATGGGCATCATTGGCTTCACTGGTGACCATCAGGATGGGGATGTGTGACAGGGTGCTGTGCTCGCGGATAAAGCGGGTAAGCTCCTCGCCATTGACTTCCGGCATATTGTAGTCGGTGACCACCAGATCAACTAACTGTTGTTGCATAAACTCCATCGCAGCCTTGCCATCGTCTGCTTCACTGATGTGCTGCATGCCAAGGTTTTGCAGCACCCGGCGAATATGATTGCGTGCCAGCCGGCTGTCATCAACAATAAGCACCCGCACATCATGCACATCGAATAAATCCAGTTCCAGCTCAGAAGGACTGATGTAATCGATGGCGGCATTAAGCGCTTTTCCAAGCTGCTCGGCATCAAAGGGCTTGGGCAAAATCGCAATCACACCGGATTGCTTGAAGGCTTCTAACTGTTCTTTACGAGTTTCACTGGAGACCAGTAAAAACGGTATATCAGCGGTGGCAGGCTCAGTTTTTAGCTGCTGCAGCAGCTCCAGCGCAGTGCCATCGGCAAAATGCAGCGCGCTGGCAATGGCGTCCGGCCTGTGCTGGCGGATAGCCGTAATGGCTTGTTGCAAACTGGCCGCTTCCGCCACCTGATGCACGTCTTCTGCTTTAAGTTTTTGCCGGATAATCTTGCGCTGCACATCCGAAGGCTCGGCCAGCAAAATATCAAGGTCCTGAGTTGAAAGCTGCATACTGATTCCTACTGCAAAATTTTATTCTGGCACAACCTTTAAAGAGTATAAAGCCATTAAGTTCTGACCGAAATAGTTAGGGCATTGAGCAGCCCCAAAGAGGTGGGGCTGTTTACAGGCAGGAAAAGAGATGGTGCTATGGCTTTGCTTCGGCTGCTTTGGCCTGCTCCACCATGACACGTACATCGGCCAGCAGGCGCTGGGCATCATACACAATGCCATCTTTGATGGTATAACGAACACCTTTCGTTCGCATCGGTTGGTTTTTGTCATCCAACCGATAATGACCAGTACCATACAGCACTTTAAAATTAGCCAACGGGTTTTCTGCCACAATCAGCAAATCGGCCTTTTTACCGGGAACCACACTGCCAATCTCATCTTCCATGCCAAGGGCAATGGCGCCGTTTAAGGTAGCTGACTGAATCACTTCCAGCGCATTAAAACCAGCCTCGCGCAGCAGCTCCAGTTCCTGCACAAAAGCAAAACCATAGATTTTGTAGATGTAACCGGCATCTGAACCAACCGTGACCCGGCCGCCATGATTTTTAAAGTCATTTAAAAACTGCATCCAGATCCGGTAGTTTTCGCGCCAGCTGATTTCATGATCGGTGGTCCAGTCAAACCAGTAAGAACCATGGGCATAGCGACTGGGGGTAAAAAAACGCTCCAAGGTGGGCAGGGTATAGTGCTGATGCCACTCGGCATTACGCTGCGCTGCGGCATCGCGGCTGGCTTCATAGATGGTAAGGGTGGGGTTGATGGTAAAGTCCAGCGCAATCAGTTCATCCCGTACGGCATTCCATTTATCGGAGCCAGGCTCTGCGGCCTGGCGCCAGAGCTCTCCGGCGGCGCCAAAGCGATCCTGCTCGTTCTGATAGTTGTAATGGGCGGGGTAATGCTGAATCACCTGACGGGTAAATAAGGCTTCCGGCAAGCCATACCAGTGCTCCATCGAGTTCAGGCCCATACGGGCGCTGTCCAGCACATTGGTACGCATCACATTCAGCTGAGCATGATGCATCATGGTACCAAGTCCCTGCTGTTGTGCCTCATCCAGCGCGGCGGAGATAATGGTTGGGGTAGCACCAAAAAACTTGATGCCAGCGGCACCGGCCTGTTTGAGCTGCCGTACCCACTGTCTGGCTTGTTCGGCATTGCCTATTGGGCGGCTCAGGCCCTGTCCAAAGCCGACATAAGGAATAATGCGTGGCGCTACAATGCTGTTTGCTTCGGCTGCTTTGACGTGGCGTAAGGTCCACTCCAGGCCATTAAAGCTGCCGGGTTCACGCACTGTAGTAATGCCATGGGCCAACCAAAGTTTGAACACATACTCAGCGGGGATCCCCTGGGCTGAACCACCGATATGGGCATGCATATCAATAAAGCCAGGCAGGATGTACATACCACTGACATCCATCTCCTTATCACCAGCTGCAGCCTTTGGCCGGCGGTTTTCCAGGATGGGCACGTCCGGGTACCCGACAATGGCGACCTGAACAATGCGGTCTTGTTCAATGACGATATCGACCGGGCCAACCGGTGGCGCACCCTCGCCGCTGATCAAGGTACCACCGCGTAAAATCAGCCGTGAATATGGGCCATCACCTTGATCGCGCTCCGGCGCGGAGGGGGTTCGTTCAGTAGCGTGGAGTGGGTATAACAGGCTGGCGAGTAATACGCCAAGGAGTAAAGTTCGCATAGGGGCCTCGTGTTTTCTTTTCAGTGTGGCAACAGCATACGGGCAAAGCCAGCAGCAGGCCATGAACACCCTGTATTTTGCGATATGGTCGTTTTCAGATGCCGCGTACTAACCACAGACCTGATTACGGCCCAAATGTTTGGCCTGGTAGAGTTGCTGATCGGCCAGTTTCACTGCCTCGTTAAATTGCTCGGCCTGGTTGCATTCGGCAACGCCGAAGCTGGCAGTGACCTTATAGTCTTTATCACTGGTAACCCAGCGCTGCTGGGCGAATTGCTGGCGGATTTTTTCCGCGACATTGCGGGCATCTGTGGCGCTGGTGTGGGGCAGGATCAGTAAAAACTCTTCACCGCCAATACGGCAGGCAATGTCTTGTTGGCGAAGGTTTTGCTGAAATAAATTGGCGACGCCTTTCAGCACTTCATCCCCAACATCGTGTCCGTATTGATCGTTCAGCTGCTTAAAGTGATCGATATCACACATAATAACTGCCAGCGGAAAGAACTCATTACTTTGCTGCGCCAGAGCCGGCAGTAGGCTGGAATCCAGAAAGCGGCGGTTGGCCAGTCCGGTAAGTGCATCGGTATTGGCCTGTAGCTCTTTGCTCTGCTGCAGCAGCTCCATTGCTTGATGGCTGCGTTCCCTGTAATGGTCGTTAATCCAGCAGACAATGATGACGATCAATAACGAGGCCAGAAAACGGCTGGCTTCAGCCTCTTTGTATTCAGCCAGGATCAACTCGGGGATAAACAACATCACGGCCAGGATCATTACCAGTGCAGCGTTGCTGATCAGGGCGTGGCGCACACCCAGCAAACCAAACAGAATGGCCGGAAATGGAAACACCCAGTACAAGGCGGTGTTTTGATGCCCCCCCTGATAGACCAGGCTAAGCACAAAAGCACCCACCAGCAGCGCCTCTATGGTACAGGCGCGCTGCAATTTTTGGGTTGCCTGGTAGATAAGAACGTTCAGCAGAAAGCAGGAACCGGTGATAAATAAAATCAGCGGTAACAGCCATTGCTCGGCGTGCAGATTTTTATAGCCATAGACAAACATGACGGCACTGGTGATGTAACTGACGAAAGCAAGAATATGATGCCGTCGGCGGGCATCAATATGCTGGGATTGCTGGCTGCGCTGCTGATTCAGGCCTGGCGTCAAATGAGCATCCTACTTGCAAACAGATGCTTAGATGCTAGCACAAAAAAGCAGCGCTTGTCGGAGGCTTAGTTTCTAAGCTGATACTCAACCTGAACATCGGGCAGCTCTGTGCTAAACCACTGCTGCAATGGCTCGAGCTGCTCTAAAGGGAAGCGGTAAAATAAAGGACCATGATAATTCAGGGTGATTTGCAGGTAGCCGTATTTTTTATCGCATTTAAGCTGAATCTTTACCGCCTCTGGGCTGGCCGCCTGCTCCATACCAACGCGGAGCTTGCCATCCTTGTCGATGGAAAGGAGTGCCTGGACATCGCGGATGTCAGTCCATTCCGACGTGTTGCGTTGAAAGTAAAAGGCTGTCAATCCTTCCACAATGGCGAAGATCAACAGCAGCAACACCACATAGTAGCCCTGCCAAAAAATAAGCAGCAGGATACCCAGAGAGAGCAGCGCTTGAGTGGTCCGGGAATTTTTGATGTAGGGCCAAAGCATATTAAGTTCCTTTTTTTACGAGATACCGATAAGGCAACTCCGTGGTATCGCTGGCCAGCAACTGATGATCCATAAAGCGGCAGAAACTGGGGATATCCCGTGTCGTTGCCGGATCATCGGCAATGATCAGCAGGGTTTCACCCACTGCCATTTTGCGGATGGCCAGCCGGATCATCATCACCGGCTCCGGGCAACGCAGGCCCAGTGCATCCAGCGTCTGGCTGGCATTTTCAAATAGTTGTTGCATCAGTACTCCACAGTGCTCACTTCAGTAAATAGGGTGTTTCTGCTGCGTTTCAACCCTAAGCGTGCAGCCTTTTCTCGCTGCAAAGGTTCGGGCGTTATCGGGAGCATAAAAAAGGGCCCTGTATAGGGCCCTTATTCTAAGTGATTGTGTTGGTTGCTGCCAGCTTACGGCCGCTCAAACACGGTGGCAATGCCCTGACCTAAGCCAATGCACATGGTCGCCAGGCCGAATTTACCGCCTTTATCTTCCATCACATTCAGCAAGGTGGTGCTGATGCGTGAGCCCGAGCAGCCGAGTGGATGGCCAAGCGCAATGGCGCCACCGTTCAGGTTGACTTTCTGCTCGGCCACTTCCAGCAGGCCCAAATCCTTCATCACCGGCAATGCCTGAGCGGCAAAAGCTTCGTTTAACTCGGCGTAGTCGATGTCGCTGATGCTGATACCAGCCATTTTCAGCGCTTTTTTCGACGCTGGCACCGGGCCATACCCCATAATGGATGGATCGCAGCCAGCCACACCCATACCGCGGACATAGGCACGAATGGGCAAGCCCAGCGCTTTGGCTTTGTCTTCACTCATCACCAGCATGCCTGAGGCACCGTCCGACAAGGCAGACGAACTGCCGGCAGTGACTGTGCCATTGGCAGGATCAAACACCGGCCGCAGCTGGCTTAAGCCTTCGACCGTGGTTTCCGGCCGGATCACTTCATCGGTATCGAACACCCGCAAAGCGCCATCGGCATCGTGGCCCTCGGTTGGGATGATTTCGTTTTTAAAGCGGCCCTGCACCGTGGCCTCATGCGCCAGCCGGTGTGAGCGGGCGGCAAACTCGTCTTGTTGCTGGCGGCTGATGCCATGCATCTTGCCCAGCAGTTCGGCGGTAAGGCCCATCATACCAGCGGCTTTGGCGACCGAAGTTGCCAGGCCTGGGTGGAAATCGACACCATGGTTCATCGGCACATGGCCCATATGCTCCACCCCGCCAATCAGGTAGACGTCACCCATGCCGGTCTGAATGGATTTGACCGCATCGTGCAGCGCCTGCATCGAAGAGCCACACAGGCGGTTAATGGTTGCAGCTGGTACCGAGTGCGGGATACCGGCCAGTAAGGCGGCATTGCGCGCTACGTTAAAGCCTTGTTCCAGGGTTTGCTGTACGCAACCCCAGATGATGTCGTCCACCTCACTGGCGTCCAGCTGGGGGTTACGGGCCAGCAAGGAAGCCATCACATGCGCTGATAACGACTCGGCGCGGATATTGCGGTAGATGCCATTCTTAGAACGCCCCATCGGGGTTCGGATGCAATCAACAATTACGGCGTTTTTCATCTGCTTTACTCCTGCGCTTAGACCGGAAAGAAACGCTGGCCATCGGCGGCCATGGCGCGGGTTTTGTCGGTAACCTGGTAAATCTCACCCAGGTGGGCGTATTTATCGGCCAGGGACACAAAGTTGGCTAGGCCAATGGTATCGACGTAGCGTAACGGACCACCGCGGAAGGGCGGGAAGCCCAGGCCGTAAATCAGGCCCATATCGGCTTCAGCCGCGCTGCCAACGATGCCTTCTTCCAGACAGCGAATAGTTTCATTGATCATCGGTACCATGGTGCGGGCAATGATTTCTTCGGCGCTAAACTCGGTCGCGCTATGGCAAATACCGGCCAGCAGCTCGCGGCTGGCGTCATCCACGGCTTTCTTTGGCTTGCCTTTGGCATCTTTGCTGTAGGCATAAAAACCAAAGCCGTTTTTCTGACCATAGCGGTTGGCCTGGTACATGGCTGCCACCGGATCATTGTCCAGCTTGGCCATGCGGGTTGGGAAACCTGCCGCCATCACATCGGTACAGTGGAAAGCGGTATCTAAGCCGACCACATCCAGCAAATAAGCCGGACCCATCGGCCAGCCGAACTGCTTTTCCATCACCTTATCAATCTGGGTGAAGTCGGCACCATCCAGCACCAGTTTGCTGAAGCCAGCGAAGTAAGGGAACAGCACCCGGTTGACAAAAAAGCCAGGGCAGTCGTTGACCACAATCGGGGACTTGCCCATTTTAGCGGCATAGGCCACCACAGCCGCTACGGTTTCTTCCGAGGTGTCTTTACCACGGATCACTTCGACCAATGGCATCCGGTGCACCGGGTTGAAGAAGTGCATGCCACAGAAGTTTTGCGGGCGGCTTAGATTTTCTGCCAGTGAGTTGATGGAAATGGTCGAGGTATTGGAGGTTAAAATGGCATCCTCGCTGAGTAAGGCTTCGGTTTCTTTTAACACGGCGCCTTTGATTTTCGGGTTTTCCACCACGGCTTCCACCACGATATCAACGTCTTTCACGCTGTCGTAGCTGAGCGATGGGGTAATGCTGGCAATCACTTTGGCCATACCGACTGCATCCAGCCGACCGCGCTCAACTTGCTTGGCCAGTAGCTTGGTGGCTTCGCCCATACCGAGCTCCAGCGCTTGCTGACTGATGTCTTTCATCACCGCCGGCACGCCTTTGCTGGCAGACTGGTAGGCAATGCCGCCACCCATAATGCCGGCACCCAGCACCGCCGCTTTATGCACCGCTTTACTGGCAGTTTTGGCCGCTTTTTTCGCTTTGCTCTTAATCAGCTGGTCGTTCAGAAAGAGGCCAATTTGCGCGATCGCTGCATCGGTCTTCGCCAGTTTGGCAAAGCCCTGATTTTCCAGCGCCATAGCGCCAGCCCGATCCAGCCCAGCAGCGGCTTCAATGGTTTGTACGGCCACCATGGGCGCCGGGTAATGCTTGCCAGCGGTGGCGAACACCATACCTTTGGCAGTCGTGAAGCTCATAGTGGCTTCGGTTTTATTCAGTTTCAGTGGTTGCAGCTTGGCCGAACGCTTCTTCCGCCAGTCCAGATTGCCGGCAATGGCATCCTGCAACATCGACAGGGCCACTGTCTCCAGTTTGTCCGGAGTGGTCACTGCATCAATCAGGCCTTCCTGCTGCGCTTTGGCCGCATTGCGATCTTTGCCGGTGGTGATCCACTCCATGGCGTTATCGGCACCAATAATACGTGGCAAGCGGACCGTGCCACCGAAACCAGGCATCAGGCCCAGTTTTACTTCCGGCAGACCAATTTTGGTGCTGCTGTCACCGACCCGGTAATCACAGGCTAGGGTCCATTCACAGCCACCGCCTAAGGCGAAACCGCCAACAGCAACCACCGTTGGAACTGGCAGATCTTCGCAGAGATCAAAAACATCGGAAGCTTGTTTAATCCAGGGGATGAGTTCTTGTTCGTCACGCTGGAAGATAGGCAAGAACTCGGTGATATCGGCGCCTACGATAAAGTTGTCTTTGCCGCTGGTGAAAAGCACGCCAGTTACCGATTTATCTTGCTGCAGCTGTTCCAAAGCAGCCTTGCAATCTGCTAAGGTTTGTTGGTCGAACTTGTTGACGGAGCCTTCAGCATTGAAGGTAAACTTGGCAATGCCGTCGACGAGTTTTTCGACGGTAATGCGTGGACTTTGATACATCATGCATGGTCTCCCTTTAAGTCAGGTCATGTTGCGTACGGTCACGCGCTAACTGGTACGATGAGATAGCGTTATGTTCAGTGTGTCGTGGATGCCTGAAAAATTCAACTATTTTTTAAACAGGTGTTTGATTTTTGCCAGATCCATCGATGTTAGCACGACAATGCAACTAACTATAGGCAGGAAATGGATTGAAAGCATGCTAAAGCGTTCGATAAAACAGCGGGCAGGATGGTGGATGGCACTCAGTGCCTGGCTGGTGTTGCCGGCAGGGCTTTTTGCTGGCGAACCCGTGGACGAAGACGCCTTATTGCTTAGCCAGCAACGCGAGCAATTTCTGCATGCGGAGCTGCGGATTGGCTCAACCAACCGAGCCCAAGCCGAAGCATGGCTTGAGCAACTGGCCGACTACCCTTTGCAACCCTATCTGGAGCAACGCTGGCTGGAAGGACGCTTATCGGCCAGCGATGCCATAGAGCGTTTTTTAACCCGCTATCAGGGTACGCCAATGGACTGGCCCTTACGCAAACGTTGGCTGCTGTATCTGGCGCAGCGCCGCTCAGCCGAATTATTTTTAGCCAATTACCGCCCCACCCAGGATGCCGAGCTGCATTGCCATGCGCTGCGTTTTCGGCTGGAAAAAGAAGCGCCAGCACAGATTTGGCCAGAGGTGCGTGAACTCTGGACGGTAGGGGTATCGCAGCCAAGAGCTTGTGATCCTCTATTCGCCCGTTGGCGTGATGCCGGTCAGATGACGCCGGAGGTGATCTGGCAGCGGGTAGGCAAGGTAGCCGATGGTGGTCAGGCCAATTTATTGCCCTATTTGCGTGGTTTGCTGCCTGCGCGTGATCAGTATTTGGTGGATTTATGGATCCGGGCCAGGCGCAACCCTGTTGTGGTGGCGCAGAGTAACTTTTTTCCACGCCGCGACCCGCGTGAGCGCGAGGTGCTGGCCTATGGGCTGCGCCGCTTGATCTGGCGTAATCCGGATCAGGCCCTGAGTACCTGGCAGCGCTTTGCTGAGGACCCGCACTTTACGGAGGCTCAGCGCCAGATGGTGATCCGTGCTTTTGCTGTGGCTTTGGCCAGCCGCGGCGATGAACGGGCCGATGCCTGGATGGTGCAGGTACCGGTTGAACATATGGACGATACACTGGCACATTGGCGCATTGCCCATGTGTTAAAGCAGCAGGACTGGCCCAGAGTGCAGCAGCTGATAGAAAGCATGCCACATGAGCTGCAGCAAGGTGCGGCCTGGCAATACTGGCTGGCGCGGGCGCTGGAACAACAGGGCAAGCAAACTGCTGCCGATGTGCTATGGCGTGAGCTGGCACAGCGGCGCAATTATTATGGCTTTATGGCGGCATCGCGCTTAGGGTTGCCGCCCAGCTTATCGCATCGGCCGGTGCCTGTGACCGACGGAGAAGTGGCCGAGCTGGGTGGGCATCCCTCTGTACGGCGGGCGCAGGAGTGGCTGGCGCTGGGTCGGATGACGGAGGCCCGGCGCGAGTGGAACCATTTGCAGCGTACGGCCGATGAGCAAACCAAGTTGGCTTCTGCTCGCCTAGCAGCACAGATGCATTGGTACGAGCGGTCGATTTTTTCATTAGCTGATGTTGGTTTTTGGGATGATATAGAATTGCGCTTTCCACTGGCTTTCAAAGAGGAAATGGCAGAGTTTGCCGGCAAAGCCGAGGTGGATCCCGCCTGGGCCATGGCGATTACCCGGCGTGAAAGCTCCTTTATGGTGGATGCTAATTCGCCAGTTGGGGCCCGTGGTCTGATGCAGATTATGCCGGATACCGCCAATTACATCGCCCGCCAGCCGGTGCAGCTGGGCCAGTTGTACAACCCCATCACCAATATCGACTATGGCACCAACTATCTGAATTACCTGATGCGCCGTAACGATGGCAACCTGCTGATTGCGACTGCATCTTACAATGCCGGCTATGGCCGGGTACGGCAGTGGATCCCGAAAGATGAAGCCATCCCGGCCGATATCTGGATTGAAACCATTCCGTTTCGGGAAACCCGCGAATACGTCAAAGCCGTGATGGCGTATTACCAGATTTACAACATCCGCATGGATCAGCCGGTGGATGTGTTTGCGCCTCTGGTGGGGATGCGGATTGGGCAGGGCCAGGATTGATGCTATCATGAGGCATCGTATTCTCGTCGCTACAACACAGGAAGAAGGATGCTATGACGGTGATTGATCCTGCAAGCTATGCCAGCCATATTCAGGTTCTGCAACAACGAACCCGCCAGTTACTGGAGCGGGAAAACCTGGACGGCATGGTGATTCACTCCGGCCAGACCAAGCGCAAATTCCTTGATGACATGGATTATCCTTTTAAAGCCAACCCACACTTTAAGGCTTGGCTACCGGTAGTGGATAACCCGCATTGCTGGTTGCAGGTGGATGGCGTCAATAAACCGAAACTGATTTTTTACCGGCCAAAAGATTTCTGGCACAAGGTGCCGGATGTTCCGGGCGACTTTTGGGCCGAGCATTTTGATATTCAACTTTTGGAAAAGGCTAACCAGGTAGAGCAGTTACTGCCCTATGACAAAGGACGCTTGGCTTACCTTGGTGAATACCTGGAAGTGGCTCAGGCGCTTGGTTTTAGCGAAATCAACCCGGAGCCGGTGCTGAATTTCCTGCATTACCACCGGGCTTACAAAACCGAGTATGAATTGCAGTGCTTGCGCCAGGCCAATTGCATGGCGGTGGCTGGCCACAGGGCCGCTAAAGCCGCGTTTTACGCCGGTGGCAGTGAGTTTGATATTCAGTTGGCCTACCTGGCTGCCGTCGGGCAGACCGAGAACGAGGTGCCTTATGGCAACATCGTTGCCTTGAATCAAAACTGCGCTATTTTGCACTACACCGCGTTGGAACGGAAAAAGCCAACACACCACCATAGTTTTCTGATCGATGCCGGTGCCGAGTTTCACGGCTATGCTGCCGATATTACCCGCACCTACAGCTTTGATAGCGGCCACGAGTTTGCTGAGCTGATCGAGCGGGTGGATGCCATTACGCTGCAGATGGTCGATGGCCTGAAACCGGGCATCAAATACACTGAGTTGCACCTGCAAACGCACCGGTTGATTGCCGAAGTGCTGGCAGACTTTGATTTTGTCCGGCTGGATGCTGAAGCTATGGTGGAGCAACAAATTACCCGGGCCTTTTTCCCGCATGGTTTGGGCCATCATCTTGGCTTGCAAGTACACGATGTCGGTGGCTTTATGCTGGATGAGCGTGGTACCCATTTGCCGCCACCAGAGCAACATCCGTTTTTGCGCTGCACCCGTTTGATCGAGCCATCTATGGTCTACACCATTGAACCTGGTCTGTACTTTATCGACTCCTTACTGGATGAACTGCCTGATGCGCAGAAAAAACTGCTAAACTGGGATAAAATTCAGGCATTTAAGCCTTTTGGTGGCATCCGGATCGAAGACAATGTCATCGTACACCGGGAGCGCAATGAAAATATGACCAGAGAGCTGCAGCTGGATTAACCAGCGAGCAGCCGTCTGGCGCAGGGCCAGTTCGGGGAACTATGCAATATCGCTCCATTATCCGCATTCTGGGGTTACTGGTCGCTGTGTTCAGCGTCAGCATGCTGCCGCCGGCATTGGTATCGCTCTGGTATCAAGATGGCGCTGGCGTGCCTTTCCTGCTGTCCTTTGTCATTTGTGTCACGGCTGGCTTGCTAATTTGGTACCCCAACCGCAGTTATCAGCGCGATTTGAAAGTTCGTGATGGCTTTTTGATCGTGGTGATGTTCTGGCTGGTGCTCGGCGCCGTTGGTACCTTGCCGCTTTATTTATCGCCGGAAACCGGCATGAACCTGGCCGATGCTACTTTTGAGGCTTTCTCAGGTCTCACCACCACAGGGGCCACCGTACTGACTGGCATTGAAACCCTGCCGAAAGCCATTTTGTTTTATCGCCAGCAACTGCAATGGTTGGGCGGTATGGGGATCATCGTTTTGGCGGTGGCTATTCTGCCGATGCTGGGCGTTGGGGGCATGCAGCTGTACAAAGCGGAAACCCCCGGCCCGGTGAAAGACAACAAAGTTACACCGCGCATTGCCGATACCGCCAAGCACCTGTGGTTGATTTATGTGGTACTTACCGTTAGCTGTGCGTTGGCCTATCGCCTGGCAGGCATGGGTTGGTTTGATGCGGTGGGGCATTCGTTTTCTACCGTTGCTATCGGTGGTTTTTCTACCTACGATGCCAGCATTGGTCACTTCAACAGCAGTACTATCAATATCATCTGTGTGGTGTTTTTGTTGCTAAGTGCGCTGAACTACCCGCTGCATTTTGCCGCCATGCGCGGCAAAAATATTTTGACCTACTGGCGTGATCCCGAGCTTAGAGCCTTTTTGTTTATTCAGGGCTCTTTGGTGCTGCTGATATTTATTGGTCTCTTGCGCAGCCAGGTGTACGACAGCACCTGGGAAGCTTTTGATCATGGTTTATTTCAGGCGGTTTCTATTTCAACTACAGCAGGCTTTGCCACAGATGGTTTTGCCTATTGGCCCTTGTATCTGCCGATTCTGTTGATTTTCTCCAGTTTTATTGGTGGCTGCGCCGGTTCGACCGGGGGCGGCATGAAGGTGGTGCGCGTGTTATTGCTGTTCTTGCAAGGCAAGCGGGAGCTGAACCGGCTGGTGCATCCGCGCGCCATCTATAGCATTAAGCTGGGGCGTCGCGCGGTGCCAGATCGGGTGGTGGAGGCGGTCTGGGGCTTTTTTGCCGCTTACGCGCTAGTGTTTGTGATTATTATGCTGCTGCTGATTATGACCGGGCTGGACAATATGACGGCTTTTTCAGCCACGGCCGCTTGCCTGAATAACCTGGGGCCTGGCCTTGGCGATGTGGCGTCACACTTTGGTGATATCCCGGATGTGAGCAAGTACTTGTTGGTGATCGCAATGGTATTTGGCCGGTTGGAGATTTTCACCTTGCTGGTGCTCTTTACGCCGGCCTTCTGGAAAAACTAACCGGGGGGGCGCTAAATAAAGATGGCGCTAACCTGGAACAGTTTTTCCACTTCACTGATGTGCTTTTTATCCACCAGAAACAGGATGATGTGATCGTCGGTCTGAATGCGGATATGATCGTGGGCAATAATCACCTCATCGCCCCGCACAATAGCCCCTATGGTGGCGCCCGGCGGTAGTTTAATATCGCCAATAGCGCGGCCAACCACCTTGGAAGTGGTTTCATCGCCATGGGCAATGGCCTCAATGGCTTCGGCCGCACCGCGGCGCAGTGAGTGGACATTGACGATATCGCCACGGCGAATATGGGTTAGCAGCGCCGAAATAGTGGCCTGCTGCGGGGATACCGCAATATCGACTTCACCACCTTGCAGCAAATCGACATAAGCGCCGCGTTTAATCAGCACGATGGTTTTCTGGGCACCCATCCGTTTGGCCAGCATGGCCGACATAATATTGGCTTCGTCATCATTGGTGACAGCAATAAAGACATCGATTTGCTCGATGTTCTCTTCTTCTAGTAACTCGGGATCGGAGATATCGCCGACATAGACTAGCGTGTTGTCCAGCACGCCGGACAGAAATTCGGCCCGCTCTTTGCTGCGCTCAATCAGTTTGACGCTGTAATGGTTCTCCAGCGCTCGTGCCAGGCCATAGCCCACATTGCCGCCGCCGGCAATCATGATGCGGCGGTAGCTGCTTTCCAGCTTTTGCAGCTCGCTCATCACCACCCGGATATGCTTGGTGGCTGCCACGAAAAACACTTCGTCATCGGCTTCAATGACCGTGGTCCCCAATGGTTTGATCGAGGTGCCACGGCGATAAATGGCGGCAACCCGGGCATCAATATTGGGCATATGCACTCTCAGAGTCGATAGCGCGTGCCCAACCAGCATGCCACCATAATAGGCCCGTAAGCCAACCAGACTGACTTTACCCTGAGCAAATTCCACCACCTGCAGGGCGCCGGGGTAATCAATCAGCCGGCGGATGTAGTCGGTGACCAGAGTTTCCGGGGCAATAAAGTGATCGACCGGCATGTCTTCGCGGCGAAATAGTTGATCGCGGTATTTCAGGTATTGATTGCTACGAATGCGGGCAATTTTAAGCGGGGTATGAAAAATACTGTACGCGACCTGACAAGCGACGATATTGACTTCATCGCTGCTGGTAACGGCCACCAGCATATCGGCATCTTCGGCGCCGGCTTTTTTCAAAATGTCGGGGTGAGCACCATAGCCATGGATCACCTGCAAGTCGAAACGATCCTGCAATAACCGCAGTTTCTCCATATTGGTGTCGACTACGGTGATTTCATTCATTTCCCCAACCAGATTTTCTGCCAGGGTACCGCCGACCTGTCCTGCGCCAAGAATGATGATTTTCATGAAGTTTGTTCTGCCTCAAGCCGTTTCATCACTTTAGCATAGAAAAAGCCATCCATCTGCTGCTGGCCGGGTAGGATTTGCCAGCTATTGGCGCTATCGTTTATCGGCAGTAGCTCGGCATCCGGGGTCTGCTGTAAAAAGTGCTGCATTTGCTGTTGATTCTCGGCGCTGAACACGCTGCAGGTTGCATAAAGCAAGATGCCACCTGGTTTGAGAAGGGGCCAGAGCTGCTGGAGCATACGCGCCTGGATCCCGGTCAAAGCGGCAATATCGGATGCTTTACGCAGCCAGCGTATGTCCGGGTGGCGGCGAATCACGCCACTAGCCGAGCAGGGGGCATCCAGCAGGATGCGGTCAAAGCTTTCGCCATCCCACCATTGGTGCGGCTCGCTGGCATCGGCAGCCCGTACCTCTGCCTGATGCTGCAAACGTGCCAGGTTAGCGTGCACCCGCTCAAGACGGCTGGCATCGACATCCAGCGCCAGCACCCGGGCTTGAGGAGCCAACTCCAAAAGGTGACTGGTTTTACCGCCAGGCGCACAACAAGCATCCAGAATGCGTTGACCATTGGCTGGCTGAAGTAAATGTGCCGCGTATTGAGCAGCGCCATCCTGCACGGCAAACCAGCCTTGCTGATAGCCGGGCAGGCTGGTGATATCGCGGGCGTGTTCCAGCAAAATGGCTTCCGGCACATCGGCCAGAGGCTGTTGCCAGCCAATATCTTCCGCGCTAAGGGCGGCGGTAAAGTCGGTGACGGCGATCTGCTGTTGATTGACCCTGAGCCAAAGCGGCGCTTTTTGCTGGTTCGCCAGTAAGATGTCCTGCCATTGCTCCGGGTAGTCCTGCTGCAACTGCTGCACCAACCAGCCAGGATGGCTAAAGCGAATGGCCGGGGGCTGCTGATCAAATTGCAATAACTCCGGCCGCCGCTGCACTGAGCGCAGCACGCCGTTAATCAGACCGGTCATGGATTTGCCTTTTAGCTCCCGGGCACCATCGACGGTTTCGCTGATGGCGGCATGATCCGGAATTCGGAGCCAGTGCAGCTGATAAATCCCGACATAGAGTAAAAACTGCAGGGGCCGGAGCTTTTTCACCAGCGGCTTATCCATCAGCTGACGACAGACATGATCCAACTGAGCCAGATGACGCAGCACACCGAAGCAGATCTCCTGTAGCAGCGCCTGATCTTTGCTGTCTGGCAATTGTTGCTGCGCTTTGGGCAGTACTTCGGATAACGAGCGCCCCTGATCGACGACCTGGTAACAGGATTGCGCTGCCAGCGCGCGCAGATTAACCGGCATTGTTTGCTTGACTAGTGCTGGCTTGGATCAGACTGCCGACCTGAAACCAGTCGGCGCGGCCATTCAGAAAGTCGGCGATGGCCATGGGTTTCTTGCCGGCAGGCTGCAGCTTGGTGATTACCAGCACATCTTCGGCAGTGGCAATCTTAAGACCCTGGCGGTTCAGTGCTAGGATCTGGCCAGGTGGTGCTTGCTCAACCGTTGGCTCTATCTGTGCCGCCAGCACCTTGATGCGGTGGGCACCATGTGCCAGCATACTGATAGGCCAGGGGTTAAATGCACGAATTTCCCGTTCCAGCTGAGCTGCAGTTTTGTCAAAATCCAGTTCGGCTTCGTCTTTGCTGAGTTTCGCTGCATAGCAAGCCTGGCGCTCATCCTGCACTTCAGCTTTTTGTTGCAAGGCGGGTAAGTCATCCAGAGCGCTTAGCAGGGCTTGTGGGCCAAGCTCTGCTAATTTTCCATACAGGCTGGCGCTGGTATCCTGATCACTGATGGCACAAGCCACTTTGCTCAGCATGGCGCCGGTATCCAACCCCTTATCCATTTGCATAATGGTAATGCCGGTTTGATGATCGCCGGCCCAGATAGCGCGTTGAATAGGCGCAGCACCGCGCCAGCGTGGCAGCAAAGAGCCGTGCACATTGATGCAACCAAGACGGGGCGTATCCAGCACAGCTTGAGGCAGTAACAGGCCATAGGCCACCACCACCATAACATCAGCATTCAGCTCTGCCAGTTGTTGCTGTGCCGCCGGATCTTTGAAGTTGGCTGGTTGAAAGACCGGTATTTGGTGCTGCTGTGCCAGTTGTTTGACCGGGCTGGCCGTAAGTTGCTGGCCGCGACCAGCTGGGCGGTCTGGTTGGGTATAAGCCGCCAGGATTTGGTGATCGCTGTCAAGCAATGCTTTCAGGTGCTCGGCAGCAAAGTCGGGGGTGCCGGCAAAAACTATTCGCAGTGGGGCAGTCACAATCTATCCTGTGTTAGAGGGCGTGGCGGGCAGCCAGCCGGGCTTCTTTTTCCAGCTTTTTGCGGATCCGATCCCGTTTTAACGGCGACAGGTAATCAATAAAAAGTTTGCCCATTAAATGATCCAGTTCGTGCTGGATACAAATAGCCAATAAACCATCGGCTTGCAGCTCGAACCAGTCACCATTGGCATGTTGCGCCTTAACGGTAACTTCCGCCGCACGCTCTACTTTGGCGTAACTATTCGGTACAGACAGACAGCCTTCTTCGTAGGTGGTATCGCCACCTTTGCTGATAATTTCCGGGTTAATCAGCACCAAAGGATCATCCCGCTGCTCTGAGACATCAATCACCACCACCCGGACGTGACGATCAACTTGCGTTGCCGCCAATCCGATGCCATTCTCATCATACATGGTTTCCAGCATGTCGTTGACAAGCTGCTGAATTTCAGGAGTAATCTCTGCAACCGGCTTGGCGACGGTTCGCAGTCTGTCGTCGGGAAAATGCAACACTCGTAGTACGCTCATAGGCTCCACAAATACTATGCTTAAAGGAAATAACTGTGCTAAGGTCTAATTTTAGCCATTAATGTGCGCAATGAACAGCTTCGTCTGTCATAATTACAACAAGATCACGCTGGGGATGCTGGCATGTTAAAACCTGTCCTTAACTTTTTAGCGCTTTGCGCTTTCTGCTTTGCTGTTACCGCTGCTGCTGATGTGCTGCAGGTGCGTGAGGATGCACCAGAGCGCTATGTGGTGAAAAAAGGCGATACCCTTTGGGATATTTCAGCAATTTATCTCAGTCAGCCTTGGCGTTGGCCACAGCTGTGGCGAATGAACCCACAAATCGAAAACCCACATTTGATTTTCCCCGGTGATGTACTTCGGCTGATTTATGATGCTGATGGTCGGCCGATGCTGGTGCGTGATGAGCGGGTCCGCCGATTATCGCCGCACACTCGGGTCACCGACACTCAGCCGGATGCAATCACCACATTGCCGCTGGCGATGATCCGACCGTTTCTGGCGCATGATCAGTTACTAAGCGCCTCGGCGCTGGAAGGCAAACCTTATATTCTTGGCGCCAGCAGCAATGTGAAAAATGCCACTGTAGGTCATACGTTGTATGCCAGAGGTGAGCTGGAGCCTGGAAAAGGCTATGCCATTTATCGGAAAGGGCGGCCTTACATCGATCCGGAAACGGGTGATAATCTGGGTTATGCCATGACGCTGGTTGCGACCAGCCGGGCTTTTCGGGCTGGTAATGCCGAGCGCAGTGAACCAGCTTCCTTGCACATTTTGGATGTAAAACGGGAAATCCGGCAGGGTGATCTTGTATTGCCTGCCATTGATAGTGAGTCGTTGCCGGCTTATTTTCATATGAGCCGACCAGAGCAGGAGCTCAATGGCTTGATTATTGATACCACCTCCAAGCTGCGAGAGTTTTCAAAGTGGGATATTGTGATCATTAATCGTGGCGCAAGCGATCAGCTAAAGCCAGGACATATGCTGGATATCCTGCGGCCTTCCCCGACCGTAGTGGACAGTCGAAATGGCCAGCCGGTCTATCTGGAAGACTCCAGCCGTTATCAGCGTTTAGCCAGTAATTTCGGTCATGAACAAATCAAAATGCCGCGAGAAAGAGTCGGTCATTTAATGGTCTTCAAGGTGACAGAGCAAGCCAGCTTTGCCATTGTCACGGATACCTATCGGCCGGTGAGGGTAGGCGATCATATCGTTAGCCCCTAGCGTTTTTTTCCAGTGAGTTTTTAATGCGATAGGGAATCTATCATGGAAGATAGACTGCATTATCTGGTGTTGGCTCAGGCTGGCATCAATGGTTATCACCTGCAGCGGCTGGCACCGCATTGCACTCTTGCTGAGCTTTGCCGACAACCAGCCAGTACTTTACGCCAATTGGGCCTGACTGAACGTCAGGCCTCTGGGATACAAAAACCAGATCCCGCTTTATTACGGCAAGCCGAACGCTGGCTGCTGCAAAGTGAACTGCATCAGCTGATTGGCTATGAAGATCCGCGTTATCCTGCTTTGCTCAAACAAAGTCGACAGCCTCCTGTTTTGCTTTTTGTCGCTGGCAATCCAGCTTTACTCAGTCAGCCTCAAATTGCCATTGTTGGCAGTCGTCAGCCTAGCCCTACCGGCAAAAAAACCGCGCATCAATTTGCCGCCGAGTTGGTGCGGCAGGGTTATGTGATCACCAGTGGCATGGCGCGAGGCATCGACAGCTGTGCCCATCAAGGCGCTTTGTCGCTAGATGGGCCAACCATAGCTGTGTTGGGCCATGGTTTGTCACGGGTCTATCCTAAGTCCAATCAGGCTTTGGCTGCACAGATTGTGCAGCAAGGTGCCCTGGTGTCAGAGTATTTCCCTGAGGTGGATGCCAGGCCAGCACATTTTCCGCAGCGAAATCGCATTGTGGTGGGCCTGTCGCAAGGAACTTTGGTGGTGGAAGCGGCGCTAAAAAGTGGCTCCTTGATTAGTGCGCATTTGGCGGTGGAAGCCAATCGGGATGTATTTGCTATCCCAGGCTCGATCTACCACCCGCAATCTGCTGGCTGCCATGCTCTGATCCAGCAAGGGGCTAAATTAACCACCTGTGTTGCCGATATTTTGGAAGAATGGACTTTTTTCGCAAAATCGGGTCTAAAACAGCAGCAAAGTGAAAAAAACTCAACGCCGGACTTGTTCGATGACACTTTGTTAGCTAACGTAGGAGATGAAGCTACTGCGGTTGATCAGATCGCAGAACGGTCTCAACTGTCGGTGGCGGATACGACCATTGCTTTGCTGCAGCTTGAGCTGGCAGGTCTGGTGGCAGTAGTGCCTGGTGGCTACATCAGAGTGAGGAGTACCTAAGTATGTTTGATATCCTCGTTTACCTGTTCGAAAACTACATCCACAATGAATCGGAAATTTATGCGGATCGTGCTGACCTGACCAAAGAGCTCAGCCTGGCCGGTTTTCATGATGACGATATTTTCCGGGCTTTGCAGTGGCTCGATAGTCTCTCCAAACTGCAGGAAAGTCATGTTAAGCCCTATCTGACCAAGTTGACGGTCAGCTCTGTCCGTATCTATACGGTGGAAGAGAGTCGCAAGCTGGATGCGCAGTGCCGGGGTTTTCTGATGTTCCTGGAGCAAATCAATGTGCTGGATGCCAGCACCCGTGAGATGGTACTGGATCGGGTGATGGACCTGGATGGCCAGAGCATTTGCCTGGACGATCTGAAGTGGGTGGTACTGATGGTGTTGTTTAATGTACCCGGCCGGGAAAGCGCTTATGCTCAGATGGAAGATCTGATCTTTGACGAGCCTGACGGCCAGCTGCACTGATAGTCATGGCTTGGTTGGGTCCGGCCTAAGGTTATGGCATACTGGCTACCTTCGTTTAAAGTTGGTAGCCTGAGCTATGTCGTCGCCTTCCGATCCACTGTTCAAACTGCCTCAGCATCAGGGCGACTGCCCTTTGTGCCAACATCCGTTGCAGATCAAATCTGGCAAAAGTGGCCCTTTTCTTGGTTGCAGCAATTATCCGACCTGTCATTACCTCAAGCCCCTGCACGAACATGAGCACAGCCTGGTTAAAGTGTTGCCACACGAGCCTTGCCCAAGCTGCGGCCAGCCGCTGGCGGTAAAAAATGGGCGTTATGGCATGTTTATCGGTTGCAGCAATTACCCGGCATGTGACTTTGTGGTGCATGAAGAGGCTACGCAAACCGAGCAGTTTGACTGCCCGGCCTGCAAAAAGGGCCAGTTGGTGGAGCGCATCAGCAAGTACGGCAAGCACTTTTATGGCTGCAACTGTTACCCCAAATGCAAGTTCTTACTCAATGAGCAGCCTGTGGCTGGTTCCTGTCAGCGCTGCAACTATCCCTTGTTGGTGCGTAAGCAAACGGCAAAAGGCGATAAGCTACTCTGCGCTGACAAGAGCTGCCAGGCTGAGCAGCAGGGCCTGCCTGGCTAGTTATCATCCTGAAACGGCATTCATGCAGCTGAGCTAGTGCTCTCCTCTTTGGAAGGGGCTAGCTAATGCGGCTTTGCATTTGCGCCAGTTCCGGGAAGTCTTCTGCTGGTAGCAGGGCGATCAGCTGGGCAAAATGCTGCGCCAAGGCATCGGCCGAATCCGCAGCCAGGTTGATATGGCCCATTTTGCGGCCAGGCCGTGGTGCTTTGCCATACCAGTGCAGATGGAGCCCCGGAATGCCCAGCACGCAATCAGGTAATTGGTCCAGCCCCAGAATATTGACCATCAGGGTTGGGCGCAATAAGCTGGTGTCACCCAGCGGTAAGCCACAAACAGCGCGGATATGGTTGGCGAACTGACTGGTATCCGCTCCTTGTTGGCTCCAGTGGCCGGAATTATGCACCCGTGGCGCTATTTCATTGACCAGCAGTCGATCGGCAACGGCAAAAAACTCAATCGCCAGCACACCGACATAATCCAGTTCACTGGCCAGTGACTGAAACATGCGCTCTGCCTGAGCCTGCAGCGGGTGAGCCGATCGCGGCAGTGACACACTGAGTACACCGTTGACATGATGGTTCTCGGTCAGCGGGTAATAGACGCACTGACCATCCTTGCCGCGGGCTCCGACCAGAGAGACTTCGTAATCAAAGGGAATAAACTGTTCGGCCACAATGCCTTGTTTGGCTTTTTTCGAGGCTTGCTTTAGAAACTGCGCAACCTCTGCCCACACCGTATCGAGTTGCTCAATCTGCTTTAAGCGCCATTGGCCCTTGCCATCGTAGCCTTCCAGCGCACTTTTTAGCACCAGTGGCAGACCTAGTTGTTGCACAGCCTCTTCCAGCTCAGCTTTGCTGTGAACTTCAGCATAAGCGGCACTGGCGACCCCGGCTTGTTGCAATAAAGCTTTCTCGATGCGGCGATCGCCACCGGATAAAATGGCGCGACTGCCAGGCAGGAATTTTCCACTTTGCTCACAAGGCTCTAGTACTGCCAGGGGAATATGCTCAAATTCAGCCGTGACTACATCGGCATCACGCAGCGCCTGTTGCAAGCCTTCGCCCAATACCTGCTGATTAATAGGATCGACTATCTGATCGCTGCGCACATCAAAAGCCTGCACCTCAATGTTGAGCGGGATGGCTTCCAGCGCCATCATTCGGGCCAATTGGCCTGCACCTAGAACCAGTACCCGCATCAGGACAGCTCCGACGGGTCAGGCTGGCTGAGCACGGTTTCAGTTTGCTGTTGACGGAAAGCATCGATTTTTTGCATCAAAGCAGGATCCTGAGTTGCCAGCATCTGAGCTGCCAGCAGGCCGGCATTAGCGGCACCGGCATCACCAATCGCCAGAGTACCGACAGCAACGCCTTTTGGCATTTGCACAATCGATAGCAAAGAATCCAGTCCTTTCAGGGCTTTGGACTGCACTGGCACGCCCAGTACTGGCAAGCTGGTAAAGGCCGCTGTCATACCAGGCAGGTGAGCTGCACCGCCAGCACCGGCAATAATGACTTTCAGGCCACGCTCAGCAGCGCCGGAAGCATAGTCAGCCAGTAGTTGTGGTGTGCGATGGGCAGAGACCACCTTGGTTTCGTAAGCTATGCCAAAATGATCCAGCATATCAGCTGCATGCTTCATGGTCGGCCAGTCCGACGTCGAGCCCATGATAATCCCAACCAGCATTGGTATTTCCTTCTGAAGAGAATGAAGTGTGTTCGCGAAAGCGCTATTATAGCGGCAACTGACCCCGAATTAAATTTTTACTGAAATGACGATGGCTGAAATTGTATCAACTGAGGTGGCTGTCGAGCTGGTTCAGGCTGGCGAAGTGATTGCTTACCCAACCGAAGCGGTATTTGGTTTGGGCTGTGATCCGCACAATGAAGCGGCTGTCATGCGATTGCTGGCAATGAAACAGCGCCCGGTAGAAAAAGGTTTGATTTTGATTGCGGCCGATTATTCGCAGTTGCTGCCCTTTGTCAACGACAGTGCAATCCCGCTGGAGCGACGGGCCAAAATTTTTTCCAGCTGGCCTGGCCATATCAGCTGGGTGCTTCCAGCCAGCCCTGCAGCACCGCGCTGGATCACCGGTCTGCATCAAAGCATTGCCGTGCGGGTAAGTACCCATCCGGTGGTACGAGCTCTGTGTCAGGCCTTGCCTGGGCCACTGGTATCGACCAGTGCGAACAAGGCAGGCGAGCCGGCCATCACCGTTGCCTCAGAGGTGTTGCAGCAACTGGGGGGCGATATTGCCGCCTTGGTCGCTGGAGAGCTTGGCGGTGCAGTTCAGCCCAGTCAGATCCGTGATGCCATCAGTGGTCAGATTTTAAGGAGTTAAGATGTCCGACAGCAGTCAGCAGCAACTGAGTGAAGTACAAGGTTTTTTACAGCAATTGCAGGATAGCATTTGTCAGGCACTGCAACAGGCCGATGGCAAGGCGCAATTTGTTGAGGATGCCTGGCAGCGCGCTGAAGGTGGTGGCGGGCGTAGCCGGGTACTAACCAAGGGCGCCGTATTTGAGCAGGCTGGTGTGAATTACTCGCATGTGTATGGTGCCCAAATGCCTGCTTCGGCCACGGCGCACCGACCCGAGCTGGCTGGGCGCAGCTTTCATGCCTGCGGTGTTTCTTTGGTGATCCATCCAAACAACCCGTATTTACCGACCACCCATGCCAATGTGCGCTTTTTTATTGCGGAAAAACCAGGTGCAGCGCCAGTCTGGTGGTTTGGTGGCGGCTTTGATCTCACGCCCTTTTACCCCTTTGAAGAAGATGTGGTGCATTGGCACCAAATCGCCAAAGCGGCTGTAGACCCTTTTGGCGCAGAGTATTACCCCCGTTACAAAACGTGGTGTGATGACTACTTCTACTTAAAGCACCGCGGTGAAACCCGGGGGGTGGGTGGATTGTTCTTTGATGATCTAAACGCGCCTGGTTTTGGCCAAAGCTTTGCACTGATGCGCTCGGTCGGTGAGGCTTTCTTACCGGCTTACTTGCCTCTGGTGGAGCGGCGTAAAGATACCCCTTATGGTGAGCGCGAGCGGCAGTTTCAGTTGTACCGCCGTGGCCGCTATGTCGAGTTTAATCTGGTATTTGATCGTGGCACTTTGTTTGGCTTGCAAAGCGGCGGCCGTACCGAATCCATTTTAATGTCGATGCCACCGCTGGTGCGCTGGCAGTACGGTTATCAGCCTGAGCCTGGTAGTCCGGAGGACTTGTTGTACGAACGCTATCTGCAGCCACAAGACTGGTTAGGTCTTAACAGTTAATCATATGGCTCGCCAGTTGCCCCAGCGACTGGCGCAGTCCTTCGCGTAATAGCGGGTGCTCAACGACCTCATCCAGCGCCTGGTTCATGCAAAACATCCATTGATCGCGTAGCTGTTGGTTGACGGTAAAAGGCAGGTGGCGGGCACGTAGCCGTGGATGGCCGTATTTTTCTTCAAATAAAGCGGGGCCGCCGAGCCAGCCGGACAGAAACTCAAAAAATTTTTGCCGGATAGCATCCAAAGGTTTGGGGTGAATAGCATAAAGCTCACGCGCCTCTGGTGCGGTTTCCATCACATCGTAAAAGCGATTGGCTAAACGACGGACCGCGTCTTCCC
>NZ_JAFIFQ010000018.1 GCF_020831925.1 Alkalimonas sp.
TCGCCTTCCAGTCGCAGCGTCAATAAGCGCAGTAAACTGGGATCATCATCCACCAGTAAGACGCGGCCTTCAGGGTTACTCATGATCCACTCCGTTATCCGGCTGATTCAAGCGGGCTTCAATCTGGGTCAGGGCTTCAATTTGCTGCTCCAGTTCCAGATTGCGGGCTCGCAGCTGCTCGTGCTCGTGCTGCACATCAGCCAGAGTGCGGCTCAGGGCACTGATGGCCGACTCGGCTTCCAGCAGTTTCTGATTAAAAGCCAGATCCCAGCCAAACAAGGCGGCCAAATCCGGTGACGCCAACATCAGGTGCTCGGCCAGCTGCATCTGGGCACGAAAACGGGTTAAGTAGTTATTTTCCGGGTGTAGCTGCATCAGGCTCATCTGGATCGCGGCTAGCTCAGGCTGCTCTTCCAACAGCCACTGCTCACGCTGCAGCGAGCTGCTACTCAGCACTTGCTGGCGAAACTGCAACCAGGCCAGCAGGCTGTTGCCATCATCCCCCAGGCTGAGTTGCAGCTCGGGTTCAGCAGTAGTATCCGGCTCCGGTTCAAACTCAACCAATTCCGCTACCGCCTCTGGCTCAGATGCAACCTGCTGCGAATTGAGCAACTGACAGCCCACCAGGCTCAGTAGCATCAGACCGTATAAGAGAACTTTCATACCAATTCCTCGGGCAAAGGCAGGCGAATACGTACACAAAAATCCGCCTGAGGTGAATCGACAATATCGGCTTTTCCGCCGAGCAAACGGGCGCAATCCGCTACAATGGAAAGACCAAGACCGGAACCCAGTACCTGATCATGGCGCGGGCTCTGACCACGCTGGAACGGCTCAAACAAACGTTCGCGCTGCTCGGGCGCGATGCTGTGGCCTTTATTGGCCACTTCCAGCCACCAATGCTGTTCGTGCTGCTGCAGCTCAATGCGCACTTCGCTGTTCTCGGCACCATAGGCCTGGGCATTGTTGATCAGGTTATCCAGAATTCGCCGGAACAGCATACCATCGGTATAGAGCTGCTCGACCAGGCAGTTCAGCTGAATGGCCTGGCCGCGTTGTTGCAACGCCAGGGTATGATCCTGCACACAGGCTTCAATCATGGCGCGGGCCGGGTGCCATTTCAACTCGGGCTTGGCTTGTTGCAGCAACCGGTTGTAATCGAGCAACTGTTCAGTCAGCTGACTGAGCCGGTCGGCACTGCCATTGAGCAAAGTCACTACTTCCTGCTGCTGCGGTGTCAGCGGGCCAACCAATTGTTCGGTTAATAAAGAACAGCCTTCCCGAATGCTGGATAACGGTGTTTTTAGTTCGTGCGAAGCGTGCCGCAGTAAAATCAGCCGCAAGGATTCCAGCTGCTGCAAACGACCGGCCAGCACCCGCAACTGCTCGCCCAGCTCCGTCAGCTCTTTTGGGCCTTGCACCCTGGCTTCAGGAAAGGGCTGCTGCCGGCCAATGGCGCGGATCATCCGCTCCAGCATGGTAACCGGGCTGGTAATACGGCGCGAACCCCAGATTACCAACAGCAGGGTTATAAACACCAACAAAATGGTTTGCCAGGTCAGCTGTTGCTGGGCTGAAGCCACATCGCGCTGCTGCGCGGCCAGTTGCAGCTCCAGCTGCTGCCAGATCTGCTGCGACAAACGGCTTTGCTGCTGCCGCAGTTGCTGCAATAAGGGTTCTAACTGGTCGGCACTTTGCTGGGCAAAGGATTGATTGAGCTGCTGTAGAGTGAGTTCTTGTTGCTGGCACAAGGTACTTTCGGTGAGTGACTGACAGACCTGAGGCAACAGTTGCTGGTAACTGGCCAGATGGTTTTGCGCCAGCCGGGCCAGGGCATCGGTTTTCAGCACGGCAAACTGGCGGATGGCACGCTCGATATCCACCACCTGGTTTTGCATTTGCTCCATCCGCCGCACGCTGGCAGCCGAGTTGCTGGCCTGCTCGACCGCTTGCTGGCTGATGCCGGTTAAAGCACGGTGACTTTGCCACATCAACACCGCTACCGGGATCAGCGCCAGCACAAAGCTGGACAACACCAATTGTCGCAACGAAGCGGTTTGCAGCAGTTGAAGTTTCATCGATGGGATACGGTCGTCCGATTTGGTTCAAGCATACCGTGTTTCAAGAAGAAGCGACAGTCTGTGGCCCGAGTAACCGGAGTGACCCAAGTAACCGGAATGAACCGAGCGACCAAGCCACAGACCATCAAGGGGATTTAGTTACCTGCAGCAGGCTCAGCCTCAGCAGGCAGTGGTGTTGCAGCACCAACAGATTCTGCCTGTTCACGTTCCCAGGTCAAAACGCCCTCGTTATTCAAGTCAATACGACGCAGCATGGCGGTAACCAGCATCAGATTCAGAATCAAAAAAGTGACCAGCGTAGCAATTACAGGGTCCATCGTCGTTCTCCTCAGGCGCTGTGATACAAAGTTCGTGATGAAATTCCAGCGCATTCTGAGGTAACTAATACAACTGTTGTGCCAACTTTATTAATCCATATAAATCATGGAGTTAAATTAATAAACAACCAGCATTCAGCCGATAAGTGTCTCCAATTGGCGACAGTAAAAAAGGGGTATTACAAAATTCATTTAAAAACAGATGCTTACACTGTCTTGGTTTTGCGACACTGGCCTGCCAGCTATAAAAACACGGACATTTCGCCTCGGGCCTGGCTGCCCCGACCACTGAAAAAGATCGACGTTTAGCCATCTATACTGTTGCAAGCCCGAAAAAATGGTGGTATTAATAGATGCACTACAAAAATAAGGCGAACCACAATGCCATTGAATGCTTGCGTTACCAGCATTATTTTCAACCTCCTCCTCCTTCGTATACTGCGCGGGGCGGATTGGTGCTGTTCGTAAGTTAAGTAGCCAAATTCTGAAAAACCCCGTGCCTAAGGCCGGGGTTTTTTGCTTTTGGGCAACGCCATCCCTGCCAGGGCATCACCCAGACAAGAACGATGAAAGGAAAAGCAGCATGAGTGCGGACAATAAAATCTGGATCTTCGACACCACCTTGCGCGATGGCGAACAGGCACTACGGGCCAGTTTAAGCCAGAAGCAAAAGATCCAACTGGCCCATGCCATCGCCCGGCTGAATGTCGATGTGATGGAGGTCGGCTTTCCGGTGTCTTCCCCTGGCGATTTCGACTCGGTGCAGCGCATTGCCCGGGAAGTGAAAGGACCAGTAATTTGCGGCCTGGCTCGCGCCGTTCCCGGTGATATTGAGGCCTGTGGCGAAGCCTTAAAAGCCGCCGAGCGCCGGCGTATTCATACCTTTATTGCCACCTCGCCACTGCATCTGGAATTCAAGCTGCGCAAAACCCTGCAACAAGCCACCGAGCAGGCCGTAGCGGCCATTATGCAGGCAAGCCGTTACACCGACGATATAGAATTTTCCTGCGAAGACGCCGGCCGTACCCCGATTGACGATCTGTGTTACATCGTCGAACGGGCCATTGCGGCCGGGGCCACCACCATCAATATCCCGGATACTGTCGGTTACACCATCCCCACCGAGTTTGCTGCCATCATTCAGGCGCTGAAGAACAAGGTACCGAACATCGATAAAGCCCGCTTAAGCGTGCATTGCCACAACGATCTGGGACTGGCGGTTGCTAACAGCATCAGTGCGGTTCAGGCCGGTGCCCGCCAGATTGAATGCACCGTCAATGGCATTGGCGAGCGGGCAGGCAACTGCTCGTTGGAAGAAGTGGCGATGATTGTGAAAACCCGTCAGGATGTGTTCGCGCCGCTGCACACCGACATTAAAACCACCGAGATTTACCGCAGCTCGCATCTGGTCAGCCAAATCTGCAATATGCCCATCCAGCCGAATAAGGCAGTGGTGGGCGAAAACGCCTTCGCCCATTCGTCCGGTATTCACCAGGATGGCGTGTTAAAGGCACAGAATACCTATGAAATCATGTCGCCAGAGCAGGTGGGCATTCGCCAGAACGAACTAAACCTGACCTCACGCTCTGGCCGCCATGTGATCCAACACCGTTTAAGCGATCTGGGCTACAGCAAAGACGATTACAACCTGGACGAGCTGTACCAGAGTTTTCTGGCACTGGCCGATCAGAAAGGCCGGGTGTTTGATTACGATTTGGAAGCCCTGGTGTTTTTTCAAAACCTGCAAGAGCAGGATGAATTCTACCGGCTGGAGTTTTTAAGCTCCTCCACCCATACCGGCCATGTAGCCAGTGCCACCGTTGGCCTGCGTTGTGGCGATGAATTGCTGACCGAAGCGGCCACCGGCAATGGCCCGGTCGAAGCAGCTTTTCAGGCCATTCAGCGCATCAGCAAGCTGCCGGTCAGTATGGTCGACTTTAACTTAAGCGCCAAAGGCAGCGGCGAAGATGCGCTGGGCCAGGTGGATATCATCGCCGAATTTGAAGGCCGACGTTTCCATGGTGCCGGCCTTGCCACCGATATTGTCCGGGCCTCGGTGCTGGCCTATGTGCATGTATTAAATATGATTCAACGCGCCCAGCAAGTAGATGCCTGCAAACAGGCGCGCCAACGAACCACAGGAGCAGAAACAGAATGAGTGCAACAAGTTACCAGGTAGCCGTACTGGCCGGCGATGGCATTGGGCCGGAAGTGATGGCCGAAGCCATCAAAGTGTTGCAAGCGGTCGAGCAGCGGTTTGGCCTGTCGTTCCAGTTAACCGAAGCCCTGATTGGGGGTGCAGCCATCGATGCCGAAGGCCAGCCACTGCCGCCCCACACTTTATCCATTTGCCAGCAAAGCGATGCCATCCTGTTTGGCTCGGTCGGTGGCCCCAAGTGGACCGGGCTGGCGCCGGACCAGCAGCCCGAGCGCGGCTCTTTGCTGCCACTGCGTAAAACCTTTGATTTATTCTGCAATCTGCGTCCTGGGCAGATTTACCCGGCTTTTGCCGAGTTATCACCGCTGCACCCACGCGTCAGCAGCCAGGGCATGGATGTACTGTGCGTGCGCGAGCTGACCGGCGGCATCTACTTTGGCGAAAAAGGCCGCGGTGAGGACAGCGCCTTTGATACCCAGACCTACAGCAAAGCAGAAATCAGCCGCATAGCCCGGGTTGCTTTTGAAGCCGCCCAAAAACGCAGCCACAAAGTGACCTCCATCGACAAAGCCAATGTGCTGCAAACCAGCATTTTATGGCGCGAAGTGGTAACCGAAGTGGCCCGTGATTTCCCGGATGTTGAGCTGGAACATATGTACATCGACAACGCCGCCATGCAATTGATCCGCAGCCCGCAGCAGTTTGATGTGCTGCTGTGCGACAACCTGTTTGGCGATATTTTGTCCGACGAACTGGCGGCCATTGCCGGCTCACTGGGCCTGCTGCCTTCGGCCAGCTTAAACGGCAGTGGCTTTGGCTTGTACGAGCCAGCCGGCGGCAGTGCGCCGGATATCGCCGGAAAAGGCATTGCCAACCCCATTGCACAAATTTTAAGTGCCGCCCTGATGCTGCGTTACAGCTTTGGCCAGGAAGATGCAGCCAAAGCCATTGAACAGGCAGTGCAGCAGTGCCTGCAACAAGGCATTGTAACCCGGGATATTCAACCCGATTCTTGCTATGGCACCGCCGATGTCGGCAGTGCCATCGCCAACGCTATTGCAGGAGCCTGACCATGGGCCAGACTTTATACCAGAAAATTTATCAAAGCCATGTCGTGGGCCAGCTGAATGCTAGCACCGACTTGTTGTACGTCGATCGCCATCTGATCCACGAAGTGACCTCACCACAGGCCTTTGCTGGCTTAAAGCAAGCCAACCGGCCTGTACGACGGCCAGATCTGACCTTCGCCACCATGGATCACAACGTGTCTACCCAGCGTCGCAGTATGGATGCTGCCGGTGAAACCTCACGCAAACAGCTGGAAGCTCTGGCGCAGAACTGCGATGAGCACCGCATCCCCTTGCTGGATTTAACCCATCCGGATCAGGGCATTGTGCATGTGATTGGCCCGGAGTTGGGCTTAACTCAGCCCGGTATGATCATTGTCTGCGGTGACTCGCATACCTCTACCCATGGCGCTTTTGGGGCTCTGTCCTTTGGCATCGGTACTTCGGAAGTTGAGCATGTGCTGGCTACCCAGACACTGCCACAGCAACAGGCAAAAACGTTGAAAATAGACATCAACGGCGCACTGTCACCCCACGTGACGCCAAAAGATGTGATCCTGGCCGTGATTGGCGAGCTGGGCACCGCCGGTGGCAATGGCTATGTGGCGGAGTTTAGCGGCAGTGCCATTCGCGCCATGAGCATGGAAGGTCGCATGACGCTGTGCAATATGAGCATCGAAATGGGGGCCAAAGCTGGCTTGATTGCGCCGGATGACACCACCATCACCTATTTAAAAGGCAAAGAACATGCGCCAACAGCCGAGCACTGGGATGCGGCAGTGGCTTACTGGCAAAGCCTGTACTCCGACGATGACGCTGTGTTTGATAAGGTGGTCTTTATTGATGCCAGCCGTATCAAACCTCAGATCAGCTGGGGCACCAGCCCGGAGCAGGTGATTGCAGTAGATCAGCCAATCCCGGCAGCAGAGGCTTTTAGCGAGCAGAGCAAGCAAGATGCGGCCCGCCGTGCCTATGAATACATGGGGCTAACCCCAGGCCAGAAGCTGACAGACTTGACGGTCGATGTGGTCTTTATCGGCTCCTGCACCAACAGCCGGATTGAAGATTTACGCGCCGCGGCCAGCCTGGTAGAGGGCAAACAGGTAGCCGAGGGCGTGCGCGCTCTTATCGTACCGGGCTCCGGTCAGGTCAAGCGTCAGGCCGAAAGCGAAGGCTTGGCCACTATTTTCAAAGCCGCTGGTTTTGAATGGCGCGAGCCGGGCTGCTCCATGTGCCTGGGCATGAACGACGACCGGGTCGAAGCTGGCCAGCGCTGCGCCTCGACCAGCAACCGTAACTTTGAAGGTCGCCAGGGCCGTGGCAGCCGTACCCACCTGGTTAGCCCGACCATGGCCGCAGCTGCCGCCATCGCCGGCCGTTTTGTTGATATCACCACAGGAGATTGGGCATGAATCCAAGCATCCACCACTTATTCGCTAGCGGCCTGGTCTGCCCACTGGATAAAAACAACGTCGATACCGATCAGATCATTCCGAAACAGTTTCTGACCTCGGTGAGCCGGGATGGTTTTGCCGAAGCACTGTTTTACGACTGGCGCTATCTGGCCGATGGCAGCCCAAACCCGGACTTTGTGCTGAACTACCCACAATACCAAGGGGCAAGCATCTTGCTGAGCCGGGCCAACTTCGGCTGTGGCTCCAGCCGTGAGCATGCGCCCTGGGCACTGCAGCAGTATGGTTTTCAGGTGATTATTGCCGAAAGCTTTGCCGATATTTTCTACAACAATTGCGCCAACAATGGCATGCTGCTGATAGCGCTGAGCAAAGGCAACATCGACAGCCTGTTCACCCGCTGCAGCGAAGGGCCGCAGCAGTGGCACATTGATTTAAAAAATCAGGAAATTCGCTTTGGCAACAATGCCGCGCTCGGCTTTGAGATTGATCCGGACATCAAGCAGCGCCTGTTAAGCGGGCTGGATTTTATCGGCAGCAGCGAGCAATTCGCACCGCAAATCAGCGACTTTGAACAAAGCCGCAAAGCCAGCCAGCCCTGGCTGGGTTAAGTCACTCATTGGTCCATCACAGGCCCTCACCAGATGAGGGCCTGTCCACTCACTGAACTCACCGTTTCACTGAAAAACACATCTTTTAATTTTAATTACAAAATCACTGTGTTATTTTAACAGTCGCTTCGCTTTCACAGCAAAGTAAACTCATTCAATATTTTACGCAGCGTCACAGCAGTGACATAGCCAAGGGATAGGTAGCTATGACTATAAAACGGAACAGAACAGCATTGATCGGTTTTTTTGTCGGAATGGTGCTACTGGCTGGCTGCAGCAGCAACCAGTCCTCAGAGCAGTTTAGCGACTTACCCCTGACCGAGGCAGCACTGCGTGCTCCTGAGTGGCACAGCCTCCAACGCTATGAAGCGCTTTATCCGGTTGATGAGGCACGCGCGGGCAATAGCGGCTGTGCAACCGTTGAGTATGTCATTACCCCCGACTACCGGATTACCGATGTCAAAACCACACACTCAACCAGCAGGCACTTCGCACAGCAAGCACGGCAGGCAATTACCCGCCTGAATTTTGCTAATGTTGCTTCCGGAATCTTAACCGAACCGGTAAAAACAAGAACACGCTTCGAGTTTTGCCTGCAAAACAATGACGGTGACTGTGCTGTCAGCATGCTGCAACAAGAGCGGCACTGTCAGGGGACTGATGTATTCTTTTCCATTGGTTCTCGGGTAAAAAGGCTATGACATTTCCAGGAAGTTCAGGTGCAGGTTTTCAAGCAAGCAACTCAACAAGCCACTTCATCCGGTACTGTGTTGTGTCCGCACTCTGCCTTTGGCTGACAGGTTGCGCCCAGCTAGTAGCCTTTAAAATCAATGATCATATCAAGCCCAGATCCAGCACACAGGATGAAGGCGAGTTGTTACAGGCAAACCATTACCGGCACTGCCTTGAGCCTGGCTCCTGCATCAGTTACTGGCACATTCAACCGACGGATGAGCCCATCGATTATACATTTAAGCTTACTGTTCAGACACCTACCGATGCTTGGAGCATGACAACTAACCTCTCGACCGATGATCAGAATCTATTTCAGGGCACCATGTTGATTCTACCCTGCTATAGCTGCACCAAAGAAACGATGGGATGGCATGCTGCCTATTTCAGGCATCTTGGATTCAATGTATTGCTGCCGGATTTATTAGGCCATGGCGACTCAAGCCCTGGTTTGGGTTTTGGGATTAAAGATGCGCAATTACTCGAGCAAATCATCCACAAGCATCATGAACTACCAAAACCTTTGTTGGTGACCGCACTATCGATGGGGGCTTATACCGCAGCGCATTTGCAGCACCAGCTGGATGTGGATGGCATGATCTGGATTGCACCCAGTGTGCAGTTTGATGATGCTGTGTCGCTGTACCCGCAACTTAGTGGCTCGCGTTGGCACCGGCTTATCCCGGCAACGTCGTTGCGAAAAGGTGCTGAACTGGCGTTAAAAAAAGCCAACATCACGCTGGCGCAAACCAATCTGCTGGACTATCCACCGCTCTCGCGCTCACTGGTTTTACTCTCAGATCATGATCTCATAGCCCCCTATGATCACTACTTAGCCTGGAGTGAGCTGCCGCACATTGATCTGTTCAACCTGACGGAATACCAGCACTTTCTAATGATGGCCATAACGCCAGACAAACATGAGATGATCTTCAGTTGGCTCAAGCAGCTTGCCCCCCTGGCGGCCCAGACCGCTCATGCTGTCGAGCAGAATGAGTCCGATTAACGGTGTTTGCTTTTGTTGTACCCTATACATTTTTAGTTACAAAACGACATGCTGCTAACACTTACATTATGCCGTAAGCTGGGCTAGTTTGAGAACTTGTTACTCTTGCGACTTTGTTTCTCTTGCTACTTACGTTACTGAGGAGACTTGCCATGCTGTTCACAACCACCGATTCATTACCCGGCTATCAGATCCAGGCTGTGCTTGGCGTTGTCACCGGCAATGTGGTGCAATCCAAGCATGTCGGCCGCGATATTATGGCCGGGCTTAAAGGCATTGTTGGCGGCGAGCTAAAAGGCTACACCCAGATGATGAGCGAAGCCCGCGACAAAGCCATTCAGCGACTGGTCGAAGAAGCCACCCAACTGGGAGCCGACGCCGTGGTTGGCATTCGCTTTAGTACCAGCTCAATTCTGGCCGGCTCCAGCGAGCTGCTGGCTTATGGTACTGCCGTCAAATTGCAGCGGGCCTGAAGATGAATCAACTCAATGAGCAGCAAGCCAAGGCCGCCGCCGATGCCCTGCTTGGCCCGCAGCAGGCAACCATTGATGCCAAAAGGCAACATCAACAGGCGGCTCAGCAAAAAGCCAGCGCACACCGCAAACGCATGGCATGGGCCCTGCCCTGCCTGGCTGGCGGCCTTGCTCTGGGCATGATGCATACAGCCCCACTTTTGTCGGCGATACTGGCGGTTCTTGCTATCGCCACACTTGTCACCTTTATCGTCCGACAATAGACCAAACTGCTCAGGGAAGAATATATGCACACCAGACTAGCCAATCTTTCCATCAGCCTCTTGCTGTTTGTTACCGCTTGTACGGCCAAACCACTACTATCAGTGACTTCAGCCGATCAATCCCCCGAAGCTACAAGCCTTTTCAATTGGCATCAGGCTAGTATTGCGTCCGGGTTTTCCGGCCTGGCTTTGGTGGTTCAGGACGACAACATCCTGCTCAAACAGGCCTATGGACTGGCCGACTATGAAGCTGGCCGAGCATTTACCACCGAAACCGTCTTTGATACCGGCTCTGTCACCAAGCAATTTACCTCTGCGGCAATTCTCACCCTGCAACAGCAAGGGCTCTTGTCGGTGCAGGATACCTTAGCGCAGTTTTTTCACGATGTGCCGGCAGATAAAGCCGGTATTAGCCTGCATCAGTTGCTAACCCACAGTGCCGGCCTGGTTGATAATCTCAAAGGTGGTGATTACAGCGCGGTTTCGCGCCAGCAGTTTCTGCAGCAGCTGTTTGCTTCCAAGCTGCACAGTGCTCCCGGCACCGAGTTTGCGTATTCAAACGCAGGCTATGGTTTGTTAGGCCTGGTGATAGAGCAGGTTTCAGGCCAAAGTTATGAGGCTTACCTGCAGCAATGGCTGTTTCAACCGGCGGGTATGCAGTATACCGGTTATGTGCAGCCCAAGTGGCAACCAGAGCAACTCGCTGTCGGCTACTATCAGGACCGACGCTGGTTTCAGCGGCTAAGACATGGTCTGAGCAAGAACGAGCTCCCGGCCAGGCGCTGGGGCAGCCCATTGGATCACAGCTGGGCAGAGGATGGCCCCTGGTGGAATCTGCATGCCAATGGCGGTTTGCTTTCCAGCCTGGATGATTTGTATCTGTGGTATCAGGCGTTGCAGTCGGACAAAATTCTGAACGATGAACAACGTAGCCTGCTGTTTACACCTCACCAGGCCACAACCCGGCCCGGGCTCTACTACGGTTACGGCTGGATAATCGACAACAGCAACCCGGATGATGGCACCGTGATCCGCCACGGTGGCTCCAATGGCTTATTTACCATGGACTTTCGTATCCAACGACAGGCAGAACAGCAACTATTGCTGCTATGGATGACCAACTATTCGGATCAATTCTTCAGCCAGAATCGTGATGCTTTGCTGCACGCAGTACCGTTCGATCACCTTAAAAAGCACAAATAAAGAACTTTTTTTTCACAAAATAATTGTTTAATATTGCAAACAGGCAGCGGAACTGTCCCGCTGTTTTCAAATAATGGAGCCGGATGCCTTATGAAAAATCTCCTGATTGCCACCTGTTGCCTGCTACTGAGTAGCTTTTGCTTTGCCAGTGAGCATGGAAAAAACACGGCCTTGAACTGGCTGCAACTGATTGATCAGGGCCAGTATGAAACCAGCTGGCAGCAAGCCGGCTCAATGGTGCAACAACAACTGAGCGCAAGCCAATGGCAGGACACACTGCACAAGGCACGGCAGCCTTTCGGTGCCTTGCAAAACCGCGCAGTGCTGAGTCAGCAAGAGCACGCCTCCTTACCCGGTCTGCCGGATGGTCGCTACCTGGTGCTGACCTTGCAAAGCCAGTTTGAACACAAGGCCGAGGCCGTTGAAACCCTGACACTGAGCTTTGAGCAAGGTGAGTGGCGAGCGATTGGTTATTTTATCCGGTAGGCCAGCTTCGCCAACCACCAGGATGGCAAAGGCTTTGGTTCAGACTGTTATTTCCCCACTGGTAGCTTTAACCCTAGCCTTGTGATCATTGCCTGCTATCGCATGCCCTTATGCTGTGCTCCATCGATGGAAATGCATTCTCCGGTTACCCAGTGCGCACGGGGCGAGGCCAAAAATACAGCCACATCTGCAATCTCTTCGGCAGTGCCAAGGCGTCCGGCCGGGATGCTGGCTGTCGCCATCTGGTAGATCTCAGGTTGTTCAGCCTTTATGTGAGCCCAGATCCCGCCCGGAAACTCGGTTGAGCCTGGCGCGATCGCATTGGCTCGGATCCCCTGTGCCGCATGCATTACCGCCAGCTTTTTGGCATAGGCGATAAGCGCAGCCTTGGCAGCCGTGTAGCCGTAATCTGGCATAGGATCACACTCTAGGCCGGAGGTTGATGAAACCAATACAATGGAGCCACTGCCCTGCTCAAGCATCCAGGGAATAACCTGCTCACAGGCATGGACGGCTGCCATTAGATCGACCTTCAAGCTGGCATCCCAGTCCTGCAGGCTTGGCCCTACTGCCAGCGCCGAGGCGTTATGTACCAGAATATCAACACCACCCAAAGCCGCTCTGGCAGCGTCGATAAAAGCCGACAGGGCTTTTGGGTCCGCGACATCGCAACTCGCCGCATAGACGTTGACACCCGTCTGATTAAGTTCATGCTCGGTTTTGCGGAGTGCGGTTTCATCACGGGCGCAAATTGCGACATTCGCGCCTTCGGCAGCGAGGCCTAAAGCAATAGCGCGGCCTATGCCACGGCTGGCACCAAGAACGATGCAGTTACGACCTTTAAGTTTGAGATCCATAGGAAAGTAGCCATAGTGAGGTGATAACTCTCAGTATAGATTTCACTGAAAGAAAAGGGGGTCTTTTAAGCACAATTTTCTACGCTAACCCGACCATTAAGTTACTGATGAAAGGGAGCTTAAAGTCTATCTGGTATGGTGCGATGCAAAGGGTTAACTGCCGGCAGAGACATAGCTCACCGTGAGCTTATCCCGCCGGCCCCAACTGTGTTCCGCTTTAAATTCAGAGCCGCTTAACTCCTTTTCGATAAAAAGCTCAGTGTTGGACAGCCAGCGGATCGGGTGTGGAAAATGCTCCGGGTGCCCTCTTTCGATAAAGATATTGCCACTTTTGTTCGGCAGTTTCGCCTTTGCCTTCAGAATAGAAATTTGGGTACTAAAATCGGTAGTGGCACCGCAGTCTCGTTGAAAGATCACTGCTTTATAGCGCTTATCCGGCGAGATTATTTCGGCATGCACTTCGTTAGCGCACATACCTCCGGCCATGGTATGCAGTATCACCCCAACGAAGGCAATGGGCAGCACCACAATGAATAGGACAATCTTTATCAGTGTCTTCATCTAAACCTCATCAGCAAAACACGATTAAAAAACTTGTGTAGGCTCTTTCCTGCGAAGGGCAGCGCACTACATCCACAACACACTCAGCACTATCAGCGCCAGAAAAGCGCAGAGGAAAATCAGGTTGTAGATGGAACTGGTAAGCCAAAACTTCAGCACCGTTTTGCTCCAACCCTGCTGGTAGTAAAATTTCTGGCACAGCAGCAAGTACAAAGGGATCCACCACAGCAAAGCGGTTTTCAACCAGCCCACCGAGCTGGCCAGCCAGGGCCAGGGGATGCTGCTTTGCAGCATGCCAAGCAGCAACACAAAAACGCCCATTTGCAAAATAAAGCTGTGGCTATGCAGCGCCAGGATCAGGTGCTCCATGTAAAAACGGTTGGAGCGGATGTACATCAGCTTCAGTAGCAAGGCAAACAGCGGTAGCAGCAAAAACATCATTTGCGGTGCCAGTGAAAAAAACTTATTGATTGCGAGTTTAGGGCTGGCTATCAACGCATTAAAACGCTCATCAACCCGCTGCTGGGTTGCATCGGAAAGAAAAGGCAGTGGCAAAGCATAGGGCAGCTTTTCCACGCCAACAAACTGAGTTGGTCCATTGTCAGGCGCTGTTGTTGCGTCACCACGGGCCTCGGCCTCAATTTTTTGCATCAGCTCGCGCAGGGTTAGTTGGCTGCCATCCTCAATTTCTATAAGAATGCTGTCAGGATCGGTGTGAGAACTTTCTTCAATCGCCTGATGCGGGACCAACTGGGCAAGAATGAGAAAGGTGAGTACCGAGGTAAAAATATACAATCGCAGCGGCGGCACATAGGGCACCCGATGCCCCTGCACATAGCGTCTGGTTAAAAAGCCAGGACGAAACCACAGCGGCCACAAAGTGCGCCATAAACGGCTGTCCCAGTTGCTAAATTCGCCAAAAAACTCGCTCAAAACCCCGCTTAAGTTTCGAATGTAGCTCTTTTTCTCCTGACCGCAGTGATGGCAGAAGGCCCCTTGCAGGGCAGTGCCGCAGTTATCGCAGTGTTTTAGCAAGGTTTCCATGCTGTTTATTCTTGTTATGTAAAAGTCCTGTACTGATTTTACGTGAGCGCTGGGTTTTGGCAATAGCCCGCATAAAAGCTGCCGTACCGACCATGGTCGGCTTTTTTTCAGTGTGAAATCAGGCTATTGTTATACTAATTTTGAAACTGGCTGAGATGGAGCCGCCTGTGGCGACAAAAACCAAGCAAAAAACCCCTGCTTACGACTTTGATAGCATTATTATCGGCACCGGTCCCGGCGGTGAAGGCGCAGCCATGAGCCTGGCGAAAAGTGGCCAGCAGGTCGCAGTCATTGAACGCTATCAATCGGTTGGCGGTGGTTGCACCCATTGGGGCACCATCCCATCCAAAGCGCTACGCCATTCGGTCAGCCGCTACATTGAATACAAAGAAAACCCGCTGTTTCAGCTGGATGAAAACAAAACCCATCTGACCTTTGATGAAATCTTAAAGCATGCCGCTGGCGTGATCCGCAAACAGGTGCGACTACGCAGCAGCTTTTACGATCGCAACCGGGTGACCATTTTCCATGGCGATGCCACCTTTATTGGCCCGCATCAGCTGGAAATCACCGAAGCCGATGGGTCTAAGCAAGTGATCAGCGCCGCCAATATTGTCATTGCCAGTGGCTCGCGCCCGTACCGGCCGGCCAATGTCGATTTTAACCACCCACGCATTTACGACAGCGATACCATTTTGTCGCTGCGCGATGATCCACGCCATGTCATTATTTATGGTGCCGGGGTCATTGGCTGTGAGTACGCCTCTATTTTCCGTGGCCTTGGGGTGCGGGTGGATCTGGTGAATAACCGCGATCGTCTGCTGGCCTTTATGGACAGCGAAATCTCCGACTCGCTGAGCTACCACTTCTGGAATTCCGGCATCAATATTCGCCACGGCGAAGAGTTCGAAAGCATTGAGGGCCGGGACGATGGTGTGGTGATGCACTTAAAATCCGGCAAAAAAATGAAAGCCGACTGCATTCTGTTTGCCAACGGCCGTACCGGTAACACCGATAGCCTGAATCTGGCAGCTGTGGGGCTAAAAGCCGATGGCCGGGGTCAGCTAAAGGTAAACGACAACTATCAGACCGAGGTGCCGCATATCTATGCGGTTGGCGATGTGATTGGCTACCCAAGCCTGGCTAGTGCTGCCTACGATCAGGGCCGGATTGTCGGCACCGCCATTGTCAAAGGCAACTGCGAAACCCGTTTAATTGAAGACATTCCGGTTGGCATTTACACCATTCCGGAAATAAGCTCAGTGGGTAAAACCGAGCAGGAGCTCACTGCAGCCCGCATTCCCTACGAAGTAGGTCGGGCGCAGTTCAAACATCTGGCCCGGGCGCAAATAGCCAACACCAATGCCGGCAGCCTGAAACTGCTGTTTCACCGTGAAACGAAAGAAATCTTGGGCATTCACTGCTTTGGCGAGCGGGCAGCGGAAATCGTCCATATCGGCCAGGCTATTATGATGCAAAAAGATGGTGGCAATACCATTGAGTACTTTGTGCATACCACCTTCAATTACCCGACCATGGCCGAAGCCTACCGGGTGGCGGCATTAAATGGGTTAAACCGGTTGTTTTAAGGTGTAGCACTGCCTTTAAACGCACAAAGCCTGGCAGTTGCCGGGCTTTGTGCGTTTTACCGAATTTAATCATCGGTATTCATATGGTAGGTCGGGCTAAAGGATTGCACTGCCTCGACAAACACACTCACCCGCTCTGGATCCACATCCGGCGTAATACCATGACCCAGGTTAAACACATGGCCGGTGCCCTGACCATAACCATCCAGAATGGTCTGTACTTCCTGGCGAATGCGTTCTGGGGTACCCAGTAAAATATTCGGGTCCATATTGCCTTGCAGAGCCACCTTATCGCCAATGCGCTTTCGCGCCTGGCCAATATCCATGGTCCAGTCCAGGCCAACACCATCGCAACCGGTGGCTGCGATTTGTTCCAGCCAAAGGCCGCCATTTTTGGTGAACAAGGTCACCGGTACCTTGCGGCCGTCGGCTTCGCGGGTTAAACCGTCGACAATTTGCTGCATGTAACTGAGCGAATGCTCTTTGTAATCACGCGGGGTCAGCACACCACCCCAGGTATCAAAAATCATCACCGACTGCGCACCAGCGGCAATTTGTGCATTCAGGTACAAGATGACACTTTGCGCCAGCTTATCCAGCAGCATATGCAGCACTTCCGGCTCGCTGTACATCATTTTCTTAATAATGCTGAAGGTTTTGCTGCTACCGCCTTCGACCATATAGGTAGCCAGCGTCCAAGGGCTGCCGGAGAAGCCAATCAGCGGCACTTCGCCGTTCAGCTCGCGGCGAATGGTACGCACCGCATCCATCACATAACGCAATTCCTGCTCAGGATCGGGTATTGGCAAGTTGACCACTTCCATAAAGTCACGGATTGGTCGCTCAAACTTAGGTCCTTCACCAGCACCAAAGTACAAGCCCAGCCCCATCGCATCCGGGATGGTCAAAATATCGCTGAATAAAATAGCTGCGTCCATCGGATAACGGCGTAGCGGCTGCATGGTCACTTCACATGCAAGCTCCGGGTTTTTGCACAGCGACATAAAGTCGCCAGCCTGAGCACGGGTAGCACGGTACTCTGGCAGGTAGCGACCGGCCTGGCGCATCATCCAGATTGGGGTACGATCTACAGGTTCTTTGCACAAGGCGCGCAGGTAACGATCATTTTTTAATTGCATGATGGGATCTGTCCTCGGAGTGAATGGTGCTATCTTAGCATTGCTGCAGCCAGTGCTCTAGTTCCAATGCGGATCCGAATCAAACTGACTGCAGACTGAATTTTGCAAAAAAAGTTCAAAAAGTCGCTTGTATGCCAGAAAAACATCTGCTATAAAATGAAGGCGCTAGTGAAGAATAAGAATAAAGAAGCCCGTTCACGGGACCTTCTAATCACTTCGGTGATTTAAGCCACATTATGTGGCTTTTTTATTGCCTGCAATTCGCTGTTTCACCCGCTCAATCATCTGACCCGATAGGGTTTGTGCCGGTGGTACCTCGGGCAGTTTTGTTACATCAAACCAATGGGCCTCTTCAATTTCATTTGGCTGGCAACGAATCTCTCCCCCTGCATAACGAGCAATAAAACCAGTCATCAATGAATGCGGAAAAGGCCAGGGCTGACTGCCAACATACTCTAGCTGGTCGATATCAAGTCCTACTTCTTCTTTGACTTCCCGTAACGCGGCTTGCTCTAGAGTTTCAGCCGACTCGACAAAACCTGCCAGAATGGAGAAGAACCCTGCTTTGTGCCGGCTGGAACGCGCCAGCAATAATTGCTCACCCTTCACCACTGCAACCAGCACACAAGGGGCGATGCGCGGGTAGCAACGATGGCCACAACGGTGGCATAAGGCTGCGAGCTCCCAGCTCACCAGATGCATGGCCGAGCCGCACTGACCACAAAAACGGTGTGTTTGCATAAAAAGCGCGACCTGCACCGCCCTGGCGGCCAGTTCAAATACCGCATCGCCATAACGCAGCAACTGCCTGGGGTTTTGCCAGTTCTCTTCATCATCTCGATGATCGTTGACCACCCAATAATACACCGGCTGCCCCTCAAACTCGCCCAGGGTACCGCTTTGCTCTGGCTCACCAAAGAAGGGTACCAGCTCGGCCATGCTACTAAAATGCAAGCCATGCTGCGCTTCGGGCCAGTAAAGCCGCTGCTGATTGACTATCAGCCAGTAGCCCTGGGTCTCGGCTTTTAGTGGTAAACTGTGACTGATCATCGTTTATCCTTGTTTTAGGAACATTTAGCAACAATGGTTGGCCTGTTGCCTGACTGGGGGTATGATAAATGGTCAAAGAGTTCAGACCAATGAAAAAACAATTGATTTTAGCGGCAGAATTCTTTTAAGTAGACGATAGACCAGACAGGGTAAGGAGCAGGTCATGTATAGGCGGGTTCAGGCAGCACAACAAAAGTGGGGCGGCGCTTTAACCGCAATCGATCATTGGCTGGAAGAACGCCAGCAATTGATCATCAGCTATTGCAAACTGGCGGGCTTACCTCCCTTTGACGACAAGCAGCGTGCCAAACCCAGCCAGGAAGCAGTGCAGGAGTTCTGTCAAATTCTGATGGACTACCTGTCGGCCGGTCATTTTGAAGTTTATGAGCAGATCGTATCCGAATGTGCGGTTAACGGCACCGATAGCCGGCAACTGGCCAATCGCTTGTATCCAAAGATTGCCGCTTCTACGGACTTAGCATTGGATTTTAATGATAAATATGCGGATCACTTCAGCACCCGGCAAAGTGGTGCCTTTGATCTGGAACTATCTGATCTGGGGCAGGCACTGGAAGAGCGCTTCGAGTTAGAAGATGAGCTGATCCACACCTTGCATCACAAGCACAGCGATCGGCAAACCACAGCCTAGCGCTAAGTTAATGCAGACAGCAAAAGGGCAGCTCATGGCTGCCCTTTTTCGTGGTTGGGTTGGCCGTTACTCGCCGGCTTTTTTGATATCCAGCAATTCGACTTCGAACACCAGCACACTGTTCGGTGGGATCACGCCCATATCACGCTCGCCGTAGGCCAGCTCAGATGGAATGGTGAAACGGAACTTAGAGCCTACATTCATCAGCTGCACACCTTCAGTCCAGCCTGGAATAACGCGGTTTAATGGGAATTCAATCGGCTCACCGCGCTCGTACGAGCTATCGAACACAGTGCCATCAATCAGGGTACCCTGGTAGTGCACCTTTACCGTATCAGCAGCCGCTGGTTTAGCCCCTTCGCCCTGCTCCAGCACCTGGTATTGCAGACCAGATTCGGTCACCTGCACGCCATCTTTACCGGCATTCTCGGCCAGGAAAGCCTTCCCGACAGCCTTGGCTTCTGCTGCTGCTGCCTGAGCCTGTTGCTCTTGTTTTTCACGGAAGCTTTGATCCAAGGCGGTTAAGTGCTGCTGAATATCCTCTTCGGTTACCAGCGCCTTGCCTGCAATAGCATCTTTCATGCCACGAACAATGAGATCGGCATCCAGCTCAATACCCATAGCCTTATGCTCGGCCACGGCATTTTCAATGTAGTAGCCGGCAGAAACACCAAAGCTGTAGGATTGTTTCTGGGTATCGGTATCCAGTTTCACCGGGCCTTCATCAGAAACAGAAGCTGGCTGACAGGCGGCCAAAGTTAAGACTGATGCAGCCACCAGGCTGAGTTTGGTTGTTACGCGCATTATTTTCTCCAAATCGGGCAGCCTAAGCTGCGCACTGTGTTATGATTTTAATCGTCATCCTATACTAACGGTTTGTGGAGATGAGGTTAAGCCATAGCAGCAAATATCTGCCAATTTTCCTGTTTGCACTGCTAACAGCAGCCTGCAGCCGGGTGGAAACCACGCCGGTGCAGCAATGGAAGCATGCTGCCCAGGCCACTTATGCCGCCGCCATCTCCAGCGATGGCCGTTATGCGGTGCAATCGTCGGTGCAGCATGGTATTACCATCTGGGATACCGAGCGTCAGGGTTTGATGTACCAATGGAATCATCGCGATGCCGATGAAAACATTGTGTTTGCGCTGGCCATAAGCCCAAACAACAGCCATGTGCTGAGCGCCGACCGCACTAACTTTGCCTTGTGGCGCATTGCCGATGGCGAAAATGTCGGCTACTGGCAGCTGGACGAGTCTTCCGTTCGGGATATTGCCGTCTCACACAATGCGGAGCACCTGTTAATCGGCAAAGGCAATGGCGGTGTGCAGCATATTACCTTTGCCAGCGGCCGCAGGCTGGAGTTTCTTGGCCACAGTGAGCGCATCAACAGCGTCGACTTATCGCCCAATGGTCGCTTTGCCCTAACCGGTGGCAACGATTACATGGCCTATTTGTGGAATACCGAGACCGCCCAAATCGTTCACAGCTTTCCGCACCCAAGCCGGGTTACTAAAGTCGCCCTGGACCCACAAGGTCGCTTTGCGTTTACCGCCGACAGCCAAAGCACAGCGCAGATTTGGGATATCCAAACGGGTCTGCTGGTTAGCCGGTTGCAATTTACCGCCCGCCAGCAAATATTTAGCGCCGTACGTTTTAGCGCTGATGGCCGCTGGCTGGCCACCGGCGCTCCCAGTCGCAACTTAGCCCTGTGGGATGTTCAAAGCGGGCGCGAGTTGCAGCGCTGGCGGGTCTCACCCCGGGTTGGCAGCCGGCCACCCAGCGCCGCCGTGCATGCAGTGGCTTTCTTTGGTCCTAATCAGCTGATCAGCGAAAGCTCCAGTGGTTTGGCCGAGGTATGGCAGATCCAGCTGGACAACCACTAAAGCAGTTGCGTAGACTTCAACCCCGCAATACAGAGCGAATCAGGTTATGAGCAGCACAGACAGCGACAAAGTCGAACTTCATATTATTGAATTGGAAAGCAAAATTGCTTTTCAAGACGATGCCATGCAGCATCTGAGTCAAGAGCTGCTGGAGCACCAAAAACAAATTAAGTTACTGCAGCAGCAAGTGCAACTGCTGGCGAAGCAGCTGCAACGGCAGGATCAGGATGACATCATGCCACAAGAGCAGGAGCCACCACCGCCGCATTATTAAAGAGGTGGGACGGCTTTAATCCGGCTTAAAGACTCCAATCAGTTGTTCACTGCCGCGCGCCGCTTTGCTCACATCCGCATCCGGTTGCGTCATCTGATAGCCGCAGTGCACGCACTCCACTTTTTCCACATTGTGTTCTAAAAACAGCATCATGCTGTCCATGGCATGGCATTTTGGGCAGGTAGCACCAGCGATAAAGCGTTTTTTCTTGCGGGTTGTCATACAGCTCTCGATTTGTGAACTCTGCCCATTATACATCAGTGCCCACTAAAATGATCAGTGCTGTCGCCCACTGTGCTCGCTGAGCAGTCACTTCTTCAGGTATACTGCCTGCTTTGTGCAATGCTGCAACAGAGATGTCTTCATGATCCAATTGCAACAACTTGAACTGCGCCGTGGCAGCAAAGCCTTGTTTAGCGACGTCAGTCTGACCATTTTTCCCGGCCAGAAGATTGGCATTATCGGCGCCAATGGCTGCGGCAAGTCGTCTTTATTCGCCTGCTTTTTGGGGCAGCTGGCTCCTGATGCCGGTGAGCTTAGTATTCCGTCCAGTTGGGTCATCTCGACAGTCGCACAGGAAACACCGGCACTGGATTGCCCGGCGATGGATTATGTGTTGCAGGGCGATGAAGCCTTGTATCCGCTGCTGCAACTCCTCAAACAAGGCGGCGATGGCGAGCAGCTGGCCAAAGCCCACCAGCAAATTGAGCAGTTAAACGGTTACAGCGCCGAAGCCAAGGCCGGCATTCTGCTGGCTGGCCTGGGCTTTGATGGCGCCATGCAGCAACAAGCGGTGAAATCTTTCTCCGGTGGCTGGAGGATGCGGCTGAACCTGGCGCGAGCGCTGATGAAGCCCTCGCAATTGCTGCTGCTGGATGAGCCGACCAACCACCTGGATTTGGATGCGGTGCTCTGGCTGGAGAAATACCTGCAAAACTACGATGGCACCCTGCTGCTTATCAGCCACGACCGGGACTTCCTGGATGCTGTTACCGACAGCATGATCCATATCGAGCGCCAACAGGTGCAGCTGTACAAAGGCAACTACAGCCAGTTCGAACGCCAACGCGCCGAGCGGCTGGCACAGCAGCAATCCATGTTTGAGAAGCAACAACAGCAGGTCGCGCATTTGCAGCAGTTTATCGACCGCTTTAAAGCCAAAGCCTCCAAGGCCAAACAAGCCCAAAGCCGGGTCAAAGCGCTGGAGCGCATGACCATGCTGGCCCCGGCTCATGTCGACTCGCCATTTAGTTTTGCGTTTCGCCCGCCCAAAGCCCTGCCCAACCCACTGCTAAAGCTGGAAAAAGTGCAGCTTGGTTATGGCGACCACACCATCTTGCACAACATCAATTTTCAGTTGTTACCGGGCAGCCGCATTGGCTTACTGGGCCGCAATGGTGCCGGTAAATCCACCCTGATCAAGCATCTGGCCGGTAATCTGCCAGCCCAGGCTGGCGAGCTTTGGACCGCCAGTGGCATCAGCCTGGGCTATTTTGCCCAGCACCAACTGGAAACGCTGCGGCCAACCGATTCGGCGCTGTTGCAATTGCAACGGCTGGATCCGGCCGCCAGCGAGCAAAGCCTGCGCGATTTTCTGGGCGGTTTTGGCTTTCATGGCGATAAAGCGCTGGAACCCTGCGCGCCTTTTTCCGGTGGTGAAAAAGCCCGGCTGGTCCTGGCCTTGCTGGTGTATCAACGGCCGAACTTACTGCTGCTGGATGAGCCAACCAACCACCTGGATCTAGACATGCGCGAAGCCATCGTCATGGCGTTGCAGGAGTTTGAGGGTGCCATCGTGGTGGTGTCGCACGATCGTCACTTACTAACCAGTACCACCGATGAATTTTATCTGGTAGCCGATGGCAAGGTAGCCCCCTTTGCTGGTGATTTGCAGGATTACTATCAATGGCTGCAACAAGACAGCCGCAAGCAAAACACCCAGGCAGAACCCAAGCCAGACAGCGCCAGTCAGCGTAAAGACCAAAAGCGCCTTGAAGCCGAGCTGAGAAATCTGCTTAGACCACTCAAAAAAAAGCTGGAACAAGCCGAAGCCCAACAAGAGCAGCTTACAACCCGGCTGGCCGAACTGGAGCAACAACTGGCCGAGCCAGAGCTGTACGAAGCTGCGCGTAAAGCGGAGCTGACCGAGCGCCTGAACGAACAGGCCAGTGCTAGCAAAACCCTGGCCCAGGTGGAAGAAGACTGGTTCCTGCTGCAGGACGAACTGGAGCAGACCGAGCAAGCGTTCTGGCAGCAATATGGCTAAGCTGCCAACGGCTGAGCAATTCTGGCAGTTCTGCCTGCAATGCTACCCTGGTATGCAGCAATCGTTGCTGAGGTTGCAGGATGACTTGGGTGCCAATGTCAATCTGCTGCTGTTGCTGCTGTATGCAGAGCAACAACACTGGTACTGGTCTGATGCAGAGATAGCCCGGCTGCACCAGGCAGTGCTGCCGGCCAATCAGCAGTACACCCTGCCCATTCGCCAGTTGCGCCGTCAGTTAAGTGAACAGCCCACCATTAAAGCAGCTTTGTTGGAAGCCGAGCTGGCAGCAGAAAAATTAGAGCAACAGGCGCTGCTCACAGTCTGTCCGGAGCCAGCTCATCCGTCGGATACCGATTTGCTTGCACGGTACTTGCGGCAGTTGGCACCACAAGCCGAGCGTTGGCAGCAGACATTGTTTGATCTGCGTCAAAGCCTGATGCACTAGCCCCTCTTACGCCAACAAAGCCCCCGCAAAGCTTGATCCAGGTCAGTTTTTACCCAGCCGCTTGCTTCTACACTGAATGCAGTTATCAGACAGGAGGAGCATCCCATGAACCTGTGGCAAGAATTTATATCCGATCCGGTGATCTTTATTTCCTTTACTGGCCTCGCCCTAGTGATAGGCCTATGCATTTTTTATGCAGTGTACTTTTTGTACAAGGTTGACCACGACAAACAGGAAGCCAAATAAACCCCTGGCACCACAGCCGCAAACCAAACTTTGCGGCTTACTGCTGGTAGGATCCAGCGTCAGGTGCCGACTATCGCAAATCGGTATTTTTTTAACAGGTCCCTCTTGCGTTTTCGGAAGCCGGGCGCCATCTTAAGACTGGTCGTTCGTTCTTTGATGGCACTGTGATGCAGCTGATCCGTTCACTTTGGTTGTTGTTGCTGGTTACTGGCTTTAGCCAGTCGCAGCCTTATGCCAGTAGTGAAGCCTCGGTACTGCCGCAACAAGACAGCATCGCTGCTCTGTTGCAACACAGCAGCGATTGGGTACAACGCTCTAAGTCGTACGATGACAATCACGATGATAGTGATGCTGCCACCACAAGCGCCCAGCCACAGCGGGTAGCCAGCCTCTACAGCGCTACTAACTCAGCCGCTAGCATTGCACTGGCCACGGTCCGAAGTGCCAATCTTGCCAGGGCTCCTCCGGTTTTATCCTGCTAACACAACAGTCATTTTTTGCTCCGGCGACGGAGTCCAACTGCTTTGTTGCAGCAGCCTGAATGGCTGCTGCGGAGGATTGACCATGAAACACCTGACCCTTTACCCACTGGATGCCAACGATCATCTGGTGCAACCCAATGAATGTCATCAGCAGGAACTTAGCACAGCCGCTATCCATTGGCTGACCGATTTTCAGCAGCACCAGCCCAGTCTGCTGGAAGCCGAAACACCGGCCACCGAAGCACTGATGATGTTGGAGCGCGAGCACAGCACACTCAAGCTGGTGGTCGATGCCAATGAAGAACTGATTGGTCTGATCAGCCCACAACAATTATCGGCGCAAAGCATTATGCGCCGGGTGGTGATGGGCGAAGCCCGCGATGAGATCACCGTCAGGGACTTGATGCTGCCACGTAGCCGCTTAAAGGCACTGGCGTATCAGGATCTGCTGCGCAGCAAAATAAGTGATGTGCTGAGCACCTTGCAGCGCGAAGGTGAGGCGTTTTGTTTGGTGCTGGATCGCAACAGTCATCAAATCCGCGGCGTACTAAGCAGTGAAGCCATTGCTAAGCGCTTGCAGCTGCCACTGAAGGTCACGCCTGCACCCACTTTTTTGCAGTTGTTTGATTCGGTGCTGGCCTGACACCCGGAAGTGTGTAAAAAGCAACAGGCCCGCTAGTGCGGGCCTGCCTGTGTTGACGCTATGAATCTTTAATTGCCGGCCAACTGCATCGACTCAATCAGCACCGAGCCGGTTTGCACACCGCCGCGCACATCCACATCCTTGCCAATGGCAACAATACGCTGGAACATCTCTTTCAGGTTGCCGGCAATGGTGACTTCTGCCACCGGGAACTGAATTTCGCCGTTCTCTACCCAAAAACCTGCAGCGCCGCGCGAATAATCACCGGTTACAGTATTCACCCCTTGCCCCATCAGTTCGGTCACCAGCAGGCCACGTCCCATGTGCTGGCAAAGGGCGGCTAAATCCTGCTCGCCATGCTGTACCAGCCAATTATGGATACCACCGGCATGGCCGGTACTGGCCAGGCCAAGTTTGCGGGCTGAATAACTGGTCAGTAGCCAACTGGTCAACACACCTTGTTCAATCACCGCCAGGTCGCGGGTTTTCACGCCTTCGCCATCAAAAGGACTGGATGCCAGGCCCTGCAGCAGATGAGGCCGCTCGATGATGTTCAAATGCTCAGGGAAAATACGTTGGCCCAGCTTATCCAGTAAAAAACTGGACTGACGGTAAATGCTGCCACCGCTGATGGCACTGACCAGGTGGCCAAATAAGCTGCTGGCAATATCGGCACGGAAAATAACCGGCACTTTTTCCGTCGGCACCTGGCGCGCATCCAACCGGGCGACGGTTTCCTCTGCCGCTTCACGGCCCACCTGCTCCGGACTTAGCAGTTTGGTAAAATCACGATGCACGCTGTAGCTGTAATCGCGCTGCATGTCCTGCTCGGTTTTCCCGATCATCACACAACTGATGCTGTGCCGGCTGCTGGGGTAACCGACCAATTGACCATGGCTGTTGCCATAGACTTTGATGCCCTGATGCGACGAAAACGACGCCCCTTCGGAATTGACAATACGGCTGTCGTAATCAAAAGCGGCCTGCTCTGCGCGGGCACAGCTGGCAATGGCATCGCTGGTATCCACGTCATGCGGGTGAAACAAGTCTAGCTCGGCTGGGCTAAACTCCAGCCAACTTGCTTCAGCGACACCAGCGCAGGGGTCTTCCGAGGTATAGCGGGCAATATCTACCGCTGCTTCGACCGCACGTTGCAGTGCCTGCGGGCTTAAGTCAGCCGTCGAAGCCGAGCCTTTGCGCTGACCAAAGTACAGGCTGATGCCAAGGCCGCCGTCCTGATTAAACTCCAGCGTTTCCACCTCGCCATGGCGAGTTTCGACACTCAGGCCGCGGGTGCGGCTCATCGAAGCTTCGGCGCTGCTGGCTCCCAGCCTTCTGGCATGGGCCAGCACCTGGCTGACCGCTTCTTTTACTTCCGCAATTTCCTGCTGGATGTCTTGCTGTATTTGCTGCTGCGTTACTTGCATAGCCCCTCGTTCCTGCAATAAAGAGCACACTCTTTGCAATGCGCTGCTCTTTCACACTGCGATACGTTATAATGATGCCATATAGTGTACTCAGATAAGTGACAAGATGACAGAATTTCTCCACGGCGACTGGGATGAAGACGAAGAGCTCAAGAGCAAAAGCCAGGTAAAGCGCGAAATGGAAGCGCTGCAAAAACTGGGCGAAGAACTGCTGGCACTGGCGCCTGCCTCGCGCGCCAAGGTACCGATGGACGACGAACTCAAAGATGCCTTGCTGCTGGCCGATAAGTTATCGAGCAAGCGTGAAGCCCTACGCCGCCATATTCAATTTATTGGCCGTTTGATGCGCAGCCGCGATATCGAGCCGATTGAGCAGGCGCTGGCGCTTATTCGCAACACCAATCAGGCCGCTACCCGCAAGTTTCATCTGGTGGAACAGTGGCGTGATCGTCTGCTGGAAGAAAAAGATGCCGTGACCCACTTTGTCGCTGAATACCCGGACGTGGATGTGCAGCAACTGCGCCAGCTGATCCGTCAGGCGCAAAAAGAGCAGCAAAAGCAGCAACCACCGAAAGCATTTCGTGAGCTGTTTCAGCTGATCCGGCCTTACATCACCACCGAGCAATAACCTCTAGTTATCAATACACCCGCATTGCAGCGTTCGGTTGCTATGCGGATTATTGAGCTGCACGCTTAAACAGCAAAAGCCGATAGGCGCTAGCAGTAAAATCAGTTACCATTCTGCTTACAGTTGGTGATCAAGAAGACAGACGCATGGAAACCGCGCCCTTTCAAAATCTTGCCGTTCATCCCAATCAGTTACCTGCACTGGAGCAGCTGGACTGGCAGCCGCTATCGCCTCGCTATAGCCGACTGAATTTTTGGCTCAACAGTGCCACCAGTTTGTTACTGATCCTGCTGACACTCACCTTCTGGTTGCAGCCTTTCTGGCAACCAAGCGAGCCCAACCAACACATCCTGCTGGCTTTTGCTGGCTTGCTGATTGCCGGCAGCTTATGGGTGACTCTGTATTGCTACCTGGCCTTTCCACGTAAACGCTTCGCCCTGCGTGAACACGATTTAAGTTTTCGCAGTGGTCTCTGGTTTGAGAAAAGCGTCACCCAACCCATTTTGCGTATTCAGCATATTGAGTTAAAACGCGGCCCGATAGAGCGCAGGGCCGGGCTGGCAACCATGCAGGTATTCAGTGCCGGTGGCGCCTTACATACCTTTGAAATCCCCGGCTTACCGCTGGCGGAGGCGAAAAAAATCCGCCAGTTTATTTTACAGCACAAGAGCAGCCGTCAGCATGACTGAGCAGTCTGTTAGCAACCAGGCAGCAACAACCGAGTTGCAGACCCTGCAACAATGGCAGCGGGTCTCGCCAATTGCGCTGTTGTATTTTTGTTTGCGACTTATCAAAGCCGTTTTTGGCAATATGGCCTATCTGGCCCCGACCTTGCTGGTGTTTTATCAGGGCATCAAGCGCTACCCAGGCTATTTTACGCTGGCGTTGCTGGCCATTCTTGCACTGCTGCTCACCATTGCTTTGCTGCGCTATCTGGCATTTCGTTTTCGTGTCACCGGCGAGACGGTGGAAATTCGCTCCGGCGTGCTGCGCAAAAAACAGCTGAATATCCCCTTTAACCGTATCCAGAATGTACGGCTGCTGCAGCCGCTGTATTACCGACCTAGCGGGCACCTCTGCCTGCAACTGGATACGGCGGGCTCCAACCAGCAGGAAGCGCAACTCGCCGCTTTGCCCAAGGCGCTAGCCACCGAGCTGCAACAAGCCATTTATGCGGTGCAACAGCAAAGCCCGCACACACCCGCCGATCCTGAGCAACACGCTCAACAAGCTGCAGTCGTAGCAGCCAACAATGAACGCCTGCTCTGCAGTCGCTCGGTCGGCGATCTGGTGCTTTATGGCATCAGCAACAACAGAGTAATGCTGGCGCTAGGCCTGGCGGCGCCGTTTTACAACCAGCTGACCACTGTACTCGGTGATCTGTTCCAACGGCTGGGGCTGGATATCAGTCACTGGTTTAACCCCGAACAGCAATCCTGGTTCTGGCTTGGACTGGCCGTGCTGGCATTGACCATGCTGATTATGTTGCTGATCACCTTGTTTTCCATTGCCGCCTCGGTGCTCAGCTACTACCAGTTTCGGTTGGTGCGCAGCGAGGATCGTTATATCCGCCGCAGCGGCCTGCTGACCCGGCACGAAATCAGTATGAAGCCTTCCCGTTTGCAATGGATCCGGCTGCAGCAAGACTGGCTGGATAAAGTCTTTGGCCGTTGCAATCTGCGCTACGAGCAGGTGCAGGCGCCGATGAGCGCCGCCCAAAGCCACGCGGAACATGGCAAAATTATGGTACCTGCCCTGCCACCGAGAGAGGCGCAGCAATTGCTAAGCGAAGCATACCCAGACCAACAACTGCACCAGGTAAGCTTTCGGCCGGTCAACTGGCGCTTTGTCATACCCAGCCTGCTGCTGTTCTGGCTGCCTGCGCTTGGCATCAGCCAGTGGGCGCTGCGGCCGGACGATGCACTGCTGGCCAATCTGCTGTTACCACTCTTTACGCTGCTGCTGGGACTCCTGCTGCTGCGCTGGCGCCGCTTTGGCTATGCCATCGACGCCCATTACCTGTACCTGCGCCGCGGCGTGATCGGGGTAGATTATTACTGCGTACCGCTGCACAAGCTGCAGCAGGTTTCCCGCCAACAGCACTGGCTGATGCGCCGCGCCCGGCTGCGCCATCTGCAGTTAGTCTTTGCCTCCGGCAGTCTTAGCATTCCTTACATGCCAGCAGAGGACGCCGAACAAATTGCCAATTACGCCCTCTATCAGGCGCAAAGCAGCGACAAAGGCTGGATGTGATCCTTAGCCCGAAATCAGTCCGCATGAACTTTAAGTCAGGGGTATCCTTCCCATTTCAGGGAAAAAAGCAGAATATCTCCACAGCACCGCGACAAAACACGATACAATAAGCTCAAGACTTGACCTTTTTAGCCGATACATCGGTATCCATGCATGGATAGCCGCTCAGTTGCTTTACTCAACAAATGGATGATGTTGTGAACCCCCATTTCTGTCGTTGCTTTAAAATGACTTTGTTGTCCTTAAGTATATTATTGCTCATGGCAACCTATGCAGGCATTGCCTCAGCTGAAGAGTCAAGGTCACCGCACGTAGCACCTCTTCCTCCTGTTTCAGAGCAAGTTGCCAACTTGGTGCTCGGTATCATTCGTTACAGCCGATGGCCTGAGCCTTTGCAACATGTCAATATTTGTGTGGTAGGCAATGTCATGCATGCAGATATTTTATTGCAGGCGACTCATTTTATTGGTGATGTCCCGGTAGACAGCCAGGTTTTATCCATCGAAGAGGCACTGGCTCAGACCTCTGGATGCCACTTGTATTACCTGGGTTACTTATCAGGAAGTTACTACCAGCAGCTGTACGATGCCGTTGGCAATACCGCTGTCATTACCATGGAAGAAGAAAACGAACATTGCAGCATGGGTGGGATGTTTTGCTTCACGGTAGCCAACGACAAAGCCACGTTTAAAATTAACCTTGATGCCGTTTCTCGGAGCACCGTGAAGGTCCACCCAAGCGTCTTACGTTTAGGACAGCACCGAGGTGGCTTATGAACGTCTTGCGCAAGGAAAAAGCCCCACGATTGCCAAGCTTGCAACGCATTTACATCAGAAGCACGCTGGTGGTATTGCTGATAAGTATTTTATCACTGGCGATTATCATTGGTGGCCTTGGCATGAAGCAACTTACAGCGTTCGCCCAAATGAATTTACAGCTGGTGGCTCGCTCAACTGCAGTCACTATAGAAGCAGCCGTTTTTTTTGATGATAAAGAAATCGTTGCTGAGCAGCTCGAGCATCTTCTGAGTGACGTCGATGTTGTCCAGGCGCGAGTCACTCTGCTCAACGGTGATCACTACATCAGTTGGAAGTCAGAGCAGGCTACAGAGTCTAGTCGCGTGTCGGACAAACTCATACATTGGCTGCTTAAACCTGAAAGTGCTCCAATCGCCATGCAACAGCAAAACATTGCAACCATTACATTATGGCCTAAGGGTGAGCGCATTTTACTTTTTATGTCCTACGGGTTCATAAGTCTGCTGTTTAGTCTGGGGGGCACTCTGGCCTTGCTCATTTTGGGAACCAGGCACTTGCACCGCTTGATGAGCAAACCGCTGTTAGAGTTAGCAATGGTCACCTCGAAAGTGCGAACACAACGTGACTTCAGTCAACGGGTCTCCCGCAGCAAAATTGCCGAGATTGATCAATTGCGTATCGACTTTAACGCCTTACTAGACGAGTTAAATCAATGGCAAACGACCGTAGAGGCCGCACATACTGAACTACAGCAACATGCTTATTCAGATTCACTGACCGGTATCCGCAACCGCAGCTTCTTTGAAAAAGCACTGCATCGTGCTGTTGAGCGCGCCCAGCGTCAATCGAGCGAGCTTTCGATATTGTATATTGACGGCGATGGTTTTAAAGCCGTCAACGATACTTATGGGCATGCTGCTGGCGATGATGTATTAAAAGCGTTAGCGCACCGAATTCAGCAAAACTTACGAGCAACCGACTTGGTAGCTCGCTTGGGCGGCGATGAGTTTTGCATCCTGATAGATGCAGCTGAATCGGCAGAAAATATTGAGCAACTTTGTGAAAAACTTATAGCCCAGGTGAGTCAACCCATCACCTTGCCGGACCAAAGTAGCGTAACAATATCCATCAGTATTGGGGTGGCACGCTTCCCAATACACGGTGGGAGTGTAGAAGAATTGATGCAAGCTGCCGATACTGCGATGTATCAGGTTAAAGGCAGTGGTAGGAATGGATACAGCCTACCCTAGCCATCATCGATTCAAAAAGGAAGAAAGTTAGAGGAGTACACTGATGCGACTATTTCGCTGTATTTGTTTGTTCTTTGCATTGGCTTTGCTACTTAGTGGCTGCCAAGCCTCGACAGGACTAAACAACCAACAATTGAGAGTTTTAGTACAAGAAGGATTCGAACCCCATGGCGATGAGTGGGTACTTAACTTATCCGTTCTGCTACTTTTTGGCTTTGACCAAGATATGCTTTCCAAAGACAGTGAAACTGAGATCCGACGATTAAGTGATACCTTACGCAGTGTTGGTATCAACAGCCTCCGCATCGAAGGGCATGCCGATGCCACCGGAGACGAAAGCTATAATCTGCAACTGTCTGAGCGCCGGGCAAATAGAGTGGCAGAGGTCTTTATCTACGCAGGTACAGCACCACAGCTGATCAGCACCCGAGGTATGGGCAGCGCTTTTCCTATCGCCAGTAACGAGACTGCGGAAGGGCGCGCACAAAACCGGCGTGTCTCAATTATTGTCGGACCAAGCTTTACTTAACGACCAGCCGGATGCATGGCTGAGCTTGAAGTGGCCTGCTGCGACACAAATAAAAACCCGCGGTTATTTCGCGGGTTTCTAAATGGTAGAGGCAACTTAGACTTTACGCAGCCAGCCGTGCTTGTCTTCGGCTTTGCCCCACTGAATGGCATTCAGTGCCTGGCGCAGTTTCATGGTGACCGGGCCGGCTTCGCCGCTGCCCACCTGATGCTCGGTGTTGCCACGGATCAAGGTGCCAACCGGGGTCAGCACCGCGGCCGTGCCCGACAGCGCAGCTTCGGCGCCCGGCTTGGCTGCACGCTCCAGCAGCTCATCAACGCTCAGCTCGCGCTCTGAGACCGTCATGCCAAGATCGCGTGCCAGCGTCAGGATGGAATCACGGGTCACACCGTGCAGGAAGCTGGTATCCAGCGCCTTGGTAATAATTTCATTGCCATCAATCAGCAGGAAGTTGGCGGCGCCGGTTTCCTGTACGTCACCGCCCGGACAGAACAGCACCTGATCGGCCTGCACGCTGGCGCGGGCTTTTAAAATCGGTTGCAGTGCGCTGGCGTAGTTGCCACCGCTTTTCACCATGCCCATATGGGCCGCACAGCGGGCGCCATTTTCTTCCAGTAATAAGCGCAGCGGCTTAGCACCACCAGCAAAGTAATCGCCGACCGGCGATAGCAAGACATACAGCAGAGACGACGCTGTTGGAGCAGCCGCTTTGCCGATGGCCGCTTCAGTACCAATATGGGTTGGCCGGATGTACATGGATCCCGGCGGGGCCGGTACGTCGGCAGCAAAGCGCCGCACGATGTCGATAATCATCTGCTCCAGCATCGGCGCGTCAAAAGCCGGTAAAGACAGCAGCTGACTGCTTTGCTGCATACGGGCAACGTTGCGATCCATCCGGAACAGATGAATGGAGCCATCCTCATGCCGAAACGCTTTTAAACCTTCAAAGCAGGTGCTGGCGTAGTGCAGCACATGGGCACCCGGGTGCAAGCTGATGCTATTGGATGAGACGATCTCTGCGCTGCTCCAGGCGCCGTCACTGAAGCGGGCCATTGCCATTTCTGGCATAAAAACGGTACCAAATGCTGCCATAACTTCTTCCTGTAAGGGTTCGGGTCTAAGCCCGCTCTGAGGCGGGTTGATAAAACGACTATGTAAAGTGCCTGAGTGTACTCACTGACCGCCTGGCTGGCAAACTAATCACACCAGCTGGCGACCTTAGCGCTTACTGGGTACCGCCTACGGTCATGGCATCCAGCTTCAAAGTGGGCTGGCCAACGCCGACCGGGATGCTCTGGCCTTGTTTGCCACAGACACCGACACCAGTATCCAATGCCAGATCATTGCCAACCATCGACACTTGCTGCATCGCAGCCGGGCCATTGCCAATCAGGGTTGCGCCTTTGATCGGTGCCGTGATTTTCCCATTTTCAATCAGATAAGCTTCCGACGCAGAGAACACAAACTTGCCGGAGGTAATGTCGACCTGGCCACCACCAAAATTCGGCGCATAGATGCCCTTTTTCACGCTAGCGATAATTTCTTCCGGCGCATGTTCACCGGCCAGCATGTAGGTGTTGGTCATACGTGGCATCGGCAGGTGGGCAAAGGTCTCCCGCCGGCCATTGCCGGTTGGCGCAGTGTTCATCAGCATAGCATTGTGCTTATCCTGCATGTAGCCTTTTAAAATGCCGTTTTCAATCAGGACATTGTACTGCGAAGGCGTCCCCTCATCATCGACATTCAGCGAGCCACGGCGATGTGCCAGGGTGCCGTCATCGACAATGGTGCAATGTTTGGACGCCACCTGCTGGCCAATACGCCCACTGAAGGTGGAAGAGCCTTTGCGATTAAAATCGCCTTCAAGCCCATGGCCGACCGCTTCGTGCAGCAAGACACCAGGCCAGCCTGCACCCAGTACTACCGGCATGGTACCAGCCGGGGCATCGATGGCCGTCAGATTCACCTGCGCCATCCGTACCGCTTCGCGGGCATAGTGTTGCCAGCGCGGACCGCCATCCACCTCGGCGGTGAAATAATCGTAATTGCTGCGACCACCACCGCCAGCGCTGCCGCGCTCGCGACGTTCACCCTGCTGAAGTAATACCGAGCAATTGAGTCGGATCAAAGGCCGGATATCGGTGGCAAAAGTACCATCACTGGCCACCACCAACATTTCTTCGTACACACCGGATAAACTAACCATCACCTGCTTTACCCGCGCATCCAATGTACGGATATAGGCTTCGATGTGATGCAATAAGGCCACTTTTTCGGTATTGCTCAGGCTTTGCAGTGGCTCACATGGCAAATAAATCGCTTGGTTTTCCCGTCGGCTAAAGGCTTTGACGCTGCCTTGCTGGCCATGATTGGCAATACCCCGGGCGGCAGTGGCTGTTTGCAGCAACGCATCCTGACTGATGGTATCAGCATAGGCAAAACCGGTTTTCTCGCCGCTGATGGCGCGTACACCTACGCCTTGCTCAATATTGAAAGAGCCGTCTTTTACCAAGCCGTCTTCCAGTACCCAAGACTCATGCACGCTGGATTGAAAATACAGATCAGCATAATCCAGTTGGTGCTGCAGCAAATAGCTTAAATTCTGTTGCAGATGCTGCTCGGTCAGCTCATGGGCATGCAGCAGGTTCTGTTCGACTCGGTTCATGGTGTCAACTCACAGTTAAAACGGTTGTGTTGCCAAAGTGGCATGGCCTGACGCACGGCCGTTAATTCATTCAGATCTATACGCACACTGATCCAGCCTGGCTCAACGCCGGCATCCGCCATTACCCGGCCGTAGGGATCAATAATCAGGCTATGGCCATAGGTCTCACGGCCGTTGGCATGCTTACCGGTTTGGTTCGGCGCTACCACAAAGCACTGGGTTTCAATGGCCCTGGCTCGTAACAGACTGTGCCAGTGGGCGGCACCGGTGACTTTGGTAAAAGCCGATGGCACCGAGAGCACCTGCATGCCTTGCGCCGCTAGTTGCTGCATCAGACCTGGAAAGCGCACATCATAGCATATCGTCAAACCAAGCTTTAGTCCCAGGCAGTCTGCCAGGGTGACTTTTTCACCGGCCATGGTGCTGTCCGACTCGCGGTAACTGCCGGTATTATCGGCAACCTGAACATCAAACAAATGCAGTTTCTGATAATCCCCCAGCAGGCGACCATCTGGACCAAACAGCAGGCTGGAGGCATAGAAACGAGTGGGATCTGCACTTTGAGTTGGGAAAGAACCCAGCAACAGGTAAAGCTGAAACTCGCGGGCCAAAGCAGCCAGTTGCTGTTGCCAGTGCCCCTGACCAAGCGGCTCCTTAAAGCGCTGTTGCCAGCCCTCGGGCCCACCAAAAATCAGCGCACATTCCGGCAACACGACCAAATGCCGCTTAAACGGTGGTAGCTGCTGCAAGAAAGACCTTATTTGCTGCAAATTAACAGCAGGCTCGGGCGCGCTGCACCATTGCAGCGCCGATAGCTGCCAATCAGTCGCCATGGGGCTGGCCATTTTTCTCCACCTGCTCAGCTTCATTCGGTGGCTGAGCAACCCGAACTGGTACCGGCACTTCGGTGCTGTGACGATTCACCTCCGTCACCACCGGCTCATCAAAGGTACCGGTGACCGTAAAATTGACCCGGGAAATCACTTCGGCCGAGGTAAACATTTCATCCAATGCCAAAGCAGCCAAACCCGACACTGGGTTCACCATCCAGGCAATGATCACCGGCAAACTGGAGGTGACTTTCGGCACCAGCGTCATCTGATAATCCAGTTTACGGTTCACTAAATCAGCATAGCCCTGCATGCTAAGGTTACCGGCCACACCATCAATGGTGCTGTTGCTGGTTTGCGCCACACCCTTGTGCAGGCTAATCTCACCTTGCATCCGGTTGTAGAAAAAGCCCTTAGCAAAAACATCGCGAAAATCCAGCCGTAGCTTCCGCACCAGCGAGTTAAGACTAAACAACGAAAATAAACGAGCACCTTTATCACTGACTTCAGACAAAGAGCCCTCCCCCAACTGCCAGCTGGCGGTGCCTCCCAGACTGGCTAGTTCAAATTGCAGAGGACTGCCCTGCCAGTTCAGGTCAAACTGAATATCCGCCCGACTGCCGCTGATGGCAGTGCTGATCTCATATTCACTGAGCAAGGCACCTAAATTGGGACTGCTCAAACTGCCTTTAAAGTGGCTCAAACCAAGGCCGCTGTCTGGCTGCCAATGCCCACTCAGTTGCAGCCGGTTGCGTTTGTAGTCGGCCTGAAAACGCCTAAGTTCCAGCCCTTGGTCCGTATTGGCCAGCTCAGCCTCCACTTGCCCCAGCGCATAGAAGCCATAGCTGCAATCCTGACAACGCAGCCGAATGGGAGGCAACTGCTCTAGCCACCCCATCGGCTGCTGCTCTGCAGCTGGCAACACCGCCGTTTGAGAAAGCACCGCATCCTGCGCTTTAAGACGTAAATAATCCATATCAATGGCGATACCGCGCTGCTGCCAGTCATGATAAAAACGCCATTGGCTGGCCAATTCGGCGCCATTGAGCTGCAAGGCCCAATGATCATCCGCAGGCGTCAACTCAAACAGCGTCTGATGCAACGCCAGCTGATCGGCCAAGTGCAACGTAGCCACCCGCCCCCGCACCCGGCTTAGTGCAGGCCATAGCCCAGAAGGATGCTCGCTGGCAGCTGTCAGTGGTGGTAGCAATAGTTCAAACCAAGGCTGTAGTTCAGTGGCATCCAGTTCAACATCCACCACTAAACCAGGCTCCAATACGCCGTAATGGCGCCCGCCCAGTCGAAGTAGCACCTGATCCATAGCGCCGCTGTCGTGTCGCAGTCGTGCCTGAAAGTACAACGGTTCGGAGTAGGCTGCTCGGATCAAGCTCTGCTCGGCGTCGCCCTGCACCCAGACCTCCAGCGCAGACTCATCGCCAACAGCTTTGGCATAAGGAGCCGGCAAGGCCAATGCCGTCTGCTCAAAATTAGCCTGCAGCTGGGCCTGATAGGCAAAACCATCACCCGGTAATTGCACATCCAACTGCAGCTGCCAGTTGGTATCACCATGGGCCAGCTCAGGCAACTCGATGGGCAATCGGCTTAGCATCTGAGCGGCTTCCTGCTGACCATCCAGCTGCAGTCCCAGTTGATAGTGCTCATTGCCTTGTTGACCAGACAGCTGGAGCGCAAACGGCAACCCAGACCAACTGGCTTGCATAGCGGTAGCATCTATCCGATCGTTATCAAACTGCAGCCGGCCACTGATCTGCTCAAAGTGCAAGGCAGGTGCTTTCAAATAAGCCTGGTTATCATCAAACCACACTTCGCCCTGTGCCCGCACAGCCGCTTGCTGCAAGCCAACGGCTAGCTGCAGCCTACCCTGCACCTGGCCCTGCAATCCAACATAAGTCAGTGCCTCACCAACAGAGCCAGCCAATGGCGATTGCTGCATCAGGCTCTGTACCTCCGCTGCATCGGCCGAAGTTGCTATATCAATCCACAAGGTATCGGCCTGAAACAGATCATCGATACGCACTTCAACCAACTCACTGACCGCCAGCCCTTGCAATCGCGCTTTTGAACTGGAAATCTGCATCTGGCTGTTTTCGAACCAGAGTAAGGCTTCTACCTCGGACAGTTCTGGCCAGTCCGGTTGAAAGCGCATCCGCCCCTGCGTTACCTGACCGGTTGACTGAAAAACACCTTCATTCTGAGGGAACGGAAACTGAGCCAAGGGGCCATGCCAAAGGGTAGCCGCGTTGCGTACCTCACCACCGAGCAAAGACCAGGACAAATAATCGATGATGCTGCCAGGCATATAGTGCCGCGGATAAAAATGCATCGCATTGGCCACTGCTACCCCATCCGCAGTGGCCAGTAGAAACAATTCGGCCTGCTCAGAAAAGTTTAGCACCAGCTGCGCTTCAGCCTGTACATCATTGCCTTGCAGGCGAAATTTTGGCATACGCAATTGCCAGACATCGTCCAGATAGCGCAGCTGCAACTCTGCCTGCAGCTGCTGATACTGCATCGGTTGGCTAAAAGCGCCTTGCCAGTCTAATGCACTGTCCTCACTAGCCAGATGTAACTCAGCAAACTCAGTGGCTGCAACGAAGTAGCCATTGAGCCGCTGCACCCCGGGGATATCGGCATAGGGCTGGCTGTGCAGTTGATCCAGCTTGGCGTGCAGCTGCCAGTCATCCGGCTGTATAGCCCAGGCCAACTCCCTCAACAGTCCAGCTGGCTGCAACTTGGTAAGTAACTGCAACTCGGTCCGTTGTTGGGCGATTAAAGCGCTTAATGGTTGCAAAGCAGCCAACTCCAGCCCCTGCAGCTGACCAGACAGCTGCTCATCGATACGGTGCAGTTGCAGCTGGATGCCTGGATAGCTTTGCTCTGAACTGCTCAGCTGTAACTCGGAAGAGTACAGTGACCAGCCACTATCAACGGGATGCCAGAGCAATTGCCCCTGGCTTAGCTTCAGCCAGTGTTCTTGTTGCTCGAGTTGCCATCCCAGGGTGTTATCCGCCAGATCCACCTGAATGCGCTGAATGGCACCGTGCTCAACCCGACCCCAGGCTTGCAAATTAACATGGGCATAGTCCAGCTCGACCAACTCAGGCAAAAACTGGCTCAGCCAAGGCTGAATATCCAGCTGCTCACTTTGCAGATAAAGCTGGCCAAAGGTGGCGTCAAGGCGTTCACCATACAGATCCAGCACAAAAGACAAGCTATTACCCGTAACCCCTTCGACCGCTATCGCACCTTGCCCCTGATGACGCTGACCTTGGTTACGCCAGCTGAGCTGACGCACAGACAACACCAGAGGATCACTGTGCGCCAGCTCGAGCCAGACCCGACTATCCTGAATGGTGAACTGTTGCAGTTGTCGAAAAAACAGCTGCTCCAGTGCATCGGTGAGCGGTTCCTGCTGACTGCCATTTGAAGCCGCTCCAACCAGGCTTTCAGCCACTAAGCGAAGTTCAACACCTGAAAGCTCAACATGGCTGGAGCGTAACTGCAAACTGCGTAAGCTATTCCAAAAGTGCAGGTGCACCCTAGCTCTGGCAACCGAAAAACCCAGCTGCTGACTTTCGCTGGCAAATTCCAGATCATGCAGCAACAGGGCCGGACCTCTGGCTTGCCAACTGGCACTGAGCTCACCTATGCGGACTTCAGTACCATACTGATTGGATAAAAGTTGTTCAATCTGAGACTTGTAATGATCGGCATAAGGCAGGCTGTAGCGCAGGATAGACACCAGCGCCGCCAGTAGCACCAGACTAATGGCCGCTAACAGCCATAGTTTGTGCAAACAAAATAAACACAACCGCCCCACTTTTTGCACTAAATCATCACCACATCAAATTGTTCCTGGTTGTACAAGGGTTCTACCTGAACACTGATTTGCTTACCGATAAATACCTGCACCTCTGCCAGGTTATGAAACTCATCGTTGGTCAGTGCATCTTTTACTTCTGGCGAGGCATAGACTACAAATTCATCAGCATCATAAGCCCGATTCACCCGGACAATTTCACGCAGTACCTCAAAACAAACGGTTTCAACTGTTTTCAGACTGCCACGCCCTTTACATACTGGACAATCAGAACAGAGGATATGTTCCAGACTTTCCCTGGTTCTTTTGCGCGTCATCTCTACCAGTCCAAGGGCTGAAAAACCATGGATGTTGGTTTTGGCCCGATCGCGACTTAGGGCTAGCTCCAGGCTGTGCAGCACCCGGCGCTGATGCTCTTCGTTTTGCATATCGATGAAATCGAGAATAATGATACCGCCCAGATTGCGCAGCCTAAGCTGGCGGGCAATGGCCTGAGTAGCTTCAATATTGGTGTTAAAAATGGTATCTTCCAGATTACGATGCCCGACAAAAGCGCCGGTATTGACATCCACTGTGGTCATGGCTTCGGTCTGATCAATGATGAGATAACCACCACTTTTTAGCATCACTTTGCGCTCCAGCGCACGCTGGATTTCGCTTTCAACATCAAACATATCAAAGATCGGCCGCTCGCCAGGATAGTACTCCAGCAGTGGTGTCATCTGCGGAATAAACTCATCGGTAAACGCCAGCAACTCCTGGTAGGTCAACTTAGAGTCGATACGAATACGTTCTAGATCGGTGCCGATAAAATCACGCAAGATACGGTAGGATAGGTTCAGATCTTCATAGACACGCCCTTCTTTGCGGGTTTTCTGCTTGCGCTTGCTGATTTTGGCCCAGAGTTTTTTTAAAAAGCGGGCATCTTGCTTTAGCTCTTCTTCACCAGCCCCTTCGGCAGCTGTCCGGATGATGTAGCCGCTGTGTTCATCGACAAACTCTGCAACCACAGCTTTTAAACGCGTGCGCTCTGTTTCACTTTCAATGCGCTGGGACACACCAACATGATTAGCATCGGGCATAAACACCAGATAACGAGAAGGCAGGGTAATGTCGGTGGTCAATCTTGCACCTTTGGTACCTAGAGGATCTTTGACCACCTGCACCAGCAACAGCTGGCCTTCGCGAACCAAACCCCGGATGTCCCGGTTCATTGCGGCCTGCCCGGCATCATCCGCCACCTGCGGCTGCACAATATCGGACGCATGCAGAAAAGCGGCTTTGTCCAAACCTATATCGACAAAAGCTGCCTGCATACCCGGCAACACCCGGCTAACTTTGCCGACGTAAATATTGCCGACAATGCCTCGCTTGGCCTGGCGCTCAATATGCACCTCCTGCAAAACGCCGTTTTCAATCAGCGCAACCCGGGTTTCACTCGGCGTTACATTGATTAGTAATTCAGAACTCATTCGGCTGCCTCCAGCTGTTGTAGCAGCTGATCGGTCTCGTACAAGGGCAGACCAACCACAGCACTGTAACTCCCTTCCAGGTATCGCACAAAACGCCCACCAATGCCCTGAATACCATAACCACCAGCTTTGTCGGCAGGCTCACCGCTGCGCCAATAGTCAGTGATCATCTGTTCGGACAAGGGTGCAAAATGTACCCGGCTGCTCACCAACTGTTCAAGCAACCGTCCCTGCCATGCAATCGCTACCGCGGTATGTACCTGGTGAACCGTGCCGGACAATAATTGCATCATGGCTTTAAAGTCAGCTTCATCCACTGGCTTCCCCAGTACCTTGTTGTCAATCACCACGATGGTATCGGCACCGAGTACCGGCATCCGGCCGCCAATAGCGGCACAGCCAGCTTCGGCTTTAGTGCGCGCCAAGCGCTGCACATAGTCCACAGCTGCCTCCGTTGGCAGCAAACGCTCATCCACATCAATGCTTACCCGTTCAAAGGGCTGTTGCAGTAAGCTTAGCAGCTCATGCCGACGCGGGGAGGCTGAAGCCAATCCAATCGTTGTTTTCATCGCCTTTGTCTTACCGTACTTTAAATTGTCGTCGAACCCTGCGTAGCAACCAGAATAACCAAGGCCAAACCAGCGTACCGGTCAGTACTGGCCAAAGGTAATCCGGTAAAAAATATACACCGGTCAAGAAGTGGCTGAGCCAAAAAATCAGCAAGTGGTATAAAGCCAGCAATAACCCAACCAATAGTGATTGCTGTAAAATCGAGAAGTTGCGAATTTTCTGATGATTGGCAGCCATCACAAAAGCTACCACAGAAAAAGCCAGTGCATTGACGCCAAGCACCGTCCCTACCAGCACATCGACCAAAAAGCCCACCACAAAGGCAGTGCCAATGTTGGCGCGAAATGGCAAAGCCAAGACCCAATATAACAAAACCAGTAGTGCCCAATCCGGTCGGAACAGCTTCACCATAGCAGGCATGGGCATAACCATCAGGATCAGCGCCAGCAACAAGGATAAATAAATCACACTTATGCCTTTAGCTCGTTGCATCAGTCGGAGTCTCCTTGCTGGTCCAGCTCAGTCTGCGGCCAGAGCAACAGCACATAGCGGATGCGATCTAACTGCGCATAAGGCTCAGCCTGTACTTGCAAAAAAGGCTGACTGACATCACGTTGGATCCGGTTTACCCGCGCTACTGGGTAGCCCTCAGGAAAACGTCCATCCAAGCCGGACGTCACCAGCCGATCGCCATCCTGAATATCAATACTGTGGGGCAGATGCACCAACCGGATGCGATCCCATTGCCCCAAGCCTTCGGCGATTACCGCAACGCCAGTACGTTCAATCCGCAGTGAAATGGCATGAGTAGTATCGGTAATTAACAGCGCCCGGCTGCTGGTGGGACCAACACTGACCACCTGGCCCAAAATGCCTAGCTCATCAATAATGGGCTGAAACTCGGTCACCCCATCGTTGCTGCCTTTATTCAGCACTATCTGGTGGCTGAACGGATGACTGTACACGGCCAACACTTCCGCTACCAGCCGCTGGCCTTCGGTCACCGGCGCTGATCCCAGCAGCTCACGTAACTTGTTGTTTTCCTGCTGTAAGAACTCAAGCCGCTGCAGATTGCCACTTTGGCGCAACAAGCGCTCACGCAGCTGATCATTTTCTGCCAGCAAACGTTGATGCGACATAAACTGCTCAGAAGCACCAGTCAAAATCACTTGAGGCAGGCTGGCGACGTAAATCAGCGGGCTAACAGCAGCAGTAAGATAACTGCGCAGTTGCGTAGAGCTATCGGTATAGCGGTCAATAAGCATCAGGCCGATACTCAGTAACAGCGCAAAAAAAAGGCGCAGCCGCAACGAAGGGCCGCGTTCAAAGATTGGATTCATCAGGCAACCCTAAAAGCGCAGGGCTGCCACCAGAATTGTGACTTAGTCATAACTGAAGACATCACCACCATGCATATCGATCATTTCCAGTGCTTTACCACCACCACGGGCCACACAGGTGAGCGGCTCATCAGCCACCACTACCGGGATGCCGGTTTCCTCCATCAACAAACGATCCAAATCGCGCAGCAAGGCGCCACCGCCAGTCAAGACCATACCACGCTCAGAAATATCTGAAGCCAACTCTGGTGGTGATTGCTCAAGTGCCACCATGACCGAACTCACGATACCAGCCAATGGCTCTTGCAGCGCTTCTAAAATTTCATTGCTGGTCATAGTAAAGCTGCGTGGCACCCCTTCAGCCAGGTTGCGGCCGCGAACTTCAATTTCCAGCACATCATCGCTGGGATAGGCAGAGCCAATTTCTGTTTTAATACGCTCTGCTGTGGCTTCGCCAATCAAAATTCCGTAATTGCGGCGTATGTAATTGATGATAGCATCATCAAACTTATCACCACCAATGCGGACTGACGATGAATAGACCACACCGTTTAGGGAAATAATGGCCACCTCTGTGGTACCGCCACCAATATCCACCACCATAGAACCAGTCGCTTCAGACACCGGCATACCAGCACCAATCGCAGCAGCCATCGGCTCATCGATCAAATAGACTTCCCGGGCGCCAGCGCCCTGTGCCGATTCACGAATAGCACGGCGTTCAACCTGAGTAGAACCACAAGGCACACAAACCAGCACCCGGGGACTGGGCCGTAAAAAACTGTTGCTGTGCGCTTGCTTGATAAAATGCTGCAGCATTTTTTCGGTCACATAGAAATCGGCAATCACGCCATCTTTCATCGGCCGAATGGCTTTGATATTCCCAGGCGTTCGGCCCAACATGCGCTTAGCCGCATGACCGACCGCAGCCACACTCTTAGGGCCACCGGCACGCTCTTGCCGGATCGCCACCACAGAAGGCTCATTCAGTACAATACCCTGATCTTTCACATAAATTAGTGTGTTTGCTGTACCCAGATCGATGGATAAGTCGTTGGAAAAAATACCGCGCAGTTTATTAAACATGGAACTGATTGATCCTTATGCTCATTCAAGCCCGGATGCTGCAAGCCAGGACCAAAGGGACCGACTGCAGTCTCGGGTATCGGATAGACAAAAATTCTGTGGTTATTCTATGTAACAATGCCGCAAGAAAACAGCTTTATCCAGCATTTTTGCTGAATTCCTTACAGAAAGAGTAATTTCGAGAAGAACAGAGGTTTGACCTGTCTTCAAGGCAAAGGTTCACGCCAGAATATTCGCCGTGGATTGCCACGATAACGACCAAAGACAGCCTCTGCACTTGGGTCTTCCACACCATCACCTTTCCAGTCGAATTGCAGCCATGCATCGGTACTTAATTGCCACTGCCAGAAACCAGGAACCATAGGAGGAGATAACCAGAGCGACTGGGCTTCATTTTGACCGTTTTGCAACAATCCGCCTGGCCCTTGCACTGTGATCGACGGCATGCCAGCACTGGCCTCGACACTGGCTGCGCTCGCACTGAACGCAGTGCATTGATCCAGCTCTGATAAACGAAAACGCTGGCCATCCCAGTACTGGGCGCGCACCATCAGAGGCAAAGGAATGTCTTCTGGCCCAAAGGCGTTCTCGAGTGTCAAGCGGCCATAGCGTAGATCCTGTAAACCAGCCAGCTGCACCGCCGTGCAGCTTTCCGAAGCAACACAGTCCGAGGCTGATTGTGGATCCATATCAAGCCCGTCCAGGCCGATACTATCTCCATCCTGAAAACGCAGCCCAAACTGTAGCTGACTATAAGGGCCATCCGGTTCGCTTGAACGTAAAAAAGTAACTTCCTGCTCCAGCCAGACTGCTTCACCGAATTGCCAGCTAAAATCCCCAGCTGCGGTGTTGATCCGGGCCGATAGATCCTGCCCATTTGCAGCCTGCTCAGCCACCAACTGCTTACTTTGTGGGATACGGACAAAATCCCCGAAGTAGTTATGGGTTCGCTGTCCGGATAAGGATCTTGCCTGCACGGCCATCGACCAACGCATTGGTTGCCCCATGTAGCTAAAGCCTGAACAACCCGGCTCAATATCAGCATACAACAAGGCAAAGTGGTCTGGTGTAATGCGCCCGACCGGTTGACTGATGGCTGGCGGTATCGTCATGCCAAGATAGCTCAGAGGGGAAGGCCGGGCAGTGATACGAAACACTCCGACTTCGGACAAGATCGCACTCACCTCTGAGGTAGCAGTTACGGAGCGTTGATGTTGGTAGGCGGATGGCTGCAGCTGGCCTTGGAAAGCACCATCGGCTGCCAACGGCGCTACCAGCTCATGCTCAAGTGAAATGCCAGCCAGGGTAAAGTTTGGCGTGACCGGCATATCACAAATGGAGGAGCCTCCGCTCTGCCAGGCATGAGCACTTAGCTGTACATTAAATGCTTCGCCCGCTCGCACAAATGCCGGGCAACTGGCATTGCCAGCGGCACAATTTGCTGCTGTTTGAACGCACAAACCATAAGGCCGTTTGCTGAATTGAGTAGCACCTTGCAGGACCAGGCCTGCGTCACCGGTTACATTAGCCCCCTGATAGCGGGCATTCAGCTGCACCCGACCGGCATCGGCATAGTTCACTCTCAGCAGGGCTTCGCCGTTGGCATTAAAAGCCAATGTCTGAGCAGATGGTGCAGCACTGCTCAAACCGATGGTTTGATTATTCACATCCAACGGCATCGATACTGGCCGGGCGCTTGCATCAGGCGTAATGTAATCCGACCAAAACTGCACAGTGCGACTGACATTGGCAAAGGCCGGCACACAGGCCTGGCCCGGTTCATTCTGACGCACCGCTCGCAGCCGCACATCGGTTTCTGGCTGATTGGCAATCCCATCCGGCACCTCCAGCACAAAACCACTATTGGCAAAGTTAAGTGTACAGCTGGCGGTATTTTTCGGCCCACTACCTGCACGGCACAAGGTGGAGCTGAGCGGCCGGGTGCCGGGCACAGAGCCGGTGACCCCGACGGTGACCGCACCTACTGTACTTCGACGCAATTGGACAGTGGTGCTACCGCCGCTAAAGTTGATCACATGGCCTCCCAGCCATTCACCACCAGGCACCGGCTGTGGACTTAAGGTTGCAGTGACTGGATCTGTGTATAACTGACTGCAGTCTGCATTGAGACAAGCTCGCACCGTCAGGGTTTCAGGCTGACAAGTCAACGCTTGGCCAGTGTGATCAAATTCGAAGTGATCGATTTGCACCCCGACCGGTAAAGAGCGCAGGGCGCAGATGCTGACATTATCCAGCTCATGATTGTTGTTCGAACCGCCGGTAGAGCCGGTAAATGATAAGAAAAAGTTCTCCGGCACACTGCCCTGACCAGGCAGAGCCAATGCATTAAAGGGCGAAACCAACGACTGGAAGCCAGCGCCGGTTTTCAGATCCCGCTCTACCGACACCAGAGCCTGACCTGAAATACGCGAATCAATCACGATGCGATAGCGATGTCCAGGTGCTGCGGAGGGACTTGGCCGCTGATCGATGGCAGGAGATAAATTAGCAGCGGTACCGGCCAGATAACGGTATTGATTGGATGCAGAGCCCCGAATAGCAATGGCATTGCGCCGAAACCCTGGTCCTCCAACCCGTCCTTCGGTCGGGTTGGAAAAATTACCCCATTCATCTAAGCCAATACCCAACCAGCCACCTGCAAACCCAGGATCGCCATTGTTTCGCTGTGCATAGCCAAGCGAGCCACCAAAGCTTCCTGGTTGAGGTGTGACATTGGCATCCGATAAAATCACCGCCACCCCATCGGCACCAAGCCCTGTGGCCGGGGACCAGGCAAAATAATCAAACTCAATAACTACCAGATTATCTGCGGCCGGAAACAAGCGCTGATAAGTTACGGATGTCGATTGGTTACCGACCGCCTGAGTTAAGCGTAAGCGGCCATCAACGATGGAAGGGGTAAAACTACCGCTGCTGCGAGAAGTAACCCAATCCTCCGATAAAACACCACCTGAAAAATTATCATTAAAACACCCCAGACAAGTACTCTGTCGCACCGTACCATCGTAGTTGCGCCCATCATTCTGATTGTTGTAGATGGTTTGGATCTGACGGGCAGACAGCGCCGATGAAAAAAACAGCACTTCATCCAGATCACCTAGAAATGGATCAGACATAGTGCCATTGGCTTGCCACCAGACCCCCAAAGCTGCCCGGGTTACCGACAGCGCTGCTGCCGATGCTGTTTGGCACTGCACCAGGTTGGCATTCAGATAGAGGCACAGTTGATTGCCGCTGCGGGTTAAAGTGGTGTGGTACCAGTTGTTGTTGGTTAATACCGGCTCGGGCGAACCAAAGGCATAATAAACACCTAACAAACCAGCCCGCAGCACATTATTGTTACGGACATAGAGCTCTAAAACCGTATCTTGGCTGTTGTTAGATGCGGAAAGGATTTGCCGGAAGCTATTGCTGGCATCGGCCTTAAACCACAAAGACACACTGAAGTCAGTTAAGCCATTGAGCAACCCAGACGGTAATTCTACCCGACTCATACCGGCCGAGCTAAAGTTAGCGCCAGCCACTACCTTCCCATTGGCGGGTGTTAACTGATATCCGGTCGCTGGGTATTGCTGCATCAAATCTTCCACCACACTGTTATTTAGCGTGTTGCATAAATCCAGCGGATACAACGCTCTGGGATCAGGCACTGTGACTGGGCTTGCTGTGCATAAACCAGGTAACTCAAGCTGCTCAATAGCGGTATCATCCCGGGTGACCACGGTATTGGTACCAACACTAATGCTGCCTGTAGCTGCCAGACCACCGACAATTACATCGTTATTATTAATGTTGATACTACCAGCAGCATAAATTAAGCCGTTGATCTCAGCCTGATTATTAATGGACACATTGCTACGCACCACTATGGTGAGCTGCTCCGGGTTACCGCTGGCATTCAATCGCAGAAAATTATTCGTAAAAAGGTTATCATTCACAAAGATGGTAACGCGAGCGCCACTGGCAATGGATAACTGATAAAAGTTATTGGTATTTAATGTACCAAAATAATAGCTGCCACTATTTAAAGTGCTACCGCTGGTTGGCCAGGGTGTCGTTTGCCAGGGAACATTAGCAAGGTCAAATGGACTGATACCATTAGCCCCCAGATTCGGATTAATGCCACTAGGGCTGGCATACAACTCCTGACAATTTGGTTGTGCCCACAACGAACTGGCAAAGAGCAGACAAAGAAAAACACAACACGAGTTTAGTAATCGCTGCATTAGAACCCGACCTCCATCTGCACCGTACGGCTGGCACAGAGCTCCGCATTTTGACAAGGCATTGACCAATCAGACTGACTACGGCACTCGCCACTACTTTGCAACAAGAAAAGTTGCCCCTGGCTGGTGCCGGTATCAAGCGAAACTGAAGCTGAACAGGAAAGTCGCACACGGCAATTGCTTAGGCCATGGCCAGTCAATATAAATTGCGCAGAGACGGCAGCGCACGATGCAGTCTCTTGCTCCAGGGGGAACAGCTGAGTGGCAGCCAGCTCCAGTCCGCTTTGTGCAGCCAAAAGCGCACGGGTTCCCAGTACTTCATACACCACCGACTCGCTGCTGCTCAGCAAGATTCGGCTCATGGCCAGCAAGAGGCCAAAGATCACCACGATGACAAAAATTGCCACCACCAATGCACTGCCTTGGTGTTGCCGAGGATTAGGGTACATTAGGCAGATGCACCTCGTGATTAAAAAACAAGTCCTCGGTCAGCGTACTACCAAAGTTCAGCACAATATGTACCACGGCATTGCGGCTTAGCACAGGGGCATCGTAGCGAAATACCTGCCCTGAAGGCAGGGCGGTCGTATTTAATCCCTCAGCCATCAAAACACCTGCCCCCATGGCTGCAGGTTCAGGCTGAGTGGCAGCAAAACCATAATCCGCATAGCGCCATAACTGACTGCCCTGCACACAATAACTAACCGGTGTTTCCAGCAGATAAAAACGCCGCTCAGGGGAGTGCTGTGGAAAGCTGTGACTTGCAGCCAGATGAGCGACGGCTTCTGAGCCGGAAGCATCCGGGGTTATGCCATTTAGTAGCACATTGTATGCCCGCGTTGCATCGTAAATATCCGCTGTTTCACGCGGGTAAATCACCAAGCGTTCATTGCCCTGCACGCCGGCAAAGCCAGTAGCGCTGGCCAGCGCAAGCTCGGCGGCCGTATCCGGACTCATTGGCGCCTGCAGATACAAGCCACTTAGCACAAAGGGCGTAAACTCCACACATTGCAAAGCGCCACTTCCTGCGATACGGACGCTGTTAGGCACGGCACTTCGCAACTCACGACTAAGCCGCTCAATGGCAAAACGGCTTTGTCCCAATACTTGCTCACGCTCACTGACATCGACATACATCCGGGCTGCAAAGCCTATAAAGCTGGTGACTGAAATAGCCAAAATACTCAACAAGACAATGCTGGTAATCAGCTCAATCAGGGTAAAACCGCGGCTGACCATCACCAGTTCCCCTTATAAGCACTGAACACAATAGCACTGTTGGTGGGGGTGGTAATCACCACGTCAATACGTTTGACTGAGCGATTGGACAGGCCCAGCTCTGAACCAGCATAACGCACCCGGACCTCAGCCCGATAATTGCGGTAGGCCTCGGCTAGCTCCAGCGCCAGGATATTGGTTAAAATATCGGCACCTTCAACACCAAAGCCATCAAAATCATCCACGTCATTAAACCACAACCGGGTTTCCGCACCATCCGGACCAAAGCCAGCCTCTGCGGTGCAGGGCTCAGCCCCAAGGGTTAACTCATCGCAGCGCAGCAAACCACCACTGCGATCACTTTGTTCATCAAAAGCGCGGGCCAGAATTTCATTCATCAGGCTATGGCCAAGCTCTGACGCCCGTACCTGATGCCAGGGGTCGGTACTACGCACAAACAAAGGCGACAAAACGGCTGTGATAAGCGTCAGCGCTACCGCTAGCACCGTGATGCCAATCACCAGCTCGATCAGGGTCACACCTCGCTGACTGCCGTTTAACATGACCGGATATACCCCTCACTTTCAAGGCAAATCTGCAGGCTATTACTGCCAGTGATAGTCAGCGTGCAGGCTGGCGTGGCCGCAGCACACCCTTGCGGGCGACCCAGAGCATCAAAGCTTAACTGACTAAAATTAGCAGCTAAAGTGACATTGTCTCGGCTGTCGATACAAAGGTGGGTGGCGTCGTTGCGGCAGTCAGTACTGGTACCAAAGGCTGAGCTGCTCAGTTGCAGAGCGCTGCCCGGACAAAAAGTAGCGTCGGTGCACTGCATCGCCTGGATCTGCACCCGGCGTAGTATGGCCAGCGCCTGGTCCCGATAGTGGTATTCAGACGTACCTGCCCCGCTTAAAAAGCGGGGCAGCAAGGTGACACTAAGGATACCAAGCAGCACCATCACCACAATCAGCTCTACCAGGGTAAAGCCTTTGGGTGACACGTACTGCCTGATCATACTGGCTCCTTAACTAGCAACCAGCCGATTGCACAACGATGGTGGGTTTCGCCAGGGCAGCAGTAGACTGAGTGTACAGCACCTGACAAGCCTCTGCTACGGTAGCCGTATAAGCGGTTCCATCGGGCGTAATGGCAACGCTCGCTGGATCGGAAGCGGGGACTGCCGCCACCGTCCAGTCATCGCCATCCAGGTCCAGAATAATGCCCATAACCGCTACGGTCGCGGCTGGGTAGCCAAAAGCCGTAGCAATCTCACCTGCAGCATCCGTTACAGTGCCAGTCGCGTTATTCTGCACTCCGGCAATAATGGCTTTGCCGTACACCAATGCAGAGGCTGATTCCAAAGAACCCTTGACTGCATTTAGCGTACTGGCACGCGCATCCCCGGATATATTTAAAAACCGCGGAGCTGCTGTAACGGCCAATATCCCCAGAATCACGATCACGATGATCAACTCTACCAATGTAAAACCTTGTTGTTTCTGCATGTAAAACCTCTGGGCGATTATGGTTTATTTAAAAAGATACTGATTTGTCCCGTGGAAGGGTTGTAACTAAAACCATTGCTGGCACTGATATTTGTTGGGGCGGAACCAAGGCCGGTGGTTTGATGGTAGAAACAGTCAGGTGCTTCGTAACGAACAAACAGGGTATTAGCTGTGGCGAAGGTAGTGCTGGCTGATGGTGGATTTTGCAAAATCAGATTCAGTGTCTGCAGGCAGCGATCTGCGCTCATGGCACTGACATTGGTGTTGGTTACTGGTTCACCGGTGGGATAGCCGCGCACAGTGCCTTCGGTATTAATTCCAACCACAGCACCATCAACAGCCACAGACGTCACATTTGCGCCAACATTATCAACCGGCCGGCCAGCCACCTCCCACTGAGCCCGAACCAGGCCCACAGCTGAAGCAAAGCCACCGGCAATGCCCTCAACCGCAGCTTCTTCCGCTTGCTCGGTAATATTTAAAAATCGTGGCAGCGCAGTGGCAGCCAGTAAGCCTAAGATGATAACCACTATCACCAGTTCTATCAGGGTAAAACCTGCTTGCTTTTTCATCGTCAATCTCCTGAGTTGCTTTGTTTTAGTATAGAGCGACTTGTTAAAATTACACGCTTTTTCGACAGCGCTAATTCCCTCCCCTGTAGGCACTGAGCATATCCCACATTGGGGTGAAAATACCTAACGCCAGGATCAACACCATGATGGCTACTATGGTGATTAGAATTGGCTCAATCCGTGCAGTCAGGGTTTTTAAATCGTAGGCGACTTCGCGTTCATAAAAGCTGGCGACTTCTGCCAGCATCTCATCCATCTGGCCAGTTTCTTCACCTACCGCCACCATCTGCATCACCAGCGGGGTAAACATCTGGCTTTGGGCACTGACCCGGTAGAGGCTTTCACCCCGTTCAATTTTCCGACGCATCTCGCGAATTTTATCGCCCAGGTAGGCATTATCCACCGCTTCGGCGACCAGGCTAAGGGCAGTAGTCATTGGTACACCAGCTCGCAACATCAAGCCAAAACTGCGGGCATAACGCCCCAGCGTAGCGCGGTTGATGATATCGCCAACCAAAGGTACCCGCAGCTTGAAATGCCCCCAGCGCACCCGGCCTTTGTCAGTTTCAATGCTATAGCGCAACAATCCACCAGCGAACAGTAAAGCCAGCAACAACAGCCAGCCGTAATTCTGGAAAAATGAAGATGTTGCTAACAGGACCTGGGTGGACCAGGGCAGCTCCGCATTAAAACGGGCAAACATTGAGGCAAACTGGGGGATTACCAGTAGATTCAGTATCACCATAGCCACCGCCAATGCTATCAGTACAAAGGTCGGGTAACGGGTCGCTTGTTTGATTTGTTTCCGGGTTTCCTGCTCTTGCTCCAGGTATTCGGATAACTGTAAAAAAGCCTCATCCAACCGACCGGTATTTTCACCCACATGCACAATACTGACCACCAAACGAGTGAACACCTTGGGATGGGCCGACATCGCTACGGATAATGTGCGGCCTTTCTCCAACTCCCCCTCGAGTTCGAGCAGGATCTGTTGCAGACGAGGAGAGCTGGTACTGTTGGCCAGCCCTTCGATAGCACGAATCATTGGAATACCGGCTTTCATCAGGGCATACATCTGCCGACAAAACATGGTCAGTTCGGTCAGGCTGATGCCCCTGCTCCACTGCAGCCAGCGAATCTCCGTAGCCGCTTGCTGCGGTAATGCTTCAATCGATACAGGGATCAGCTGGCGTTGACGCAACAGATCAGCCACACCACCTTCGGAGCCCGCCTCTATCTGCCCCTGCACAGCTCTACCCTGACTATCGCGGGCCTGATAACGAAACTCAGCCATGCGTACTACCCGCAGAACCAGCCTCGGTATCGAGGTACTCAGAGACCCGGATTACTTCATCCAGGGTGGTGACGCCTTGCTGGGCATAATCCAGTGCCATTTGGCCCAGACTTCGGAAGTGCTCACTGTGATAAGCCAGCGAGACAAAGCCTTCGTTATCGCCCCGCCTGAGCGCGTCGGCCAATGGCTTGGTGAGGATCAACAACTCAAAGACGCCAACCCGGCCTTTGAATCCTGTGTGATGACAGGACTGACAGCCCTTGCCATGCCAGTACTGAGCCAGAGGGTCCGCCTTGCTGTGTCGCAGCCAGTTTTGCTCCAGCTCATCCGGTTGATACGGCTCTTTGCAATTGTCACAAATCCGTCGCACCAACCGCTGTGCCAAAATAGCCCGTAATGAGCTGGCCACCAGGTAAGGGGCCGCTCCCATGTCCACTAATCGTAATGTACTGGTCACTGCATCATTGGTGTGTAGGGTAGAGAGCACCAGGTGACCGGTCAAAGCACCGCGCAGTCCCATTTCAGCGGTTTCCTGATCGCGCATTTCCCCGACCATAATAATATCTGGGTCTTGCCGCAACGTAGTTCTTAGCACTTCACTAAAACCCAGACCAATCTTGTAGTTCACCTGAACCTGATTGATACGGGAAATGCGGTATTCGACCGGATCCTCCACCGTAATTATTTTACTGCCTTCTTGGTTCAGCTCACTAAGCAAGCCATACAAGGTAGTCGTCTTGCCTGAGCCAGTAGGGCCAGTCACCAAAATCATGCCGTGTGGGCTTTTTATTAACTGACGCAACTTACGAATAAAGTCAGCCGGCATACCGGTTTGTTCCAGCGACAGTAAACCTGCGGTTTGGTCTAACAATCGCATCACTACCGACTCACCGTATTGCACCGGCATGGTAGATAAGCGCACGTCAATCTTATGGCCTTTTACTTGGATCTGAAAACGGCCATCCTGCGGCAGACGTTTTTCCGAGATATCCAAATTGGCCATCAACTTTAGTCGCAGGACCAATGCCGACGCAATACTGACCTCATTCAGCGTACTTTCCTGCAAGACACCATCCACCCGCTGACGGATGCGGATCAGCTTTTCATCCGGTTCAATATGAATATCCGAAGCCCGCACCTGGACCGCATCTTCAAACACCGACTGCAACAACTTGACGATGGTAGTATCGGATTCGGTATCCAGATTCAGTGCATTGAAGTCAAACTCGCCGGTTTCGGCATACTCTTCTTTTAATTGCGTTGCAAAGCTCTCAATCTCTTTGGTGCGGCGATACAGATTGTTAAAAGCCTCCATCAGCTGACTTTCACGCACTACGGCGATCTGAATTTGCCGCGGGGCCAGCATGGGGGCAAGCTGGTCTAAAATTGAAAGATCGGCCGGGTCGCTCATGCCCAATAAGGCGCGCTGCTCATTGGCTTCCAGTACCAAAGCTCTGGAACGGCGTGCATGCACTTCGGGCAAGAGCTGCGCTACCTTCGGATCCAATCGCTGCTGACTTAAGTCGAGAAATGGTACGTTTAACTGCTGCGCTAAAAAATGCAGCAGCTCATCTTCCTGCAGCAGGTTTAGATCGATCAGCGTGGCACCCAACTTGCGGCCGGTCAAACGCTGCTCAGCCAGTGCTTGCTCCAGCTGCTGGTCAGTAATCATCTGTTCATGCACCAGCAAATCACCCAGCCGCATTTTTAGTTTAGGTTTAGCCATCGCCTAGTTAAGCTCCTGTAACCGTTGCCGGATATAATCTTTGCTTGCTGGGGTAAGATCCTCCCCAAGTTGCAAGCTGCGTTGAAACTGTCGGGCTGCTTGTTGCCGTTGCCCCAGAGCATCGGAGCTTATAGCCATCCCTAACCACCAGCGACCTTGATGTGGCTCCAACTGACCAAGTTGCTCAAAAGCAGTCAAAGCAGACTGATGCTGGCCCAGCTGTTGCCAGGCGGCCGCCCGCATGGCGAGCTCTGCCGGTCGCAACCCCGTTTCAGGCAGTAGCTCTAGCACTTGCAACACGGGCTGCCACAACTGCTGCCGGGCATAACTGGCCGCCAGCAGTGGAGCCAGCTGATGAACATCAGCCCCTTGCTCTAACCCTAGTTGCAACCAGTACTGGCTGCCGGCTTCATGCCCGCCCTGCTGCGCCATCCTGGCCAGCGCCACATAGGCCTCGGATTGCTGCGGTGCCATAACCTGCAGTTGCTGCCAGTACGCGCGGGCTTCTGAAGCGCGGCCCGCCTGCTCTGCTTGCCGGGCTTGCTGACTCAGACGTTGTTGCTGCTCAGCTGGACTGAGCGTCACTCGCTCTACTCTTAACTGAGGCGACGCCGGCTCGCTGGCCTCACCGCTGATTATGGCTGCTTGCACCGGTTTAGAGGGTTCAGACTGGGGCGTTTGTTCTGCCACCACTACCTCGGGCTCCGGATTTATTATCTGTGTTGGCTCTGAAGTCGGCTGTGGCAGTTCTGTTGCATAGGGTTGAACTGAACGCTGCTCGGTTCCAGACTGTTGCTTCGAATCTGCCTCATTGAGCTGCGCTTTTCCTAACGCTTCCATCGGCAGCTGCTGTGGAGCGTCTTCAGGTAGCTGAGCCTGCGACAACAAAACAGGGGGCACTGGCTTGCTGCTGATACCGGGCCAAAACCACCATAGTGCCAGAGCAATAACGATGACCGCCAGGCCAATCAACAGCCACAGCGGCAGGCGATGCCGTACTGCGACGACCGGTGGCGGTAAGGATTGGGCAGGCTTCACCCCAGCTTTGCGCTTATCCAGATCCTTGAGCATCTGATTGATCACACTCATAAAGGCCCCCACTGCCAGAGTAAAGTCCCCAAAAGAATGAAAACCATCAGTGCAGCAGACAACCAGATGAAAGCAGGTTCTGGTTGTACATCTTCAGTATCTTTTGCCGCAGCGCGGACATGCCACCAATTGATCTGCTGCTGACCTCGCCCATACGCCAGCATCATGGCCTTATGCGCTAACACATTCACCAGCCGGGGGATCCCTCGACTACAACTGGCCAGTCGATTGAGCGCAAAGGGACTAAAACGAAGTTGTGGATTCCCCGCAATACTTAATCGTGTCTGCACATAGGCAGCGACTTCAGCGACTGTCATTGGCCTCAGACGGTAGGAAAAACTAATGCGTTGGCGCAACTGACGAAATTGATGCTTGGCCAGTCGCAGATCCAGCTCCGGCTGAGCGAACAGCACCACTTGCAATAATTTACGTTGTTCTGTTTCCAGGTTGGTCAGTAAACGTAAAGCCTCCAAGGTTTCATCAGGCAGTGCCTGAGCTTCATCAATCACCAGGATCACTTGCTGCTCTCTGGCTGCCAGCAACAACAAATGCCGTTGCAGCAGCTGATGCAATTGCTGTTGATCGATATTACCTGAATACTGAAGCCCAAGCTCCGCTGCCAAGGCCCAGCGCAGCTCTATGGGCGATAAGGCCGGATCAGGCAGATAAGCAAGACGCCAGTGAGCTGGTGCCGTATGCAGCAGTTTGCGGCATAAGAGCGTCTTACCGGTACCCACTTCGCCGATAATCTTGATAAAACCTTCACCGGCAGTCAGTGCCGTCTGCAACACTTCGAACGCCTGCTGATGCGGTGCAAGGCCCACATAAAATGCCGTGTTGGGCGTTAGGCTAAAAGGCAACTGCGACAGTGCAAAGTGCTGAAGGTACATGCACAGCCCCTAAGGGTACCAACGATTCAAACTATCTGCCGACTGCTGAATGTGCGGCTGCCATTGTTCCGGCTCCACCACCACAGGACGCAGTAAAATTACCAGTTCTTTTTTCTGCTCCAACGTATTCTTGCTGGTAAAAAGCTGCCCCAACAATGGAATTGAGCCAAGGATCGGCGTGCGTGAAACCATGTCCGTGCTGACCGATTGCATTAACCCTCCAATCACCACAATTTCACCACTGCGAGCCCGGATAATGGTATCCGATTCACGAATATTGCTCCGAGCCAATGGCAGCACAATATCTTCATTGCTTAAGCGGATAGTTTTAATTTGCTCGGCAGTCTCGGTGACCGAAGGGTGCACATGCAAAATAACCTGACCATGCTGGTCAATTTGTGGTGTTACATCCAGTGCAATCCCCGAAAAAAAAGGCTGCAACTCGATCGATGGTGTACTAATGGTCCCGCCAACCGTGGCAGTGGTATCACTGCTAATGTTGGTGACGTAGTACTCATCCTGGCCTACTTTAATCACGGCTTTTTGGTTGTTGATGGCGGTCACTCTAGGGCTGGATAGGACTTGGGCACTGCCTTGAGTTTCCAGCAAATTGATCACACCATTGAAATCAGCATTGCTAAATGAAATTGCCGTGACCCCACCGAGGGCCGCACTGGTCGGATTGCCAGGTGTAACACCGCTGGTAGTGAAATTAAAGTCGGTAGAGCGCACAGAAGCCAGCGCATTACTCCAGTTAATACCCTGCTGGTATTCATCACTCAGAGTCACTTCAATAATACGGGCTTCCAGAATCACTTGACGCTGCAAGTGCTGCTCTGCAACCCCCAGGAAAGTACGTACGGCAGCGATCTCATCAGGCATGCCTCGAACCGTCACCAAGCCGGCCTGCGGACTGACCACCACCATACGTTCTGGTCCAGAGCCCAGCATCTGCTGTAAAGCCCCTTGCAGATCTTTCCAAAAATCAGTTTCACTCTCGCTATGAATATTGCTGCCGCTGAACTGCTGTTGCATACCCTGTTGGCCACCCAACATCGGGTTTTGAGCCATTGAACTCATTTGCTGGCCAAAGCGCCCAGCTTGTTGGTTGCCACTGCGCATGTCTTGCGACACCCCACCAGAGTTTACCGAAATGGCCGAGAAGCCACTTCGCTTTAACATCAAGTAGTTAACGGCTATGGTTTCCGTCCGAAGCCCAGCAGGCATCACCTGGTACACCCGTCCATGCCGACGAATATCAAAACCATATAAATCCTGGACAACAGCTAAAGCCTCCGGCAGTGTCACCTGCCGCAGATTCAAACTGATACGCCCTTGCACTTCCGGATGCACTGCGATGCTGTAATCGGTATCGGCAACCAGCGACGCAAAGAAATCCGGCAGCTCCACCTGCGTTGCTGCCACATTAAAGCGTGGTTGCATCACCACAGGCTCTGGCAAGGTACTGGCCGCATTAAGCAAGTCTTGCGTCACCGAAGGCGGCACGCTAGCCCGCGGCTCAGCCGTAGCAGGCTGCGAACGTGCTGCTGCGGCTTGCTCCAGCTCAGCTTTTGCCTGCTGAGCCTGATGCCCAACCTGCATCCCTTGACAACCACTCAGTACCAATGCCACAGCACAGCTCAATGTTAACTGCTTGAAATAGGGTTTATTCGTCATTGTGTGTCATCTTTTGGAATAGAAATAGTTGAAGTTGCTCACCTGCCCGTGCCAACACCACGTGGTCAGGATGTATGGCCTGTAGCACATAGCCATGAATCTCATCGCCAGCTTTAAGGAGTTGCCCATTAACCACTGCCAAAGCACCAGATTCCTGCCAGCGTATTAAATGCAACTGCAGACTGGTTGCCTCTTGTTGCTGAGCAGCACTGGCTATCGCCCTGGCTGGCCTGGTAGGATCCGCACAGACAGCAAAACTTACCAACAGCAGTACACTAAAGCTGAATAAAATCTGCATGGTCCCCCACCGTGACAAGTTCAATCGAAAGTTCAGCCAATGGATGATCGAGCACTCGGTAATGCAAGCTTCGCCAGCCTAGCTGCCATGGTAGCTGCTCCAAGCTAGAGAGCAGCTCCGTCAGATTTTGGAAGTTGCCCTGAATCACCAAACGGATACTGTGTTCAAATAGTAATGGCACTTGGCTCTCGTCATAGGCCAGCGCTTGTGGCGTCATGCTATTTAATGACATCAGACGGACCCGGCTATCGTTAAGTAACAGACTTTGCAACATAGGCAGCATTTTATCCGCCCCGACAAAATGAACTGTGCGCTCAGCCAACTCCTGCTCCAACTGGCTCAAACGCTGCTCCTGACGCTGGATCCGCTGACGATGTTGCTGGTTAATGTCACGGCCTAGCTCGCTTTGCAAAGCAGCGATCCCGAGCTCTGTTTGCCTCACTTGTTCCTCAACACTGACCAGCTGCGTTCTCTGCTGCTGCAACGACAACCATGCTGGCTCCAGCAGTACAATAACCATCAACCAAACCAACAAACCTAGGCTGGCAAAAAATACCAATCGACGTTCACGCAGTTGCAGTTGCTGAAATTTGTTTCTTAGCTGCAGCCAGTTCATAAAGCACTCCCCGGCTGCGCCTCAACCTGGAACAACAAAAGTCCGGCATCATCGGTATGCTCCAGCTTCAGCCGCTGAAAACTTTGTCCTTTAAAGTAGGGATGCTGGGCCAACCGGGACAACCAACCTGGAACCTCAGCAGAACGTAATGCATAGCCAGTAAAGCTGCTGCGCTGTTGCTGCAACTTGAAATCGCTCAGCCAAAGCTCAGGCACATCGGCTATTTCTAAATGCGCCAATACCTCAGAAAATCGTACTTGCAGTTGCTGTTGTTGCTGAAGTAGCTGCATGATCCGCTCAGTACGTTGGATACGTGCTTGCAATGCTGACTGGGCTGCCAATAATTCTGTAGATGCTGTTCGTTGCTGCAACAGCTGCTGGAACTGTTCTTGTTGTTGCAACTGTTGCGTCAGCTGTTGCTGTGATTGTTGTAGGCGGCTATTGACCTGCTGCTGCTGGTAACTAATGCTCCCAAACAGCAGCAACAACACTGCGGCACACCCACCAAGTAGCAGGCTAAGCTGTGGCAGGCTCCACTGTTCGGCAACTGGCAGCAATGATTGCTCAAATAAATTAACGTGCGTTTTCAAGCTTGATCTCCTGCACAGCTAATACTTGCGAGCCAAGTGCCGCGGCCAAAGGCACAGCAAATTGCGCCTGTTGCACAAGTGGTAAGTCTGGAAACCACTGACTGAAATCCATCAACTCGACTTTGGCAAAGCCCAGTTCGCGGAAAAAGCCAGCGATATTCTCCTGCAGTTCGGTATCCAATGCCAGAAACATGTGTTTCACAGGCGCTTGCTTCATCTGACCTTCGAAATAATCCACGGAGCGCTGCACTTCCAGTCCCAAGGTATCCAGGTAGCCTTGCTGCAAGGCATCCAGACTAAGCTGTTCCAGTTGCTGTAAGCCGCGGATACGTCGGGAAAAACAAACCTGTGCCCCCCGTACAATCATCATGGAAATATCCTGACCACTGCGATGCGAAAGTACCAGAGTCGGTTGAGGCTGTGCAGGTATGAGGTCTTTTAACAGCCACTCTTCAGGCAGGATAGTAGTAATGGGAAGCTTAGCTTGGTGGACACAACGAACCAGCTCTCGCAATTGATCCTGACTGCTGACAACTAACTGTAGGCGTGGCATTTGTTGCTGGTGCGAACTTGGTAAGTCCAGATAATCAAACTGCATATCATCCAGCTCTAAGCTCACCAACTCTTTCAATTGCCAACGCAAAGCTGCTTTTAATTCGGCTTCTGGGACTTGTGGCTTATCAACTTGCACCAACTGATAAAACTCCGGTGCCAGTACCAGCAAAACATCGGCCACAGCAGGTAGTTCTTTTAAACACTGTTCCAACGGCTTGGCCCAATCAGCACCCTGAAAGCTCAGAGTGCGCCGAAAGGTGCACTGCATGGAGTCACCTTGTTTTGTCAGCACGATAATACTACAGCTGTCTTCCTGCCAATGCAGACCAGCAACAGCATGATGATGCGTCTGTTTATCGAAAAGCTTTCGTAGCGATGCCCACATAAACGCTATAACCTGTTTGCTAAGCCGCTATAATAAACGACTTTATTATTGTTGTGATTGTATTCAGGTATCTTTCAGGTTCAGCTTAGCATGATGAACAAGAAGCCAGCAAATAACTGGCAACAAATCTACGATCCTTTGTTTGATCAGCATCAACTTAAGCTGTGGTTATATCAAGCTGCTCGGTCAACAGATGCACTCTCCGGAAACAAACGGCTCAAACTTCACTATCCGCTTAAACTGGCCCAGCAGCAAGGTAAAAAGGGTATCTTGACCTTTGGTGGTGCTTTTTCTAATCACCTTGCAGCCACAGCCACAGCATGCCAGCAACACAACATGTTATCTATTGGCATGGTTCGCACCGATCAGGTGGATGCAAAAAACCCAACCCTGAAGCAATGCCATGCCTTAGGTATGCAACTCGTTCCGGTAAGCCGCACTGAGTATCGTTTGCGTAACAACCTCGACTGGTTGGCTCAGCTGCAGCAGCGCTATCCAGATTTTCTGATGGTACCGGAGGGAGGTACTTCAAAGCTTGGTGTGCAAGGCGTGAGTGAGCTTGATTTAACGATGACCCCAGATGGGCGGAGCCAGTTTATTGTCACAGCCACCGGCAGTGGCGGCACCATCGCCGGGCTCGCTCTTGGTAACCCAGATGCTCAGGTGATTGGTATAGCCGTGGTTAAAGATACAGCTTTGCCGGATAAGGTGACGCATTTTTGCCAACACGCAAGCAACTGGCAGCTGGTGACTTCCTATGCCGGTAAGGGCTATGGCCGTTTTGATGCAGGGCTGCTGCAGTTTTGTCTGGATTTCAGACAGCGCCACCAAATCATGCTCGAGCCTATCTACACTGGTAAAGCGATGCATGCACTGTACCAGTTGATCACACAGGGAACATTTCCTAAAGGCAGCTGCATTAGCTTCTTCCATACCGGTGGCTTGCAAGGACTGGCGGGATTACATTACCGGGGTTTACTCTCTGAGGCAGACTATCAAACGCTTATGGCTTTAGGCTGAAACACTCATACAGGCTCGCCACAACAGCCAGCGCAGCGCTGTGGCTGCCATGCGGAGTGCTCCGTCAGACGCTGCAACGCAAAAAGCCCACTCGGTTGAGTGGGCTCTTGGCTTTATTGGGTGCCTGGCGGTGTACTACTCTCGCATGGCGAATGCCACACT